>NZ_JBITHP010000001.1:455716-798501 GCF_044458105.1 Embleya sp. NPDC050493
CGTGCGGCCCGCCGAAAACTCGACCCGCCCACACCCCCACCCACGCAAGAGGCGGGGGGGGGTGGGGGGCGCCGCCCCCCCGGCCCCCCCCGGGCCGGGGGGGGCCCACGGCCGTACCGCCGGTGCCGCGCGCGGCACCGGGACGGGACTACCCGGTCACACCACGCCGAAGGCGGTCATCGCCTCGGCGACGCGCAGGAAGCCGGCGACGTTGGCGCCCAACACGTAGTCGCCCTCGTGGCCGTGCTCGGCGGCCGTCTCCAGGCACGTGGCGTGGATGTCGCGCATGATCGCACCGAGTCGGGCGTCGGTGTCGGCGAAGCTCCACGACGTGCGGGCCGCGTTCTGCGCCATCTCCAGGGCCGAGGTGGCCACGCCACCCGCGTTCGCCGCCTTGCCCGGTGCGAACGACACGCCCGCCGCGCGGAAGACGTGCACCGCGTCCGGGGTGCACGGCATGTTGGCGCCCTCCGCGACCGCCATCAGACCGTGCTTGACCAGGTGCGCGGCAGCGGCACCGGACAGCTCGTTCTGCGTCGCGCAGGGCAGCGCGACATCGCACGGGACCTCCCAGACCGAGCCGCCCGACACGAAACGCGCGTGCGGCACCCGGTCCGCGTACTCCGCGATCCGGCCGCGCCGCTCCAGCTTGATCTCCTTGAGCAGATCCAGGTCGATGCCCTTGTCGTCGACGATGTAGCCGGCCGAGTCGGAGGCCGCCACGACCTTGGCGCCGAGTTCGCGGGCCTTCTCGATGGCGAAGATCGACACGTTGCCCGAACCGGAGACCACCGCCCGGCGATCCATCAGGTCGTCACCGCGCACCCGCAACATCTCGGCCAGGAAGTACACACAGCCGTAGCCGGTGGCCTCGGTGCGCACCTGCGAACCGCCCCAGCCCAGCCCCTTGCCGGTGAGCACGCCGGACTCGTACCGGTTGGTGATCCGGCGGTACTGGCCGAACAGGTAGCCGATCTCCCGCCCGCCGACGCCGATGTCGCCCGCCGGCACGTCGGTGTGCTCGCCCAGGTGCCGGTACAGCTCGGTCATGAACGACTGACAAAAGCGCATCACCTCGGCGTCCGAGCGGCCCTTCGGGTCGAAGTCCGAGCCGCCCTTCCCGCCGCCGATGCCCAGCCCGGTCAGGGCGTTCTTGAAGATTTGTTCGAAGCCGAGGAACTTGACCACGCTCAGGTTGACCGAGGGATGGAAGCGCAGTCCGCCCTTGTACGGACCGAGCGCGCCGTTGAACTCGACCCGGAAGCCGCGGTTGACCCGGACCCGACCGGAGTCGTCGGTCCACGGCACCCGGAACAGCACCTGGCGTTCGGGTTCCACGAGCCGCTCCAGCAGTGCCGCGTCGGCGAGTTCGGGTCGCCTGATCAGCGCGGCGGCGAGGCTTTCCAACACCTCGTGCACCGCCTGGTGGAACTCGGGCTCGCCGGGGTTGCGGCGCAGCACCTCGTCGAACGTCGTTGCCGCAGGGCCGGTGAGCTCGGCGAATGTCTGGGGACTCATGGGTGGTTGTCCTTCCGTCGACGGGCGCGTCGCGGGCGATCGCACTGCGGTCACGCTATCCGGCCCGCGGCCCCGGACGATGTCGGCGGGTCGGCGCGTCGGGATGAGGGAACGCCCTCGTTCCTGTCGAACGCTCACCTGCGATGCTGCATCCCGTGTGGCCCATAAGATTTGATGCAGCGTCACGTCGAGTGGCGGCCCTGACACTCGTGCTCCTGACGACGGCGTGCGGGACGGGCGGGTCGGGCGGCGCCGACGCGCGCTCCGAGCCGTCGGCCCGGTTCACCCCGGTCGAGGTCGGCAAGCCCGATCCGGTGCTCGCGCCCCCGGCGCCGGCGCCGGCGTGCGACCCGAGCCGGAGCCTGACCCCGACCACCCCGGCCCGGGCGGGCGCGATGCCGGCCGGTTCGACGATGCGGGCGATCCAGGACCGGGGCCGACTGGTGGTCGGCGTCGACCAGAACACCCGGATGTTTGCCGCGCGCAGTTTGGAAAGAGAGGAACTCGAAGGCTTCGACATCGACCTGTCCCGGGAGGTGGCTCGGGCGATCTTCGGCGACCCCGACCGGATCCAGTTCAAGACCATCCCGCCCGGTCGCCGGATCGACGTCCTGGTCAACGGCGAGGTGGACATGGTCGTGGACGCGATGACCATAACCTGCGAGCGCATGCAGCAGGTGGAGTTCTCCGGCGTGTACCTGGAGGACGCGCTGCGCTTCCTGGTGCCCAAGAAGACGAAGGTGGCGAGCCTGGCCGATCTGGCCGGACAGTACGTGTGCGTGTCCTCGAACACCACGCCCGAGCGCCGGGTGGCCGAGTCCAAGGCCCGGGTGTACGCGGTCGCGGACCGCACCGACTGCCTGGTCGCGCTCCAGGAGGGCCGGGTGGCCGCGGTGTACACCAACGCGTCGCTCCTGGAGAGCCTGCGCGAGCAGGACCCGCGGCTGGAGGTGGTCGGGCCGACCGCCGTGGAGGAGGTCAAGGGCATCGCGGTGCCCAAGGGGCAGACCGACTTCGTGCGCTTCCTCAACGGCGTGCTGGAGCAGTTGAAGAGCAACAACCGGTGGCAGGAGCTCTACGACAAGTGGCTGCGCGTGTCGCTCGGGCCGGCCAAGCCGCCGACCACCACCTACGGCGGATGACCGTTGTGGCAGCGGTTACTGACGATGCGTCAGGTCGCTGCTACGTTGCCGCCATGTTCCTTTCGCTCGGACTGCCCACGCACCTGGTCGAGGCCGGCGCCGATCTGATCAGCGCCGAGGCCGTGATGGAGATGTCCCGCGCGGCCGAGTCCGCCGGGTTCGACGCGGTCTTCACCACCGACCATCCGTTCCCCGGCGACCAGTGGCTCGCCCACGGCGGCCACCACACGCTCGATCCGATGGTCACGCTGTCCTTCGCGGCGGCGGCCACCACCGGGCTGCGGCTGCACACCAACCTGTTCGTACCGGCGTACCGCAATCCGTATCTGTCCGCGAAGATGATCTCCTCGCTGGACGCGTTGTCCGGCGGTCGGGTGATCCTGGGCGTGGGCGCGGGCTACCTGGAGCCCGAGTTCGCCGCGCTGGGCGCCGACTACGCGAACCGCAACGACGTGCTGGACGACGCGCTGCGGGCGATGCGCGCGGCGTGGACCGGGGAGAGCGTGGGCGGCAACACCATGCGCCCGCGGCCGGCCCAGCCGCGGATCCCGATCTGGGTGGGCGGCAACAGCAAGCGGGCGATCCGGCGAGTGGTGGACCTGTGCGACGGCTGGCTGCCGATGCCGGCCCCGGCGGGCGCGTCCAAGTACCTCAAGACCCCGGGCCTGGAGACGCTCGCCGACCTGGCGGCGCGGCTGGACTACGCCCGCGAGTACGCGGCCTCGGTGGGCCGTACCGATCCGATCGACGTCACCTTCATGCCGCGCGGGATGAGCATGTTCGACGGCGACGGCATCGACCACGAGGCGATCGTCGCGGACCTGACCGAGCAGGCCGAGGCCGGGGTGACCGGGGTGACGCTGACGCTGCCGGCCACGTCGCGGGCGCAGTACCTGGAGCAGACCGCCGCGTTCGGCGAGCTGGTCGTGCCTCGGGTGAAGAAGCTGGTCGTGCGTCCGCTCCTGGGCTGAGCGGGCGGGGCCCGGCGCCGATCCGACGCCGGGCCCGCGCGGTGCTACCGGCTCACTGGCCGTAGGAGCCGATGAAGTCGCCGATCCGGGTGATCGCGTCGGTCAGGTCGTCGACCTGGGGGAGGGTCACGACGCGGAAGTGGTCCGGCTGGTGCCAGTTGAATCCGGTGCCCTGCACGACCAGGATCCGCTGGCTCTGGAGCAGGTCGAAGACGAACTTCTCGTCGTCGACGATCTTGCACACGTCCGGGTCGATCCGCGGGAACGCGTACAGCGCACCCTTGGGCTTGACGCAGGTCACCCCCGGGATCGAGGTCAGCGCCTGATACGCGGCGTCGCGCTGGGCGTGCAGCCGGCCGCCGGGCAGGATCAGGTCGTTGATGCTCTGGTAGCCGCCCAGCGCGGTGGCGATCGCGTGCTGCGAGGGCACGTTCGCACACAGGCGCATGTTGGCCAGGATGTTCAGGCCCTCGATGTAGTTGGCCGCGTGCCGCTTGGGGCCCGACAGCAGCAGCCAGCCGGAGCGGAACCCGGCCACCCGGTATGCCTTGGACAGCCCGTTGAAGGTCAGGCACAGCAGGTCCGGCGCGAGCGAGGCGAGCGGGACGTGCACGGCGTCGTCGTAGAGGATCTTGTCGTAGATCTCGTCGGCGAGGAGGAGGAGCCCGTGCCGGCGAGCGAGCTCGACGATGCCTTCCAGGATCGGCTGCGGGTAGACCGAGCCGGTCGGGTTGTTCGGATTGATCACCACGATCGCGCGGGTGCGGTCGGTGATCTTGGCCGCGATGTCGTCGAGGTCGGGATACCACTCCGCGCCCTCGTCGCACAGGTAGTGCACCGGGGTACCGCCGGACAGGCTCACCGCGGCGGTCCACAGCGGGTAGTCCGGCATCGGCACGAGCACCTCGTCGCCGTTGTTCAACAGCGCCTGCAGAGCCATCACGATCAGCTCGGACACGCCGTTGCCCAGGTAGACGTCGTCGACGTCGACGCCCTCGATGCCGCGCGTCTGATAGTGCTGCACTACCGCCCTGCGGGCGGACAGCACGCCCTTGGAGTCCGAGTAGCCCTGCGCGGCCGGCAGGTTGCGGATCATGTCGTGCAGGATCTCGTCGGGTGCCTCGAAGCCGAACGGCGCCGGGTTGCCGATGTTCAGCTTGAGGATCCGGTGACCCTCGTCCTCCAGGCGTTTCGCCTCGTCGAGGACCGGGCCGCGGATGTCGTAACAGACGTCCGCGAGTTTCCCCGACTGGCGCACCTCGGGCAACGGACGATGTTGTGACTGCGACAACTCTTCGACGCTCACCTGGATATCTCCTCCTCGCAGGGCAATCGCCCGCGCGATCCTCGGGTGCACGGTGTGCGCGGGCGACGCTGCGAGTCTTCCACGCCCGGGGTCCGGCACGCAGTGGGATATTTGCCACGTGGATCACCCGGTACCCGCCCGGGACCGGCTCGGCACCCGTTCGTGACGCCGCCGGTTGGACGACAAGAGTTCATCCGCGCGTTGCCCGCGTGGCAGATCCAAATCACCCGAGGGCGCGTTCGCGGTGCCACCCTGCGGCATATGGACGTGTCGTACTTCTACGGAACTGCGGGCGAAATCGACGCCGCGAGTCTGTATCGGCTGTTGACGCTGCGCAGCCGGGTATTCGTGGTCGCACGTCGACAGCCCTGGCTCGATCCCGACGGCCGTGACATCGAGCCCGGAACCGCGCACCTGTGGGCGGAACAGGACGGCGTGGCGGTGTCCACTCTGCGACTGACCGAGGAGGGGGACGGCCTGTTGCGGATGGGCCGCGTGTGCACGTTGTTGTCGCACCGGCGGCAGGGGCACGCCACCGTCCTGGTCCGGCACGCCCTGGTCCTGGCGGGCCCGCGTCCGGTGATCTCCGACGTGTACGCGCGCAGCGCCGACTGGTTCACCCGTCGCGGCTTCGAACCGCGCGGCGGGCGCACTGTGGTGGACGGCGAGCCGCACACCTCGATCCGGCACGTCCCCGCGGCGCGACGCGCACCGGCGCCGTCCGGCGGGTCCGGTCCGGGCCACCGGGGCGGCGGGTACGTACCGGCCTGGGCGTCGACCTGAGCGAGGCGCCGCCCCGGACAGGCGTCGGCCCGACGAGCCGCTGACCCGACGAGGCCCGGGCCCGCGCGGCGCCGTTCGGCACACGTGCGCACCCACGCGGCGCGCGGGCCCACCGGCACGCGCGCACGCGTGCCGGGTGCCGGCCGGAAACCGCCGGCCGCGTGGGCCCCACGGCGGTGCCGGGACGTGTTTGGATGGCCTCTCGCGTCGGGGAGGGATCGGCCATGCGATTTGTAGTCCTGGGGGCCGGGGCAATCGGCAGCGTCCTCGGTGCTCGCCTCGCGCAGTCGGGGCACGGGGTACATCTGGTGGGTCGGCGCGCCCATGTCGACGCCATCCGTGCGCACGGGCTGCGGGTCCGGTTCCCCGACGGCGAGGACGTCGTGCGGCTCGACGCGGTGACCGACATCGCGACGCTGGACCCGCTCGTGGACTGGGCCGACGTCGATGCGGTGGTGCTGTGCGTGAAGTCCCAGGACACCGCCGGCGCCCTGCGCGAGCTGGCCCGCCACGCCCCTTCGTGGGTGCCGATCCTGTGTGCGCAGAACGGCGTGACCAACGAGGACACCGCGCTGCGCCTGTTCGCGAACGTGTACGGCGTCCTGGTCGCGTGTCCGACCGCCTTCCTCGAACCGGGCATCGTGCACGCCTACTCGTCGCCGGTGACCGGAGTGCTCGACATCGGCCGCCACCCGCGCGGTCGGGACGCGTTCGCGGCCCAGGTGTCACGTGTCCTGTCGGGCGCCGGCTACGGCTCCGACGTGTTCGAGGACATCACCGCGTACAAGTACGGCAAGCTGGTGACCAACCTGGGCAACGCGGTCGAGGCCCTGTGCGGCCCGAGCGCGCGCGGCGGGAATCTGGACCGATTGGCCATGGACGAGGCCCGCACGGTGCTCTTCTCGGCCGGCATCCACGCCGAGTTCGCGCCGGTGAGCCCGCTCGTGCAGGTGCGCCCGGTGGGCGGCGAGCGGCGCCCCGGCGGCTCGTCCTGGCAGAGTCTGTACCGCCGTACCGGCGGCATCGAGACCGACTACCTCAACGGCGAGATCGTCCGGCTCGGCCGGCTGCACGGCGTGCCGACCCCGGTCAACGCCGAGTTGCAGCGCGCGGCGAACCGATTGGTCGCGACCGGCGGCGAACCCGGCTCGGTGTCCGAACTCGACCTGCTCCGTGCCGTCGTGGACGGCCGGGATTCGACCCGCTGAGGACGATCGGGACTCGATCCGGGGGTCGGGAAAGATCCGACGGTCGGGTTCGAACGGCGGAGCAGAGGGCGCCCCGGCAGTCGGGTTCGACTACCGGGACGCCCTGCGCGGAACCGGCTGGTGCGGCGGCGGCACGGGCCGGCCGAGCCGCAGCCGGTGATCGGTGATCCGGGCGACCCACATCAGTCGGCTTCCGCCAGGATCAGGTAGAGCCGCTTGCGCGTGTCGGTGACGACCTCCAGGGCCTTGGCCCGCTGCGCCTCGGTGCCGTTCATCATCAACTGGCGCAGTGCGTCGCCGATGCCGTGCATCGCCGAGCGCAGGTCGTGGACCGCCTCGAAGTCGACGCCCCGACTGGCCTCGTCCCAGGGCTTGGTGCCCTCGGGGAGCGCGGCGGCCTCCTCGCGGCCGGCGTCGGTGAGGGTGAACAGCTTGCGGCCGCTGCCCTCGACGCCCTCGATCACACCCTCGTCCTCCAGGAGCTGGAGGGTCGGGTAGACCGAACCGGGGCTGGGCTTCCACACGCCGCCGGTGCGTTCGCCGATCTCCTGGATCATCTCGTAGCCGTGCATCGGCCGTTCGGTGAGCAGGGCCAGGATCGAGGCGCGCACGTCGCCGCGGCGGGCGCGACCGCGCCCACGGCCTCGGCCGCGCCCCTCCGGTCCGCCACGGCCACCGTGGCCGTGCCCGCGTCCCCACGGGCCGGGGCCGGGCGGGCCCCACGGTCCGAAGGCCGGGCGGTTCTGTCCCTCTGCGCCCCACAGGGGGCGTCCTTTGCTGCGGTGCATGAGTTTTCTCCTTGTGAAGTGGCGACTCGTCGAGCCGCCGATCTCGCGCGTTCGGCCTCCCGGGTGATCTTCCGGTCCGACCGGTGTGCGTATCGCGATCGTTCGCGATGGCTCAACGATATATCGGGAGTGCTTCTTTCGCAAGCATGTGTCATGGCGTGCCTTCGGCCGGGGGTGTGCGATGCGTCGGCCCTCGATCGACCGGTCGGCCCCTTCGGGCGGCCTCCCTGCGCAGGATCTCCACGGAACCCGCACGAGGCGGACGCACGAGACGCGTTGGGCGAGGGCCGCTCACGGGTAGATTTCGGGTGATGGCTCTTGGTGATCGAACGGCGTGGGGAGAGGGCTGTGTGGACCTGGTTGTCGGTGGGGGTGGTCGCATACCTGGCATTCCTCGCGTGCGTGATCGTGGTGCTTCGGGGTGCCAAGGCACGGGCCCGGGCGGAGCGCGGCGCCGACATGCAGGCGGCCGGGGCGCCGGTGCCCGCGGGGGAGACGGCGGTCGCGCCGGCGCCCGGGGGCGATCGCCCGGCGGCCGGACCGTCGATCGAGGACGACGAGGCGCGCGCCCATCCGCTGCCCGACGAGCCGCACGCTCGGCCGGTGCGCGGATGCGATCCCGGACCGCCCGGACCGCCCGCTCCGCCCGCCTCGCGGGTCCGGGGCTGAACCCGCCCACGGTTTTCCGGCCCGGGCGCAGGGTAGGCGCGGCGCATGGCTGATCCGATTGTTGTCACCACCACCCACGACGGGGACGACCAGCGTCCGCTGGGCGAATTGGTCCCGGCACCCGACCGCGTGATGAGGGTCGCCGAGATGATTCGCCACCTGCTGGAGGAGCTGCGCGACGCGCCGTTGGACGAGTCCGGCCGCGACCGAGTGCGCGCCGTCTACGAGCGTTCGCTGCCCGAACTGCGGCGCTCGCTCGCGCCCGACCTGTACGAGGAGCTGGAGCGGCTCACCCGCCCCTTCGCCGACGGCGGTGCACCGAGCGTGGCGGAACTGCGGATAGTGCACGCCCAGTTGATCGGCTGGTTGGAAGGGTTGTGGGGCGGCATCCGATTGACCCTGATGTTGCGGAACAACGCCGAGGTGGGGCCGCCCGGGCTCCCGGGCGGGGAGGACGACGGCTCGTATCTGTGAGTGCGGGCCGGGCCGACGTCGGGCCGCCGGTCGCGAGGATGCGGCGGCGGCCCGGATCCATGACTGTGCCAAGCTGATTGTTCGTCAGTCGAGCATCCGTGGAGTCGTCACCATGACCGACCAGGCATCCGCCGAGACCGGGCCGGCCGCCGTGCCGCGCCACGAACTGGATCGGGACACCACGTGCGTCCCGCGTCCGGACGCACCGGGCACCTACGACACCACACTCTCCCCGGACTGGGCGTTCGGCATGGGCCTCAACGGCGGGTACCTGCTCGCCCTCGCCGGCCGCGCGCTCGGTGCCGCCCTACCGCACCCGGACCCGTTCACGATCACCGCGCACTACCTGACCACGTCGCACCCGGGACCCGCCGAGGTGCGTACGGAGATACTGCGCGCGGGGCGCACGCTCAGCACCGGCACCGCCCGGATCGTGCAGGACGACGAGACCCGGGTGCACGTGACCGCCTCCTACGGCGACCTGGCCGGGTTGGACCCGCAGGTGCGGACCGACGCCCGGCCGCCGCGACTGCCCTCGCCCGAGGAGTGCGCCGCGAGTTTTGCCGACGTGGCGCCGTTTCGGCGCACCACGTTCATGGACCGCACCGAGCAACTGCTCGACCCGGCGACGGCCGGCTGGCTTGCCGGGAAGCCGTCCGGACGCGGCGAGATGCGCGCCTGGTGGCGGCTTGCGGACGGCCGCGAGCCCGATCCGATCGCGCTGCTGCTCGCCGTCGACGCGCTTCCGCCGACCGCGTTCGACCTGGGCCTGCGTGGCTGGGTGCCGACCGTGGAGCTGACCGTGCACGTGCGGGCCCGGCCGGTGCCCGGGTGGCTGCGGGTGTCGCTGACCACGCGCAATCTGGCCGGCGGCTACCTGGAGGAGGACGGCGAGGTGTGGGACTCGGCGGACCGCCTGGTCGCGCAGTCCCGGCAGTTGGCGCGGGCGCCTCGACCGCGGGAGGTGTAGGCCGGGTCGGCCGCCCGTGGGTGAGGTGGCCGACCGCGGGCTCGGGGCGGGCTCAGCGCGGGGGTCCGTACGGCCCGGGCGGACCGTAGGGACCCTGCGGGCCGGGCGGGCCGTACGGACCCGGTTGACCCGGGGGGTAGGGCCCGGGACCGCCGTACGGGCCGGGACCGGGCGGCGGCGGGGGCGGGGCGCCGTGCGGGCCGCCGGGGCCGCCCCACGTATTGTTCTGGAACCCGTCCCGACCCATGCCGACGAAGCGGTTTCCGTCCATCGCGGTCACGTTCGGGGGCAGGATCTCGCTGGGTTGGACCACCACGTAGCCCTCGCCGATGAAGGCCATCGTCCAACCCTCGCCGGTCTGGCGGCGACGCCGCCAGATCCGCGACGACGTGGTCTGCGCCTGGAGGCTGGTCTGCAGGCCGGCGGTCCAGGCGATCACCGCGTCGGCGTCCGCGAACACCTCGCGATCGTTGGCGGCGCGCAGTACCAGCGGTGCGCCGGACGTGGTGATCACGATCTTTCCGGTGCCGCCGATCTGCATCGAATAGGCGCCCATGCCGCCCACGTTATAGCCCGCGTCGATCTGGACGACGCTCCAGTTCAGCGTGTTGTCCAGGGCCAGGACGTTCTCGTCCTCGACGATCAGCGACTCGTTGTGCAGATTCAGGATGTGGATGCTCTGCGCCTGGTTGGCCAGGTAGACCGTGCCGTGTCCGTGGCAGCGCATCAGGTCCAGCATGTCGCCGGTCAGCGCGCCGGTGCGGATCTCCGCGGCGCTCTGGAACGCCCCCTCGAACTGCACGTTTCCCTGGTACGCCACCATCGCGCCCTTGCGGGCGAGTACCTCGGTGCCCACCTCCGGGGCCAGCAGTACCCGGAGCATGTGCGCGTTCTGCAGGCTGTAGCGCTCTGCGGACTGGCTCACCGTGTGGTTGAACAGCGGACTCTGCACGAGGTCTCCGACGGATCCGGCAACGGCATGGGTGCGGTTGGCACATGGTTCGTGTGACCAGACCATGATTCCGCGTCGATGGTTCCCTCGGAACCAAGGGTGGCCCATGTCGACGGGTATGGTGCGGGAGAATCTCTCTGTTACGGCGTTACAGGACGACTCGGGAGCGCGCCATGACCACACCGACACCGGCATCGGGACCGACACCCACACCGGCGGCGGAACCGGCACCGACATCGACCGGGCCTCGGCCGCCCGGGAAGGGACTTCTTCCGGACGTGGGCCGGATCGGGCTGTGGACCGCCGCGCTCGACTTCCTGCCCGTGCCGCGACTGCGCGAGACCGTGGCCGAGCTGGACGAACTCGGCTACGGCGCACTGTGGTGGGGCGAGACGGTGGGCCGCGAGGCGTTCACCCAGGCGCTCCTGGTACTGGGCGCCGCCCCGCGCATCGCCGCGGCGACGGGGATCGCCAATGTGTGGGCTCGGGACGCGATGGCCGCCAACGCGGCGTCGCGCACGGTGCACGAGGCATACCCGGGACGCTTCCTGACCGGACTGGGAATCAGCCACGGCGGGTTGGTCGAGGGGCTGCGGCCGGGCGGGCGCCGGTACGAGAAGCCGCTCGCGCTGATGCGGGAGTACCTGGACGCGATGGACTCCGCGCTGTACTTCGCGGCCGGCGGCGACGATCCGCGGCCGCCGCGCGTGCTCGCGGCGCTCGGCCCGCGGATGCTGGATCTCGCCCGGGAGCGGGCCGACGGCGCGCACACCTATCTGGTCACCCCCGAGCACACCGCCGAGGCGCGGGCGGCGCTGGGCCCGGATCGGCTGCTCGCGGTGGAGCAGGCCGTGGTCGTCGCGACGGACCGGGAGACGGTGTTGCGGCGTGCCCGCGAGCACCTGCGGATCTACCTCGGACTGCCCAACTATCGCCGCAATCTGCTGCGTCTGGGTCTGACCGAGGACGACTTCGCGGACGGCGGCAGCGAACGCCTGGTGGACCGGCTGGTGGTCTCGGGCGACGAATCGGCGATCCGCTCGGGCGTGGACGCGCACTTCGCCGCCGGTGCCGACCACGTCTGCGTCCAGGTGCTCGGCGAGACGATGACCGAGGCGCCGACGGCGGATTGGCGGTCGTTGGCTTCGGTGCTCCTCTGAGGCATGTGCGGCCGGGCGCCGGAAGGTGGCGTGGGCCCGTCCGGCGCCCCGGCCGCGTAGGGCCGGCGCGCGGCCGGGGCCGTGCCGGTCAGGACGTGAGTGCGGCCACGGCGGCGTCGACTTCGGCTTCGGTGTTGTACAGGTGGAAGGCGAGCCGGGTGCGGCCCGCGCGGGCCGAGACGCGGATGTCGGCGGCCTCCAGACGGGCCCGGGCGTCGGGGAGGTCGATCGCGACGATCGCGCTGTCGCCGGGAGGCAGGCCCAGGGCGGTCAGGAAGCGGTTGGCCAGGGCGACGTCGTGGGCGTGGATGTGCTCGACGCCGATCCGCTCGACCAGTGCGAGCGCGGGATCGGCGCCCACCTGGCAGAACCACGACGGCGAGGTGTCGAACCGGCGCGCGGTGTCGGTCAGGCGCAGCGGCGGGCCGTAGTAGGGGTCGACGTCGGGCGCGCCGGCGTACCAGTTGGCGGCGTGCGGGAGGGTGCGGGCGGCCAGTTCCGGCGAGACGTAGCCGTAGGCCGCGCCGCGCGGGGCCATCAGCCACTTGTAGGCGCTGACCACGAACAGGTCGTACCGGGTCGCGTCCACCGGCAGCCATCCGCACGCCTGGGTGCCGTCCACGTACACGCTCGCGCCGTACGCGCGGGCCGCCGCGACGATGTCCGCTTCGGCCGCGATCGACCCGTCCGCGGACTGGACCAGGCTGAACGCGACGGCCGTGGTGCGCTCGTCGATCGCCTCGACCAGTTCGGCGGCCGGCACCGTGACCACCTCGACGCCGCGGGCCTCCTGGACCAGCCACGGGAACAGATTCGAGGTGAACTCGACCGCCGGCACCACGAGTCGCCCGCCTGCCGGCAGCCCGGCGGCGAACGGTGCGAGCAGTCCGGAGGTGGTGTTGCCCGCCATGATCGCCTCGGCCGGCGCGCCGACGATCCGCCCGAAGGTCGCGCGGGCCCGTTCGCCGGCCGCGTGGAAGCCGTCCATGTCGGTACGTCCGCGATGCCACGTCTCCTGGGCCCGGGTCAGCGCCGCGAGGGCGGCGTCGGGCGGCAGACCGCTGCTTGCGGTGTTGAGCCAGCCGGGCTCCGCACTCCAGTACGAAGGCGCCTCGCTCGGCTCCGGATTCGGATTCGGGTCCAGTTTCAGGTCCATGCCCCGAGGCTAGGCGGCTCGCGGCCTCCGGATACAGGTCCACCTTGTCGCAGGTGGCCTGATTTCCGGTGAACAGGAGGAGGCTGCGCTCATGCGTGGTCCCGCCGGCCACGGCCCCCGGCTCGTACTCCGGGGACCGTGGCCGGCCCCTTGAACCGTTCGTCAGGGCCGGTCCGCGTCGCCCGGATCGCCGTCGGTGCGGGTGGCGAGCCAACTGGGCCACGGGACCGGGGGGTTGGGCAGGGGGGTGATGTCGCGTTCGGCGCACAGGCGGTCGAAGCCCTCCCGGTCGGCGGGGACCGCGCGGGGGTCGCCGCACATGATCTCGTACAGGGTGGCGCCCTCGGGCCCGGCGATCAGCGGGCCGAAGGCGGCGCCCTGTTCCAGGGTGATGTGGGTGCCGGTGGGGCACGGGCGGTCGCCGATCAGGACCTCGCCGGCGAGCACGAAGACGTAGTGCTCGGACATGTGGCCGTGGCGTTCGACCACGACTCCCGCGTCGTAGCGGGCGTAGATGACCATGCGCTCGGGGGACCACTCCAGGAACTTCTCCCAGACCGAGGTGCGTCGGCCACCGTGTGACTGGGCCTTGACCTCGTGCCACGGGGTTTCGGAGATGTGGGTGATGCGCAGTTCGGGCTCTCGATCCGCCACGGGGGTTGCCTTCCCAGGAAGTGACGATGCGTCAGATCGATCTTGGCACAGAATCCGACGTCGAGTTTTGCCCGATATTGGGGGGATTTCCGGAACTTGCGCACCAAATTCTTACGCGGAATTTACCCCGAGGGCTCGTCGGGCGGTGATCGAGTTGTCCCGGCGGCGCATAAAGTCGGTTGATACACCCAACCAAAAACCTGTCGCGGGGCGCCGTGTGTTCCTGTCGGTGGCCCGTACATGTAAGGAACCAGCCTTGAAGAGCGCGCAGCAGGCGCCGTCCGCCACTGTCCCGCCCGTCGCACCCGAAACACTAAGCAAGACCTCGTCCGCGGGCATGAGCCGGACGGGATTCGTCCTGCTCGTCCTGATCATGGGTGCGCTGACCTACTCGCTGCTCCAGTCGATGCTGGCGCCGGCCCTCCCACAGATCCAGACCGAGATCGGTGCGACCGCCGACGCCACCTCGTGGCTGATGACCGGCTACCTGCTGTGCGCCTCGGTGACCACGCCGATCCTCGGGCGCCTGGGCGACATGTACGGCAAGAAGCGCCTGTTCGTGTTCACCATCGGCATGCTCGCATTCGGCTCGCTGGTGTGTGCGCTCGCCGACTCGGTCGGACTGATGATCATCGGCCGGGTGATCCAGGGCTTCGGCGGCGCGGTCTTCCCGCTCTCCTTCGGCATCGTGCGCGACGAGTTCCCGCCGGAGCGCCGGGCCGGTGCGATCGGCCTGATGTCCGCGATCATGGGCATCGGCGGCGGCATAGGCATCGTGGTCACCGGCCCGATCATGGACCACCTGTCCTACCACTGGCTGTTCTGGATCCCGATGGTGACCTGCCTGATCACCGCGATCGCGTCGTGGTTCCTGATCCCCGACTCGCCGGTCCGGGTCAAGACAAGGATCCACTGGCTCGGCGGTGCGCTGTTGTCGCTCGGCCTGGTCGGCGTGATGCTGGCGCTGAGCAAGGGCGAGTCCTGGGGCTGGGGCTCGACGAACACCGTCGGCCTGTTCGTGGCCGGCTTCGTCTTCCTCGGACTGTGGGTGTTCGCCGAGTCGCGCACGGACGAACCGCTCGTGGACATGCGGGTGATGCGGCTGCGCGGAGTGTGGGCGACCAACCTCGGCGGCCTGCTCGTCGGCTTCTCGATGATGGCGGGCATGCTGCTCGTCCCGCGCTTTCTGCAGATGCCCGAGAGCACCGGCTACGGCTTCGGGACCACGGTGACCGTGTCCGGCCTGTACGTGCTCCCGCAGGCGTTCGCGATGTTGCTGATCGGCCCGATGGCGGGCGTGATCGACAAACGATTCGGCTCGAAGATGGCCATGGTCGCCGGCTGTGTGCTGATGGCCGCGGGCTTCACCTTCCTGGCGCTCCTGCACACCAGCGGTTGGCACATCCTGGTCGCGATGTTCGTCTTCGGCATCGGCATCGGGCTCGCCATGTCGGCGATGGCCAACCTGATCGTCGGCGCCGTCCCGGTCGAGCAGACCGGCATCGCCACCGGCATCAACACGATTGCCCGCACCGTGGGCATGTCCTGCGCGAGCGCGATCTCCACGACGCTGCTCACCGCCAACCCCGGCCCGGGTGGACTGCCCGCCGAACGCGGCTTCGTCCTGACCTTCGGCTGCGCCGCGGTCGCCGCGCTCGTCGCCCTCGGCGTCACCTTCGTGGTGCCCAGCCGGGCCAAGCCGGGCGCCCGCCCCGTCGGCTGAGCCCGCGGCCGGGCGTCGCCCCGGCCGTACGTCCCTGCCCCCCGACGGGGGTGGGGTTGACCCCACCCCCGATCCGCGTGGTCGCACCCTCGTGCCGCACACCCCCCCATCCGTAGCGTCGAACCCGTTGGTTTCGACAGGCGTTACGAGGCACGGGAGGCAGCATGTTCGGGCGAGGCGGTCGCGGTACACGGCAGGCGAAGAAGGATGCCGCGTACACCCCGCGGTACGCGGCGCCCGCGTCGGTCGACTGCGCGGTGCGCCTGGACGCGGTGACCAAGGCGTACGGCAAGGGCGCGTCGGCGGTACACGCGCTGCGCGGCATCGACCTGGCCATCCCCAGGGGCACGTTCACCGCGGTGATGGGTCCGTCCGGATCCGGCAAGAGCACGTTCCTGCACTGCGCCGCGGGCCTGGACCGGCCGGACGGCGGCCGGGTGCTGCTGGGCACCGACGACCTGACCGCGATGAAGGAGAACGAACTCACCCGGCTGCGCCGGACCCGGCTCGGCTTCGTCTTCCAGGCGTTCAACCTGCTGCCCTCGCTGACCGTGGAGAAGAACGTCCTGCTCCCGCTGCGCCTGGCGGGGGTACGCGCGGACCGCCGGCGCGCCGCCGACGTGCTCGCGATGGTCGGCCTGGACCGGCACGCGAACCGGCGGCCCGCCCAACTGTCCGGCGGCCAGCAACAGCGCGTGGCGATCGCCCGCGCGCTGGTCACCCGGCCCGACGTGTTGTTCGCGGACGAGCCCACCGGTGCGCTGGACACCACCACCGCCGCCGAGGTGCTCGGCCTGCTGCGCCGCGCGGTGGACGACACCGGCGCCACCATCGTCATGGTCACCCACGACCCGGTCGCCGCGTCCTATGCGGACCGGGTGGTCTTCCTGGCCGAGGGCAACCTCGCGGGTGAGCTGTACCGGCCCACCCCCGAGGCGGTCGCCGCCCGGATGGTCGACCTCTCGCAGGTGGGCACCCGACAGGAACAGGCCGCCTGATGTCCCTTCTTCGACCCAACGGTCTCGCGCGCACCTCGGTGCGCTTTCGGCCCGCGTCCTTCGCCGGCTCGTTCGTGGCGCTGCTGTTCGCCGCGATGCTGGTCACGATGTGCGGCGTGTTCATGGAGACCGGCCTGCGCGCACACTCCGCACCCGAGCGCTACGCCGACACGCCCGTGCTGGTCAGCGGCGCGGACAAGGTGAGCAAGCGACTGGGCCACGGCGAGGGCACGTACACCGAGTCCGCGCCGCTGCCCGAGCGGTCCCGGATCGACGCCGGGCTCGCGGGCCGGATCGCCGCGGTGCCGGGGGTGCGTACGGTCGTTCCCGACCTGACCTTCCCGGCACAGACCGACCGGGTCGTCCTGGACGCCCACGGGTGGTCCTCGGCGCCGCTGGCGGGCACCCGCGAGGGCACCGCGCCCGGTGCGGGGCAGGCCGTACTGACCACGGCCGCCGCCGGTGCGACCAAGGTCGGCGACACGCTGCGGGTGGCCACGCCGGGCGGTGAGGTCGCGCTGCGGGTGACCGGCGTGGTGCCGGGCCACGGCGCACACCTGTACGTGGCGGACGCGGAGGCGCAGCGCCTGGCCGGACACCCCGGCACGGTCACCGCGATCGGGGTGCTCCCGGCGGCCGGCGCGGACACCGGCAAGGTCGCCGACGACGTGCGGACCGCACTGGCCGGCACCGGCGCCAAGGTGTCCACCGGGGACGCCCGCGGTGCGGTCGAGTTCGCCCAGTTCGGCGAAACCAAGGAAATGCTCACCTCGATCGGCGGCACCCTGGGCGGCATCGTGCTCGCGGTGGCGATCTTCGTGGTCGCCGGCGCGACCGCGCTGTCGGTGGGCCAGCGCCGTCGGGACATCGCCCTGTTGCGCGCGGTGGGCGCCACCCCGTGGCAGATCCGCCGGATGATCGCGACCGAGACCGGTCTGGTCTCGCTGGTCGCGGGTGCTCTCGGGGTGCTGCCCGGCACGCTGCTGGCCCACTGGTGGTTCGGCGCGATGGACGACCGCGGGCTCATCGCACCCGGCGTCGAGGTGTCGGTCGGCCCGATCCCGATGCTCGTCGCGGTCGGCGCGGGCACGCTCACCGCACTGGGCGCGGGCCTGCTCGCGGCCCGGCGCAGCGCGAAGATCCGGCCCACCGAGGCACTGGGCGACGCCGCCACCGAACGGGCCTTCGTCGGCTGGTTCCGGCTGGTGCTGGGTCTGGGCGCACTCGGCGGCGGGATCGCGGTGACCCGGATCGCGCTGAATGCGACCGGTGAGGACGCGGTCGCCGCGGCCGGTGGCGTGGTCATGCTGTTCATGGTCGCGATCGGCCTGCTCGGCCCGAGCCTGGCGCACGTGTTGGTGACGCTGCTCGGCTGGGTGGGAAGCCTGTTCGGCACCACCGGACAACTGGCGTTCGACAACGCCCGGGCCAACTCGCGGCGCCTCGCCTCGGCGATCACCCCGATCGCGCTGTCGGTCGCCTTCGCCGCGACGCTGAGCTTCATGTTCGCTGCCGAGGACCACTACGCGAGCGTGCAGTCCAAGGACGCGGTGACCGCGGACCGGGTGCTGGCCGGGCCCGGATTCACCGCGCAGACCGCCGCCGAGGTCGCGGGCACCCCTGGTGTGGCGTCGGTGACCTCGGTGCTGAACACCTCTGTCGTGGTCGTCCGCAGCGGCGGCCTGGAGAAGCAGAGCGCGCAGGGCATCGGCGGCACCACGAAGGATCTGGCGAGCACGCTGGACCTGGACGTGCGCGAGGGCAGCACCGATGCGCTGCGGCCCGGTGCGCCGCAACCGGCGGGTGGTGCGGTCGCGTTGGACCGGATGATCGCCTCGGCGCTGCACGGCAGGGTCGGCGGGCAGGTGTCGATGTGGCTCGGCGACGGCACGGAGATCAGGCCGACCGTGGTGGCCCTGTACGACCGCGGGCTGGGCACCGCGGCCGTGACGCTGCCGCGGGCCGCGGTCGCCGGGCACGTGCAGACCGCGATGGACACCCGCCTGCTGGTGAGGTTCGCCGCGGGTGCGGACACCCGGGCCACCGACGCGGCGCTGAGCACGCTGACCGGGCGTCACGCGGGCGCGTCGGTCGCGGACCGTGCCGGGTACGCCACGCAGATGGACAAGGACCGCGAGACCAACAAGTGGCTGAACTACGTGATGCTGGTCATCCTCGCGGGCTTCGCCACGATCGCGGCGATCAACACGATGGCGGTCACCACCGCGGCGCGCACGCGGGAGTTGGGCCTGATGCGGATGATCGGCAGCACCACCGCTCAGGTTCGGGCGGTGATCCGCCGCGAGGCGATCATGGTGGGCGTGATCGGCCTGGGCCTGGGCCTGTCGGTGGCGCTGGCCACGCTGGTCCCGGTCAACAAGGGCTCCTACGGGACCACCGTGCCGTATGTGCCGCTGCCGCTCTGCCTGGCGATCAGCGCGGCGGCGCTGCTCCTGGCGCCGCTGACGGTGGCCCCGGTGGCCCGCCGGTTGTTGCGGTCGACTCCGATCGAGGCGGTCGGCGCCAAGGAGTAGGGCGCGCGGCAATCGGCCGATAGCCGAAGTCGCCACGGTACGAGCGC
This sequence comes from Embleya sp. NPDC050493, assembly GCF_044458105.1. Lineage (NCBI taxonomy): Bacteria > Bacillati > Actinomycetota > Actinomycetes > Kitasatosporales > Streptomycetaceae > Embleya > Embleya sp. NPDC050493. The sequence goes on from NZ_JBITHP010000001.1 coordinate 474,770, forward strand.
CGGACGGACCGATCCTGGTCCGTCCGGCGCTTTCGTGCGTTCGGGTTCGGGTTCGGGTTCGGGATTGTGTCTGGGCCCGGGCCGTCGGGCCGGGTCGGGACGGGGTCGGTGGGTGTCGGTGGATCGGGGAGGAGCCGCCTGGTTGGGCGCGGCCGGGCCCGGCCGGGTCGGGCCCGATGCGGGCCGGTGCGGTTCGGTGCGGTTCGGTGGGGTTTTCGGGGCCGATTGGGGCGCGGTTGTTCAGGGGGATGTGCGGCCCGGTGTGACCAGGCCGGTTTCGTAGGCGAAGACCACCAGTTGGGCCCGGTCGCGCACGGACAGCTTGGTCATCGCCCGGCTCACGTGGGTCTTCGCGGTGAGCGGACTGAGCACCAGGTGTTCGGCGATCTCGTCGTTGGACAACCCGCGGCCGACCAACCCGACGATCTCCCGCTCGCGTTCGGTGAGCAGGGCCAGTTCGGCGGAGGGCGGGGCGGTGGGGCGCGAGGCGCCGGCCGCGTACTCCTCGATCAATCGGCGGGTCACATTCGGCGACAACAGCGCGTCGCCCGCCGCGACCACCCGCACCCCGCGCAGGAGTTCGGCCGGTTCGGTGTCCTTGACCAGGAAGCCGCTCGCGCCGTTGCGCAGCGCCTCGAAGACGTACTCGTCGAGGTCGAACGTGGTCAGGATGACCACCCGCACATCGGTCAACGCCGGGTCCGCCGCGATCACCCGGGCGGCCTCCAAGCCGTCCATGCCCGGCATCCGGATGTCCATCAGCACGACGTCGGGGCGCAACTCGCGGGTGAGCCGGATCGCCTCGCCGCCCTCGCCCGCCTCGCCCACGACCTCCATGTCCGGCTGCGCGGACAACAGGGCCCGAAAGCCCGCGCGCACCAGGGCCTGGTCGTCGGCCAGCACCAACCTGATCATGCATCCCCCTCGATGGGCCGCGTCGGACCGCCGGCGGTCGCCGCCGACCGGGTCGGCGCACGCCCGCTGCCATCCTGCCCGTCGGCGCGATCACCGTAGGGCAGGTGGGCCTGGACGTGAAAGCCGCGCCCGGGCACCGGCCCCGCGACACAGCGGCCACCGAGCGCGGCGGCCCGTTGGCGCATGCCGTGCAGTCCGTTGCCGCCGGAACTCAGCGCGTCGGCGGGGGCCGGCCTCGGCTCGGGCCCGGCGCCTCGGCCGTTGTCGCGGATCGACAACTCCAGACCGGTATCGCCGTAGGTCACCTTGACCACGGCCTCGCTCGCCGCGGCGTGCCGCAGGGTGTTGGTCAGCGCCTCCTGCACGATCCGGTATGCCGCCAGGTCCACCGCCGAACTCAGCGGGCGGGCGGTGCCGGCGCGCTCGACCCGCACGGTCAGCCCGCCCGCCGAGGTGCGCGCGACCAGGTCGTCGAGCCGATCCAGGCCGGCGGTGGGCGCGCGCGGGGCGCCGTCCGGACCCGAACGGTCGACCGAGTCGCCCTTGAGGATGTCCAGCACCGAGCGCAACTCGCGCAGCGCCTCCCGACTCGCGTACTTGACCGCGGTCAGCGCCTCGCGGGCCTGCTCCGGCGAGGAATCCATCAACTCCAGGCCCACCGACGCCTGCACGTTCATCAGCGAGATGTGGTGCGCGAGCACGTCGTGCAACTCGCGGGCGATCCGCAGCCGTTCGTCACCCGCTCGGCGGCGCTCGGCCTCGGCCAGGCCGAGCGACTGCACCCGGGCGCGTTGCGCCTCGGCGGCGTTGAACGCGCGGCGCAGCCGGACCACCTCGCCGATGCCCGCGAGCACCAGCAACCACGCGGCGATGCCCAACGCGGGCGCGAGGTCGGGCGTCGGCTCGGAGGTCACCAGCGGCGAGATCCAGACGAAGCCGAGGTAGCCCAGCACCAGGACCACATACGCCAACAGGCGCAGGCCGGCGGCGAAGGCGCCCCACAACGCGATGATCATCGCGAAGAAGATCGGGCCGCGCGGATAGTCGAGCATCGTGTAGAGCAGCGCCGTGCCGACCGCCACCAGGAGTACGCCGGCGCGGTGACGGCGGCGCACGATCAGCGCCAGCGGGCCGGCGACGATCAGCAGCACGCTCCACACGTCCTGGTCCCGGGCGGCGTCCGGTTGGCGGTGCGCCGCGAAGAGCATCGTGCCCAGTTGCACCACGCAGACCAGCACCCCGAGCGCGATGTCGCGCACGACGGGCGGGACCGGGCGGAGGGTGTGCGCGAGCCAGTGCGCACCGGGGCGGGAAACCCGCGACCACGGTGGTCGGGGCCGCGAGCCCGGACGCCGGGGCGGGGGATTCGAGGGGCACGTCATGTGATCAACGGTAGGGCGCGTGGGGCGCCGCGCGCGTCGGCTGCGCGTGGGCTTGTCGCATGCTCCCGGGGAAGCAGGCAGGCCCCTGCGGACTGCTCCCCAGGGAGCAGGAACGTGCTGGTCGACGCCCCCTTGGGCCTGCCGGGGCAGCAGGTCCGGTGCATCCCCGGGCCGGACGCCGGCCGGGCCGCGAATCGGAAGAGTTGATCCCGTCGGCAAGGCCCCGGAGCGAAGCCGATTCCACACCTTGCCGATGCGGCTCGGGCCCACGCCCCGACCCCGCCCCCGTCCGCCATTGCTTCCCAGGAGGTCACCGTGAACGCGTCCCCGACGACCGGCAAACGGCGCTATTCGAGGTCCGTTCGCAGGGCGGTCAACTCCGGGCACGTCGTGTTCGCGGTCGGCCTGCTGGGCGTCGAGTGGGTCATGCTGCTGATCGCGGTCGTGGCCCGCTCGACCGACGACCCCGCGCTGCGACACGGTGCGTATCAACTGATGCGGATATTCGCGCTGGCCGGCGGCATCCCGTTCGCCGTGCTGTCCCTGATCACCGGCGTGCTGCTGTGTCTGCGGACGCCGTGGGGGCTGTGGCAGCACCTCTGGATCAAGATCAAGATCGTGCTGCTGATCGCGGTGATCGTGGCCGGCGCCGGGGTGGTCAGCCAGTTCGCTCACCGGATGATCGCCGCCTCCGCCTCCGGCGGCGACGCCGATGCACTGCCGGCGTTGCAGACCTGGCATCTGGTCGTGGTGATCTTCCAACTGCTCGCGCTGATCGTCTCGACGGCGCTGTCCGTCTTCAAGCCTTCGGGCCACCGCGGCCGCGGTCGCCCGCGGTCCGGCCGACACACCGACGGTCCGCCGCACACTCGACGCGCCTCGGCCGGTGCCGCCGGCGACACCGACCCGGCCGGCGCCGTGCGGGAGCCCGCCGCTGCGGGCCGACCCGCACCCCTTCGTTCACCCCGTCCCCTCTCCCGAGAAGGATTGTCATGACCACCACCATCGACCCCACGAACAACCACGCGGCCCGCGCCGAACGCGTCTCGCGGGTGCACGGCGAGGGGGACACCGTCGTCCGCGCCCTGGACGACGTCACCATCGGCTTCCCGCGCGGCAGGTTCACCGCCGTGATGGGCCCCTCGGGATCCGGCAAGTCCACGCTGTTGCACTGCCTGGCCGGCCTCGACGACGTCACCGACGGCGCGGTCTTCCTCGGCGACACCGAGCTGGGCTCGCTCACCGACCGGCAGCTCACCCGGCTGCGCCGGGACCGGATCGGGTTCGTCTTCCAGGCGTTCAACCTGCTGCCCACGATGACCGCGCTGGAGAACATCGTGCTGCCCGCATCGCTTGCGGGCCGCAGGACGGACCCGGCCTGGCTGGATCGGGTGGTCGCCGCGGTCGGGTTGCAGCAGCGGCTGCACCACCGGCCCGGCGAGCTCTCCGGCGGGCAACAGCAGCGCGTCGCGGTGGCCCGGGCCCTGGTCGGCCGGCCGGAGATCGTGATGGCCGACGAGCCGACCGGCAACCTCGACTCGCGCTCCGGTGCCGAGGTGCTCGCGCTGCTGCGCGACGCCGTGAACGAACTCGAACAGACCGTGCTGATGGTCACCCACGACCCGGTCGCCGCGGGCTACGCGGACAGCGTGGTGTTCCTGGCCGACGGCCGGATAGCCGACCACATGCAGGCGCCGACGCCGGACCGGGTGCTGGACCGGATGAAGGCATTCGACCGTGTCGCCGCGGGTGCCGGCGCCCGAGGGGAGTGACGCGCGATGTTGATCCGACTCTCGCTCGCCAACCTGTGGGCCCGCAAACGCCGGCTCGTGGGCCTGGCCCTCGCCGTGCTGCTGGGCACCGCCTTCCTCTCCGGCGCGCTCGTGCTCGCCGACACGATGAACTCCTCCATCGGCGGGCTGATCCGGGACAGCGGCGCCGGTACCGACGTGGTGGTGCGCAACGCCACCTCGGTGACCGACCGACCCGGCACCCAGCGCGGCGCGATCGACGCCGCACTGGTGGACCGGGTCCGGGCGGTGCCCGGGGTCGCGGGCGCCGAACCGGTGATCCAGGGCTACGGCCAGGTGGTCGGCAAGGACGGCAAGGCGCTGACCGGCAACGGCCCACGGACGGCGGGTAATTGGATACCCGATCCGGCCCTGACGCCGTACCGGTTGGCCACCGGCCGCGCGCCGACGGCGCCCGACGAGGTGGTGATCGACCGGGGTACCGCCAAACAGGGGCACCTGAAGCCCGGCGACCGGGTCACGGTGCTCACCCCCGGGCCGGTGCCGGTGACCGTCGTGGGCGTGGCCACCTTCGGTGACCTGGACGCCTTCGGCGGCGGCTCCTACACCGCCTTCGATCTCGACGGCGCGCGCCGACACGTGCTGCGCGACCCCGGCAAGGTGGGCACGATCGCGGTCCGGGCGGTGCCCGGCACCGACCAGAAGGACCTGGCCGCGCGGATCCGACAGGCGCTGCCGGCCGACGTCGAGGCGGTGCCCGGCAGTGTGGCCACCGGCGAGGCGGTGTCCGCAGTGGAGGACAGCTTCCTGCGCGTCTTCCGCATCTTCCTGACCGTCTTCGCCGCGATCGCGCTGGTCGTCGCGGCCTTCTCGATCAACCACACGTTCTCCGTGGTGGCCGCGCAGCGCACCCGGGAGGTCGCGCTGATGCGGGCGCTGGGGGCGAGCCGGGGTCAGGCGCTGCGACAGGCGCTGATCGAGGCCCTGGTGATCGGCGTGCTGGCCTCCGCACTCGGCCTTGCGGCCGGGCTCGGCCTGGCCGCCGGACTCGAGGAGCTGTTCGCCGTACTCGGTTTCGAACTGCCCGCCCGGGGGCTGACGTTCAAGGCGTCCACCGTGTTCACGGTGCTGCCCGTCGGCATTTTGGTGACCGCGTTCGCAGCCCTGGTGCCGGCCGTGCGCGGCTCGCGCGTGGCACCGGTGACGGCGCTGCGCGGGGCGGGCGCGGAGCGCACCGAACTGCCGCGGCGGCGACTGATCGCGGGCCTGGTGCTGCTTGCGGCCGGCCTCGCGGTGGGCATCGCCGGCGGCGGCCTCGTGGGACTGGCGATCGCCGCGCCGGCCCTGCTCGCGGGTGTGCTGCTGGTCGCCCCGGCGGGCATCCGGGCGGCCGGCGGACCGCTGACCGCCCCGCTGCCGCGACTGCGTGGTGCGCCGGGCGCGTTGGCCCGCGGCAACCTGCTGCGCAGTCCGCGCCGGACGGCCGGGGCGGCGACCGCGATGTTGCTCGGAATCGCCATCGTCACGCTGTTCGCCGTGTTCGCGGCCTCGCTCAAGGAGGGTGCCGGTGAGCAGACCCGAAAGGTGATCGCGGGACAGTTGGTGATCGGCGGATCCTCGCCCGGCGGCTGGGCCGGTGGCGGTCACAGTCCCGAACTCACCCGCAGGGCTTCCGAGTTGCCCGGCGTGATCGCGGCGACCGGGATCCGCAACGCGGGTGCGCTCGTGGACGGGCACGGTCGGCAACTGCTGGCGGTGGATTCGGACCGGCTGGACCGGCTGTTCGACCTCGACGTGAAGCAGGGGCGGGTGACCGGGCTCGGCGCGAACGGCATGGCGGTGTCCGCGGACACCGCGAAGGACCGGGGCTGGCAGGTCGGCTCGACCGCCGAGGTCACCTTCCCGGACGGTGCGCGGCAGATGTTCACGGTCACCGGGCTCTACGACCGCACCGCCGTGGTCGGCGACTACCTCATCGATCGCACCGCATGGGAGCCGCATGCGGACGCGGCCCTGGACGCGGCGACGGTGCTGCGGTTGGCGCCGGGCACCTCGACGGACACGGTCGAGGCGGCGGTCGAGCGGTTGGCCAAGGACTACGGCGCGCCGCCGGTACGGGACCGGGAAGGGTTCGTGCAGGCGCGGGCCGCGATGTTGCAGACGCTGGTCGCGGTGGTCTACGTGTTGCTGGCGCTCGCGTTGGTGATCGCGCTGGGCGGGATCGCCAACACGCTGTCTCTGGCGGCCTACGAACGCACCCGTGAGCTGGGCCTGTTGCGGGCGATCGGCGCGGCGCGCTCCCAGGTGCGGTCGGCGCTGCGCTGGGAGTCGACGCTGGTCGCGGTGATCGGTGCGGCGAGCGGGCTCGTGGTGGGCCTGTTCCTGGGCTGGGTGGCGATCCGCGCGATCGGCGGCGCCGATACGGGGGCGGCGCTGCCGTTCACGGTGCCCACGGTGCAACTGGCGGTGCTGGTGGGGGTGGGCGCGCTCGGTGGCCTGGCGGCCGGGGCGAGGCCCGCTGCGCGGGCTGCGCGATTGCCGGTCCTGCGCTCGGTTGCGACCGAGTAGGGATGCCCTCGAACGCCGGCCGGGCTGAGGGGTTGGTTCGGTCGGCGTTCGGGGTCGCGTTGTTGTTGTCCTCAAGCGCCGGCCGGGCTGGAGGATTCGGTCCGGTCGGTGTTCGGGGTTGCGCCCGTGGTGTGCGGTGAGGTCGCGGCGGTCCTTGAGGGTCGGACGGGCCGGACCCGGCCTTCGGCCGGGGGCCTCGAACGCCGGCCGGGCTGAGGGGTTTGGTTCGGTCGGCGTTCGGGGTCGCGTTGTTGTTGTCCTCAAACGCCGGCCGGGCTGGAGGATTCGGTCCGGTCGGTGTTCGGGGTTGCGTCCGTGGTGTGCGGTGAGGTTGCGGCGGTCCTTGAGCGTCGGACTGGCCGGACCCGGCCTTCGGCCGAGGTGGCTTCGAACGCCGGCCGGGCTGAGGGGTTTGGTTCGATGGGCTGTCGGGGGTGTGCCGCCGTTTTCCTCAAGTGCCGGACGGGTGAAGGATTTCGGGTGGGATGGGGGGTTAGGCCGCGTGTTCTTTCGTGCCGGTGAAGGCTGCCCATAGGGAGGCGTAGGGGCCTGCCTGGGTGAGGAGTTGGGTGTGGGTGCCGAGCTCGACCAGGCGGCCCTGGTCGATGACGGCGATGCGGTCGGCGCGGGCGGCGGTGGTCAGGCGGTGGGCGACGACCAGGGTGGTGCGGCGGCCGGTGAGTGCCTCGGTGGCGCGGGTGACTGCGGCCTCGGTGGCCAGGTCCAATGCGGCGGTGGCCTCGTCGAGCAGGAGGATGTCCGGGTCGACGAGGTAGGCGCGGGCGAGCGCGATCAGTTGGCGCTGGCCCGCCGACAGGTTGCGTCCACGCTCGCCGACGTCGTGCAGGTAGCCCCCGTTCAGGTCGGCGATCGCGGCATGTGCGCCGACCGCGCGGGCCGCCGCCTCGACCTCGGCGTCCGTGGCGTCCGGGCGGCCGTACGCGATCGCGTCCCGCACGCTGCCCTGAGCCAGATAGGCCTCCTGCGGGACGATGCCGAGCCGGTGTCGGTAGGCCGAGAGGTCGTAGTCGCGCACGTCCACGCCGTCCACCAGCACCGCGCCGGCGGTCACGTCGTAGAACCGGGCCACCAGCTTGACCAGCGTGGACTTGCCCGCCCCGGTCTGTCCCACCAGCGCGACCGTCTCGCCGGGCTCGATGTACAGCGAGATGCCGGACAACACCTCGGGCGGGCCCGCCGCAGACTCGCCCTCGCCCGGCCCGTCCTCGCCCGACCGGGCGGCGGTGGCGACGGCGGTGGCGTCCTCGTCCGCGAAGTTCACGAACGCGGGTGCGTTGTACGCGAATCGCACGTTCTCGAAGGCGATCGCCCCCTTGAGCCCGCTCGCCGGCACCGGTACCGGCACGGCCGGGGGCGGCGTCGTGGTGGGGGTACGCAGCAGATCGCGGATCCGGCGCAGCCCCACCGCCGCCTGCTGGTAGCCGTCGAAGACCTGGGAGAGCTGCTGGATCGGCGAGAAGAACATGTCGATGTAGAGCAGGTAGGCGATCAACGCACCCGCCGACAACGTCCCGCCGCCGACCCGATGCGCCCCGACGATCAGCGCGATGCCGGCCGCGACGTTGGACAGGAACTGCCCGAACGGGAAGTAGAGCGCGATATAGCGCTGCGCCCGCAGCCGCGAAGCTCGGTAGTCGTCGCTGCGTTCGGCGAACCGCTCCGAGTTGCGGCCCTCGCGGCGGAACGCCTGCGACGTCCGCAACCCCGCGACGTTCTCCTGGAGATCGGCATTGACCACGCTGACCTTCTCGCGCGCCTCCGTGTAGGCCTTGGACGACCTGGACCGGAACACCACGGTCGCCGCGATCAGGATCGGCAGCACGCTCATCACGATCAGCCCGAGCTCCCAGTCGAGCACGAGCAGCGCGACCATGATCCCGAAGAAGGTCAGCACGCTGACCACCGCGCTGACCAGCCCGGTCTGCAGGAACGTGGACAACGCGTCCACGTCGGTGGTCATCCGGGTCATGATCCGCCCGGACAACTCGCGTTCGTAGTAGTCCAGGCCCAGCCGTTGCAGATGGGCGAAGGTCTTCACCCGCAGCGTGTAGAGCAACCGCTCGCCGGTGCGGCCCGCGATCAGCGCCTGGGCGACGTTGACGAACCAGTCGGCCGCCACGATCACGACGGCGATCAGCGACACCGTCATGATCGCGCCGGTCGCCCCGTCGTCGATGCCCCGGTCGATCCCGTCCCGGATCAGCGCCGGCAGCGCGAGTTGCGCGCCGGTGTCCAGGATCACCAGGACGAAGGCGAGCAACAGCGCCCACCGGAAGGGCCGCAACAACGAGCGCAGATCGAACGCCGAGTCGGAACGCCGCGCCTGCGCTTCGTCCACGTCGGGCCGATCCGTCGCGGGTGGAAGCTTGTCCACCTGGGCCAGCAACTCCGGCGTGGCCTGAAGCATGGCCGCCCAACCGCGTGGGCCACCGCCCGTCCCGGTCCCGGCGAGTGCACCGGCCGCGGCCGCCGGCGCCGGGTCGGCCGGCGTCGAGCGATCCCACAGCGCGGGCGTCACCCCGCTCGCGTCGAGCGGCGCGACCGGCCCGGCAGCCGGGACCGGCTCGGGAACCGCGACCGACTCGGCAACCGCCGGTGACTCGGCAGGCACGACCGGATCGGCAGCCGCGACCGACCCGGCAGCCGCGGCCGCCTCGTGCGCGTCCACCCCCTCGGCGTCCTCGCCCGGCCCGGACAGCAGCAGCCGGTACAGCGGGCAGCGTGCGCTCAGTTCGTCGTGGCTGCCCACGTCCACCAGCCGGCCCCGATCCAGGACCGCGATCCGGTCGGCCAGTTGCAGCGTCGAGCGCCGGTGCGCGACCAGGATCGTGGTCCGCCCGGCCATCACCCGGTGCAGCGTGGCATGGATCTCCGCCTCGACCTTGGGGTCCACCGCCGAGGTCGCGTCGTCCAGCAGCAGGATCCGCGGATCGGTGAGCAACGCCCGGGCGAGCGCGACCCGCTGCCGCTGCCCGCCGGACAGGGTCAACCCCTGCTCGCCGACCACCGTGTCGTAGCCGGCCGGCAGTTCGCGGATGAACGCGTCGGCCTCGGCCGCCCGCGCCGCCGCGAGGACCTGTTCCTCGGTCGCGTCCGGCCGGCCGTACGCGATGTTGGCCCGCACGGTGTCCGAGAACAGGAAGCTGTCCTCCATCACCAGCCCGATCGCCGAGCGCAACGAGTCGAAGGTCAGATCCCGCACGTCGCGCCCGTCCACCAGGATCGCGCCGGACTGCACGTCGTAGAACCGGGGCAGCAGCATCGACACGGTGGACTTGCCCGATCCGGAGGTGCCCACCAGGGCCAGGGTCTCGCCCGGCTCCACCCGCAGCGACAACCCGTCGAGCACCGGCCGCGAGGCGACGTAGCCGAATCGCACGTCGGCCAACTCCACCGACGCGGCCACCACCGGCAACACCTCGGCGTCCGGCTTCTCGGTGACGATCGGCTGGGAGTCGATCACCTCGAAGATGCGCTCGACGCTGGCCCGCGCCTGCTGACCGAAGGTCAGCAGGCCGGAGAGCATCCGCACCGGCCCGACCAGCTGGCCCAGATACGTGGAGAAGGCCAGGAACGTGCCCAGGGTGATCTCGCCGCGGACGGCCAACCAGCCGCCGAGCGCGAGCACGCCGACCTGGCCGATGGCGGGGATCGCTGAAAGCGTCGGCGTGTACCGGCTGTTCAACCGGACCGAGCGCAGCCGGGAGGCGAACAGCCTGCGGCCGGCCGCCTCCAGCCGGTCCAGCTCCTGTTCCTCCTGCCCGAAGCCCTTGACCACCCGGACCCCGGTCACCGCGCTTTCCACGACACCGGCCAGCGCGGCGGCATCCTGCTGGGCCTGCCAGGTGGCCGGGAACAGCCGCTTCCGGGACAGGTAGGCCACCGCGAACAAACCCGGCCCCACCGCCAGCGACACCAGCGTGAGCAGCGGCGACAGCCAGAACATCACGCCGAGCGAGATGACGAAGAGCAGCACGCTGCCGGTCATCATCGGGATCATCGACAGGAAGCCCTGGACCATCGTCACGTCGGAGATCCCCCGACTGACGATCTGCCCGGTCTGCAATTCGTCCTGCCGGGCGCCGTCCAGTCGGGAGAGCGCGCCGAAGATGCGGGTACGCAGGTCGTACTGCACGTCCAGGGACAACTTGCCGCCGACATAGCGCCGCGCGTACGTACAGCCGAAGACCACCACGGCCGCGCCCAGCAGCAGCACCGACAGCGGCAGCAGCCCGCCGAGCTCGCCGGCGACCGCGTCGTCGACCACCCTGCGCTGCACCAGCGGGACCAGCGCGGTGACCGCCATGCCCACCAGGGACGCGCCGAACGCGATCAGCACGCTGCTTCGATACCGCCACGAGGCGGCCATCAGGCGGCGTAGCCAACCCTGTTCGGGGCGGCCGGGCGCGGGTCCGGTTGTCATGGACAACCATTCTAATTGTCAACCGAGAAAACGATGTTCGGATGACCCGATCACACCCTGGACCGTGCACACCGCGCGGGCCATCATGGGCCGCGATCCGCTGCCGACCGGACCCGCCCGCAGGCGCGCCGGCCCGGCCCGGTCGATCGCCCGGATCCAGCCGCACGATCGGGGCAAGCCGAATTCGGCGGGCCTGGACTTCTACGACCGTCTGGTCGACGCGCTGATCGAACGCGGCATCACGCCCACCCCGACGCTGTTCCACTGGGACCTGCCGCAGGCCGCTATGCGCTCGGCGTGCACGCGCCGGGTCGTGCGCTGCTCCTGGACGCGCTGCCCGCCGCGCACCACCAACTGCTCGGCCACGGTCCGGCCGCCGGGGTGCTGCGCGAGGCCGGCGCCGAACACATCCTGGTGTGCAACAACCCGACCCCGGTGACCGCCGCGAGCGAGAGCGCCGCCGATCAGGCCGCCGCGGCCGCCTACGACGTGCTGCACAATCGGCTGTTCACCGACCCGCTGCTGCTCGGCCGCTACCCGGACCCGAGCGTGTACGGCCAGGACGGTACGGCGCTGCCCTTCGCCGAGCCCGGCGACCTCGACCTGATCGGCGGTTCGCTCACCGGCCTGGGCGTGAACCACTACAACCCGACGGTGATCGCCGAGGGCGGGCTGGGCGCGCCGCTGCCGTGACAAACCTGGTCGGCCCCCGAGCGCGGACGGCGCGGCGTACGAAGCGACGTGGCCGAGGCCTTCACGTTCCGGTTCGCGCTCGCTGCCTCGCCCATGACGTCCCGGCGGGCGAGTGGTTGCCACCGCTCGGTGCTCGGGGTGCGACGGAGGGCGCGAGACACCCGTCCCGCGTAGGTCTCCTCGCTCCTGCCGGCCGACCGAATACCGCCCGGCCGGCGGGAGCCGGCAGGAGCGAGGAGTGCTGCGGGTCGTTTCTCGTCACCGGGACGAGCCGACCCAGGAAACAATCCCCGCGTTTGTACCGGCAACGGTTCGGCTTGATCCATGTCGACTTCCCGACCGGGAACCGGACGCCGCAATGTCCTTTCACCGACTGCGCGAGCGAATCGGCATCGGGCGGCCCGGATAACGCCCGGCACGGGACTTGGACACGTGCCGGAGCGCGCAGGCGCACAATCCTCACCCTTCCGAGTGAAATTGCGTGTCCTGGGCCCTGGGCCAACCGATGACGTCACCCGGGAGGGCGAACGGCGTCTTTTCCTTTGCCGACAAAACCTTAGAGTTGCCGCGCCGCCATGAAATCCCCGGGCGGCGCGGCGGAGCCGTGCCCGGAATTCCCGAGTGCGGCGGGACGCCGATTCGTTTCCCCCGACGTCCCCGGTGAAGGGCAATTCCATGGTCAAGCACGGATTTCGCAAGGCGGCCGTGATCATCACGGCGGTCATCTTCGGTTCGATGGCCTCGCTGTACATTCCCGCGGCGCGCGCCGCGCAGACGCCCCGCGAACCGTTGATGCCGGACAGCTTCCTGCCGGCCCAACTGCTGCTGCCCTTCCAGAGCGCGGTCTTCAACACCGACGGTGCGGTGTTCTTCGGCTGACCGCCCCCTACCCGGCGGGTCCCGGCGACTCACTACCCGGCGGGTCCCGGCGACGGCGGAGGCGGTGTCGGCCCCGGAACCGACAGGGTCGGACCCGGACCCGGACCCGGACCCGGAGTCGAGGGGCGAGGAGCGGTGCCTCGTCCCCTCGATCCGGAATCGCCCGACGCCGGGGAGCAGGCCCGGCGCCCGGTCCCGTCGGGCGCGCGGGCGGGCTCGGCGCTCGGCTACTTCAGCTGACCGGCGATCGCCTTCAGACCCTCGGCGGCGTACTTCTCGTCCAAGTCGCCGCCGGGAGCACCGGCCACCCCGATGCCCACGATCGGGGCGCCGTCCACGGCGACCGGCACCGCGCCGGCCAGGAACAGCGTGCCGGGGATGTCCCGGAGCGATGCGCCCGGCGCGGTGACCCGCTGGGCGAGCGCCGAGGTCGGGGCGTTCCAGGACACGGCGGTGAACGCCTTGCGCCGGGCCGACTCCTCCGACTGCGGGCCGGCGCCGTCGCCCTTGAGCACCACGCGGGTGGAGCCGTCCCGGGCGACCACGACCACGGTGACCTTCTGGCCGTCCTTCTCGGCGGCGTCGAGGGCGGCCTGGGCCGCCTTGCTCGCGGCGTCCACGCCCAGCGTCTTGACCGACACCACGGCCGCCGCCGGGCGCTCGTCGTGCTTGGCCTCGGCGGTGCCGGGCACCTGGGCCGCCGCGACACCGGCGGTGACCGCGCCGACCGCCGCAAGCGAGAAGACCCCGGTCAGCACCCGACCACGCGTCGAAAAGTTGCTCATCGTCCGTACCTCTTTCACGTTCCTGCGTCGTTCCCGGGCATTGCCCCGATGCCTCCACACTCCCGTCGATCCGCCCGCCCGCCATCGGCAGAGTCGCCGGTTCCGGCGCGCCGGTCGGGCGGTGCGAAGATCAACCGATCGGCCGATCCGGACCCGGGCGAGCCGGTCCACGGTGGAGGGGATCGTCGATCCGCGCGCGTCGCGCGTGATCGAGCCGAGCGGGACAGGGAACAGGTACGTCGTGCCACGACAGCGAACAGAGCCATGGCCGGTGCGGCACGCCGGGCTGGTGATCCACGCGGGTTTCCTGCTGCTGCTCGCCGCGTCGCTCGGCCGATACACGGTCCGGCACGGCACCGACGGCCGGGCTCCGTGGGTACTCGCGCTCGCGCTGCTGCTCGCCGTGCTCTACCTGGCCGGCCTGACCCTGCCCGAGGACCCCTCGTCCGCCCGAGCGGCCTGGCTGACCGCGGTGCTCGCCACCTGGCTGGCGCTGGTCACCGTTGCGCCGAGCTTCGCGTGGTGCGCGGTGCCGCTGCTCTACACCGGGCTGCGGGTGTTGTCGACCCGGGCGGCGATCGGCACGGTGGTGCTGCTCACCGGCGCCGTGGTGATCGCCCAGTACCGACTCGCCGACACCATCGACCCCAGCCTGTTCCTCGGCCCGCCCGCCGTGGCCGCGATTGCCACCGCCGTGTTCACCCGGATGCGCAGCGACGAGCGACGGCTGCGCGAGACCGTCGACGAATTGGCGGTCAGCGAGCGCCGAGCGGGCGTGCTGGCCGAGCGGGAGCGGTTGTCCCGGGAGATCCACGACACCATCGCGCAGGGCACCTCCAGCCTGCGGATGTTGCTCCAGGCCGCGGACCGCAGTTGGGACACCGACCCCGCCGCCGCTCGCGCGCACGTGCATCGGGCGGAACAGGTGGCGGCGCTCGGCGTCGAGGAGATCCGCCGGTTCGTCCGCGACCTGGCACCCGCCGAACTCGCCGACGACCCCGGCCTCGCGGGCGGCCTGGCCCGGGTCGTCGAGCGGTTCCGAAGCGAGGACGGGCCGAACGTCACCCTCGCCGTGGACGGCCGGATCCGCGCACTGGCCGAGCCGGTGCAGGCCGCACTCACCCGGACCGCCCAGGGCGCGCTGGCCAACGTGCGCGAACACGCCCGGGCCCGGACCGTGCACGTGAGTCTCACCTACCTGCCGGATCGGGTGGCGCTGGACATCCGCGACGACGGCGTCGGCTTCGACCCGGGCCTGACCCGCGTGGGCGAGCTGCGCGGCTACGGCCTTCCGTCGCTGCGCCGCCGGTTGGCCGAGCTGGGTGGTGAACTCACCGTCGAGAGCGCCCCCGGCGAGGGCACGGCCCTGGCCGCCACCGTCCCCGACGCGGCCGACGCGCCGCCGGCCGACCCATCCCGCGCCGACCCATCCCGCGCCGACCCGTCCCCCGCCCCCGCGCCGCAGGCCGCGGACGGCGCTGCCGAGCCCACCCCCCGCCCGACCCCGGGAGCCGCACCGTGAACCCGATTCGCCTGCTCGTGTGCGACGACCACGCCGTGGTCCGGGCCGGCCTGCTCGCGCTGTTCGCCGGCGAGGCGGGCATCGAGGTGGTGGGCGAGGCGGCGAGCGGGGAGGAGGCTGTTCGGCTGGCCGCCGCGCTGCGCCCCGACGTGGTGCTGATGGATCTGCAACTGGTCGGCGGGATCGACGGCGTCGAGGCCACCCGGCGCCTGCTCGCGCTGCCCGAGCCGCCGCACGTGCTGGTGCTGACGATGTACGACACGGACGCGGACGTCTCCCGTGCGATCGAGGCGGGGGCGGCCGGCTATCTGCTCAAGGCGGGCAGCCCCGAGGACCTGTTCCGCGCGGTGCACGACGCTGCGGCGGGCCGGACCGTACTGGCTCCCGAGGTGGCCGCGCGCCTGTTCACGCGGATGCGCAAGCCGGACAACACGCTCACCGCACGCGAGGTGGAGATCCTGCACCTGCTCGCGCGCGGCGTCGGCAACGCGGAGATCGCCCGGGAACTGTTCATCTCGCAGGCCACGGTGAAGACCCACCTGGGCCACATCTACGCGAAGCTCGGCGTGGACACCCGGACCGCCGCGGTGAGCGTGGCCACCGAGCGGCGCCTGATCCGGCTGACCTGACGACCCGTCATCCCGGCGTCCGGAGCGCACCCGCGGTCTTGCAAACCCGCCGGCCGCGCCGCATAGTGCTCGACACAGTCAAGCATCTATCCGGCGGAGTGTGCCATGCCATTCGGACCCGACACCACCACCGACGACGTCCTGGCGGGCCTGGACCCGACCGGCCGCACCATCGTGATCACCGGCGGCACCTCCGGCCTGGGGCGGGAGAGCGCGCGGGCGCTGGCGGCGGCGGGTGCGCACGTGGTGCTGACCGCGCGGGACGCGGACAAGGGCCGGGCGGCGGTCGCGGAGCTGCCCGCGACGGTGGAGTACGTCGTCCTGGACCTCACCTCGCTCGCCTCGATCCGCGCCGGCGCCGCCGAACTGCGTGAGCGCTTTCCGAAGGTGGACGTGCTCCTCAACAACGCGGGAGTGATGGCGACTCCGTTCGCCCGCACCGCGGACGGCTTCGAGCTGCAATTCGGCACCAACCACCTGGGCCACTTCCTGTGGACCAACCTGCTGGTGCCCACCCTCGGTCCGGGCGCGCGGGTGGTCAACCTCAGCTCCGCCGGGCACGTCGCGTCCGGGATCCGCTGGGCCGACCCCAACTACGAGAGCGCGCCGCAGGACTACCACCCCTGGCAGGCGTACGGCGCGTCCAAGACCGCCAACATCCTGTTCACCGTCGAACTCGATCGCCGGCTGCGCGGGCGCGGCGTACGGTCCCTGGCGGTGCACCCGGGCATGGTGGCGACCAACCTCGGTCGGCATATGACCCGCGACGCCGGGCGCGACCTGCAGAAGAAGGTCACCGCCGCGAACATGCCGCCGCTCAAGCAGGTCGCGAACGGTGCGGCGACCCAGGTCTGGGCGGCGGTCGGGAGCGAACTCGCGGACGTCGGCGGCGTCTACCTCGCGGACTGCGCGATCACCACCGAGCACGCGCCGTGGGCCCTGGACGAGGCGGACGCCGCGCGGTTGTGGACGCTGTCCGAGGGCTTGGTCGGCGAAGACTTCCCCTGGTGAGGGTCTACACCGGGATGGATCCGCGGCTGCCGCTGCGCGAGGTGGCGGCGCACGCGCGCCGGGCCGAGGCGGCCGGGTTCGACGGGCTGCACGTGGCCGAGACGGTGCACGACGCGTTCGCGGTCGCGCTGCTCGCCCTCGAACACACCGAGCGGATCGTGGTGCGCACGTCGGTCGCGCCGGCGTTCGTGCGCTCGCCGCTGCTGACCGCGTACGGCGCGTGGGACCTGGCCCGGTTCTCCGGCGGGCGCTTCCAACTCGGCCTGGGCAGCCAGGTGCGGCAGAACATCGAGGACCGGTACGGAATGCCGTGGTCGCCGCCGGTGGCCCGGATGCGCGACTACGTGGGCGCGGTGCGGGCCGCCTTCCAGGCGTTCCGGACCGGCGAACCACCCGGGTACGAGGGACCGCATTACCGACTCACCCGGATGCAGCCGTACTTCAACCCCGGCCCGGATCCGGACACCGCCGCCCCGCGGATCCTGCTCGGCGGGGTCGGCCGGGCGATGTGCACGCTCGCCGGCGAACTCGCCGACGGCCTGGTCACCCATCCCACCAACTCCGGCCCGCGCTGGCTGGAGACCGTCGCCCGTCCCGCGGTGGCCGAGGGCCGGGCCCGCGCGGCGGTTCCGCGCGCGTTCGAACTGGTCGCCGGCACCCAACTGATCGCCGGCCCGGCCCGGGCCGGGCTGGCCGCGGAACGCGAGCGGCAGCGACGGCTGTTCGCGTTCCTGTACTCGACACCCGCGTATCGCGGCACGCTCGACCTGTACGGATGGGGCGAACTCCAGGACCGGTTGCAGCAGATGATCCGCCGGGACGACTGGTCCGAGTTGGCTCGGCACGTCACCGACGAGGTGCTGGACACGCTGGTGCCGATGGCGCCGTACGAGGAGTTGCCCGCGCTGATCCGGGCGCGCTGGGGCGGTCTGGTGGATGCGGTCACCGTGCCGCTGCCGGTCGATCCGGCGCACGATGCGCGGATCCGGGACGTGGTGCTCGCGCTGCGCTGAACCGGGCCCGCCGGCCGGGGGATCGGTGTCGGGAGCGGGCGACGGGCCCGCGAGCGGGGGGAATGCCCGCGGGCCCGCCTTCCTCGGCGGCGCACTGGGGGGAGGTGCACGCCGCCGGCTGCCCCGCCGGTACCGTCCCGGGCCCGGCGGGAGCTTGAGGCCACGATGCCGCCTCGGTACCCCTTCGCGCCGGAGGATCGCCATATCCGATCCCCATGGGTCGTCGAACACAGTCCACCTCCCGGGGATTGGCTCTTTATGGGCAGGCCAGTCGGGCGAACAATGGGAACTGGCCTGGTCGTTGTGCAGGCCGATTCCATCGTGCCGCCGGGAGTGTGTCGTGAACGCGTATGTCGCCTGGTCCCTGGTCCTGTTCATCGCGGGCACCGCCCTGCTCGGCCCCCGCTTCGGCGCCGACACGCGCGACGGCGCGGATTGGTCCGCGCCGCGGGAACGGATCGGGACGCCGGCCGTCCACCGGCCCGACCCGCCGCCGGCCGGTGAACCGGCGCCGGCCGGCACATCGGCGTCGGTGCGGGCCCCGGCGGTGCCGGCAATATCTGACGGATGGTCAGCTTTGCCGGGTCCCGCCCGTACGGGCGGCCCGGACCAGCGAAATCCATCGGGTGATCTTCTCGTCGGGGGCACTCCCGGTCGCTCCCTGTGAGCGCTAGCATCCGCGCTGAGGAGCTGCCGGAAAAACCGTGCGCGCGGAATCCGCCGACCCCGTGAATCGGGGACCGCGGTGGGCCGTCCGGTGCCGTCCGGTATCGACAGCCGCAGCCCACCCGGGGGTCCATCTCCATGCACAGCGCCATCCGCCGTCGTATCCGCCCCGGAGCCCTGGGGGCGGGGCTGCTCGCGACGATGTGCGCCCTCGCCGCGCTCGCGCCGGCGGCGGTCGCCGGTGCCGGCCGGCCGGAGGCCGTCCGGGCCCGACCCGCCGCGCCGACCGCCCCGGGCGGCACGACCCAGGTGCAGACGGCGGTCACCGGCAACGGCGACCACCGGGTGACCGTGCCGGTCGGCGCCACCGCGATGACGGTGACCGTGTACGGCAAGGCGGCCGGCACCGTTCCCGGCTCGTCGGTGGCCGGCTCGGCCGCGATCGCCGCGTCCGGTCCGGTCCGGTCCGGCGCGACCCTGGTGGTCGGGGTCACCGACAGCGGCACCACGCTGTCCTCGGCGACGGCCCCGCTGCCCTGGTTGTTCGCCCCCGCCGCCGGCGGCATCGGCGCGTACGCCGACCCGATCGTCTTCCCCGGCGCGCAGACCTCGGCCACCGGCGGGGTCGGCGACGGCCACGCACTGCTGTCCTTCACGGTGCCCGCCGCCCAGGTCGGCGATCTGCTCCCGGCCGTCGACTTCGGCACGTCCCCGGTCGGCCAGAGGGCCACCCGCAACCTGCCGATCACCGTCACGGCCGACGTGCCGTTCATGATCGCCTCCGCGAAGGTCGACGGCCCGTTCGCGATCGACGCCGGCGGCACCACGTGCGCGTCCGGCCCGGACACCAACGTGCCCGGCGGCTCCGCGTGCTCCTTCGCGATCACGTTCACCCCGACCAAGCGGGGCTCGGCCGCCGGCACGCTCACGCTGACCGGCAACATCCCCGGCGGCAGCCGTACGGTCACGCTCTCCGGAGTTGGCAGCGGCAAGCCGGGCGCGCCCGGCGGCCTGGCCGCCACCGCCGGACAGGGCCAGGCGGTGCTGTCCTGGATGCCGCCGGCGGACACCGGCGACAGCCCGATCACCGGCTACCGGATCCTGCGCTCGACCAACGGCGAACCCAAGTCGGCATCGCCGCTCGCCACCCTGGGCGCGGACACCCTGACCTACGCCGACCAGAGCCTGGACAACGGCACCACCTACTCGTACGCGATCACCGCGCTCAACGCGATCGGCGAATCCGACCCGTCCGCACCCGTCGACGTGGTGCCCTCGGCCGCACTGGTGCTGCCCGCCGCGATACTGCCGCACGCCACCGTCGGACAGCCCTACACCGCCAAACTCGCCGCCCAGGGCGGCACCGCCCCCTACCACTGGGTCGCCGACGACCCGCTACCGCCGGGACTGACCCTGGACCCGGACAGCGGTGTGATCACCGGCACTCCCACCGCCCCCGGCGAGACCGGATTCGGGATCACCGTCTCGGACAACGCGCCGACCCGGCACGAGGCCAAGGCCCGCTTCGGGATCACCGTGACGGCCCCGGCCGCGGCGTCCGCCGGGTCCGCCCAGGCGGCACTCGCGCCCGGCAACACCGGCGGGGACGGCGGGTCGAACGTGAGCATCTGGCTGTGGGGGATACTCGGACTCCTGGGCCTGATCGGGGTCGTCGTCGCGGTGCGCCGGCTGCGCGCCAGGCAGGGCTGAGCAGGACCCGAGCCGGGCCCGCGCAGCGTCCGAGCACGGGCCGGGCACCGGCCCGCCGCCGACGTCCCGGAGCCGGCCTCGCACCGGCCGGGATCGGCCCGCCGGGCCCGCCCGATCGGCTCCGCCGGGCCCGGGCGTCGCGAAGACCGCGGCGGGTCCCGAATACTGTGTCCCTCGGGGGAGCACCCCCGACCCCAGCCGCAACCCCCGTGAGCGGATCGGCCCGCGGGGGACAGCGCCGGCGACGCCATACGATCGTCGGCGCCTCGTCCATCGTGGGCGCAGACCTGTGTCACGTCACAAGGAGCATCACTATGCCCGCGCCGGCAGGCGACCCCCAGGCCAAGGAACGCGAGCTCGCCGCGGAACAGGGCCATGTCGATCGCTCCTACACGCGCCTGGAACACATGCGCGACGAAGCCCAGGCGCTGCTCCAACAGGGCTACCGGCAGGCGCAGGTCGGCACGCGCGCGGCGCTGGTCGAGCGGGACGTCATGGTCTACCGCGCCGAACTGTGGGCCCGCTCGCTCGACGCCGCCGACGACGGCCTCGTCTTCGGCCGCCTCGACCAGCTCGACGACGAGGTCCGCCACATCGGTCGGATCGGCATCCGCGACGAGGACAGCGAGGTGCTCGTCGTCGACTGGCGCGCGCCCGCCGCGGAGGCCTTCTACCGGGCCACCCCGGACGACCCGCGCGGCGTGGTCCGCCGCCGGGTGTTGCACTGCCGGGGCCGCTCGGTGGTCGACATCGAGGACGACCTGCTCGACCCGGACGCCGCCGGCGACATGGTCATCGTCGGCGACGGCGCCTTCCTGGCCGCGCTCTCGCGCACCCGGGACGGCTCGATGCACGACATCGTGGCGACCATCCAACGCGAGCAGGACGAGGCCATCCGGGCCCCGATCGACCGCTCGGTGATCGTGCGCGGCGGCCCGGGTACCGGAAAGACCGCCGTCGCGCTGCACCGCGTGGCGTACCTGATGTTCCAACACCGCCGCCGCTTCGGCTCCCGCGGCGTCCTCGTGGTCGGTCCCAACCCGCGCTTCACCGCCTACATCGAACGGGTGTTGCCCTCGCTCGGCGAGGGCGGCGCGGTGCTGCGCTCGCTGGGCGACATGGTCGAGGGCGTCGAGGCGGCGTACCACGACGACGCGGCGGCGGCCAAGCTCAAGGGTGCCGCCGCGATGACCCACCTGCTCCGCCGCGCGGTGGCCGACGTGCCGGCCGGCGCGCCGACCGAGTTCGCGATCTCGCACCGGGGCACCCGGATCGTGCTCGACCACAAGGCGCTGCGCCGGATCCGTCGCGAGGTGCTGGCCAAGAACCGCGGCGGCCCCAACACCGCCCGGCTCCAGGTGGCCCGCCAACTGCTCACCGAACTGTGGGGCCGACTGCTCTCCCGCGGCGCCGGGCGCGGCGAGAAGGACGCGTTCCACGAGGACGTGGCCGCGCGCGACGAGTTCGCCGCCTTCCTGCGCGCGTGGTGGCCGCTCCAGCGGCCCGTGGACGTGCTCGCCGCGCTGGCCGACCCGGAGCGGTTGCGCCGCTACGAACGCGACCTGACGCCCGCGCAGGTGTCGGTGCTGGCGAACTCGTGGGCGCGCACCGCGCGCACCGGCGAGGTCTCCTTCCACGACGTGGCGCTGATGGACGAGCTGACCGGCCTGCTCGGGCCGATCCCGCGCAAGCGCACGGTGGCCTACGGCAACCCGGACGAGGACAACCCGTACGTCGTGGACGGTCGGGACATCTTCAGCGGCGAGACGGTGGGTCGGGACGTCCCGGACGAGATCACCGAGGTGACCACCTACGCGGACCGGATGGCCGGCGGGCGCGGCGCCCGCAGGCCGCGGGACGAGGACGAGGACGAGCCGGTCGAGTACGCGCACATCGTCATCGACGAAGCGCAGGACCTGACGCCGATGCAGTGGCGCATGCTCGGCCGCCGCGGCATGCACGCGACCTGGACCATCGTCGAGGATCCCGCGCAGAGCGCGTGGGAGGACCCGAGCGCATCGGCGGCCGCGATGGCCGAGGCGTTGCGCGAGCGGGGCCGGTACGAGTTCGAGTTGACCACCAACTACCGCAACCCGGTGGAGGTGGCCGACGTCGCCGCGCGGGTGCTGGTGAGGGCGGTGCCCGGGGCCCGGCCGGCCCGGGCGGTGCGCAGCGGCGGCGAGCCGCCGACCGTGCACGCCACGGCGGGGGAGCGGACCGGACCGGTGGTGCGCAAGCTGGTGCGCGAGCTGCTGGAGACCGTGGAGGGCACCATCGGCGTGGTCACCCCGGTCGGGGCGACCGAGGAGCTGGCGGCCGAGCTGGCGGGCCTGGATCCGCGGGTGCAGCCGATGGACGCGCTGGACGCCAAGGGCCTGGAGTTCGACGTGGCGGTGATCGTCGACCCGCGCGGGATCGTCGAACAGTCGCCGAACGGCATGCGCACGCTCTACGTGGCGCTGACCCGGGCCACCCGGCTGCTGGCCGTGGTCACGGCGGATCCGGACTGGACCGCCGAGCTGCTGGGGATCGAACCGCGCTGACGGCCCCGGGGACCGATGGGCGGCCGTCGTCGAATGCCCACCGGTCCCGGGACGGCGGTCGTCCTCCGCCGGTCCCCACGACGGCGGTCGTTATCGAGCGCCGGACGGGTCGGCGACCGTCCTCGACCGCCGGGCCGGGTCGGCGCCGGTTCGCGAACGCCGGCCGCGGCCGACCCCGGCCCGTCCGGCGTTCGCGGCGGTACGCGCCCTACGCGGCCACCCTCGCGCAGAGTGTGCGCAGCGGTTCGGTCACGCTGTCCGGGCGTTCGGTGAAGACCATGTGCCCGCACTCGGGCTCGACGTGCAGCGTGGCCCCGGGCAGCTCGGCCGCCAGCGCCCGGCTGTGCGCGAGCGGGGTGAGCCGGTCGTGCGCGCCCACCACGATGTGCACCGGCACGTCCGCGAGCGCGGTCAGCGCGCCGGCCTTGTCGTGCCCGGCCAGCGCGGGGAAGAACCCGCACACCGTCGTCATCGGCGTGGCGAACAACATCTGCGCGCAGGCGTGCACCACCGTCGGGTCGGCCGTCGGGCCGAACAGGCTGCGCCGCACGATCCGCAGGTGACCGGGCCGGTTCGGGCCGGGCAGCAGGGTGCGCCCCCGGGTCACCAGGCGCGGGTGGCGCCGGCCGAACGCGAAGAACCGGATCTGCGCCGCCGACCTGAGCCGCACCGCCGCGGGCAGCCCGCGTCCGGTCGGCACCAGATCGCCCGCCGAGGTGCCGACCAGGACCACCCCGGCCACCCGGGACCCGAACAGCTCGGGCCGGGCCGCGGCCAACGCCATGATCGTCATGCCGCCCATGGAGTGTCCGCACAGCAGCACCGGGCCGCTCGGCGCGACCGCGTCGATCACGTCGGCGAGGTCGTCGCCCAACAGGTCGATCGTCCACGGCGCGGCCCGCCCGGCGGTGGATCGCCCGTGGCCGCGGTGGTCGTAGCTGACCGTCCGCACACCCGCCGCCACCAGCGCCTCCACCTGGGTCCGCCAGATGTCGCCGTGCAGGGTCCAGCCGTGCGCGAAGACGACGGTGACCGCCGCGTCCGGCGGCCCCGAAACGTTCACCCGCAGTGCCGCGCCGTCGCCGGTGCGGACCGTGACGTCGTCTCGTACGAGTGCCTCGGTGCCCCTGATGTCCGCCGTCATGTTCGCCTCCCGCTCACGCCCTCACCTCATTTCTACCCGCCGGTAACGGGGTCTGAATACTCGTCCGCCGGCAAAACCGGCACCGCGGCGGGCGACTGCGCGGGCACGTTGGGCCGGGCGGGCACCAGGGTGGTGGGGCCCGTTCGCCTGGACACCACGCGCACCACCGGTTCGAATATCGATCCGAGCAGGCGGGAGCCGACGTCGATCGCGGTCGCGTCCGCGCCGACGAACACCCGGGCCCGGCCGCGGCGCACACCGCGCAGGATGATCCGGGCCGCGCGCTGCGCCGAGGTGCGCGACGCCGCGTCGTGCAGGGCCACCACCTCGTCCTTGTCGTGTCCGGCGGCGGCCCGCGAGTTGCGCACGATGTTCGTCTTGATCCCGCCGGGGTGCACGGTGGTCACCCCGACCCCGGAGCCGGAGAGCCGCATCTCCTGGCGCACCGACTCGGTGAAGCCGCGCACCGCGTACTTGGCCGCGCAATACGCGCTCTGCGAGGGCACGCCGAACAATCCGAACACCGACGAGATGTTGACCAGATGCCCCTGGGGCGAGCGGCGCAGGTGCGGCAGGAATGCCTTGGTGCCGTAGGCGACGCCCCAGAAGTTGATCCCGATCAGCCACTCGAAGTCGTCCCAGGACATCTCCTCGACGTCCGCGGTCAGGGCCACGCCCGCGTTGTTGACCACCAGGTCGACCCCGCCGAACCGGTCGGCGGTGGCGTCCGCCCAGGCGTGTACGGCCGCGCGGTCGGCGACGTCGAGCACCGTGCAGTGGACCTGCGCCGCGCCCAGCCTCGCGGCCTGCGCCCTCGTCTCCTCCAGCCCCACCGCGTCCACGTCGGCGAGCGCCAGCCGCGCTCCGTGCGCGGCCAGTTCGTACGCGAGGGCCCGCCCGATGCCCGATCCCGCGCCGGTGACGACGCACACCCGACCTGTGAATTCCCGGATCACACGCACTCCCTGTCCGTACCGCCCGAACCCCGGCAACCGCCGGTTCCGCTGGCCCCGCACGCAGAACCGCATGCATCTCATCAGATTTCGACGATCAGATAAGTCTGACAATCGGATAACTGGCCTAGGCGACCCGGTCCCACCGCCGGGCCCGATGACCCGCCGGCGAGAACCGTCGGCTCATCCGCCGAAACCGGGTCAGCGAACCCGGCCACAGCGCGGTGACCCGGCCGTTGCGCTCGTCCATGTACCAACTCGTGCACCCGCCGGTGGTCCACACCGTGCGGCCCATGCGCTCGTCCAACCACGCGTTGTAGGCGTCCTGCGCCTCGGGCAGCACCTCGACGTCGGCGATGCCCTGATCGTGCATCTGCCGGATGGCGTCCACCGCGTAGCGCACCTGTGCCTCGATCACCACGGTCATCGACGAGTGCCCCAGCCCGGTGCCCGGACCGATCACCAGGAACAGATTCGGGAAGCCGGCCACCATCGCCCCCCGGTGGGCCGCCATCCCGTCGCGCCACACCTCGCTCAGCGTGCGTCCGTCACGCCCGGTCACCATGCCTGCGATCGGCGGCCTGGTGGCCTCGAATCCGGTGCCGAAGACGATCGTGTCCGCCTTGTGCTCGATCCCGTCTGCGGTGAGCAATCCGCCCGGGCGCACCGCGCTGATCGCGGACGTCACCACCTCGACGTTGGGCCTGGTCAGCGCCGGATAGTAGTCGTTCGACAGCAGCACCCGCTTGCAGCCGAACCGATAGTCCGGGGTCAGCCGGGCACGCAGCTGCGGATCCGCGACCTGCTTGCGCAGGTGCGCCAGGCACTGCTTCGTGGCCAGTGCGGTGACGAGGTCGCTCGGCCCCAGGAATGCGCCGAGAGTGGCCTCGCGCTGCCAGTACAGGCCCTGGCGCACCACCTGCTGCGCCACCGGCAGTCGCCGGTAGAGCCGCCGCTGCCAGCCGGGCAGCGGTCGGTCGCGGCGCGGCATGATCCACGGCGGGGTGCGCTGGTACACGTCCAGCCGGCTCGCCCGCGGCTGGATCCGGGGAACGAACTGGACCGAGGAGGCACCGGTGCCCACCACCGCGACATGCCTGCCGGTCAGGTCGTGCTCGTGGTCCCAGCGGGCGGAGTGGAACACGTGCCCGCCGAAGTCCTCCAGACCGGGCAGCGCGGGCAGCGCCGGCTCGGTGAGCGGGCCGGCCCCGGCGATCACCACGTCGGCCGTGTAGGTGCCTGCGCCGGTGGCCAGTCGCCAGCGCGCACGCTCGTGCTCCCACCGGGCGGCGGTCACCTCGTGGCCCAGCCGCAGGTGCGGCGACAGGCCGAACTCGCGCGCACAGCGGCGCAGATAAGCCTGGATCTCCGCGCCCGGCGAGAACGCGTGCGTCCAGGCCGGGTTCGGTGCGTAGGAGAAGCAGTACAGGTTGGACGGCACGTCGCAGGCCGCGCCCGGATACGTGTTGTCCCGCCAGGTGCCGCCGACGTCGTGGGCGCGCTCGAGGATGACGAAGTCCTCGATGCCGGCGTGGTGTCGAAGCCGATGGCCGGCGGCCAGGCCGGAGAAGCCCGCTCCGATCACGGCCACTCGAACGTGCGTCGTGTCCACTGCGGCCTCCGTACCGGATAGGGGCGCTGCATCTGGAGGCTACTGACAAGTAGCCTCGGCGCGGAAGACCGGAGCGCGGTCCTTCGCCCATCGTTGCCGCTGCCTCGTGGCGCCGCCCGCCGGCCGCCGTCGCGCGGTCGATCGGGCACGCGTACGGCCCCACGTGGTAGGGAAGGGGAGATCGATCGGGCCCGCGGGATCGCGGGTGCCCGTGGCACTGTGGTGAGGAGTACGACGATGGCCGGGATTCGTTACCAGGTGGTCCAGGACGGTGCCGGGCGACCCACGGACGGGCCCTGCGAGCACCTGGACACGCTGCCCGAGACGGTGGTTCCGGGCTCGACGAAGGGCTGCGAGGACTGTCTGCGCGACGGTACGCAGTGGGTGCACCTGCGGGAGTGCCTCACGTGCGGTCACATCGGCTGTTGCGACAGCTCGCCGAACCGGCACGCGACCGCGCACTGGCACGCCGCGGGCCATCCGCTGGTGTGCTCGTTCGAGCCCGGCGAGGACTGGGCGTGGTGCTATGCGGACGAATTGGTCGCGGTGCCGGTGGACTGACGCCCCGGTGCGAGCGCGGCGGCGGACCGATGCCGAGGCGTGTGTCGGTGCGGCTGCCTAGACTCTGGGGCGTGGTCGACACAGCCGAAACCGGTGGGAGTACCCGATGAGTGATCTCGTGGCAACGGACGGCGCCGATGTCGTGGAGGTGCACTTCGAGCCGTTTCGGGTGGAGCTCACCGGCTACTGCTACCGGATGCTGGGCTCGGTCTTCGAGGCGGAGGACGCGGTCCAGGACACCATGGTGCGGGCCTGGAAGAGCTTCGAGCGATTCGAGGGCCGCTCCTCGGTCCGCTCCTGGCTGTACCGGATCGCCACCAACGTGTGTCTGGACAGTCTCAACGGGCGCGAGCGCCGGGCCCGACCGATGGACCTCTCCTCGCCCGTGTCCGCCTCCTCGGCGCTGACTCCCGCGCTGCCCGAGGCCACCTGGATCGAGCCGATCCCGGACGGCCGGGTCGTGCCGAGCGTGGCCGACCCGGCCGAGTTGGCGGTCGCGCGCGAGAGTGTGCGGCTCGCCTTCGTCGCCGCGCTTCAGCACCTGCCGCCCCGGCAGCGCGCCGTGCTGATCCTGCGCGAGGTGCTGGCCTGGAAGGCGAGCGAGGTGGCCGAGCTGCTCGGCAGCACGGTGGCGTCGGTGAACAGCGCGCTCCAGCGGGCCCGGGCCGCGCTCGCGGAGAACGAGGTCGCCGCGACCGACCCGGTGCGCCCGCTGGACGAGGAGCAGCAGTCGCTGCTCGCCCGCTACGTGGACGCGTTCGAGCGCTACGACCTCGACTCGCTCACCGCCCTGCTGCGCGAGGACGCGACCCTGTCGATGCCGCCGTACGAGCTGTGGCTGCGCGGGCACGAGGACATTCGGGCGTGGTTCCTGGGCACCGGCATCGGCTGCCGGGGCTCGCGGCTGGTCCCGATCGTGGCGAACGGCACGCCGGGCTTCGGGCAGTACCGCCCCAGCGGTCCCGGCGGCAGCTTCGAGCCGTGGGCGCTCCAGGTGATCGAGATGTCACAGGGGCAGATCATCGGCCTCAACGCGTTCCTCGACGTCCCGCATCTGTTCCCGCTGTTCGGCCTCCCGGCGACACTCGACGCCTAGTGGACCCGAGCGCAGCGGACCCGGGCCGGTCGGGACGATTTCGTCCAGGCCGGTCAGGGTCAGCAGGTCGCGCAACTCGCCGCTCGCGCCGTGCAGTCGGATCCGCCGGTCGAGGCCGCGGGCGGTGAGTTGCAGTCGGGCCAGCGCCTCGATCGCGGCCAGGTCCGGGTGGGTGAGCGCGCGCACGTCGCACGGGAACGGGTCGGCCGCATCGCCGTGCAGCAGTTCGAGCAGGCGGGCGCACAGGCCCGGGACGTCCGCACGCACGAGGGGCGCGTACACGATCAGTGCGCCGGTGGGCGGGGTGGGTTCTTCGGGCGGATCGACCATCGACGACCTCCTGTGACGACGCTGTACCCGGTTATGACCGTTGTGGCGGGCAAAACTCATCACCCGGGTTCGCCCGGAGGTCGCCGAGGATTTCCCGGCGGGGGTGCAAAGCGTGGCAAGTCCCTTGTGGAACGGGTTGTTTGGCGTGTCGTAGGCTGACGCCGTACCGACTTCGAGGGGATGACACGTTGTCCGAGCAGGACTGGGCACCCACCGGGATCGACGTCAGTCGTCCCCACCCCGCCCGTGTGTACGACTACCACATCGGCGGCAAGACCAACTATCCGGTCGACCGCGAGTTGGCGGAACGGTTCATCGCGGTCGCCCCGCAGACCTCGGTCACCGCGCTGGACAACCGGGCCTTCCTCGGACGCGCGGTGCGATACGCGGCGGAGCAGGGCATCGACCAGTTCCTCGACATCGGGACCGGGATCCCGGCGCCCGGCAACACGCACGAAGTCGCCCAGGAGATCATTCCGTCGGCCCGGGTGGCCTACGTGGACAACGACCCGATCGTGCTCGCGCACGCCCGTGCGTTGATGCCCGCCACCGATCGCGGCCGGACCAGCTTCACCATGGGTGACGTGCGCGAGCCGGAGAAGATCCTGGCCGCGCCCGAGGTGCGCGAGGTGATCGACTTCGAGCGTCCGGTGGCGTTGTTGCTGGTGGCGATCCTGCACTACGTCTCGGCCGCCGAGGACCCGGCGGGTGTGGTGAACCGGTTGCTGGCCGCGGTGCCTTCGGGCAGCCTGCTGATCGCCTCGCACACCACGTCGGACTTCCTGCCGCCGATCGCCGCGGAGCAGGTCCTGGAGATCAACGCCGACGCCGAGTTCATGCTGCCGCGTCCGCACGCCGAGATCGCGTCCTTCCTGACCGGCGTGGAATTGGTCGAACCCGGGCTGGTCCAGGCGCCGTTGTGGCGTCCGGAGGAGGGCGCGGACCTGTCGCCCGAGCGACTGGCGCAGTCGTGGATCTACACCGCGGTCGGCCGCAAGGTCTGAACCCGAGCACGGTGCGGGACCGGCGTGCGTCCACCGGATCGGTGGGCGCACGCCGGTCCCGACGCGCTTTACGGCAGGGCGCCTTCGACCGCCGCGACCAGCGCGCGCATCAGCGGCGTCTCGTCGATCCAGGCGACCGCGTCGCCGCGCCGGCGGGGTTCGGCGTCGGCGCGGATCGCGGACGCGTTGCGCTGGAGCCAGGCGGCCGCGTTCGCGCAGTGGTAGGGATGCATGTCGGCGATCTCCAGCACCTCGCCGCCCGCGGTGGTCCAGGTCAGTTCCTCGCGCAGCAGCCGCGCCCAGGCGCCCTTGCGGTGCGCGCCGCGGGCGATCAGCGCCTGTCGGCCGGCCCTGGTGATGCCCATGTTCCGTCCACGCAGCGGAACTTCGGCGCCGAGTCGGATCAGTCGCCCGCGCTGGAGGGTGGCCAGGGTGCGCACCGAGATGCCGGGCGCGCCGGGCCGCACGCCGTCGGGGTGGGTGCGCACGGTCTTGGTGTCGATCCGGGTCAGGGCCCGGCGCACGGTCGCGGGTTTCACGGGGGTCAGCCGGATCATGGTGTTGACAGTGGACATCGAGGGATCCTCCTCTGCGTCGAGCCGCGGCGGGTCGGCCGCGGTGGCGCTCAACCCATGCGTCAAGCATCCCATCCGGCACTGACATCGGGACCCGTGCGACCTGCGCATTCGTCCGATCAAGTCCGTTGACCGGTACGGGAGTTGACGGTGGGTCACCAGGTTCGTGGGAGGTGGCCGACACGTCCTGGCCCGGCGGTTCAGGCGGTGCGCCACACCGGTTCGTCGGAGCCCCAGGGGGTGGGCGGACGGGCCCATGCGGCGGGCAGGCCGGGCAGTTCGAACGGCGGCAGTGCGTGGGTGAGCGAGCCCACCGCCGTCTCGGTCGTGGCCAGGTACGGGGCCGGGTCGTACGGTTGCGCGATCTCGGGCTCGCCGGGCGCGTGGGCGCCGATCAACCAGTGGGCGGTACGGGCCAGCGCGAGGTCGATCCTGCTGCCGCGGCGGTCGGCCAGGCGCAGCGTCAGGGCGCGCAGGACGGCCGCCGCGAGCAGGTATCCGGTGGCCCGGTCCAGTGCCTGGGTCGGCAGCGCCCCCGGCTCCGGTCGCTCGCCCGCCTCGATCCGGGCGATGCCGCAGGCGCCCTGGACCAGGCTGTCGAAGCCGCGCCGGTTCACCCACGGCCCGGGGCCCCACGCGTTGAATGCGGCGGTGATCAACCCCGGGTGCCGGGCGGCGAGCGTGTCCTGGTCCAGGCCGAGCGCGGCCATCGCGTCGGTGCGGTAGCCGGTGATCAACACATGGGCCCCGGCGAGCAGTTCGTCGAAACGGGCCCGATCGGTGCGGTCGCGCAGGTCGAGCAGGGTGGAGCGTTTGCCGAACGCGTTGTCCCAGTACTCGCCGGGGTTCTCCCGCAGGTGCGGCGGGTCCACCCGGAGTACGTCGGCGCCCAGATGGGCGAGGGTTCGGGTGCCGGTGGGGCCGGCGAGTACCCGGGTCAGGTCCAGGATCCGGACGCCGGCGGCGGGCGCGGGGTCGGCTGTGGGGGACCACGGTTCGCCGGCGGCGGTGCGGGTCAGCTCCAGGAGCGGCGCGGCGGCGATCGAGGCGCCCTGCGGGTGTGCGGTCCATGCGGCCGGTTCGCGCACGGCGAAGCCCAACGCGCCGTGGGCCGCGAGTAGTTCCTCGATTTCGGTGCCGGTGAGCCGGGTCAGTGCGTCGACCGCGGCGTCCACCGAGTCCACGCCGAGTGCGGCGAACGCCGCGGCGCGGTGGTGCGGGTAGTTGCCGTGCAGGCGCACCCAGCCGTCGGCGCTGCGGTGGAAGCGGGAGAGCGTATGCATGGACACCAACGGCTCGCCGGCCAGGCGCAGATGCCGGTCGCTGCCGATGGCGACGGCTGCGGCGCGGCTGTCCAGGACCGGCGGTGCGGGGAAGGACGTGCCGCGGGCCGCGCCGAGTTCGCGCGCGGCGAGTACGACGGCGCCGATCGAGGCCTGGGCGAGCGCGGTCACCGGCAGCGCGGAGGAGAACGTGTGGTCGGGGCCGGTGAGGGTGATGTGCGCGCGGTCGGCGGGGTCGCCGCCGAGGGCGCGCCAGGCCTGGTCGAGGAGTTGCGCGGGGGTGGTACGCATCGAAGCCTCACAGTTCCGGGAACTCCGCAGCCTGGTGGACTGCCTGTTCGAGGAGTCCCGGAGGCAAACTAGCGGGTCGTCGGTGTCCGAGTGTGCCCGTGTCCGCACTGTGGGCGTCCGGGCAAACGATTGGTCACTCGTTTGTGTAGGGGTTGTGCGGTTTGCCCCGTCGGGCCGGGTCGTGTTCGAGACTGGGGTCATGAGGCGCATCTGGGGCGAGGACGGCGGGTCGGGGCTCGGGTCCCACGACGCGCTCCTGAAGGACTCCCGGCTGAGCGTGCCCGCGCGGGGCCTCGCGGTGTATCTGCTGTTGTTGCCGGACGGAGCCCGTCCGGATCCGCAGGTGTTGGGCGGCCGTCCGGGGGAGAGCGCCGCGTCGATCGCGGCCTACCTGGACGAGTTGGCGGCGGCGGGCTACCTGACCCGGGTTCCGGGCCGGGACGCGCACGGGAACGCGATCGAGGAGGTCCGGCTCGCGGCGAATCCGGGGGAGCACGCGGCCGCGGCCGGGCGGGCGTTCCGTTGGGCGAGACCCGGGCCTGCGGTGGGCGACTGAGCGTCGTTCGCGGGTTACATGTCCTGCCAGGTCGGGGTCCGGCGCTCGCGGAAGGCCGCGGCAGCCTCGGTCATGTTGCCGGTGAAGGTGCCGAGCACCTGGGTGCGGTTCTCCAGTTCGAGTTGTTGGCGCAGCGAGGTCGCGCCGATGCCGGACCACAGGCCCTTCTTGGTCATCCATACGCCGTACTCGCTGTTGGCGGCGATGCCCCGGGCCAGGTCCAGCGCGGCGCCCAGGTGTTCGCCGGCCGGCACGCGTGCGTTGAGCAGGCCGTAGGCGTCGGCTTCGGCGGCGTCGAAGTGTCGCCCGGTGAGCATCAGTTCGGCTGCGCGGGTGGGGCCGACCAGGCGCGGCAGCAGGTAGCTGGTGCCCACGTCGGCGGAGGAGAGGCCGACCTTGATGAACACGGAGCCGAAGCGGGTGCTCTCGTCCGCGACCCGCAGGTCGCAGGCCAGGGCCAGGGCAAGGCCGCCGCCGACGGCGGCGCCGTGTACGGCGGCGATCACCGGCTTCTCGCATTCGTGCACGGCCAGGATCAGTTCGGACAGGTGCTCCTGCGAGCGGTAGACGTGCCCGACCGGGCCGCGGCCCTCGGCGTCGGGGGCATGGTCCGGGTCGCCGGAGAGGTCGGCGCCGGAGCAGAACCCGCGGCCCGCGCCGGTCAGCACGATCGCGCGCAGCCCGCGTTCGCGGTTCAGGCCGGCGAAGGCCGCCTTCAGGTCGCTCACCATGGTCGCGGAGAGGGCGTTGAGCCGGTCCGGTCGATCCAGTCGGACGATCGCGACGCGGGGTTCGGGACGCTCGATGCGCACGTATTTCATGTGACTCAGTCAAGCATATTCACGAAGTGAAGGAAATGCCCGCGAGCCGCCGCGTCCGATGAAGTTACCTGCCGGTAGCATCGCGCCCATGACTGAATCGACGACCGACTTCGATGCCGTCGCCGAGGGCCTGCGCGCCTCGGTGCCCTTCGTGCGCACGCTCGGCCTGGAGTTCGTGGAACTCGCCGCCGACCGCGCCGTGCTGCGCCTGCCGGACGAGCCCGCGCACCACAACCACATCGGCGGCCCGCACGCCGGTGCCATGTTCACCCTCGCCGAGTCCGCCTCCGGGGCGATCGTGATCGCGGCGTTCGGCGATCAGCTCGCCCGCGCGACGCCGCTCGCGGTGGACGCCGCGATCCGATACCTCAAGGTCGCGCACGGCCCCGTGCTGGCCGAGGCCCGCCTGGGCCGCCCCGCCGCCGACGTGGTGGCCGAACTCGACGCGGGCAAGCGCCCGGAGTTCGTGGTTGCGATCACCATTCGGGACGAAGCGGGCACAATCACCGCGGAGATGACCGTCACCTGGACGCTGCGCCCCCATCGCGGCTGAGAAGCGCACACTGGCGCGGTTACCGGTGGACGTTTCCGGTCACGGCGCCAGGGCAGGCAAGCGCCCGTGCCGGTCGGGAACGTCCCGATCATGTGTTTGTTCGGGTTGGTGATGGTTTCCTATTCTGCTCGGATGACCGGGCCGATCGTGGTGGGCAAGGTGTCCCGCCGACTCAGGATCCACGAGGCGTGGCGACGGTGGCGCCGCGTGCTGCGGGCCCTGACGACCGCTCTCGTGGTGTTGTCCATCACCGTGGTCACCGGACTCGGGGTCGCGCGGGCCACCGTGCTCTCCGGCGACTGGTACGACGGTGTGCTCGAACGCGAGCACGCCTACGACCGGCTCTACGACGAGGTGCTGGTCGACCCGCGCCTGGCCGGGGTCACCAACGACCTGCTGGGCCGGCTGCCGATACCGCCCAACCAGGTCACCGCCAACCTGCGCCTGGTGCTGCCGCCGTCCACGCTGCGCGGGATGGTGCGCGAGCAGGTCGGGCACACCGTCGGCTACCTGCGCGGCGACGAGCGCGAACTGCGACTGACCGTCGACCTCAAGCCGGTGATCAACAACCTGGGCAAGGTCGCCGACGTGTTCGTCGGCGACCTCACCGGCGACGTGCCGCGGGTGACCGAGGACAACGCGCCGGCGCTGGTGGACGGGGTCTCCAAGGCGCTGGACGCGCTCGCGCAGGGCCGTCCGCCCGAGGCGCTGCCGGCGCTGAACCTGGACCCGGCCGCGGCTCCCGAGGTGGCCGACCTGATCCTGGCCCGGCTGCCGGTGG
Source organism: Embleya sp. NPDC050493 (assembly GCF_044458105.1). Lineage (NCBI taxonomy): Bacteria > Bacillati > Actinomycetota > Actinomycetes > Kitasatosporales > Streptomycetaceae > Embleya > Embleya sp. NPDC050493. The sequence goes on from NZ_JBITHP010000001.1 coordinate 508,841, forward strand.
AGGCGCGGGAGCCGATCCGCGGCCAGGTGGTCGCCTCGTTGCGCGCCGACGACCTCGGCGGGGTGCTGGTGGCGATCGTCCCGGTGATCTTCGGCGAGAAGGTGCGTCAGGCGCAGCTGGGCCTGACCGGGCTCTCGGGCGGCGGCACCTGGGACCTGACCCTGGATCTGCGGGCGAGTCAGGCCGACCGGGACACCAGACTGAAGCTGGGTCAGCTCGAACAACTGCGCGCGATGACGGTGTTCGGCCTGGGCCGGCTGCTCACCGTGGCGAGCGTGACCGCGCTGCTGGGCCTGGTGGTGTTGTGGCGGACCGGGTCGGCGCGCGGCGCGGCCCGGCTGCGGCTGCCCGCGCTGGCCCTGGCGGGCGGCGGGCTGCTCGCCGGGGTGGGCTGCCTGGTCGCGTGGGGTCTGCTGCCGCACGTGGTCTCGGAGCACCGGGAGGGCTGGGCGCCCTCGGTGGTCCGGCTGACCGGCGACCTCCAGGAGGCCGCGGCGCGCGACATCGTCGGGGTCTGGCTGGCCGCGGCGGCGGTGCCGCTGGTGTTCGGCGGGGTCACCTTCGGCGCGGTCGCGCTGTGGGACAAGCACAAGCACCGGCGGGCCGCGCCGGTGCGGCACACCACCCGGCGAGTGCTCACCTCCGGCGCCGCGGTGGTCGCGGCCGGCGCGATTGCACTGACCATCTTCGTCCCGGTGCCCACCTCCGGATCCGGCTCCGACGCCAAGCGCTGCAACGGGATGACCGAGCTGTGCAACCGGCGCTACGACCAGGTCGCCTACCTGGCCACGCACAACTCGATGTCCTCCACCGCGGCCCGTTTCCTCAGCCCGCTCCAGGACGCGGACATCGTCACCCAGTTGGACGCCGGCGTGCGCGGCCTGCTGGTGGACTCGTACACGTGGGAGGCACCGGAGGAGGTGGCCGGTCGGCTCGCCGAGTCGGACCTGGATCCCGAGTCGCGCAAGATCGTCGCCGGGGTGGTCAACGACGTCGCGCCGGCCCGACCCGGGCTGTGGTTGTGCCACTCGGTGTGCCGGGGCGGTGCGCTGCCGATGGTGGAGACGCTGCGCGCGGTGGGCCAGTGGATGGACCGCAACCCGCACGAGGTGGTCACCATGATCGTGCAGGACGCGATCACCGCGCAGCAGACCGAATGGGCGTTTCGCGAGGCGGGCCTGGAGCGACTGCTGTTCACGCCGGCGGCCGATCCGAACGAGCCGTGGCCCACGCTCGGCTCGATGGTCGAGAAGAACCGTCGTCTGGTGGTCTTCGCCGAACGCGCCGACGGACCGCTCCCGTGGTACCGCAACTTCTACAGGTACGGGATGGAGACGCCGTACGCCTTCGCGAGCCCGGCCGAGATGAACTGTTCGCCCAATCGCGGCGACGTGGACAAGCGGCTGTTCCTGATGAACAACTTCGTCACCTCCACCGGCGGCAGCCGACTCGACGCCGGACAGGTCAACTCGCGGCCGTTCCTGCTGGATCGGGCCCGTCGGTGCGAACGCGAACGCGGCGCACAGGTGAACTTCGTCGCGGTCGACTTCGCCACCATCGGCGACGCCAAGGGTGCCGTGGACGTGTTGAACATCACCCGGAAAACTCGCTGATGAGCCGTCAATTTATCGATAGTGAAGGATCAGTAGGACAGGCCGTGTCCGATTTCGAAGAGCGGCTCCGCGTCCGCCGGCAGGTCGCTGGCGAGCCGCCCGGCGGGCGCGTAGCGGCCGAACACCACATCGAGCACACCCTCGTCGTCCGCACCCCGGGTGCCCAGCAACGCGGCGCAGTAGCCGACCAGATCGGCCACCGCGGCCGGTCGGTACAGGTCGATCACCGCGACCGTGGGCACCGACGCGGCGATGTCCACGATCCGATCCAACTCGGCGCCGTGGTGGTCCTCGGGCAGGCGCAGCAGGGCCACGTCGGCGTCCGCGAGGTCGGTCACCACGGTCGCGTAGCGGGCCGCGACGCCGGCGTCGACGTGCTCGGTGTACACGCGCAACGCGTCGCGCAGGGGTAGGGCCGGTCCGCCGCTCGTGCTGATCCGTGAGCTGATGCGGTTCGTGAGCAGCACGACGGCGTGCGGGTCCCGGTCCGTCATGGGTGAGCCCTCCTCCCGGCCGCGGCAGGCGCCGCCCTGACCCCGGACCCTACGCGTCGGGGACGACGTCTCGGGCACCAGGTTGCCGGTGCCTACCCCGAACCGGCCTGCTCAGCCCGGCGCGTCCAGTGCCGCGGCCGCGGTGCGGGCCAGCGCGACCAGTCGCTCGCGATCGACGACCGGGATGGTGATGTCCACGGAGGTGACCAGATCGCCGCGGGCCCGGGCGAAGGCGATGCCGTCGCCGCGGGCGGGATCGCGGTAGACCACAGCCGCGTCCGAGATCCCGGGCAGCACCTCGTGCGGGCCGGGACCGGTGGCGGTCGAGCGCGCGGTGTCCAGCGGTCCGCCGACCATCGCCTGCGGCAACTGCCCGACGGTGACGGTCAGTACGCGCCGGCCCCCGGCATCGACGTATTCGCAGGTGCGCCCGGCGTCCGCGGGCCTGGTGTGCACGGGGCCGATCGCGAGCACCTCCTCGACCCGGGTGGGCGAAAGCAGGTCGCAACTGTCGGCGGGCGAGATGCTGTTGCCCACCGGGGAGGGCGTGGGCCGAGGGGGTGCGCCCGCGTTGTCGCCGGGCGCGGGGGCGGAGACGGCCGCGTGCCGGGGCGGCTCGTCCGAGTCCTCGCAGCCGCCGAGCAGGCACGCCAGACCCACCACCCCCACCAGGGTGGCGGCGGGTCCGACGCGCGCGGTCACAGCCGGCCGACCATCGTCCGGGCGATGCCGGCCAGGACGTCGGCCGACACGTCCTTGTCGCTGCGGGTGACGTAGACGTCCGCGTCCAGGTAGGTGTCGCCGAGGAGCTTTGCCCAGACCACGCCGTTGGCGGTCGAGTCGCGGTAGGTGAAGGCCGCATCGCCCACCCCGGGCAGGGCCGTGGGATTGTCGCCCCCGTCGATGGTGCCCTTCGCGGCCTGTTCGGCGGTGCTGTACTTGGCGTCGCTGGAGGACATCATCACGGTCATCATGGACAACCCTCGGGAGTCCCGGTAGTCGCAGAACGAGCTGCTCGCGCTCTTGAGCTTTTGATCCACCTCCGCCTTGACCACCGGCAGTCCGAGCAGCGTGGCCACCTCGGCCGCGGTGAAGAACCGGCACGGGTCGTTGATGTAGGGACCGGTCGTCCCGGTCGCCGGCGCCGAGGTTCCGGTCGAGGAGGCGCTCGGCGAGGCCGTGGCCGATGTGCTCGCGGACGACGAGGCGCCGTCGGTGGGCGGCGCGGTGGTGCGGCGCGGCGGCTTGGTCGCGGTGTTCGTCGGTCGACCGGTCGGCGCGCTCGTCGGCGTCGGCTTGGCGCTTTCGAGTGCGCGAACGGTGTCCAGCGGCGACCTGTCGTTGTTTCCGCAGCCGGCGACGCCGGCGCCCACGGTCAACGCGACGAGTACCGCGACCACGCCCGTGCGGACAGTCCTGGTGCGCACTGTGGTGTTCCCCCCGGTGTTCGAAGTGCAGTCGTCCATGAGATGAACCTAGGGCCCGAGGCGTTCCCGAACGAGTGGTACCTCCCTTGCAAGTCGAGGGGGATGTGAGGGCGCGATAATGCGCCCATGACTTCCGCACCACACTCAACCACCCACCCGGGGGCTCGCGCGGTCACGCAGGCCGTGATCCTCGCCGGCGGGCAGGGTTCCCGGCTGCGCCCCTATACCGACGATCGACCCAAGCCGATGGTGGAGATTCCCGGCACCGGCACCCCGATCATCGGACACCAGCTGCGCTGGCTGGCCGCCGAGGGCGTGCGCGACGTCGTGGTCTCCTGCGGGCACCTCGCCGAGGTGCTCCAGGACTGGCTCAAGACCGCCGATCTGCCGGTGCGCGTGGAGACCGTCGTGGAGACCGAGCCGCTGGGCCGGGGCGGCGGGTTGAAGTTCGCCGCCGCCGCGCTGCCGCGCCCGGACGAGCCGTGGTACGCCACCAACGGCGACATCTGGACCCGGTTCTCGCTCACCGAGATGGCCGCCTTCCATCACGAGCGCACCGCGGTGGCCACGCTCGCGCTGGCCCGGCCCCGGATCCCGTGGGGAGTGGTGGAGACCGACAAGTACGGCCACGTCCTGGACTTCATCGAGGCGCCGCCCTCGCCGTACCTGATCAACGCGGGCGTGTACGTGTTCGCGCCCGAGTTCACCGCGCTGCTGCCGGACGTCGGCGACCACGAGCGCACCACGTTCCCCGGGCTGGCCCGGGCCCAGCGGCTGGCCGGTTTCCCGATTCCGCAGGGCGCCTACTGGCGTGCGATCGACACCGCCAAGGACCTGTCCGAGGCGGCCAGGGAGTTGCGCGGCGACGGCTGAGCGCTTCCCGCCGGGATCGAACAGGCCCGGCCCCAGCCGTCGAGCGGCTGGGACCGGGCCGTTCTCCCGGGGGTTTTCCTGGCGGCTTCCTCCGTCAGCGAGTGGGTTGTTCGGGGTCTCGTGTGCGCGCTTCCCGTGACCCCCGCGGCCACGGGCTCGAGCGTACTGAGCGGGTCGCCGGCCGCGGTGTCAGGACGTGATCCCCGCGCGGGCGCCCGGGTTGGCGGTGTCGCGCACCACCCGCAGTCCGTCCAGCAGACCGGCGAGCTGGCTCTCGGTCAGCGGGTCGATCAGCCAGGTCTGCAGCAGTTCGACATGGCCGGGCAGGACGCCGCCGATGCGATCCGCGCCGTCGCGGGTGAGCACCGCGAACAGTGCCCGGCGGTCGGTGGGACAGTTCTCCCGGGCGACCAGTCCCTCCTTTTCCAGGCGATCCACCACCCGGGTCACGCCGGATGTGGACAACGACGTCTGGGCGGCGAGGTCGCTCATCCGCAGGCGTTGCTCGGCCGAGCGGGACAACCGGACCAGCACGTTGAAGTCCACCGTGGACAGGCCGTGCTCGCCCAACTGCGGACTGAGCCGGTCCATCAGGCCGGTGTAGACCTCCACGAGCAGTCCCATGGCGGTGATGCGTGGATCGTCGAAGGGGGTGGTCGTCGAAGGGGCTGGGGATGCGGCTCTCGGGGGAGTGTGCATGTCACTATCATAGCGAGTAGTTGACATGCGGAATATCTATGCGAAAGCTATTGCTGAGGTCGATATCCGCAAGGCAACGATATTCTCCGAAGAGTGCCACATGACCGCCACGGCACCCCGCCGCGACTGGGAAGGGCTCACCATCCCCACCTGGAACCGGGCGCTGGAGAGCGGCGGCGTGCCGGTCTCGAAGAAGATCGAGAGCGAGGTCGAGATCGAGGGCGAGGCCGTCCGCCGGGAGGGCTGATCCACCCGATCGACGGGACGTGTCGAAGGGGCCGGGCGCGATGCGCCCGGCCCCTTCGACATGCCTTCGGTGGCCCCGGCCGGCCCGCCGCGCTCTCCCGGTCGGGGCCCCGAACTCAGCGGCTCGCCAGGAACGCGTCCACCTGCTCGTGGATGTAGGCCACGTCCTCGGCGTCCATTCGGTGGTTCATCGGCACGATCAGCGCGTGCTCCATCACCCGGTCGGCATTCGGGTAGCCGGCCGGGTCGGCGCGATGTGCGATGTCCTTGAAGCCCGGCTGACGCAGGATGTTGCCCGACCACACGGTGCGGGTGGACACCCCGCGCTCCTCCAGCCACGCCTGCATCTCGCCGCGGGTGAAGGACAACCCCTCGTTCAACAGGATGGGGAAGTTGAGCCAACCCGTCTCCAGACCCTCGGTCTGCCGCGGCGCGGTGAACTCGGGGCGCGCGTCGAAGTAGGCGTGATGCGCCGCGAAGTGCGCCTGGCGGGTGGCCAGGAACCGGGGCAGCTTGGCGAGTTGGGCCAGGCCGAAGGCGGCACCCAGCTCGGAGGGTTCGAAGTTCCAGCCGATCTCGTCGAAGATGAACAGGTTGTCGTACAGCACGCCGTCGATCTCCTCGAAGAAGTCGCGGTTGCCGCGCTTGGAGCCGAACAACTGCAGTTCGCTGCGCCGACCCCAGCGCCGCAACATCAGGCCCCGGTCGCGCAGGTCCTCGTCGTCGGTGAGCACCATGCCGCCGTTGCCCGCGCAGGTGATGATGTGCGACATCGCGAAACTGGTCACCGAGATGTCCGCGCGGGTCCCCGTCGGCGTGCCGCGCAAGGTGGCGCCGAGGGCGTCGCAGGAGTCCTCGATCACCTTGAGGCCGTGCCGGTCCGCGATCGTGCGGATCACGTCCCAGTCGGGGGCGTTGCCCGCGAGATTGGGGGTCAGCACGGCCCGGGTGCGCGGGCCGATCAGGGCCTCGATCCGGGCCGGGTCGATCTGGTAGGTGTCCGGCTCGACGTCCGCGAGCACCGGCACCAGGCCGGCCTTGACCATCGGCGCGATGTCCGTGGAGAAGGTCAGCGTGGAGGTGATGATCTCGTCCCCCGGGGACAGCCGCAACAATTCGATCGCGAGGTAGAGCGCGGAGGAACCCGAGTTGCACATCAGGCCGTTGCGCTTGCCGAACAACTCCGCGACGCGCGTCTCCATGGCCGCCACGTTGCGCCCGATGCCCATCGCCGAGGGCGGCCCGTTCAGCACCGTCAACATCGCGTCGATCTCGCTCTGGTCGTGCACGCTGCCGGCGTACGGGATCTTGCGCATGAGTGCCTACCCTCGTGGTGATGTCGCGAGCGCAACATGGCTGACGTAACGTCAGCTGACGATGTGTCATAGCTATCATGGCTATGATGGGCGAACAAGACGACGGGAGCTGAGCGTGCGCTACACCACCGTGGGCAAGTCGGGTCTGAAGGTCTCCGCGATCGGCCTCGGCTGCAACAACTTCGGGATGCGGATGGACCAGGACGGCGCCGACAAGGTGGTCGGCGCGGCGCTCGACGCGGGAGTGACCCTGTTCGACACCGCCGACGTGTACGGCGGCGGGCAATCCGAGGTGCTGCTGGGCAAGGCCCTGGGCAGTCGCCGCGAGGACGTGGTCGTGGCGACCAAGTTCGGCGCGAAGGCGGCCGAGGGGCCGTACGGCCGCGGCTCCTCGCGCCGGCACATCGTGCGCAGCTGCGAGGGCAGCCTCCGGCGCCTGGGCACCGACCACATCGACCTGTACTACCAGCACTACGCCGACCCGGAGACCCCGATCGAGGAGACGCTGAGCGCGCTCGACGACCTGGTCCGGGCGGGCAAGGTGCGCTACGCGGGCACCTCCAACCTGGCCGCCTGGCAACTCGCCGACGCCGCGCACCTCGCGGGCCCGACCCGCTTCGTCGCCGCGCAGGTCGAGTGGAGCCTGCTGGAGCGCACCGTCGAGCGGGACATGGTGCCCGCCGCGCGACACTTCGGCGTCGGGGTCATCCCGTACTTCCCGCTCGCGTCCGGCCTGCTCAGCGGCAAGTACCGGCGCGGCGAGGAGTTTCCCCAAGGCAGCCGGTTCGCGGCCATCCCGCGCTTCGCCCAGGGCGTGGCCACCGACGACAACTTCGCCATCGTCGAGCGGCTCACCGCCTACGCCGAGAGCCGGGACCTGACCCTGCTCCAACTCGCGCTGTCCTGGCTGGCGGCGCAGCCCGAGGTGTCCTCCGTCCTGGTCGGCGCGACCCGCCCCGAACAGGCCACGGCCAATGCCGCCGCGATCGTCGAGCTGACCGCGAACCAGGTCGCCGAGATCGCCGAACTCGCCGCGGCGGTACCGGCGTGAACGCGGCGGCGCAGCCCGTCCGCGCCGGTACCGAGCGATCCCTGCGCAACGCCGGCATCGCGGACGAACTCGCCCGCCGGCTGCGCCGCCGGATCCTGGACGGTCCGCTGCGGGACGGGGACATGCTGCCCAAACAGGACGACCTGATCGCCGAGTTCGGGGTCGGTCGCACCACGCTGCGGCAGGCGTTTCGGATCCTGGAGACCGAGGGCCTGATCACCGTCAAACGCGGCAATACCGGCGGTGCGGTGGTACACGTCCCGCAACCCGCGGACGCGGCACACATGTTCGGCATGGTGATGCACGCGCGCCAGGTCCGCCTGGACGACCTCGCACAGGCGCTGCGCCGCCTGGAGCCGGTCTGCGCGGCATTGTGCGCGGCGCGCCCGGACCGGGCCACCGAGGTGCTGCCGTGGTTGCGCGAGGTGCACGCGCGGATGGAACGCGCGGTCGAGGACGGGCCGGCCTACATCCGGGCCGGCCGCGACTTCCACGAGGCGCTGGTGCTGTTGTGCGGCAACGAGACGATGAAGATCCTGCTCGGCGCGGTCGAGGTGTTGTGGGCGCAGCAGGAACGGGAGTGGGCCCAGGAGGCACTGGCCGACACGGGGGAGCGGGTTCGACGCGCGGGATTGCGTGACCACGAGCGGTTGATCGCGCTGATCGAGGCCGGCGACGAGACCGAGGTCTACCGCGAATCGGTCCGCCACCTCGAAGCGGCCCAGGACTACCCCCTGCGGGATCGCGGCGGGGCGCCCATCACGTCGACCTGAACTCGGGCCATGCGGTGTTGGGGGGCGGGTTGGTTGGCCTCATGCGCCGGCGGGCTGCTTGGCCTCATGCGCCGGCCGGGCTGGGTTCGCCTCATGCGCCGGCGGGGCTGAGTGGCCTCATGCGCCGGCCGGGCTATTTGGCCTCAAGCGCCGGCCGGGCTGCTTGGCCTCATGCGCCGGCCGGGCTGCTTGGCCTCATGCGCCGGCCGGGCTGGGTGGCCTCAAGCGCCGGCCGGGCTATTTGGCCTCAAGCGCCGGCCGGGCTGCTTGGCCTCAAGCGCCGGCCGGGCTGGTTCGCCTCAAGCGCCGGCGAGGCTGGGTGGCCTCAAGCGCCGGCGGGGCTAAGTGGCCTCATGCGCCGGCCGGGCTATTTGGCCTCAAACGCCGGCCGGGCTGAGTGGCCTCATGCCCGGCCGGGCCCGAGCGTCGGCCGGGCTGGGTGGTCTCGTGGGGCGGTCTGGCTGGGATGTGTTGCGGTTGGGCTTTGAGTGCTCGACCGCAGCTGTTGGCCTTGGCGGGTGGAGTGGTCAGCGGTTTCGCCAGAGTGCGCCCAGGACGTCGCCGTTGAAGCGGCCGATGACGCCCAGGGGGATGCCCTTGGGGCATACCGCTGTGCATTCGCCGGTGTTGGTGCAGCCGCCGAAGTCCGCCTCGTCGTGGGCGTGGATCATCGCCTCGACGCGGGTGTCCTGCTCCACCCTGCCCTGCGGCAGCAGGCCCAGGTGGGTGGCCTTCGCGGCGGTGAACAACATCGCCGAGCCGTTCGGGCAGGCCGCCACGCACGCGCCGCAGCCGATGCAGGTCGCGGCCTCGAACGCGGCGTCCGCGTCGGCCTTGGGAATCGGTGTGGCGTGCGCCTCGGGGGCCGAGCCGGTGGGGGCGGTCACATAGCCGCCCGCCTCGATGATCCGGTCCAGGCCCGAACGGTCCACCACCAGGTCCTTGACCACCGGGAACGCCGCCGCACGCCACGGCTCGACGTCGATGGTCTGCCCGTCGCGGAAGTGCCGCAGGTGCAACTGGCAGGTCGTGGTGGCCTTCTGCGGCCCGTGCGGCACCCCGTCGATGACCAGGCTGCACGCGCCACAGATGCCTTCGCGGCAGTCGTGGTCGAAGGCCACCGGCTCCTCGCCGCTCTCGGTGAGCCGCTCGTTGAGCACGTCGAGCAACTCCAGGAACGACATGTCCGCAGACGCGTCCGGCACGTCGTAGGCGACCATGCCGCCCCGATCCGCGGGGCCCTTCTGCCGCCAGATGCGCAGGGTGAGTTTCACGCGTAGTTCCTTGTGGCCAGAGTGACGTTGTCGAAGGTGAGCCGCTCGCGATGCAGGATCGGCGGGCCGTCCGTGTACTCCCAAGCGGCGACGTAGGCGAAGGCCTCGTCGTCCCGGGCCGCCTCGCCGCCGGGGCTCTGGTGTTCGGCGCGGAAGTGGCCGCCGCAGGACTCCTCGCGGTGCAGTGCGTCCAGGCACATCAGCTCGGCGAGTTCGAGGAAGTCGGCGACCCGGCCGGCCTTCTCCAGCGACTGGTTCAACCCGGCACCGGTGCCCGGTACGCGCAGTCGCGACCAGAACCGCGCGCGCAGCTCCGGGATCCGCGCCAGCGCCTCGCGCAGCCCGGCGGCATCGCGCTCCATGCCGCACTTCTCCCACATCAGCAGGCCCAGCTCCCGGTGGAAGTGGTCGGCGGACAGGTCGCCGTCGATCGCGAGCAGCCGCTTGACCCGGTCCTGGACGCCGGCTTCCGTGGCCACCAGCTCCGGATCGTCCGCGTCCACCGGTGCGAAGGGTCCCGCCGCGAGGTAGTGGGTGAGCGTGGTCGGCAGCACGAAGTAGCCGTCGGCCAGCCCCTGCATGAGCGCCGAGGCGCCCAGCCGGTTCGCGCCGTGGTCGGAGAAGTTCGCCTCGCCGATCACGAACAGGCCTGGGATGGTGGACTGGAGGTCGTAGTCGACCCACAAGCCGCCCATCGTGTAGTGCACCGCCGGGTAGATCCGCATCGGCACGGTGTACGGGTCCTCGCCGGTGATGCGCTCGTACATCGCGAAGAGGTTGCCGTACTTCTCCTCGACGGCCGGTGCGCCCAGCCGGGCGATGGCGTCCGCGAAGTCGAGGTAGACGCCCAGTCCGCCCGGCCCCACCCCGCGCCCCTCGTCGCAGACCCGCTTGGCCGCGCGCGAGGCGATGTCGCGCGGGACGAGGTTGCCGAAGGCCGGGTACATGCGCTCCAGGAAGTAGTCCCGCTCCGCGGCCGGGATGTCGCCCGGCGCGCGGGTGTCGCCGCCGACGGTGGGCACCCATACCCGGCCGTCGTTGCGCAGCGACTCGCTCATCAGGGTGAGCTTGGACTGATGCTCGCCGGAGACCGGGATGCAGGTCGGGTGGATCTGGGTGAAGCACGGGTTGGCGAACAGCGCGCCGCGCCGATGCGCGCGCCAGATGGCGCTCGCGTTGCAGCCCATCGCGTTCGTGGACAGGAAGTAGGCATTGCCGTAGCCGCCGGTGGCCAGTACGACCGCCTCGGCCAGGTGGGTGGACACCTCGCCGGTGACCAGGTCGCGCACCACCACGCCGCGGGCCCGCCCGTCCACCACCACCAGGTCGAGCATCTCGGTGCGCGCGTGCACGGTGACGTTGCCGGCCGCGACCTGGCGCGACATCGCCTGGTAGGCGCCGAGCAGGAGTTGCTGGCCGGTCTGGCCGCGTGCGTAGAAGGTCCGGGAGACCTGGGCGCCGCCGAACGAGCGGGTGTCCAACAGGCCGCCGTAGTCGCGCGCGAACGGCACGCCCTGCGCGACGCACTGGTCGATGATCCGGGTGCTGACCTCCGCCAGTCGGTGCACGTTGGACTCGCGGGCGCGGAAGTCGCCGCCCTTGATGGTGTCCTTGAACAGCCGGGCCACGCTGTCGCCGTCGCCGCGATAGTTCTTGGCGGCGTTGATGCCGCCCTGCGCGGCGATGCTGTGTGCCCGGCGCGGCGAGTCCTGGTAGCAGAACGAGGTGACGGGGTGGCCCAGTTCGGCCAGCGTGGCGGCGGCGGAGGCGCCCGCCAGGCCGGTGCCGACCACGATCACCGGGAGCCGGCGCCGATTCGCCGGGTTGACCAGCCGCGCGGCCAGCCGGCGCTGCTCCCAGCGCTCGGCCAGGTCGCCGGCGGGGGCGGCGTGGTCGGCGATCTCCGCGCCGACGGTGTACCGCGCGTAGTCGGTGCGCCCGGCGGGTTCGGTGTACTCCGTGTGCGGTTCCATCACGTTCACCCCACGATTCCGACGGTCACGGCGAACGGCACGGACAGGAATCCGACCGTCATCAGTACGGCGTAGCCGGTCGCGATCGACGCGATCAGCCGCTCGCTTCCCGGCCGTTGCCGACCGAGCGTGCGGGTCATGCTCCACACGCCGTGCCGCAGGTGGAAGCCGACCGCGACGACCGCGACCGTGTAGATCGCGGTGATGTACCAGTGCTCGAAGTCGGCGGTGACGTTCGTGTACGGCTTGCCGGAGGCGCCGACCGGGTTGGCCACCCCGACGGTGAGGTCGAGCAGGTGGTAGACCACGAACAGGGCGATGATCACACCGCCCCAGCGCATGGTGCGGGCCGCGTACGAGCCCTGCACCGGCGGGCGGTGCACGTACTTGACCGGCCGGGCCCGGCGGGCGCGCCGGGTGAGCAGGATCGCCATCGCCATGTGCACGACCACGCTCACCGTCAATGCCGCCCGAATGATCCACAGCGTGCCCTCGTGCGGTACCAGCGGTTCGCCGATGGTGCGCAGCCAGTGGGCGTAGTGGTCGAAGCTCGACTCGCCGAAGAAGATCTTCAGATTGCCCAACATGTGGGCGGTCAGATAGGCAAGGAGCACGGCACCGCTGAGCGCCATCGCGATCTTCATCACGACGGTCGAACGGTGCGACGCTCCCTGCCTGCGCTGCCCGGCGGAGGCGGGAGCGCGGGTCAGGGTCGCCATGCGTTCGACGGTAGGTGGACCGAGGTCATGCCGTCCAAGATCGGAAATGCCTGGTTTCGATAGCCGACGGCTATGCAAGGCTGGAGGCATGCAGTTTCAGCAGCTCGTCTACTTCGTCGCGGTCGCCGAGACCCGCCACTTCACCCGCGCGGCGGCGCGCACGCACGTCGCCCAACCGTCGTTGTCCAAGCAGATCCGGGCCCTGGAGCACGAGTTGGGCGCCGAACTGTTCACCCGCGTGCGCGGCAACATCGCGCCGACGCCGGCGGGGGAGCGGTTGTTGCCGATCGCGCGGCGGATCCTGGCGGACGTGGACGTGGCACACCTGGAGGTGGCCGAGCTGGTCGGGCTGCGCTCGGGCCGGGTGCGGATCGGCGCCACGCCGTCGTTGTCGGCGAGCCTGCTGGCCGAGGTGCTGCGCAGCTTCCAGGACCGCTACGCGGGCATCCGGCTGCTGGTCGACGAGAACGGCTCACGCGACCTGGTGCGCTCGTTGCTGCGCGGTGACCTGGATCTGGCGCTGATCGTGGTGCCGCCGCAGGGGGTGGGCGCGGCGCTGACCACCGAGCCGCTGCTGCGCGAGGACCTGGTGCTCGCGGGTACGCCGCCGGTGACCGGTGCGACGGTGCCGATCGCGGCGCTGCGCGGGGTGCGCCTGGTGATGTTCCGGGACGGCTACGACCTGCGCGAGGCGACCCTGACGGCGTGTCACGAGGCGGGTTTCGAACCGGAGTTCGCGATCGAGGGGGGCGAGATGGACGCGGTGCTGCGGTTCGTCGAAGTGGGTCTGGGGCCGGCCATCGTGCCGAGCATGGTGCTGGCCGGGCGGCCGGGGCTGACCGCGACGCCGCTCACCCCGCCGGGCCTGTCCCGCACCATCGCGCTCGCGCACCGCAGCGACGCCGCGCTCACCCACGCGGCGCGCGCCTTCCGGGACGAACTGCGGGCGTTCCTGGTCCCGGACCGGCTCCCGGCGGGGGTCGAGCGGATCGGCGGCGCCGAAGCGTGAGCCGCCGCCGGCGGACCCGACCCGGCGTCCGCCGGGCGACCACGTCGCGATCAGCCCAGCGGCATGATCAGGCAGGTGGTGGTCGCGGTGGCCAGCAACCGGCCCTGGTGGTCGGTGAGTTCGGCCTCGGCGGTGCGGATGGTTCGCCCGCGGTGGATCACCCGGCCCTCGGCGCGCAGCTTGCTGCCGTCCAGCGGGCCGGGGCGCAGGTAGCGCACCGAGATGTCCAGCGACGTGTAGCCGGTGGCGGGCGGCAGCGTGGTGTGCACCGCGCAGGCCATCGCCGAATCGAGCAGGGTGGCCGCGATGCCGCCGTGCATGGTGCCGATCGGGTTGGCGAACTCCGGGCGGGCGGACGCGCTGAACACGATCCGGCCGTCCTCGACCTCCTCCGGCTCCATGCCGATGAACGGACCGATTCCCGTGGGCATGCCATGCTCCCGCAGCGCCTGGAGCTGCTCCAGACCGGTCGGTCCCGCAGTCGACGACGTAGTGCTCATCCCGAACCCCTCACCTGAGTTGACGTTGTCAAGTTGACAACGTCAACTCGGCGGCTGTCAACTGGGAGCGTGCCTTCCACCAGCCGATCCCGCACCCGCGCCCGACCCGGGGACGGTGCGCTGCTGCGCGACGAGATCCTGCGCGCGGCGACCGCGCTGCTGGAGGAGGCAGGCGACGAGTCCGCGCTGACGCTGCGCGCGGTGGCCGCGCGGGTGGGCGTCACGACGCCGTCGGTATACCTGCATTTCGCGAGCAAGCAGGACCTGGTCGAGGCGGTCTGCCTCGCGGTGTGGGAGGACCTCGGGCGGCGGATGCGCGAGGTGGGAGCCGGCGTCGAGGACCCCTACCAGTCGATGCGTCGGCGCGGTGCCGCGTTCGTTCGCTTCGGGCTCGAACACCCGGTGCAGTACCGGCTGTTGATGATGCGCCCGAAATCCGACGCACAGACCGGACGGACCGCGGCGGACGCCTGTCTTGCCTACGTCGGCGAGGCGATCCAGCCGTGCCTGGACGCGGGTGTCCTGGTCGGCGACCCGACCCGGCTGACCCTGCAGATGCTCGCGGCGCTGCACGGCCTGGTCGCGCTGTATCTCGCGCAGCCGAACTACCCGTGGCCGGACGACGTGGAGACGATGGCGGACGAGGTGACCCGGATGGCCGGGTTGGGCTCCGCGCTCGCCGGGCGACTGCGCGGTCCCGGTCCGGCGCCGAGCACGAGCGCGTTCGCGGCGGGATTCGACGCGCTGGCGGAGCGCCTGCACCGGCCGGAGTGCGCGGATTCGGCGGATGCCTTCGAGCCGGCGGGCGGCGAAGCCCGGGGCGGCGAATCCCCGGACGACGCACCCGAGGGCGCCCAACCCTCGGGCGGCGGGCCGCTCCCGTAGCGGCAGGCGGGGGAGGCGGCCGCGCGCCCGGTGCGCGTGGAGGTCAGTGACCCTTGCGCTTGTCCGCCTGCTTCTTCACCTTGTCCACGATGGACTTGACCTTGTCCGGGTTCTTCTTGGCGTAGTCGGTCGCCTTCTTGATCAACTTGTCGAGACCGGCCATGACGCCCACTCCTTGTTCGGTACGGGGCGGTGGGTCGCACCGCCGCCGAGGTGCTTCGTGCTCTGGTTCAGGATCAACCGCCGTCCGGGACGAATCGTTCCCGGTGCGACGTCAGGGCCGCATCGAGGACGATGCGGCCCTGCTGCACGGCGCGTGCGGTTCGTGCGCCCGGGTTCGATCCCGGGGGTGGGCTCAGACGTTGACGCCGAAGTCCTTCGCGATGCCGGCCAGACCCGAGGCGTAGCCCTGGCCGACCGCGCGGAACTTCCACTCGTTGCCGTTGCGGTACAGCTCGCCGAAGACCATTGCGGTCTCGGTGGACGCGTCCTCGGTGAGGTCGTAGCGCGCGAGTTCGTTGTTGTCCGCGCGGTTGACGACCCGGATGTACGCGTTGCGCACCTGGCCGAAGGACTGGTCCCGGGCCACCGCGTCGTGGATGGACACCGGGAAGACCACCCGCTGGACGTCGGCCGGCACGGACGCGAGGTCGACGTTGACGGTCTCGTCGTCGCCCTCGCCCTCGCCGGTGAGGTTGTCACCGGTGTGCTGGACCGAGCCGTCGGGGCTGGTCAGGTTGTTGTAGAAGACGAAGTGCAGATCGGACAGCACCCGACCGTCGTTGCCGAGCAGCAGTGCGCTCGCGTCGAGGTCGAAGTCCGCACCGGTCGTGCTGCGCGCATCCCATCCGAGACCCACCGCGACGGCGGTGAGACCGGGCGCGGCCTTGGACAGGGATACGTTGCCGCCCTTGGCGAGACTGACTCCCATGGCAGTGCTTCCTTCCCTCGTGCATATCGGGGTACAGGCGGATCGGGTGATCACGCGACGGCCGCCCGATGGGTAAATCTACAGGATCTACAGGACTGTAGAAGCCCGGCGTGCGCCCGGCGCGACGTGCGCAAGTCGTGTGACGTGCGATCGCCAATGCAGTGATACCCCATCCCACCATCGGCGGACGACTACGGGCAGCCGAACTCTGGGTCCGGGTCCGTCGTTTCGGCCCCATCCGGGCGGATTCACGCATCCTGGGGCGCAGTCCGCCCCGGTCCGGGCACCCGGGCGGACAGCCGGAACGCCTCGCCGACGACGCCGGCGGTGAGCGTGCCGCCCAGCGCCGCCAGTCGTCCGTCGAGCGAACGCAGCCCCAGCCCCGACCCGGTCGGCGCGGCATCGGCGCCGGCGCGGACGCCGTCGTTGGTCAGGACCAGGACGACGGCACCGTCCGGCTCGACCGTCGCGGTGATCGCGCACCGGCTCGCGGCGCTGTGCCGCAGCACGTTGGTGGCGCCCTCGCGCAGCACGGTCGCCAATACGGTGTCGGCGCCGGCGGGCAACTCGCCCACGTCGACGGCGACCTCCACCACCATCCCGGCCCCGGCCAGCACGTCCCGCGCGGCGAGTGCCTCCACCGCCAAGGACATCCCGCGATACCCGCCCGCGACCGTGCCCACGTCGGCCAGCGCCTGTCGGGCCAGCGCCAGGCCCTCGGCGAGCTGGGCCGCCGCCGCCTTCGGATCGCGGTCGACCAGGCGCAGCGCGAGTTGGCTCTTGAGTACCAGCGCGGACAGGCTGAACCCGAGCAGATCGTGCAGGTCGTGCCCGAAACGCAGCCGCTCGCGGGCCACGTGCGCGGCGGCCAACTCGATCCGGGCCACGCACAACGCCCGCGCGAGGTCGGCCATCCGGACCAGCCCGTACACCAGCGCCGCACGCTCCAGGATCCACACCACGTGGTAGACGTGGTCGAGCGCGGTCGGGCTCCAGGTGCCGAAGTACACGTCGTGGCACGCGAACCCGGCCACCGCGAGCACCCGCCACGGCCCGCGCAGCAGCACCAGCGCGAGCCCGGCCAGGAACAGCCCCACCGACCAGACTCCGGCGTCGAACACCACGAGCGGCACGTAGGCGAGTGCGATCTGCGCCGCGAACGTCCACTGCCACCACCGGGGTCGCCCGCCCGGGACCGGTGTGCAGTTGCGGATGTACAGCGCGACGAAGGCGACCAGCAGCAGCCCGAACAGCGCGCGGCGGCCGGCCGAGTAGTCGCTCGCGGCCAGCACCCGCAGCGGCAGCGGCACGATGATCAGCACCAGGATCACCACCCGCAGCACCGCGACCGCGCGTGGCGTCGGCTCGTCGGTGATCGCGGGCGGCGGGGTGCTCTCGGCGCTCTTGTGCGCGTGCGCGAAGGCCCGGGCCGACGTCATCGCGCCCCTCGCCTCCGCCAGCGCGTCGGCCAGCTCCGGGCGGGTGCGTTCGGGGTGCTCGCGCAGGCCGGCGAGCAGCGCGTCGCCGCGGTCCAGGATCCGGGTCAGGCTCGCCCCGACGCCTTCGGTCAGCTGCCGGGCGAAGCCCAGCCGTTCGCGGGCGACCTCGGCGTCCGCGAGCGCGGTGCGGGTCGCGGCCAGCGCGGCGACCAGGTCGGCCAGCCCGGCGAGCGCGTACACCGCCAGACCGACCAGCACGGCCTGGCCCACCACCAGGTACAGCGCCTCCACCACGGTCGGCCGCACCGCGAGTCCGACCGGCACCTGGGCGGCCACCACCGCCAGGAACCCGGCCCAGCCCGCCCAGGCCGGCCGCAGCAGAAGCAGCGCGGCGCCGGCCAGGAAGCCCGGGTTGCCGTACCAGGTCTCGTGGAACCAGGTCATCGGCAGGTAGGTGAGCACCGCCTGCGCACCGAGCGTCCACGCCCAGCCGGCCGGCCGCGAGCCGTCCGCCGGGCGTACACAGTTGCGCAGATGCAGGGTGACCAGGGCGAGCAGGAGTCCCAGCGCGATCGCCTTGGCGCCGGTCGACAACCGGGTCGATTGCACCAGGCCGACGAAGCCGCCGAAGAAGAAGCCGCAGGTGACCGTCGCGACCACCACCCGCGCGAGCAGGGCGGCCGGCTCGGCGTCCGCACGCGCGCCGAAGGCGGCCCGCAGCGCGTCGCGACGAACCCTGGACGCCACCATGACCATCCCCCGTGCTGTTCCGCGGTGCAGCCGCCGCCGGCGGCTGCGGGCATGCCGGCCGGCCCGGACGCCGCTCCGGCCCCGGCCCCTGTCTCGACGGCAGGCAAACCGTACCGACCGGACATCCGGCCGTCACCCCCCGGGTCGACCGCGCCCGGGAACCCCGGTCGGATGCCCTGGAGCGCGTCGCCCGCGCGGGTACGGGCGGGTCACTCGCACGGAGCACCCCACTGGCGCACCCGTTCGGCTCGTTCGACGGTGACGTGAGGCAGCGGTATCCGTCACGAGTGCGAAGCGAGGCGCCCATGTTCGCGGCCCTGGGCGGGTTTGTCGTACGCAGGCCCTGGTGGGTGATCCTGGCCTGGGTGATCGCCGCCGGTGTGGTGATCGGCCTCGCGCCGAAGCTCACGTCCTCCACCGACGAGAAGAGCTTCCTGCCCGAGTCCTATGAGTCGGTGCGCGCGTCCGACCTGCGCAGCGAGGACTTCCCGCAACAGGAGAACATCGGCGCGGTGATCGTCTTCCAGCGCTCGGACGGCACGCCGATGACCGCCGCGGACAGCGCCGAGGTGGCCCGGATCTCGGCGTCGGTGCAGGCGCGCGGGATCAAGGACGTGCTCGCGGTGACGCCGGGTCAGGTCTCGCCGAACGGGCTCGTGCAGACCTCGACGGTCGCGATGCCGGAGATCACCGATCCCAACGACGAGACGCCGCAGGACGCGGTCGAGGCGATGCGCAAGGACGTCAAGGCGCAGGTGGCCGGGACCGGGCTGAGTGCCGGCATCACCGGTCAGGCCGCGCAGGCGCTCGACGAACGGGAATCGTCCGAGAGCGCCGGCACTCTGGTCGCGGTCGGCACCATCGTGATCATCGTGTTGTTGCTGCTGATCATCTTCCGCAGCCCGATCATCGCGCTGCTGCCGGTGGTGATCATCGGGTTGATCGCGCCGATGGCCACCGGGCTGATCGCGTCCGCCAACAAGATCTTCGACATGAAGGCGGACAGCTCGATCGAACAACTGCTCACCGTGGTGCTGTTCGGCGTCGGTACGGACTACGTGCTGTTCCTGCTGTTCCGCTACCGCGAGGTGCTGCGCGAGGGCGACGACGCCAAGAACGGCATGGTGCACGCGGTGTCCAGGGTCGGCGAGGCGATCGCGTCCGCCGCGGCGGCGGTGATCGTGGCCTTCGCCGCGCTGACGCTGTCCACGCTCGGGATGTTGCGCTCGATGGGGCCGGCGCTGGCGATCGCGGTGTTCGTGACGCTGCTGGCCGGTCTGACCCTGGTGCCGGCGGTGGTGTCGCTGCTGGGTACACGCGTGTTCTGGCCGTCCAAGTCCTGGCGGGTGACGCCGCACGGCAGCGGCTTCGCCCGGCTCGGTCGGGGCATCGGCCGGCGGCCGGCGGTGTTCGCGGTGTCGTCCGCGCTGGTGATGGGCGTGCTGGCGATCGGCGCCCTGGGCTACAAGGCCAACTTCGACCTGGCGGGTTCGTCGCTGCCCTCGGACAAGGAATCCGTGGTCGCGATGAAGAACCTGGAGAAGGGCTTCCCGCCCGGTACGACCGACCCGACCGAGGTCTACCTGACGTCCACGTCCACCACCGGCCGGCCGCTCACGCCGGCGGAGCGGGCGCCCTTCGAGGCGGCGCTGCCACGGGTCGAGGGGGTCGGCTCGGTGACCGAGGCGGTGCTCAGCGCCGACGGGCGGACCGCGTTCTACTCGGTGGTCCTGTCCGACTCGCCGGCCACCGACGATGCCCTGTCGACGATCAAGGACCGCCTGCGCCCGATCATGCACAAGGCCGCGCCGCCCGGGACCCGGGCACTGGTGGGCGGGATCAGCGCGGTGTACGTG
Source organism: Embleya sp. NPDC050493 (assembly GCF_044458105.1). Lineage (NCBI taxonomy): Bacteria > Bacillati > Actinomycetota > Actinomycetes > Kitasatosporales > Streptomycetaceae > Embleya > Embleya sp. NPDC050493. Next base: position 528,669 of record NZ_JBITHP010000001.1, read on the forward strand.
GACATCAACCGCGCGGTGGATCGGGACTACTCGGTGGTCTTCCCGGTCGCGGCGGTGTGCATCATGATCATCCTGGGCCTGCTGCTGCGCAGCCTGGTCGCGCCGTGGTACCTGATGGCCTCGGTGGCCCTGGGCTTCGGCGCCACGCTCGGGGCCACGTCGGTGCTGTTCCAGAGGATCGGCGACCAGCCCGGGCTGATGTTCATGCTCCCGGTGATCATGTACCTCTTCGTGGTCGCCCTCGGCACCGACTACAACATCCTGATGGTGTCGCGCCTGCGCGAGGAGGCCCGCGAGGGCCACAACCCGCACGACGCGGCGGCCGTGGCGGTCAAGCACTCGGGCCCCACGATCGCCGCGGCGGGCGTGATCCTGGCCGGCACCTTCGCGACCCTGATGCTGGCCGGCAACTCGACGCTCTCCCAGATGGGCTTCGCCCTCTCCAGCGGCATCGCGATCGCGGCCTTCATCATGGCGCTGATCTTCACCCCGAGCCTGACCGCCCTGATCGGCCACGCGGCCTGGTGGCCCGGCCACGGCGACACCGGGCCGGCCGGCGAGAAGCAACGCGAAACCGAACGGGTCGTCTGACCCGAGGCATCGCCGCCTGCGCGGGGACCGCGGCGGCCTCGCGGGGCGGCGGGGCTCGCGGCGGATGAAAGGCCCGCACCGTCCCGGCCGCTGGGGGCCGGTTCACCCGGTGGGGGCAGTGCGGTTGCCGGTGATGTCGGTGCCGTTCGGGATGCTCTGCGGCGAGAGCGAAAAAGATGTGGCGGGGCCGATGAGTTTTTCGGCGGGGGACCGTCTGAACCTTCGACAACATCGAGACCTACGAGATGGGGCGCGTCATGGCCAGGATGATCTTCGTAAATCTGCCGGTGCAGGACCTCGCGAAGGCGACCGCGTTCTACACCGCGCTCGGGTTCGAGCAGAACGCGCAGTTCAGCGACGAGAACGCGAGCTCGTTCGCGATCAGCGACACGATCCACCTGATGGTGCTCGTCGAGCCCTTCTTCAAGACCTTCACCAAGAAGGAGATCGCCGACGCGACCCGGACCACCGAGGCCATCGTGTGTCTGAGCGCGGACAGCCGCGAGGAAGTGGACGAACTGGTCGAGAAGGCGTTCGCGGCCGGAGCCGGCACGTCGAACGACCCGATGGACCAGGGCTTCATGTACGGCCGCAGCTTCCAGGACCCGGACGGGCACCTGTGGGAGGTCGTGTACATGGACATGTCCGCGATGCCCGCGCAGGGCTGATCGCGACACCCCCGCTGCGGGTCGGGCCGCCCGGGCGGCCGTGGCGAGGGTCACCCCGGCAGCAGCACCCGGAAGGCCGCGCCCGCGCCGGGGGCCGTGCGTACCTCCACCCGGCCGCCGTGCGCGTTGACCAGGGCGGCGACGATGGCCAGGCCCAGGCCCGAGCCGCCGCCCGCGGCGCGGCTGCGGGAGGAGTCGACGCGGTAGAAGCGTTCGAAGACGCGTTGGGCGTCGGCCGGGGCCAGGCCGGGGCCGGCGTCGGCGACCTCCAGGACCGCGCAGGAGTCCCGGGCGGGGGTGCGGCCCACCGTGATCCGGATCGCGGTCCCGGCCGGGGTGTGGGTGAGCGCGTTGGAGACCAGGTTGGCCACCACCTGACGCAGCCGCGACTCGTCGCCGGAGACGACGACCGGATGGGCCGCGCCGCCGTCCGACCCGGTGAGGGTCACCGGCCGGTCCGGGGCCAGCGTCTTGATGTCGTGCACCGCGTCGGCGGCCAGGATGCGCAGGTCCACCGGCTCGTTGCAGAGCGGGCGCTGTTCGTCCAGGCGGGCCAGTTGCAGCAGGTCCTCGACCAGGCCGCCCATCCGGATCGCCTCGTCCTCGATCCGGCGCATGGTGCGGGCCACCTCGGCCGGGTCGGTGAGCGCGCCCATCCGGTACAACTCGGCGAAGCCGCGTACGCTGGCCAGCGGGGTGCGCAGTTCGTGGCCGGCGTCGGCGACGAATCGGCGCATCCGGGTCTCCGACTCGGCGCGGGCCGCGAACGCGGTCTCGATCTGGGCGAGCATGCCGTTGATCGACGTGGACAGTCGGCCGATCTCGGTCCCGGGCGCGGGCACCGGGACCCGATGCGAGAGGTCGCCGGCCGCGATCGCCGCCGCCGTCTCCTCGATCCGGCGCAGCGGACGCAGGCCGCCACGCAGCGCGAACCAGCCGGCCGCCGCCAGTACGGCCAGGCAGGTCAGGCCGATCATCAGGCACACCGAGCGCATGCGGTCCACCGTGGCCCGCACGTCGTTCATCGGCTGGGCCAGCACCACGCTGCCCTCGCCGCCCGCCATCGGCACCGCGAGCACCCGCCAGCGCGCGCCGCCGGTCACCGAGTCGGTCTCGAACGGGCGCCGGTTCAGGGCCAGCACCGCCGCGATGTCCAGTTTCGGCAACCGCGGTCCCAGTTCCTCCTCGGTGCCCGGCGAGCGGAGCCGCTGGCGGGTGCCGCCGTTCGGATACAGGTACTCGGCCACGAGCCGGCTCGGCAGCACGCCGGGTGCCCGGCCGTGATTGCCCGACGGGCCGCCGCGCTGCTCGCCGGGGCCCTCCGGCAGGCGGAACGCCATCCCCCGTGCGGCCTGGCTCAGTTGTCGGTCGACCTGATCGGTGAGGTAGCCGCGCAGCGAGCCCACCACGACCGTCTGGCTGACCAGCAGCGCGACGGCGACCAGGGCCATCGCGATGATCAGGACCCGGACGCGCAGCGAGGACCGGCTCGGGTGCGGGAGGCGCATCGGCGCGCCGTCAGGCCGTCGGCTGCGGACGGCGCAGCACGTAGCCCACGCCGCGCACGGTGTGGATCAACTTGCAGCCGCCGACGTCGAGTTCGACCTTGCGCCGCAGGTAGCTGATGTAGGACTCGACGATGCTCAGGTCGCCGCCGAAGTCGTACTGCCAGACGTGGTCCAGGATCTGGGTCTTGGACACCACCCGGCCGGTGTTGAGCATCAGGTAGCGCAACAGCTTGAACTCGGTGGGCGAGAGCGGCACCGGCCGGCCGCCGCGCAGCACCTCGTGGCCGTCCGGGTCGAGTTCGAGGTCGGCGACCACGATCCGGTTCGAGGGGGTCGGTACGCCCGCGCCGCCGTCCACCCGGCGCAGCACCGCGTGGATGCGGGCGATCAACTCCTCCAGGCTGAACGGCTTGGTGACGTAGTCGTCGCCGCCCAGGGTCAACCCGGTGATCTTGTCCTTGGTGGTGTCCTTGGCGGTCAGGAACAGCACGGGCAGGTGGGTTCCGTCGGCGCGCAGCCGGCGGACCACCTCGAAGCCGTCCAGGTCCGGGAGCATCACGTCGAGCACGACCAGGCTCGGCCGACAGCGCTCCACCGCCGCCAGTGCGGCCGCGCCGTCGGCCGCCGAGTCCACCTCGAAGCCGGCGAAGCGCAGGCTGGCGGACAGGAGTTCGCGGATGTTGGGTTCGTCGTCGACCACCAGCAGGCGGGCCCGGGCGCCGACCTCGACGGGCGCGGCCACGTCAGCCCGCTCCGCCCGTGCCGCCGGCCGTGCCGAAGCCGCCCGCCCCGGGGCGTCCGGCCGCGCCGGTGCCCTCGGTGACCGAGGTGGCGGTCACCGAGCCGTCGGCGTCGGTGGCACCGCGCACCACGACGGTGTCGCCGGGTGCGAGGTCGACGGGTTTGCCGTCGCGGACGACCTGGATCCGGGTACCGGCGTCGGTTTTCACCTTGACGATGTTGCCGGCTGAATCTGAGACGTAGATGAAAGAGTTGTCCACGACCTTCACGGTGCCGGTGGTGAGGTCCGCGGCGGCGCCGGTGCCGCCCGTGCCGCCGCCGGTGCGGCCGGTGCCCGGTTGGCCGCCGGCCGTGGCCGCCCCGCCGCCCGCCGTGGCGCGGGCGCCGTAGGGGTTCGCGCCCTGCGCGGGTCCGGCGGCGGGTCCGGCGACCTGGTTCGTGCCGCCGCCGTGGTCCTTCTGCACCTCGACGCCGGCCAGGAAGCCGACCGAGGCGAACACGCCCGCGCCCAGGGCCAGGGTGACCAGGGGCAGTCGGCGCCGGGGCGGGGCGGCGAGTTCGGCGGCGACGTCGCGCGCGGTCGGCGGTCGGCGGAGGATGTCCGCCGGCGACTCGTCGGGGTGGGGCTCGTCGCCGGCTTCCGCCTCGGTTCGGAAGCCGGCGACGAACCCGGTCTCGGCCCCCTCGTTCGCCGCCGACCCGGGGTCACCGGGCGCGGGGACGCGGGAAGGGGAGCCGAGGGCCTCGGAGTCGGGTCGCGCCCGGTCGGCGACCGGGTTCTGCGGCCGAGCGTCGGGCCGACCGGCGTGGTGCTTCGGCGTCATGGTCTCGGGTCTCCTCCTGGACGCGGGAACGGCGGGGATCGTACGGGCTGTTCGTCGGGCCGGTCGGTTCGGCCCACGCGTACGGCCCGTTCGTGCGGCCTATTCGTGCCGCAGCGCCTCGATCGGCCGCAGCGCGGCGGCACGCGCGGCCGGGTAGCCGCCGAAGAACAGGCCGATGGCCACCGACACGGCGAACGATCCGACCACCGAACTCGGCACCACCACCGGCTTGATCCCGACCACCTCGAAGCGCGCCGCGAACAGCCCGGCGGCCACGCCCAGACCGCCGCCGAGGACGGACAGCAGGGTCGACTCGGCGAGGAACTGGCCCAGGATCGCGGCGCGCGGGGCGCCGATCGCCTTGCGGATGCCGATCTCGCGGGTGCGCTCGGCGACGGTCACCAGCATGATGTTGGTGATTCCGATCCCGCCGACGAGCAGTGAGATCGCCGCGACCGCCGCGAGCAGCACGGTGAAGGTCTTGTTGGTCTCGTCGTTGGCGCTCAGCAGCGACTGCTGGTTGGTGATCCGGAAGTCGCTCTGCGCGGAACCGGTGATCCGGTGCCGGTTGTTCAGGATCGAGGTGACCTCGTCCTGGGCGAGCACGGTGTCGGCGGAGGAGGTGGCCCGGACCGCGATCGAGGACAACGAGCCGTAGCCGGTCAGGCTGTCGCGCATCGTGGTCACCGGCAGCACGATCGTGTCGTCGGAGTCCCCGGCGCCGGTGCCGCCCTTGGTCTGCAATACGCCGGCGACCCGGAAGGGGATGCCGGCGATCAGGATCTCCTTGTCGATCGGGTCCTCCGTGCCGAACACGTTCTCCACCGTGGTGCTGCCCAGGACGGCGACCTTGCGGCGGGCGCTCACGTCCTCGGTGCCGAACAGGGCGCCCCGGCCGAGGTCGTGGTTGGTGGTGGCGAACCAGTCCGGGGTGGTGCCGACGATCTGGGACACGGTCACCGACTGGCCGGCGTAGGTGATGCTCTGCGACGTGGTCTGCACCGGTGCGGCGGACCGCACGTGCGGGGCCGTGGTCTTGTCGACGAGCGCCTGGGCGTCGTCCGGGGTGAGGTCCTTGAGTGCGCCGCCCTGGCCGGCCGCGCCGAACCGGCCGCCACCCGCGGTGTGCGAGACGGTGAGCAGGTTGGTGCCCAGCCGCTGGATCGAGGCCTGGACGGACTCGGACGAGCCGTTGCCGACGGCGACCAGCAGGATCACCGCGCCGACGCCGATCAGTACGCCGAGCATGGTCAGCGCGGTGCGGATCTTGTTGGCGGCCAGACCCAGGACGGCGAAGCGCAGTACCTCGACGGGGTTCACCGGCGGGCTCCTTCGCCGGATGCGCCGGATGCGCCGAAAGCAGCGCCGGACGGGACGGTTGCTGCGGGTGGGACGGTCTCGGCGGCCGGAACCGGTGGGGTCGGCGGCGGTGCGGACGCCGGTCCGGGCGGGCGGCGGTGGTCGGCGACCACCAGGCCGTCGACCAGGCGCAGGACCCGCTCGGCGCGCGCGGCCACCTCGTCCTCGTGGGTGATGATCACGATCGTGCGTCCGGCGCCGTGCAGTCGGTCCAGGATGCCGAGCACCTCGGCGGTGCTGTGGCTGTCCAGGTTCCCGGTCGGCTCGTCGGCCAGCAGCAGCGCCGGTGCGGTGACCAATGCCCGGGCCAGGGCGACGCGTTGCTGCTGGCCGCCGGAGAGTTCGTTGGGCGCGTGGTCGGTGCGGTCGGCCAGGCCGACCAGGTCGAGCGCGGCCAGGGCGCGGCGGCGGCGCTCCTTGGTCCGCACCCCGGCGTAGGAGAGCGGAAGTTCGACCTGGGCGAGGGCGCTGGTGCGCGGGATCAGGTTGAACGACTGGAAGACGAAGCCGATCCGGCGATTGCGGACCAGCGCGAGCTGGTGCTCGTCCAGCCGGCCGACGTCCAGGCCGTCCAGCAGGTAGCGGCCCGCGGTGGGTACGTCCAGGCAACCGAGCACGTTCATCAGGGTCGACTTGCCCGAACCCGAACTGCCCATGATGGCGACGTATTCGCCGCTCTCGATGGTCAGGTCGACGCCGCGCAGCGCGTGTACCGAGGCGGCGCCGTGCCCGTACGACTTGGTCACCGCGCGCACGTCGATCACCGGTGCGGATCGGCCCGCGTCCGGCCCGGTCATCGCGAGCCGCCGCGCGGGACGCCGCCGCCGGACCCGCCGGTCGTGTTGCCGCCCAGCGCGCCGCCGCCGGGGAAGTTGCCGATGCCCGGGGCGGGCAGGCCGCCGCCCGCCGTGCCGCCTCGGGTGGATTGGCCGGAGCGTCCCGACGTGGAGCCGGCACCACCGGTCGCGGCGACGGTGCCGATCACGATCTCGTCGCCCTCGGCCAGACCGGAGACGATCTGGGTGGTCTGGTCGCCGACCACGCCCGCGGTCACCGTGCGGCGCTGCTCGACGCCGTCGACCAGGACCCGGACCGAGGCCGTCGCGCCCGTGCCGGTGACCGCCGCCGAGGGCACCTGCAACGTGTTGTCGGCCTCGGCGACGACCACCGAGATGTTCGCGGTCTGTCCGGTGCGCAGCGCGGAGACGTCGCCCTCCAGCGCGATCGTCGCGCCGTACTTGACCGAACCCGAGGTCGAGCCGCCGTCCGGCAGCGGGTTCACGCCGACCACCTTGGCATTGAGTCGGATCGCGGAGTTCACGTTGAGCGTCACGGTGGCCGGTTGCCCGGCCTTGACCTTGGCGGCGTCGGCCTCCGGGAAGGACACCCGGGTCTCCATGCCGGTCGGGTTGGCGATCACCACGAAGCCGGTCACGGCGGTGCTCGACGACGACGTGGACGAGCCTCCCTGGCCGCCGCCGGACCCGCCCGACCCGCCCGACCCGCTTGCGGAGGTGGTCGCGGAGACGGTGTCGCCGACCTTGCCGGACACCGATGCCACGATGCCGGCCGACGGTGCCTTGAGCACACAGCCGTCCAGGGCCCGCTGGGCGTCGGCGAGTTTGTTGTTCGCCGTGATCAGGGCCGACTCGGCCTGGCTCACCGCTGCCGCGTCCACTGTCGTGCTCGGCGACGGGGTGGCCGCCGGGGTCTTGGTGACGGTGACGGTGACGGTCGGGTGCGGCTGGGTGACGGGGGGCGACGTGGTCCGGGGCGGCGCCGTCGTGGACGTGGCGGTGGGCACAGCGTCGGTGCCGTTGCCTTTGCTCGTGGCGCCGCCGCCGGTCGAGCCGCGCAGGACCGTGTTCTGGGCGTCCGCGCCCTGATTGCCGCCGCCACTGCCGTTGCCGCCGCCGCCGTTCTGCTGGACCGGAGTGCCCGCCCGGGCCTTGGTCAGGTTCGCCTGGGCCACCGTGACGGCCGCCTTCGCCGCGTCGAGGGCCTCCTGTGCCTGGGTCGGGTCGATCTGCGCGAGGACCTGGCCGGCGGTGACGGTGTCGCCGACCTTGACCGCGACGGTGGTGACCCTGCCGGCGGCGGTGAAGCCGACGCCGACATCCGAGGGGGAGGACAACGACCCGGACGCGGACACCGTGGCCAGCACCGTGCCCTTGGTCACCTTGCCGGTGCGCGTCCGGCCGGCGCGGGACGACCCGCCGCCGTCGTCCACGGCCGCGTAGGCGAAGCCGGCGCCGGTCACCATCGCGGTGGCCAGGGCCAGGTTGATCAGGACCGACTTCCGTCGCAGTCGTACACGCCTCATGGCCGCACAGCCTGGTCCGGGCACGTCCTCGAAGGCTGTCCGGCGCCTGGGAGTTGCCTGGGAGCGCGGAAGTGGCCCGGGGTCCGCGGCCACCGGTCGGACCCGCCGAAACCGAGCCCGATCGTGACATGTCGCGCGCCGACGCGGGCGGAGCGGCGCCCGATCCGGGGCGGGGCTCCCAGGGAACTCCCAGGCGGCGCGCGGGCGACGACCACCCCGCCGTGCTTGAGTCCGGGCAGGATGGGCGGTGCGTCGTCCGACGCCGACCCCGAGGCTCGTGGGAAGGACGTCATGACGAGGTACCCGGCTCGACCGGCGTGGACCCCATCGGTGCTGCCGGTCGCCGCCTCGGCACTCGTGTTGTCGCTGGCCGGATGTGGGGGGAGCGGCGGCGACACGAACACGAGTGCCTCGGCCCCGTCGAGCGCGGCGAGCGGTGGTGGGGACGCCGGCAAGGCGTACACCGACTGCCTGCGCGCGAACGGGGTCGAGGTACCCACTGGCCGACCGGACGGCGGCACCCGTCCCCCGGGCGCGGGCCGCCCGTCCGGTCGTCCGTCGGCGCGCCCGAGTCGGCCGGCCGGCGAACGCCCCACCGGGTTCCCGAGCGGGCGGCCCGATCCGCGCTCGACCGATCCGGCGTACCGCAAGGCCGAGGAGGTGTGCGCGAAGCTGCGGCCCTCGCGGGGGCCGGGCGGCGGCACGGACCGCCCCCGGCGCGGCGGCAACTCCGCGGAGGCGTTCGCGGGTTGCCTGAAGGACCATCGGGTGGAGTTGCCGGCGGGTGGGGCCGCCGCGCTGGACCGGTCGGATCCCAAGGTCGTCGAGGCGCTGAAGATCTGCGAGGCCCTCCTGCCCTCGACTCCGGCGGCACCCACGGCCCCGCCCACGGCGGCGCCGACGACGTAGGCGGGGAGGCTGCCCGTGCCCCCGTGCCCCCGCGCCCCTGTCCCGCGCCGCCCGCCGGTCCGGCCGTGTCGCGCGTGGGGCCCGAGGGCGGGTTCGTGCGGTTGCTCGGGTCGGTGCGAGCCGCGGGTTCCACCGGCAGTGTCAATTGCGGCAAACAGGGCATTCGGTAAGGCCGTGTGCGAGATGCCGGATGGTGCCGCCGGGGAGCGATGAGTTCTTCGGCCGGGTCCGGTCCACCTCTGTACCGGCGATACCGCGCTCCGCACCGCGATCGACCCACTGGAGAGTGACCAGTCATGCTCACGACCGATTTCGCCCCCGGCGCCCCGCTCTGGATCGACCTCGGGGTGCCCGACCTCCCGGCGGCCGGCGCGTTCTACGGCGACCTGTTCGGGTGGGATCTGGAGATCACCGGTCCCGAGACCGGCGGCTACGGGATCCTGCGCAAGGATGGCAAGAGCGTTGCCGCCTTCGCCCCGCTGATGGACCGGAGCGCCTCCCCGGCGTGGTCCGTGTACTTCCACGCCCCGAACATCGACGCCACCACCAAGGCGGTCGAGCAGGCCGGCGGTCGGGTGCTGCTCCCGCCGATGGACGTGATGGACATGGGCCGGATGGCCGGCTACGCCGACTCCACCGGTGTGAGCTTCATGGCGTGGCAGCAGGGCACGAACAAGGGCCTGGAACTGGTCCAGGACGTCGGCGCGCTGTGTTGGACCGAGCTGTACACCGCCGACCGGGTCGCCGCCACCGGCTTCTACCACTCGGTGTTCGGCTGGAACTACCAGGACTTCCCCTCGCCCGCCGGCATCTACAGCCTCGCCTACCCGGGCGAGGACGTGGACGCCATGCACGGCGGCGTGATGGAGGTCGACCCCGGGCAGACCGCCCCGCAATGGCAGATCTACATCGGCGTCGACGACTGCGACGCGTCGTTCGCCCGGGCGATCGAGCTGGGCGCGACCGAGCTGATGGCGCCGTACGACATCCCGGACGTCGGCCGGATCGCGATGCTGAACGACCCCTTCGGCGCGCGCTTCGCGATCATCAAGGGCATTCCGCCGGCCGAGTAGACGGCGGCCGAGGCGCCGACCCGATCGGGTGACGCGAGTCGTCCGGTCGGGTCGTTCCGGTCGGTGCGCCGGGCCGGCGCGTGGCACGTTCGCGGGATGAGAGTCGAAGTCAGACACGGTCCCGCGTTCGCCGCCGCCCGCTGCCGGCTCGATCCGGGCGAGGCGATGCGGGCCGAGTCCGGCGCGATGATGGCGCACAGCGCGGGCGTGGAGATCTCCGCCAAGGTCGAGGGCGGCATCATCCGCGGGCTCAAGCGCAGCGTGCTCGGCGGCGAGTCGTTCTTCCAGACCACGTTCACCGCACCCGCCCGGGGAGGCTGGGTCGACGTGGCCGCCGCGCTGCCCGGCGACATCGCCAACGTGACGCTCACTCCCGACGTGCCCGAGTTCCTGCTGACCCGCAGCACCTGGTTGGCCAACTCCGCCGACGTGCGCATCGACACCCGCTGGGGCGGGCTGCGCAACCTGGTCGGCGGCGAGGGCGGCTTCCTGGTGCACGCGTCCGGCCGGGGCGAGGTGATCATGGGCTGCTACGGCGCGCTGGACGTGCTGGACTTGGAGGCGGGGGAGCAGGTCGTGGTCGACACCGGCCACGTGGTCGCCTACGCACCCACGATCACCTTCGCCACCCGCCGGGCCGCGCGCGGGCGGACCATCGCCTCGGTCACCTCCGGCGAGGGCCTGGTCTTCGACTTCACCGGCCCGGGCCGGGTACTCGTGCAAACCCGCAACCCGTCCGCGTTCGCCGAGTTCGTCACGAGCCTGCCGGGCGTACGCAGCTGACCCGCCGCCGCCGAGCGTCGGCCCGATGGTGCCCCTCGCTCGGCCGGGCGGCGCGCCTGGGGGCAGTCCCCGCATCGTCCACCGGCGCCGCCCGGGAAGGAGTAGGCCCGACCCCTTCCGGGGATCCACGTGATCATGACCCTTCGCGCCCTGGCCCTCGACTTCGGCGGCACCCTGGCCGTTCCCGGGCGCAATCCGGACGGCCGCACGGTCCTGGAGGTGCTGCGCACGATGCCCGGCACCGACGTCCCGGACACCTTCGTCGCCGCCTTCGACCACGTGCACCGCATCACCCGCGAGGGCGACCGGGTCCGGGACACGCACACCTCGTTCGCGGACGAGATCCGGCACGCCGCGGCCCTGTGCGGGGCGCGCATCCCGGACCCGGAGGCGGTCGCCGAACCGGTCTTCGAGCAGGTCCCCGATTCGCGGGTCATCCGCCGGGCCGCCGAGGCGCTGCTGCGCATCCGCGAGCGCCGCGACCTGGTGTGCGTGCTCGCCTGCGACACCCAGCGTCCCGAGTCGGTGCGCCGGCGGACCCTGGCCGAGGCGGGCATCGAGGAGTGCTTCGACGCCGTCGTCCTGTCCTGCGCGATCGGCCTGCGCAAACCGAACCCGCACTTCTACGCCGAGGTCGAACGCGCGTGCGGGGGCATTGCCCGCGAGCAGATCATGTTCGTCGGCAACACCCCGACGAAGGACGCCACCGGACCGCACGTCTACGGCATGCGGGCGGTGCTGATCGCGCCCGCCGGACGTCCCGCGGGCCTGGCCGAGGCAATCGGGGTGATCGACCACTTCGCCGACCTCCCCGACTACCTCGATCGCGCCGCCGCGGGCCGAGCGGACCCCCGGATCCGGTTCAGCCGCGGATCTCCGCCACACGCTCGACGTTGAGCACGTCGGCGATGTCCCGGCTCTCGGCGGTGTCGAACCAGGCGTCCAGGATCTCGATCAGCACCGGCCCCGAGGTCAGCCGCAGGCTCAGCGCGAGCACGTTGGCGTGGTTCCAGCGCCGGGCACCGGCCGCGGTGGCCGCGTCCGTGCACAGCGCCGCCCGGATCCCGTCCACCTTGTTCGCCGCGATCGAGGCGCCCGTACCGGTCCAGCAACACACGATCGCCTGATCGGCCCGACCCGCCGTCACCTCCCGCGAGGCAGCCGCACTCACCGGTGCCCAGTCGTCGGCGAACTCCGGTCGGTGCTCGGGGTCGAAGGCGCCGAACGGCAGCACCTCGTGACCGCGCTTGCGCAGTTCGTCGGCGAGGTAGACGCCACAGCCCTTGATCTGGTCGGCCGAGATCGCGATACGCATCGGACACTCCTTGGTCGGTGCATTGTCGGTGCCGGGTGTGAGAGTGGAAAGCATGGTCCCCACGGACACTCTGCACGTGACCCGACACACCTCCGCGCTCGGGTCGATGGAGACGGTGGCAGGGCCCCCGCATCCCGCGCTCGCGTCGCTGATCGACGCCTACCGCGGCTACGACGAGCACACCCTCGCACCGCTGCGCCGCCGCGAGCCGGCGACCGGGTCGATCACCCTCGTCATCGGCTTCGCACCGGTGCGGGTGTGGTCCCCACGCGAGCCCGGATACGGGCCGGGCACCACCGGTTCGTTCGTGGCCGGCCTGCACGACGGGCCCGCGCTCGTCGAGCACGACGGCCACCAGGCCGGCATCCAGCTCGACCTCACCCCGCTCGGCGCGTACACGCTGCTCGGCCTGCCGCTCGCGGAGATCGCCGACCGGGCCGTGCACCTCGACGACCTGCCCGGGTGGGACGTGGACGCGCTGGTGGACCGGTTGCGGTCCGCGCCCGACTGGCCCGCGCGGTTCGCCCACCTGGACGAGATCCTGCTGCGCCGCCGCGAGCGTGGCCCCGTGCCGCTGCCCGAGGTGGTCCGCTGCTGGGAGCTGATGGTGGCGAGCGCGGGCCGGGTCGAGATCGCCGCACTCGCCCGGGAGACCGGCTGGAGCCGGCGCCACCTCGGAGCGCGCTTTCGGGAGACGCTCGGCCTGCCGCCCAAGACGGTGGCCCGGGTGTTGCGCTTTCGGCACGCGATCGAACTGCTCGACGGGGAGCCGCGGAGCCGGGCGCGGATCGCCGCCGAAGCGGGCTACTACGACCAGGCGCACTTCAACCGCGACTTCAAGATGCTCGCGGGCTGCACGCCCGGTGCCTATCCGGCCGCCCGGATGCCCGCCGGCGGCGGCCTCGCGGGCTGACCGGCCGGCCCGCGCCGATCGTTCCCGTTTATCCAATACCGCGCGGGGTCACTCGCCGGAAGCTGGAATCGTCCACCCGGCAGACATCGGAAGCAGCGCACCGCATCCGGTGATGTCCGGCGGCATTCGGCAACATCCGGCATCAAGGAGTGCACCATGAGCGACAAGACCCTCGTCTCCGACCTGATCCCGACGCTGCGCTACAACGACGCGACCGCCGCGATCGCCTTCCTGGAGAACGCCTTCGGAATGAGCGCGGTCATGGTGGTTCCCGGCGACGACGACATCGTCGCGCACGCGGAGCTGACGTTCGGCAACAGCATGGTCATGCTCGGCACCAACCTGCCCGAGGGCTGCGGCGAGCAACTGCGTTGGCCGGTCGGCGGCGCGTCCCTCTACGGCATCCTCGACGGCGATGTGGACGCGCACTGCGCCCGCGCGGTGGCGGCGGGCGCGACCGTGGTGCGCGAGCCGAAGGACGAGGACTACGGCGGCCGCGGCTACACCGTGCGCGACCCGGAGGGCAACCTGTGGAGCTTCGGGACGTACCGCCCGACGGTCTGACCCGATCCGTCCGCGCGGTTCGGCCGGGGGTCCGAGCGGCGACGCGGGGCGCCGCTCGGACCGCGCCGATCAGCCCTCGTGCGCGGCGAGGTAGCGGTCCACCTTGGTCCGCTCGTAGGCGTACACCGGCTCGATCGGGCCGACCGGCACGAAGGTCGCCGTCGCGCAGTCCTCATACAGGTCCACCCGGGTGTAGCCGACGCCCGCCACCCCCTGGTAGGTGCCCGCCGGCGGGAACACGTCGGCGCGGTAGGCGACGGCCGGGGCCGCCCACACCGGCACTCCGGCCAGCACTCCGCAGGTCGCGTGGTGGTTGTGGCCGGTCAGCACGATCCGCACATCGGTGCCGGCGATCACCGCGCCCAGCCGGGCCGGGTCGCGCAGCGAGAGTCGTTCCAGGAACGCCAGCGGCGTGGGGATCGGCGGGTGATGCAGGCCGAGCACCGTGCCGCCGGCCGCCGGCGTGGCCAACTCGGCGCGCAGCCACTGCAACTGATCCTCGGTCAGGTCGCCGGAGTGGCTGCCGGGCGTGGTGCTGTCCAGCATGATCACCCGTACCTCGCCGGCCGTGTGCACGAAGTCGTGCGGTCCGGTGGAGGCGGGCACGCCCAACAGCCCCTCGCGAAACGCCGCGCGGTCGTCGTGGTTGCCCATCCCGTACAGCGCCGGCGCGCCGATCCGCGGTCCGGCCTCGGCCAGCAGCTCCCGCAGTCGCCGATAGGCCCGCGGGTCGCCGGTGTCCGCGAGGTCGCCGGTGAACAGCAGGGCGGCGGGTGCCAGATCGGCCGCCTCCACCGCCGCGAGCGCCTGGCGCAGCTGTTCGGCGGTGTCCAGCCGGTCGAGCAGCAGCTCACCCTCCGGGACCAGGTGCACGTCGCTGAACTGGACCAGCGTGTGGTGCGGGATACGCACGGAAATCCTCCTGCGGGCAGGGTGACGCGACACGTGTCACCCGGGGGGCACAGTTCATCGCTGATAGGCGACAAGGTCAAGCATTTCTCCCGACGACCTGCCGACGACCTGCCCGAACGCACGAGCTAGCGTTTTCCCGTGGAGATCAAGACTCTGGGGTACGACCACCCCGACGTGCGCAAACTGGTCGCGGATGTGCAGCAGGAGTACGTGGAGCGTTACGGCGACCCCGACGAGTCGGCGGTCGACCCGGCCGACTTCCTGCCGCCGGAGGGCCTGTTCTGCGTGGCCTACCGGGACGGCGCCCCGGTCGCCAGCGGCGGCTGGCGGGCCCGCGGCAGCGCGGACGACGACCCGAGCCTGCGGGCGGGCGACGCCGAGCTCAAGCGCATGTACGTGGTGCCGCACGCGCGCGGACGCGGCCTGTCCCGGGTGATGCTCGCGCACCTGGAGGAGGCCGCCCGTGCGGCCGGCCGACTGCGCCTGGTCCTGGAGACCGGCGACAAGCAGCCCGAGGCGATCGCGCTGTACCGCTCGTGCGGCTACGAACCGATACCCGGGTTCGGCTACTACAAGGACCACGAGAACAGCATGTGCTTCGCCAAGGTGCTCTGAGCGGCACACCCGAGACGCGGCCGGGCCGGGCGACGCGCCCTGCGACCCGACCCCGAGGTCCGCTTCGCAGATCTCTGGCGCACGGCCTGCTCCGCACGTCGAGGGCCCGGCGACGGGACCGATCCCGCCGCCGGACCCCCGGCCCGACGTGCGCCGGGCGGACTCTAGTGCTCGACGTCCGACTCGGCCGTGCGCGCGCCGCGCAGCATGAACCAGGCCGCGACGGCCGCCGCGAGCAGTACCGCAGCGCCCGCGCCGGCCGCGATCCGCAGCCCCTCCAGGAACGCGTCGTTCGCCGAGTGGGTGAGGTCCGTCGCGACCTGGCCGTGGACCGTCCCGGCCGCCTCCGCGGCGCCCGCGAGCGACTCGCGGGCATCGGAGGCCGCGTCCGCGGAGACGCCCTCGGGGATCGTCACGTGGCCCCGGTAGATCCCGGTGACCACCGAACCCAGCAGCGCGATGCCCAGCGCCGCGCCCAACTCGTACGCGGTCTCCGAGACCGCCGAGGCCGCGCCCGCGTTCTCCTTCGGCGCGCTGCCCAGGATCAGGTCGGCGGTGACGGTGAACGAGAAGCCCGCGCCGACACCGACCAGGAGCAGCACACCGCCCAGGTAGAGGTACGGCGTGTCCTCGGACAGCACGGTCAGCGCGCCCAGGGCGAGACCGATCGCGGTCAGACCGCTCGTCACCACCACGCGCGGGGTCAACCGACGTGCGGCCAGGCCCGCGAGCAGACCCGAGACGATCGCCCCGGCCGTGGCCGGCAGTTCGGCCAGACCGGCCTGCAACGGGCTGCGGCCCTGGACCAGTTGCAGGAACTGGGACAGGAAGAAGATCAGCCCGGACATGCCGAGCACGGTGAGCAGGTCGGCGAGCACCGAGCCGCTGAACGCCCGGTTGCGGAACAACCGCATGTCCAGGAGCGGTACCGGCAGCGACAACTGGCGGCGGCCGAACCAGGCCAGGGCGCCCACGCCGATCACCAGCGCCGCCCACACGTCCCAGCGCAGCAGACCGTGTGTGGCGGCCTCCTTGATCGCGTAGACGGTGGCGATCATGCCGACCAGCGACAGCGCCGCGCTGAGCATGTCCCACGGACCCGGGTTCGGATTGCGCGACTCCGGCAACATCCTGATGCCGACCACGATCAGCACTGCCATTACCGGCAGGTTGATCAGGAAGACCGAGCCCCACCAGAAGTGTTCGAGCAGGAAGCCGCCGACCACCGGGCCGAACGCGGCGCCGGCCATCGACATCGCGCCCCACACACCGATCGCGAAACTGCGCTCGCGGGCGTCCGGGAAGATGTTGCGCACCAGCGCGAGCGTGGACGGCATCAGCGACGCACCGGCCACGCCCATCGCGACGCGGGCCGCGATCAGCGCCTCGGCACTGGGCGCGTAGGCGGCCACCACGGACAGCGCGCCGAACGCGGCCGAGCCCCAGAGCAGCAGCTTCTTGCGGCCGATCCGGTCGCCCAGGGTGCCGGCGGTGACCAGCAGACCGGCGATGACGAACGAGTAGACGTCACCGATCCACAACAACTGGGTGCCGGTCGGTTCGAGGTCCTCGCTGAGGAAGGGGATCGCCAGGCCGAGCACCGTGGCGTCGATCGCCACGAGCAGCACCGACAGGGTCAGTACACCCAGGGCGATCCAACGGCCCGGCGCACCCTTCGCGGAGTCGCCGGTGCCGGTATGAACGGGAGTCGAGGAGGTCGTGCCACTTGCCATGATCAGGATTCCAAGCAAAGAGACGGATCGGCTGTGCGGATCAGCCGGGGAGTCGCGGCGGGACGATGCCGGGGCGGCGGCGTGGGCGGGCGGCGGCGGCCGATGCGTGCCGAAGCCGGATCAGCCGGGCGGGCGGCGGGCGGCACCACCCAGGAGGAGTTCGGCCACCGAGCGGGCCGCGTCACGGCCGGCGAGCCGGCCCTCGTGGACCGCCCAGCCGGCGGCGGCGACGAACGAGAACAGCGCCTCGGAGACCCACTGCGCGGTGAGGTCCACCCGCATCGAGCCGTTCTCCTGGCCGCGCCGGACCGCGGCGGCGACCTGCTCGTCCATCACGCTCCAGGCCTGCTCCAGGCCCGGATCGCCGACCAGTGAGCTCTCCCCGTACAGGAACGCCAGATATTCGGCGCACGGCATGAGGCGGTCCACCAGTCCGCGCAGCACCGCGGGGACGTCCTCGCCGGCGGTCAGGTCGGCGGCGTCGATCGCGCGGCCGATCTGCGCCGAGGCCTGCGCACCGAGCGCGGCGATCAGCGCCGGCCGGCCCGGGAACATCCGGTGCAGCGTGGCGCGGCTGATCCCGGCGGCTCGGGCGATCTCGTCCATGGACGATGCGGGTCGCCGGAGCAGCAGGGTGACGGCGGCGCGCAGCACGTGCTCGTTGTCGGTGGGCATGGATCAACTGTAGCCCGAATGAGACAATCGTGTCTCATGATTTACCGGATGGATTCAGTTGCAACCCTGTGGCGTCAGCTCCGGTCGCGGCTCCTGCCAGGTCAGCACCGGCTCGGCGGCCCCGCCCTTGAGCGCCGCACCGGGAAAGATCCGCAGCCGCCACGGCGACAGGCGCATCACCGCGAAGCCCGGCGACAGGGGGTCCTCCCAGCCGGGCACCCCTGTTCCCGCCGGGTCGTAGCCCAGCGGCTCGGGGGTGTCCCGGAACAGGTTCCACACCCGCTCGCGGATTTCCGGCTCGAAGAGCAGATCCGCGCGGCACTCGGCCACGCACGTGTCGTGTGAGGGCGACCAGTAGTTGCACGACACGAACGGATTGCGGGCGATGTGCGCGCGCTTGGTCGCGGTGGGCGCGGTGGCCACCCAACCGGTCAATCGCCCGTGTTCCCACACCCAGTACGGGTGCAGGATCCGGGTCCGCGGCCGACCCGCACTGTCCACGGTGGCGATCGAGGCCCACACGATCGAGTGCGCCATGGCGATGAAGGCCGGGGCCGCGGTTTCCAGATCGGTCATGGCGGCAACCCCTGTCTCGTGCTGACGTCCCGGTACCTCACCACCCATACTGTCGTGAACGCGCGCGACCCTAAAGGCCCGGCGGGAAGTCGTACGAGGCCGGCGGCTTGATCCGGACCTTGTCGCCCTGGAACATCACCGAGATCTGATCGTGCGGACGCAGTTCGATCCGGGCCGGATCGCCGCCGACCAACGTGCCGTTCAGGTAGGTGCGGTAGGTGTGCGTGGCGTCCGGGGTGAGGGCGCCCAGGTGGGTCTCGTCGAAGCGCACGTTCCACATGGCGAACAACTGGCCCAGTACGAAGCGGGCGTTCGCGTCGTGGCTCTCCACGTGCAACACACCGCTGTCGTCGTGCGTGTGCAGATCGGCCGGCAGCCCCGTTCGCTTGTCGATGCCGATGTCGGGCGCGACATCGACCCGGTCGAGGCCGACGAAGATGTCCAGGTGCACGTGGAAGTGCTGGAGGGCACCTTCCATCGTGTCCAGCTTCAGACCCGCGTCGGCACCGCGCCGGGCGCTGTCCTCGGGGACCGGCCAGGGCGGCAACTCGGCGTTGGTTGCCGCCTTCGGGTGCGGCAGCGGCCCCTGTGGGGCGCCGCGCTCGGGCGACACGGCGGGCCCGGCGCCGGGCGGGGGCTCGTGGGCGGACACGGGCGTGCCGGCGGCGAGTGAACTCAGGGTCAGGAGCGCGGCTGCGACGCCGACCCCGCCGCGGAGGTGACGGTTCATCGGGGGCCTTCCGGAGGCGGACGAAGTGAACAAACTGCCGGTCCGGCGGGCCGGACGAAAGCCGACCGGGCACTTCGGCGCGGACTTCACCCATACGGAGCACGCACGCCCCCGGCGGGACCGGATCGGGATCCGCCCGGGACCGGCCGGCGTTTCGCCGGGAGGGGGCCGCGCCTCGCGGGAAGGGGGCCGCGCCTCGCCGGGACGGAGCCGCGAAGTCTCGGGACCCGGCCGTGCTTTGCCGGGATCCGGGCCGCACCTCGCCCGGCATCCGCGTCGCGCTTTGCCGGGACTGAGCCGCGCTTCGCCGGGCAGACATGGGGCTACCCACCCGCGGGTGGTCCGTCGGGTGTTCCTAGGGGGCCGGAACCAGTGATACGCACCAGCCGCCGGAAGCGGCACGTCGAGAACGAACGCCCCTGGTTCACCAGACAGCGGTGGATCCTGCTCCTGCTCGTGCTCCTGCCGCCGATCGGTGCGCTGTTGATGTGGATGGTCACCCGATGGACGCCGATGACCAAAATCGTGCTGTCCGTGGTGGCGGCGCTCTGGTGCGGGGCCCTGGTGATCGGGTTGAGTACCAACCCGGAGACGCACGACAGGAGCCCCGATCCGGTCGCACCGATCGTCGACGACGGTCGGGGCCCGCAATCGTCTCCGTGACCCGATCCCCGCCACGGAGGAGTTGCCGGTCCATGCCCGACCCGTCGCACATCACGCCCTTTCGGATCGACATACCCGACGCCGACCTGGTGGACCTGCGGGAGCGCCTGGCGCGCACCCGCTGGCCCGAGGCCGAACCGGTGGACGACTGGTCCCAGGGCATCCCGCTGGCCTATACACGCGAGTTGGCCGAGTACTGGCGGACCACCTACGACTGGCGCAAAACCGAGGCGCGGCTGAACGGCCATGCCCACTTCAAGGCCGAAATCGACGGCCTGGGGGTGCACTTCCTGCACGCGCCCTCACCGCATCCGGACGCGCTGCCGCTGATCCTCACCCACGGCTGGCCCGGGTCGATCGTCGAATTCATGGACGTGATCGGCCCGTTGACCGACCCCACCGCACACGGCGGGGACGCGGCCGACGCGTTCCACGTGGTGCTGCCCTCGCTGCCCGGATACGGCTTCAGCGACCGGCCGGCCGAGACCGGGTGGGGGATCGACCGGATCGCCCGGGCCTGGGCCGTGCTGATGGCCGACCTGGGCTACTCGCGCTACGGCGCGCAGGGCGGCGACTGGGGGTCGATGGTCACCGCGTCCATCGGTCGGCAGGACCCCGAACACGTACTCGGCATCCACCTGAACATGCCGGTGGCGATGCCGGACGCGGAGGCGATGAAGGATCCGACGCCGGCCGAACAGCAGGCGCTGGCCGACCTGGGCACACACTCCGAGTGGGGCGCGGGCTACAGCAAGATCCAGTCCACCCGGCCGCAGACGCTCGGCTACGGCCTGGCCGACTCGCCGGTCGGCCAACTGGCCTGGATCGTGGAGAAGTTCCAGCAGTGGACCGACTGCGAGGGCCACCCGGAGAACGCGCTGTCCCGCGATCACATGCTGGACAACGTGATGCTGTACTGGCTCACCGGCACAGCCGCGTCCTCGGCCCGGTTGTACTGGGAGAGCTACCGCAACCCCGACCTGTCCGAGGTCGGTGTCCCGACCGGCTGCTCGATCTTCCCGCACGAGATCATCCGCTCCTCGCGCCGCTGGGCGGCCGGCCGCTTCACCGATCTCCGCTACTGGAACGAACTCGACCGCGGCGGCCACTTCGCCGCCTTCGAACAACCGGAAACCTTCGTCGAGGAGGTCCGTCGCTTCTTCCGCCTGATCCGCGACTGAGCCGGGCGGCCCGGGAGGCGGTGGGCGAGGCGAGTGGAAGGTCCCGTCACGCCTGGGGCGGACGGGACCTCCTGCCTCGTGCGCTATGCCGCGCGTGCGCCCAGGACGCTGCCGAGGAGGTCGTCCAGGCCGACCAGGCCCAGCAGCGTGCCGTCGGCGGCGTGTACCAGGGCCAGCGATGCCCGGCGTTCCTGGAGGGCGGCGACGGCGCGCTGGATCGGGGTGTCCACGCCCAGGGTGAGCACCGACGTGGCCAGCTCGCCGGCGGTGTTGCCGGAGCTCTGGGTGCGCGACGTGAGCACCTTGCGGATGTGCACGACGCCGAACAGCGTGCCGTCCTCGCTGCGCACCAGCAGCCGGTTGCGGCCGTTGCGCCGGGACATCGCGACGATCTCGTCCGGCCCCGCGTCGGCCGGCACCGAGTCGATCTCGGCGGTCGGCACGACCAATCGGGCCAGCGGCTCAGTGTGCGTGCGCAGCGTGCCGGAGAGAACATCGTGCGACGAACCGTCGATCAGGCCGAGCCGACGGGACTCGCCGACCAGCCGGCGCAGCCCCTCCGCGTCCTTGGGATGGGACAACTCGTCCTTGGGGTCCACCCCGGCGAGCCGCAGGATCGCGTTGCTGACCCCGTTCATCGCCAGCAACAGCGGCCGCACCACCCGGGTGTAGCCGCGGAAGGACGGCGCGAGCACGAGCGCGACCTTCTCGGGGCCGGCGATCGCCCACGACTTGGGCGCCATCTCGCCCAGCACCATGTGCAGGATCACCACGACCACGAGTGCGATCGTGAACGCCACCGCGTGCCCGGCCGCGGCCGGCATGCCGACCGCGTCGAACAGCGGGTCCAGCATGGTCGCGATGGCCGGCTCGGAGACGATGCCCAGGCCCAGCGAACACATGGTGATGCCCAGTTGGGCACCGGCCAGCATCAGCGACAGCTCGCGCACGCCGGCCAGGGCCGACTTCGCGCCACGTTTGCGCTCGGCGACCAGCGCCTCCAGGCGATGCCGGCGTGCGGCCACCATCGCGAATTCGGCGGCCACGAAGAACGCGTTGCCCACGAGCAGCGCGATCGTGACGGCCAGCGCCGGCCACAGGCCCAGCTCCAGCGAGCCCAGGCCGCCACCGGAGGCCAGGGACGGGGTCATGCGGTCACCTCTGTGGTGCGCTTGGAGCGCCCCTCGGCGCTCCATTCGGAAGCGTTCCGGGGGAACGAGGGGGCCGAGGTCAGCACGCGGATCCGGACCAGCGCCGGCACGTGCCGCTCGACCTCCAGCACCTCGATCTCGGTGTAGCGGATCGGTTCGTCGTCCTCGTCGGCCGCGCGCCCGGCGCGTACCTCGTCGGGGTCGGGCACCCTGATCCGGTCGCCCACCTCGGGCAACCGGCCGAGGTGGGCGATGACCAGGCCGCCCAGCGTGTCGTACGGGCCGTCAGGCAACTCCGCGCCGACGATCCGCTCGGCCTCGTCCACGCGCAGCCCCGCGTCCAGCCGCCACCAGCCGTCCTCGGGCTCGGTGTCGACGGGGTCCTCGTCGTCGCTCTCGTCGGCGATCTCTCCGACCAGTTCCTCGGCCACGTCCTCGTAGGTGACGATCCCGGCCAGGCCGCCGTGCTCGTCCAGGACGACCGCGAACTCCTCGTGCGCGGCCCGCAGCTGTTCCAGCAGCGAGGCCAGCCCGGCGGTGTCCGGAACGAGCAGCGCGGGGCGCGCGATGGACCCGGCGGTCACGTGCGCGGCGTCCTCGGGTGCCACCTCCAGGAGGCAGGCCACCCCGACCACGCCCAGTACGTCGTCCACCCGCTCGCCGACCACCGGATAGTGCGAGTGGCCGCACTCGGCGACCAGCTCGATCAGTTCGGCGGCGGTGGTCTCGGCCCGCACCCGGACCACGTCCGGACGCGGCACCATCACCTGGTCCACGGTCAGGTCGCCGAAGGCGATCGCGCGGCGCAGGATCCCGGACAGCGCGGGGTCCAGGTCGCCGTCCCGGCCGGCCTCGTCGACGATGTGCGCGAGTTCCTCGGTGGTGGCGCCGCCGTGCAGTTCCTCGACCGGTTCGATGCCGATCGCGCGCACGATGCGGTTGGCCAGCGTGTCGAAGAGGCGGATCAGGGGGCCGGCGACCTTGAGATAGACCAGCGTGGGCCGCCCCAGCAGGATCGCCACCCGCTCGGGCTCGGCGATGCCCCAGTTCTTGGGGACCAGCTCACCGAGCACCATCTGGATCGCGGTGGCCACCGCGAAGCCGAGGATCAGCGAGATCACCGGGACCGCGCCGCCGGGTACGGCGATCAGGTCCAGGAGGGGGGAGATCACCGCGGCGAGCGCGGGTTCGGCGATGAAGCCGACCAACAGGGCCGTCACGGTGATGCCCAGTTGGGCACCGGACAGCATGAACGAAAGTCGCCCCATCACGGTCATCGCCCGGGCCGCCGCCTTGTCGCCGGATTCGGCACGGCGGCGCAGCAGGCTCCGATCGGCCGCCACGTAGGCGAACTCCTGGGCGACGAAGAAACCGGTACCGAGGGTCAGCACGACGATCGCGGCTATGCCCAGAGCCGCGGTCATGAGACCGCCTCCCGGACATCGCGGCTTCGATCACAGTCTCGGGAGGGACCGGTACTAGGGGGGTCCGTCTCTTGGGCGGACACGCACGCTCCTTGCTCAACGGGCAATTCGGGGTCAAAACACTTACCTCGCCGAACGTATCATCGTGCGCGCTTGTTCCCCGGGCCCGGGCGCGGAAGCGTGCGAAGGGCGTCGGATTCGAACCGGTAGCAAAAGATGCTTGGCTTTGTGCCCCGCGTCATGACAATCTGTGCTTCCTCGAACACCGTGTGGTGATCAGGCTCGTCGAACACGTGCATCCCGCGTGCTGCGGCGAGGGGAGTACGGACGCACTGCGCCTCCTGCCGCAGGCGTCGCGAAGTTCATCCGTACGGGGGAGCGACCCGCGCCTTCCCGTCCGGAAGATTGGTACCGGGAACCTGCACCGCCGCAATGACGTTGACAACATCAGACGGGGGCAGCGTGTACGACAGCAGCCCTGATCCGGCCGACGCCGGCTCGCCCGAGGTGCCCGCATCGGACCTCCCAGCGCGCGAGAAGGAGACCATGCCTCGCACACTCGACGACTACGCCGTGTCGCTCGCCGCTTTGAAGGCCTACGACATCACCGGCGTTCGTCCACGCGACCTTCGCCGCTTCCGCGATTTCGGAGAACTGCCCGACGGCGTGCCCGAGGCCGTCGTACTGCGCGCCCAGCGCATCGTGGAGGAGGAGCGGGACCGGTTGTTGCGGCTGACCACCGGTTCGTGAACACCCACGTGGCGACCCGGCCCGGTCGGCCGTCGTGAGAGCGATCCCACTCGGCCGCTCGCGTGGTCGGTGGTCTCGCCCGGTCGCATCGTCGGGAGGACACCTGCCGGTGGTCCGGTCGGCTTCGGTGTTCAGTTGCTCCCGTTGAGGTAGGCAAGCACCGCGAGCACGCGCCGATTCGTCTCGTCCGAGGTGTCGATCGACAACTTCGCGAAGATGTTCGTGGTGTGCTTGCTCACCGCACCCTCCGAGACGAACAGCCGACCCGCGATGGCCGCGTTCGAACAACCCTCGGCCATCAGCTCCAGCACCTCGCGCTCCCGCGGCGTCAGCTGCGCCAGCGGTTTGTCCCGCACGTTGCGGGCGAGCAGTTTCGAGATCACCTCGGGGTCCATCGCGGTGCCCCCCGCCGCGACCCGGCGGACCGCGTCCACGAACTCGTCCGTGTCGAACACCCGATCCTTGAGCAGGTAGCCGACCGCGCCGGTGCCGTCGGCGAGCAACTCGCGGGCGTACAACTGCTCGACGTACTGCGACAACACCAGGATCGGCAGCCCCGGAACGCGCCGACGGGCCTCCAGGGCGGCCTGGAGGCCCTCGTCGGTGAAGGTGGGCGGCAGCCGGACGTCGACGACCGCGACGTCCGGCTTGTGTTCCACCAGGGCTCGGAGCAATTCCGGACCGTTGTCCACGGCGGCGACGATCTCGAAGCCGTGGGCCTGGAGCAGGCGGACGAGCCCATCCCTCAGGAGGGCGAGGTCTTCCGCGAGGACAAGTCGCACGGCAGCTCCATGATCACAGTCGTCGGGCCGCCCTCGGGGGAGTGCAGGGCGAGCGTTCCGTCGAATGTATCGAGTCGCCGCTCGATGCCGCGCAGACCTGTGCCCTTCGCCAGATCGGCACCGCCGACGCCGTCGTCGGTGACGGTGATCCGCAACTTGCCGTCCACGTAGGTCAGATCGATCTCGACGTGCTGTCCGCCGGAGTGCTTGGCCGCGTTGGTGAGCACCTCGGTGACCGCGAAGTAGGCCGCGGACTCCAGCGGGAGCTCCGGCCGGGCGGGCAGCGTGACATTGACGTTGACGTCGAGCGGGCTCTCCAGGGCCACCGCGCGCACCGCGTCGCCCAGACCGCGGTCGGAGAGCACCGGCGGGTGGATGCCGCGGACCAGGTCGCGCAGTTCGTGCAGGGCCTTGGCGGAGGCCGCGCGGGTTTCGGCGAGCAGCGTGCGGGCCGCCTCCGGGTCGGTGCTCAGCAGCGCCTCCGCGGCGCCCAGGTTCATGCCCATCGCGACCAGGCGAGCCTGTGCGCCGTCGTGCAGGTCGCGCTCGATCCGGCGCAGCTCGGCCGCCGAGGCGTCCACGGCGTCGGTCCGGCTCTCGGTCAGGTGCTGCACCCGCAGCGCCAACTCGGCCTCCTTGGTGGGGGCGAGCAGGGACCGGTTCCACAGCGCGTTGACCCGCGCGAACCAGGGGGCCAGGGCCAGGCCGGCGATCATCTGGACCAGGCCCCACGGCACCGCGAGACCGGCCCGCTGCGAGCTGTCCACCTTGATGAACGTGTACCACTGCGGGTCGACGTGGCGGTAGGCCACCTCCCACAGGAAGGGCATCAGCGCGCCGTGCAGGCCGTTCACGATCAGCATCATCGGGAAGCAGGCGAGCAGCAGGCTCGACGGCAGGTAGAGCAGCGCCCAGAGCAGGTCCCGCCAGGTCGCCCCCTCGGTGATCGTCTGCCGGGTGCGCTGCCACAGCCCGGTCACGCCCTTGCCCGGCGGCAGCCGCCGGTAGGGCGTCGCGATCGGCACGCCGGCCCACGAGCGCATCGCGGTGCGGGTCAGGTTGGCGGTGGCGCGCAGCAGCAGCATCAGGGGAAGGAAGAACAGCAGGCCGACGCCGATCGGCACGAGCGCCAGGAACACGACGCAGGTGATGAACAGCGCGAGGGTCGGTACGGAGAGGAAGACCAGGATGAACCCACGCCAGGCGGACAACAGCGCCCGACCGAGCCGCCAACCCGTCGCCGGTGGATCGGCGCTGTGCGGCGTGAGCGTGCTCATAGGGGTCCTCCCGTGGATGTTGCGTGCACTGCCGGTGGTGGCACCAGTGTGTCGGGCGACGACCGTGCAGGTCACTGGGGAGGCACCCCGCGCGGGGGTGGGGCTGGGCCCACCCCCGCATACCGGTTGGCCGGCGTCGGCCGCCGCTCAGGAGGCGATGGTTGCCAACAACCGGGCGAGTTCCTCGGGACGGGAGAACATCGGCCAGTGGCCGGTCGGCAGGCCGTGCACGCTCCGCTGCTCGGCCAGTGCGAACTCGGCCATGAACGGGTGCCCCTGCGCGATCATGGCCTCGACCTGCTCGGCCGGGAACAGGCACGTGATCATGTGCGCGGGCACCTTGAGCCGGGCCGGGTCGCCGACCTGCTCCGCACTGGCCGCGACCGCGTACGGCTGCGCCACCGCGCGGGTGCGCAGCATCTCCAGATCGGCCGGGCCGAGCCCGTCGAGCATCTCGGCGGCGGTCGTCGGATCCCAGGGGTAGGTGTATCGGCCGTCGCCGCGCTCGGCCACCTCGGCCTCGATCCGGGCCCGCTCGGCGGGCTCGGTCAGGTCCAGGAGCGAGACGCCCTCGGCCACCGGGCCGGAATCCACGTAGACGATCCGGGCGATGCGTTCCGGGATCCGCCCCAGCGCCTCGTAGGCGGTGAACGCGCCGCCGGAGTGGGCGGCCAGGACCACGTCGGTGAGGTCGCGCGAGGTGATCTCCTCGACCAGGGCGTCGGTCTGGGTCGCGAGGTCGATTCCGGTGGCGTCGGCGGCCTCGTCGGCCAGCCCCGGCAGCGTCACCGCGAGCACGTCGTGTCCGGCGGCGCGCAGCGGTTCGACGACCCGATCCCACGCCCAAGCGCCGAGCCAGTAGCCGGGAACGAGAACGATGTGCGCCATGGGAATGCTCCTCTAGTGATGTTTCGTGTGCGTCCTTGCACCTCCGATCCTGGACCGGATACCTGACAGAACGCGACAGGTTCGAGCGCGGGTCGGGCCCGGGCCCCGCGGTGTGCCGGTGGGTCGCGCGCTCGCCGGTTGCGCCCGGGTCGGACCCGGCGGGCTCAGAGCCAGTTGCGGCGCTTGAAGACGACGTAGAGCACCACGCAGACCAGGACCATCAGGCCGACCGCGAAGGGGTAGCCGAGGGTCCAGTGCAGCTCGGGCATGTCGTCGAAGTTCATCCCGTAGACGGTGCCGATCAGGGTCGGCGCGAACAGGATGGCGGCGTACGCGGAGATCTTCTTGACCTCCTCGTTCTGCGCGTTGCTGGCCGCGGTGAGCTGTTTCATCTCCTCGTTCTGGGCCTGGGTCACCACGATCGCGTTGACCCGCATGATGCCTTCGAGCAGCTGGCGGAAACCGGCCACGCGTTCCACCGCGATCGTCGCGTGGTCCTGGACGTCGCGCAGGTAGCGGCGCAGTTCCTGGTCCACGTGGTACTTGTCGAAGCCGGTGGACAGGTCGGTGAGCATGAGCAGGAGCGGCCGGGTCGCGCGCTGGAACTCGATCACCTCGCGGGAGAGTTCGTAGATCCGCCGGGAGACGTTCGGGGCGCCGAGGAAGGCCTCCGCCTCGATCTCGTCGATGTCGTTCTGCAGGCCGCCGACGACCGGGGCGTAGGCGTCCACGACGCTGTCCAGGATCGCGTACAGCACCGCCTCCGGGCCCTGGCGCAGGAGTTCGGGCCGGTCCTCGGCCCAGCGGCGGACCGCGGAGAGGTCGGGGGACTCGGAGTGGCGCACGGTGACCACGAAGTTGGCGCCGAGGAAGACGTGCAGCTCGCCGAAGTCGACCTCCTCGACATCGTCGAGGTAGCGGGCCGCGCGCAGCACCACGAACAGGGTTTCGCCGTAGCGTTCGAGCTTGGGGCGCTGGTGGGCCACGATCGCGTCCTCGATGGCGAGCGCGTGCAGGTCGAACTCGTCGGCTGCGGAGAGGAGTTGACTCTCGGAGGGGCGGTAGAGCCCGATCCAGGCCATCGCGCCGGGGCGGGCGTGCAGTTCGCGGTAGGTGTCGGCGAGCGTGCTCGGCGAGGCGACCCGTGCCCCGTCCACGTAGATCGCCGCGTCGATCAGGCTGTGCTCGACGGGCGGCGGCTCCGGGGAGTCCGCCGCCCGCGGGTCCATCGAGCGCTCGGGTGGTTCGGAGGGTTCGATCGCACCGTGCCTGCGGGCGCGGAAGGGCAGACGCCGATCGGGCATGCGGGGCTCCGAGACACTGGGCGGCGAAGAGCACGGACCTGACGACGGGGCGGTCGCGCCGGAAAATCGCGACCGACCCGACCATCGTATTGTCCATTTTTCCGCGCAGATATTACGGATTTATGCCATTTGGCGATTCGATCACCGGCAGTGCCGCGGCGCCGCAGCGCGGGGCGTTTGCCGACCCACCGCCCGGGTCGTGCTCACGGCAGCTCGAACGGACCCTTGCCCATCTGCTGCCGGACGGTGACCACCGGCGGGTTGACCAGGCCGCGGCGTTGCCAGTTGGCGCCGTCCACGACCAGGGTGTGGCCGGAGATGAAGCGCGCGTAGGGCGAGGCCAGGAAGGTCGCGGCCCAGCCCAGCTCGCGCGGTCGGCCGACGCGCATCGCGGGCTGGCACGGGTCCTTGTCGTGGGTGCCGGCAGCGTGGATGCCGGCCGGGTTGCCTTTGTCGGCCAGGTTTTCCTTGATGGCGGCGGTCATGTCCTCGTGCGGGAACAGGCCCGGGACCAGGCCGTTGACCTGGATCCCGTACGGGCCCCATTCGACGGCCAGCGTCTCGACCATGTTCTTCACGCCCGCCTTGGCCGCCGCGCTGTGGGCGAAGCCGGGGCCGCCGGTCCAGGCGTAGGACGCGCCGATGTTGACGATCGAACCGGGTGTGCCCGCCGCCAGGTGTCGGCGGGCGAACTCGCGCGCGCAGAAATAGGTGCCGTTGAGGGTGATGTCCACGACGGTGCGCCACGCGTTGGGGGACATCTCCTCGGCCGGCACCGGGAAGTTGGCCGCCGCGTTGTTGATCAGCACGTCCGGGAGCCCGAACGTGTCGACGGCCGCGTCGAAGGCCGCGGCGATCTCGGCGGGCTCGCGGATGTCGCACGCCACGGTGCGCACCTTGGCGCCGGCCTCGGTCAGCGCCTCGCGGGCCGCCTCCAGGTGGTCCTCCTTGCGGCTGGCCACCACCAGGTTCGCGCCCAGTCGGGCGAACTCGATCGCGATCGCCTTGCCCAGGCCGGTGCCGCCGCCGGTGACGAACACCGTACGGTCCGCGTAGGTTCCGGCCGGCAGCGCGCCGGCGCCCAGGGCGGGCGGTTCGGGCAGGCCGATGATGCCGTCGGATGCCTCGGTCATGGGTCAGCTCCCGGTGTAGTGGGCGGGCCGCTGTTCGGCGCGGGCGGCGCGGAACTCGGCGTAGTCGTCCGACTTGTTGACGAAGGTCTGCGCGATCAGTTCCTCCGCCATCGAGGTGCGCACGGCGGGTTCGGCGAGGTGGCCGAGCACGCGCCGGGCCATCTTGACGGTCACCGCCGGCGCGGCGGCGATCCGCTCGGCCATCTCGCGCACCGTGGCGTCCAGTTCGGCGGGCGGCACCACGCGCGAGACGATGCCGTGCGCGTACGCCTCGGCGGCGTGCATCGGGCGGCCGGTGAGCACCAGGTCGGCGGCCACCCCGGGCCCGCAGATCTGGTACAGCCGGGCCACGCCGCCGGTGTCCGGGATCACCCCGTGCGTGGTCTCGGGCAGCATGAACCGAGCCCCCTCGGCGGCCACCCGGATGTCGCACAACAGTGCGCGCTGGAAGGACGCGCCGATCGACCAGCCCTGGCAGGCCACCAGCACCGGCGCGTCCAACTCGAACAGTTGCTGCACGCCGCGATGCCCGCGCGTCATCAACTGATGGTGCGTCAATTCGACCCGGTGACCGCCGATCGAGGACACGTCGCGACCGGAGGAGAAGGACTTGCCCACCGCACGCCAGATCACCGCCCGAATCTCGGGGCGCCGCCTCAACTCGCCGAGGATCTGCCACAGGAGCTGATCCATCTCGTCGTCGAACGCGTTGTGCTTGTCCGGGTTGTTGTTGGTGATCGTCGCGATCGGTCCGTCGTAGTCGAGAAGCACCTTGTCCGCCATGACACCTTGGGATATCCCAACGCCGCACAGGAATCGAGACCCACGGCGCGGCAACGACCGCAAGCGGGCAAGATCACAGCCGGTCGCCCGGCCGGGCCGCGGCCGTCGGCCGGGTCGCGTCGGTGCCGTCGATCCGCGCGGTCACGGCGGTGTCGCGCCGGTGTCACCGGCCCGAGGCGACGGCAGCGGCGCAGCCGCGTCGGCCGATCGTGGTCACGGGTTGCGCTGGGTGACTCCGTAGAAGTTGCCCTCGTTGTCGCGGAAGGTGGCCCACCAGCCCCATTCCTGCTGGGCGGGCTTGTCCGGGAAGTCGATGCCCCGGGCGACCAGTTCCCGGTAGGTGCTCTGCAGGTCGTCACACGTGAACAACACGTTGTTGAGCGAGCCGACCTTCTCCATGTCGAAGCGGTGGCTGAACAGGATCAGCGTGATGCCGTCACCCGGGGCGCGGACCTCGATCCAGCGCGGGCTGCCGGCTTCGCCCATCGGCGTGTCCATGACCTCCTCGAAGCCCATTTTGTCGACCCAGAAGCGCTTCGCCGCGTCCTGGTCGCTGACGTTCAGTGAGACCTTTCCGACCTGCAACATGCGCACTCCCTCGGCAGGCGCCCCCGGCCCTCGGTGGCGCTACGACCGGTGTTCGACCGGTTCGCCGAACAGTGCCTCCTGACTCACCGTCGCAAACAGCGCCCCCGCCGCGTCGAAGATCCGACCGTGCACCGTGCCGTGCGCGGCGTGCAGTGTGGTGCCCTCCTGGTCGTAGAGCCACCACCGGTCCGCGCGGAACGGGCGATGGAACCTGATCGCGTGGTCCAGGCTGGCCCGGGGGATCCAGCGCCGGCCCAGGGTCGCGGCATGCGGCAGTACCAGCGTGTCCAGGATGCTCAGGTCGGTCGCGTACGCGACGGCGCACGCGTGCAGCAGCGGGCGATCCGGCAGTTCGCCGTCGGCGCGACACCACAGCGCGTTGTGCGGTGGTCGCGCGGTGGACGTCTCGTCGGCCCAGGTCGGCGGCTCGACGAAGCGCAGGTCCACCGGGTTGCGCCGGACCAATTGCGGTCGGCGCAGCGGGCCGTTCAGCGCGTTCAGCCGCTGTGCGAGCGTGGGCAGCGTCGTCGGGTCGGGCACGGAGGGTGCGCTCGGCGCGTGGTCGAACGGCGTCTCGGGGCGGGTCACCCGGAAGGACGCGACCAGGTGCACGACGACCTTGTCCGTCTGGAGCACGTCGACCTGACGATGGCTCAGCGTCCGGCCCTGGAGGGTGCGGGTGACCCGGTAGGTCAGCGGCAGCGTGGCATCGGCCGGCCGCAGGAACGACGCGTGCAGGGAGTGCGGCACCCGGTCGCCGTCGACGGTGGCCCCGGCGGCGGCGAGCGCCTGCGCGACCAGCCAGCCGCCGAAGACTCGAAAGGCGTCCGGATCAGGGCTTTTCCCCTCGAACAGATCGGACTTGAGTCGGGTCGGCTCAACTTCTTCGACGAATTGGGTGACGGCGCAGCTCATGGCTGCTAGTACAGCAAGGACGGGCGCGACGACGACAACGAGGGGCACGGTGGGCACGTGGCGTGGGGTGCGGTAAAGGTGCTGAAGGACCGCAACGCGGGGTTGTATCTGAGCGGCGTGGTGGTCTCCAGCTTCGGCAGCAGCGCGATGTCGCTCGTCGCCGGGGTCTGGGCCAAGACGCTGACCGGTTCGGACAGCGTGGCGGCGCTGATGGCGCTCGGGGTGTTTGCGCCGACCCTGCTCGGCCCGCTGCTCGGCGCGGCCGCGGACCGATGGCCCGCGAGACGCGTGCTCCTGTCCGTCAACCTGGCCCTCGCCGCGTTGTTGACCCTCACCCTGACCGTGCACTCGGGCGATCGGGTGTGGATCCTGTTCGCGGTGATGTTCGGCTACGGCATCGGCTTCGTGCTCCTGGACGCCGCCGAGTCGACCGCGCTCACGGCCGGCGTGGCACCGGGCATCCTGGGCGATCTGAACGGGATGCGGCTCAGCGCCGCCGAGGGCATGAAGCTGATCGCCCCGCTGGCGGGCGCGGGGCTGTTCGCGTGGTCCGGCGGGCACACCGTCGCGCTGTTGGACGCGGGCACGTTCGTACTCGCCGCCGGGGTCTTCGCGCTGATGCGCTTCGACCAACCGGTCAAGGCGAAGGCCGAGACCGGCTGGTGGGGGCAGGCCACGGCGGGCACGGGCTATCTGTGGGCGCATCGTCCGCTGCGCCGGCTGGTGTTCTCCGGCGGTCTGGCGATGCTGGTGTCCGGGCTCAGCGGCGGCGCGGTCTACGCCGTGGTGGACCAGGGACTCGGGCGCTCGCCTGCGTTCGTCGGCGTGCTGTACACCGCGCAGGGCGCCGGGTCCGTGGTGGTGGGGCTCTGCGCGGGCACGCTGATCCGCCGGCTCGGCGCGCGCGGGTTCGCGGTGCTGGGCCTGGCGCTGTTCGCGGTCGGGGTGGGCCTGCGGGTGGTCGAGTGGCTGCCCGTGGTCCTGGCCGGCAGCGTGGCGATCGGTTTCGGGCTGCCGGCGGTGCACGTGGCGGCGATGACCGTATTGCAGCGGGAGACGCCGGGGCACCTGGTGGGCCGGGTCGCGGCGACCGCGGGGACGATCATGTTCGCGCCGACGGCGTTCGCCATCCTCGGCGTGGCGGGTCTGCTGGCGGTCCTGGACTACCGGATCATCCTGCTCGGCACGGCGGCCCTGGGCGGCGCGGTCGCGCTGTACTGCGCGGCGGGTCGCGGCGAGCGGGGGCCGGATCGGGAACCGGCGCCGGCGGACGATGCGCAGGATTCACGACATATGTGACGCACGCATGTCCTAGGTCGAAGGCGGCTTGCCACCTACGATGATCCGCATGTATGAAACGGCGGAAATCCCGGCTGAGCTGGTTGCCCTTCAGCGGGACCGCGACCACGCGGCCGACGTCGTCACGACGTTCGCGCGCGAGAACCCCGGGCGGCTGGACGCCGAACTGACCCGTCAGTGGTCGGCGGCGGTTCGGGCGGAACGCAATGCCATACGCGCACTGCACGCACACCCGATGATGGTGCTCGGACCGAACCGGTTCAAGATCATGCGCGCGCTGCGTGCCGCCGCCAAGCTGACCTGACGACGGCCCGGCCCGAACAGGGGCAAGAGAGCGCCGGACCGGACCGTCGAAGGACGTAGGTTACGCCGCCGCACCGACATCCGGCGCCGGCGCTGCGGATCCGTCCGGGTTCGGCCGCCGGCGTCGGTGCCGCGTGCCCATGCCGACAGGCTCCGCGACCGCGACGAGGCGTGCTGGTCGTCGGCGCGAGCGGTGCGGATCGGCGATGCCGGTCACGCGGTGGCGCTCCCGGGGCAGAAGGTCCGACGGTAGTTCTGCGGCGTGGTGCCGCGACGGCGCAGGAAGTGGTGGCGCAGCGTCGCGGCGCTGCCGAAGCCCGAGCGCTCGGCGACGATGTCGATCGGCAGGTCGGTCTCCTCCAACAGTTCCTGGGCGAGCAACACGCGCTGCGCGGTGAGCCATTCGTAGGGCGTGGTGCCGGTCTCCTGCTGGAACCGGCGGGCGAACGTACGCGGCGACATCAGTGCGTGCTCGGCCATCTGATCGACCGTCA
Source organism: Embleya sp. NPDC050493 (assembly GCF_044458105.1). NCBI lineage: Bacteria > Bacillati > Actinomycetota > Actinomycetes > Kitasatosporales > Streptomycetaceae > Embleya > Embleya sp. NPDC050493. The sequence goes on from NZ_JBITHP010000001.1 coordinate 562,416, forward strand.
CCTCCAGGGCCAGGCGCTGCTCCATCCACGAGAGGGTGGCCTGGAGCGGGCTGCCGGAGCGCTCGGGCAGCGGTCGGGCGATGTACTGGGCCTGGCCGCCCTCGCGGTGCGGCGGCACGACCATGCGGCGGGCGATCGCGTTGGCCACCCGGGTGCCGTCCTCCATTCGGACCAGGTGCAGGCACGCGTCGATGCCGGCGGCGGTGCCGGCGCTGGTGATCACCCGCCGGTCCTCGACGTAGAGCACGTCCGGCTCGACGACGGCCTTCGGGTACAGGCGGGCGAGGCGGTCCGTGTACTTCCAGTGCGACGTGCAGCGCCGGTCGTCGAGCAGGCCGGCCCGGGCCAGCGTGAAGGCACCCGTGCAGACGCTCATGATCCAAGCGCCTCGGGCCTCGGCGGCCCGCAGCGCGTCCAGGAGCAGCGGATCCGGCGCCGCGTGCTCGTCGTGCTCGGCGGACGCGGGAACCGCGACCAGGTCCGCCTGCGCGACCCGGTCGAGGCCGTGCTCGACGTACACGTCGTAGCCGGCTTTGGCGCGGACCCGGCCGGGGGTGACCGCGCACACCGCGAAGTCGTAGACCGGACACCCCTCCTCGCTCCGGTCGATGCCGAACACCTCGCACAGCACCCCGAGTTCGAAGGGCGCGACCCCGTCCTGAACGATCACGACCACGTTGCGCAGCATGCGTACAGCATGCCGGCAGTCCGGCCGAGATGGCAGGATGTTGTGCGCATCAGGCAGTCCTGCCACTCGATGTATGTGCAAGCATCGGGCAGTCTCGAGGCATGACAGTTCTGGCGGTTTTCCTGGTGGTCACGATGGTTCTCGGTGGTCTGTCGGTGCTGGGCCGATCGGCCGACACACGCGATCGGGACAAGTCCCGGTCGTGGCACCACTGAATGGCGGGCAGGCCCGACGGCGCTCCGGGCGGCGGGCGCCACGGGTGAACGACGATGCGAGGGAACGACCGCGCGCCCGGCCCAAGGGACATGGGCCGGGCGCGCGGTGTGTTCCGGATCGGCCGGGAGGGCCCGGCCGGATGGAGCACGTGATCAGTTGCGGCGCTTGAGCGCCCGCCAGACGAAGAAGATGATGATCGCGACGATGATGATGGCGATGATCCCGAAGATGAACTTGCCGGCCTTCTTGAAGAAGCTCTTCTTCTTCTTCTTTTTCTTGGCCTTCTTGGTCGGGTGACTCTGCTGCGCGGCGGCCCGGTGCGACGTGGTCTGCGCCGAGGTGTCCGCGGCCGTCTGCACGCCGGCCGAGGTGAGCGCGGTCGACACTGTCGCGGACGAGACCTGGCGGACCTGCGCCTGGGCCGGCGCGGGCGCGGCCTGCGCGGGCACGGCGGTCAACACGGCCGCGAACACCGCGAGCAGGATCGGACCGGCGAGACGCCGAAGAACACGATGAACCATCTGACAAGCCCCCATTTCAACCCGCGGAACACGCGCCTCGCGGAGTCGCCATGGCCCCGTGGTGGGCCGATGGCGGCGCGAATCTACCCGACATGCCAGGTCCCACGTGCCGAAAAGGGTCAAGATTTGGTTCCGAGCCGACCCATGCGACACGTGTCAACGATCATTCCGCTACGCTGACGATTCATCAGGTTGTGGCAGCCCGGTCGCCGGTGAGGGGTGACCGGGCTTCCCAATCGGCGTGCCCGTGAGCCTCCGGCCGCGCCGTGGGCCCCTGGGTGAGCGGACGGGCGTCGCCGCCGGACACGGCCTAGCCGACGTAGGTGATGTCCATGATGACGACGGTGCTGGTTTGGACCTGGATGGTCAGGGTGATGAGGCCGCCCGCGACGAACTCCATGTGCCTCATTTCCTTCAGCCCGCCCGCAGCCTGGGTGCAGCCCCACGGGTCGCTCGCGAGCCGGGACTCTGCCCCTGACAGCGCCCGGCTTGCGGCCGACGGGAGGTTCGCCGCTTGTCGACGGGCGCGCCGGTCGTAGCTGATGGAGTACGACATCACGCAAGCCTCTCGCCGTCGGCGATGATTTCGCGGGCCCTGGCGGTCATGGCATCGTAGCCGGCGCGGTCGTGGCAGGTGATGGCCATGCGCTGGATCTCGGTGAGGGTCTCGGTGGCGCGAGCAAGGTGGATGGCGAACTCGTCGTACCGGTGGCCATCCCAGGCCTCGGCGGCGGCCTTGAGAGCGTGGCTGACGGTGCGTTCGTAGTCGGCTCGAAGCTCGTCGTCGACCACGGCGAGGGCCTGGTCGGTGATGCGTGAGTGGAGCCCGGTGCCGGTGATGGTGAGGTGGATGTCCGGGGTGGTGTCCATGCAGACAGCGTGGCACCGCGCAGGCGGCACTCGGTAGCCGGCGCACTCGGGGGTGTGCGCGGGCAGGTGTGCGCCCTGCCGCTTCCGGGAGTTCGACAGGGCGCGCCGTTGCTACGACTCCGGGTCGGCGGCGGAGCTTCTGCCGCCGACCCTCCCTCGTGGGTCAGCCGGCGACGACCGCGCGGAGGCTTTCCTTGAGGCTGCCCATGGTGGCCAGGACGGCGGTGGGTTCGTAGCCGCAGTGCGCCATGCAGTTGTCGCAGCGCGGGTCCTTGCCGCGGCCGTAGTTCTCCCACTCGGTGTCGGTGAGCAACTCCTTGTAGCTCTGCACGTAGCCGTCGCCCATCAGGTAGCAGGGCTGCTGCCAGCCGAGCAACGAGTAGGACGGGATGGCCCACGGCGTGCACTCGAAGTCGCGCTTGCCCTCCAGGAAGTCGAGGAAGAGCGCGGAGTGGTTGAGCCGCCACTTCTTGCGGTTGCCGCCCGCGAAGGCGGATGCGAACAGCTTTCGGGTCTGCTCGACGCCGAGGAAGCGGTTCTGTACCGGGGCCTTCTCGTAGGCGTAGGCCGGGGAGATCTGGATCCGGTCGACCTTGAGGTCGTCGTTGAGGAAGTTCAGCACGTCCACGATGCTCTCGGGGGAGTCCGTGTTGAAGAACGTGCTGTTCGTGTAGACCTGGAATCCGGCGGCCTTGGCCATCTTGACCGCGGCCACGGCCTCGTCGAAGACGCCTTCCTTGTCCACCGCCTGGTCGTGCTTCTCGCGCAGGCCGTCGATGTGCACCATCCACGCGAAGTTCTTGTTCGGCTTGAACTTGTGCAGGTGCTTGGGCAGCAGCACGGCGTTGGTGCAGATGATCACGAACTTCTTGCGCTTGAGCAGTTCCTCGACGATCAGGTCGATCTGCTTGTGCATCAGCGGCTCACCGCCGGCCAGCGACACCATCGGCGCGCCGCACTCCTCGACGGCCGCCACGGCCTGCTCGACCGACATGCGCTTGCGCAACACGTCGTGCGGCTGCTGGATCTTGCCGCACCCACCGCACTTGAGGTTGCACGCGAACAGCGGCTCGACCTCCACGATCATCGCGAACTTGTCGACCCGCTTGATCTTCTGCTTGACCAGGTGAGTGCCGATTTTCACAGCCAGGTTCAGCGGCAGGCCCATGACCGTCGCGTCCTCTCTATCCCCGAACCCGGGGGCGTCGGCGTCCGCTGAAACTCGACTCGGCGTGGCGTCGTTGCCCGGGTGTGCCCGATGATGACAACATCTTCAACATACAGGCTGTACGTCACGTGGGGGTTGTATGGCGGTCACGCGTCGGGCACAACATGTGGCGGACACCCGAGCGGCCCTGCTGGCCGCCGCGCGCGAGCTGTTCGCGACGCAGGGGTACGCGCAGACCGGCACCGAGGAGATCGTGGCCGCGGCCCGGGTGACCCGGGGTGCGCTGTACCACCACTTCAAGGACAAGGCCGATCTGTTTCGCGCGGTCATGGAGACCGTCGCGGCGGAGGCGGCCGAGGCGCTGGTCGCCCACGAGATGCGTCATGCCCAGGACCACCCCAGCGAACCGTGGGATCAGCTGCGACACGGATTCCAGTCGTTCCTGGACGTGTGCACGACCGGGGACTTTCAGCGGATCGTGCTGGTGGACGGTCCGGCGGTGCTCGGGCCCGGGTCGTGGGACGCGCTCGTGGACGAGCACGGTCACGGGCTGTTGGCCGCGTGGTTGCGGCAGGCGATGGACAACGGCGAGATCGACGAATTGCCGGTGCCGCCGCTGGCCCGGCTGCTGGCCTCGCTGATCTCGGAGGCGAGCATGTACACCGCGCGAGCCGCCGACCCCGCGAATGCCCGGGCCGAGGTGGGCCGGGTCATCGACCGGGTGCTGGCCGGGCTGCGCAAGAGCTGACCGCCGCGCGGGGGTTGGTCGGCGGTCGATCGGCGGGCGGGCCCGGAGGCGTGCTCATCGGGCGGCCAGCACCGCGGACATCACGGCCTTGGCGATCGGGGCGGCGAGGCCGCCGCCGGTGATGTCGGCGCGGTCGGCCGAGCCGTCCTCGACCACGACGGCGACCGCCACGGCGGGTTTGGTGGTGGCGTCGGCCTTGGCGTAGGCGATGAACCACGCGTAGGGCACGGCGCGGTTGTTCTCGCCGTGCTGGGCGGTGCCGGTCTTGCCGCCGACGACGGCGCCGTCGATCCGCCCGTTGCCGCCGGTGCCGGTGGTGACCGCGTCCTCCATCATCTTCTGCAGTCGGCGAGCCACCGGCGGGGAGACCGCCCGGGCCAGAGTCTCGCGGTCGGTGGTGTGCACGGTGCTGCCGTCGCTGCGGGTGAGCCGCTCGACCAGGTACGGCCGCATCACCTCGCCCTCGTTGGCCACGCCGGCGGCGACCATCGCCATCTGGAGCGGGGTGGCCCGCGTATCGAACTGGCCGATCGAGGACAGCGCGGTCTGCGGGCGATCCGGATGCCTGGGGAACACGCTCTCGGTGACCGCGACCGGGATCCGCAGCCCGGGGTCGTCGAAACCGAACGCCTTGGCCTGCCGGCGCATCACCTCGGCGCCCATGTCGACCCCGAGCTTGGCGAACACGGTGTTGCAGGACATCGCCAGTGCGTAACGCAGGGATGCGTCGCGGCAGCCGGAGACCTCGTTGCCGAGCCGGGTGGTCGACTCGGGCAGCGGATAGGGGTCGGGGGAGGTGGTCGGTTCGTCCGGATCGGTGACCGTGCCGGAGGCGAGCGCCGCCGCGGCGGTGACCACTTTGAAGGTGGAGCCCGGGGGATAGGTCTCGCGCAGCGCACGATTGAGCATCGGTCGGTCGGGGTCGGCGTCCAGTGCCGTCCATGCGCTCCGGGTCGCCTTGTTGGCACCGGCCAGCCTGCCCGGGTCGTAGGACGGCGTGCTCACCAGGGCCAGGATCGCGCCGGTGGCGGGGTCGAGCGCGGCCACCGCGCCCTTGTTTCCGGTGCTCGCGAGACCGGCGAACGCGGCCTGCTGGGCGGCGGGCAGGATCGTGGTGGCCACGTTGCCGGCGGGGCTGCGCCTGCGGGTGATCGCGGTGATCACCGGCCATGCGCCCAGGCGTGGATCGGTGCCCGCCAGGAGGTCGTCCTCGACGCCTTCGAGCAGCGAGGCGCCGTAGAGCTGGGAGGCGTAGCCGGTGACCGGGGCGTAGAGCGGGCCGTCGGTGTAGCTGCGGCCGTAGGCCAGGTCGGAGGACGTGGCGGTGTGCGGTGAACCGGTGACCGCCCGGCCGGCCACCAGGATGTCGCCGCGCGCCTGCTGGTAACGCACGATCTGCGGACGGCGGTTGCCCGCCATGTGGTCGTAGGCGTCGGCCTTGTGCGCCATGAGCCAGGTGGCGTTGCCCAGCAGCGCCAGGAGCAGCAGCAGACAGAATCCGGCGGCTCGCCGGGCGGTGACGATCACGCGGGCACCTCCTCGGGTACCGGGCTGGGTTCCTCGATCGGCGCGGGTGGTCGGCGGCCCCGGTCGCTGACCTTCATCAGCAGTGCGATCAGTGCCCAGTTGGTGACCACGGACGAGCCGCCTTGGGCGAGGAAGGGCATGGTCATGCCGGTGAGCGGGATCAGCGCGGTCACCCCGCCCGCGACCACGAACACCTGGATCGCCAGCACGGCGGAGAGCCCGTAGGCGAGCAGCGAGCCGAACGGGTCCGGCGCGGTCAGGCCGGCCCGGAAGCCGCGCGCGACCAGCAGGGCGTAGAGCACGAACAGCGCGGCGATGCCAGTCAGTCCGAGCTCCTCGCCGACGGTGGCCAGCACGAAGTCGCTCTTGGCGGCGAAGCCGACCAGGATCGAGTGCCCCAGGCCGAGGCCGGCGCCGAGCAGGCCGCCGGCCGCGAAACAGAACAGCGACTGGGCCAGTTGGCCCGGGCCGAGTCCTGCGTGGATGCTCGCGAACGGGTCCAGCCAGTTCTGCACCCGGTCGTGCACGTGGGGTTCGGCGGAGCCGACCACGAACGCGCCGAGTGCGATCAGGATCAGGCCGACCAGGATCCAGCTGATGCGCGCGGTCGCGACATAGAGCATCACCACGAATGCGCCGAAGTAGAGCAGGGACGTGCCCAGGTCGCGTTCCAGGACCAGGATGCCGACCGAGGCCAGCCACACCGCGACGACCGGGCCCAGGTCGCGGCCGCGCGGCAGGTTCACGCCGCAGAACCGGCGGCCGATCATCATCAGCGTCTCGCGCGTGGTGGCGAGGTAGGACGCGAAGAAGACGACCAGGATGATCTTGGCGAACTCGCCGGGTTGCAGCGAGAAGGGGCCGAGCCGGATCCACACCTTGGCGCCGTTGATGGCCGGGAAGAAGACCGGGACGATCATCAGGAACAGGGCCACGGCCGCCGCCAGGTATGCGTACTTGCCCAGGGTGCGGTGATCGCGCACGGCGATCATCACCACCGCGAACAGGATCACCCCGATGGCCGACCACATCAGTTGCGAGGGTGCGGCCTGCACCTTCGGCGTCTCCAGGTCGAGTCGGTAGATCAACACCAGCCCCAGGCCGTTGAGCAGTGCGGCGATCGGCAGCAGCACCGGGTCGGCATACGGCGCGAAGCGGCGCACCAGGATGTGGGCGACCAGCACGAGAAAGCCGAGCCCCAGCCCGTAGCGCGCGGTATCGGGTGGAATCGAGCCGTCCTTGGCCAGGCCGACGTTCGCGTAGGCGAGGACGGGGACCAGGACTGCGAAGACGAGCAGCAGGAGTTCGGTGTTGCGCCGGGTGGGCGGCCGGGGTTCCCCTGCCGTCGTCGCGCGCCGCCGCCATCTGGACATGCGCTCTGCAATGCCCACAAGTGACCCTGGGTAACCGGAGGATCGCGCCCGGCGTCGGGCATCACGCCGGTGCCGCCGGGAACGCGCCGCGTATCCGTGGCGTTGCGGTGCTCATGCACGGCTGTCTCCCCTGAACTGCTCGTCTCCGGCGGTCGGCCGGAGAAAGGCGGCTTCCGAGGACTCGCCCGCGTCGACGAACTGGGCCATCATCTGCTGTGCCTCTCGGCCATCTGCTGTGCTCCCTCGGCTGCTTCGGAGTGGGCGACGCCCGGTTGTTGCGGTGCCTCAAGACTGCGATGTCGAGCCGCCGTACCGGATCCCCCAACCGTGGGGACGGTCTCCCCCGGGCGGGGGAGGTCGCGCGCCCGACGACCCGGCAGGATGGCGGCATGCCCCGGATCGCGCCGCTTCGCACCTCGCTCGCCCGCCTCACCCGGCCGCTCGTCGCGGCCTCCACCTACACGCGAGCCTTCCACCTGTTCACGGCGCTGGCCCTGGGCGTTGCGGTCGCACTGGTGTATCCGGGCCTGGAGGGGGAGAGCGGGGCCGCCGACGCCTTCGCGCTGCTGGCCGTCCCGATCCCGATCCTGGTCGCCTTCGGGCTGCTCGCCGAGGCGCGTCGGTTCGAGGGGTTCCTGGCCCGACTGCTGCTGCGTCCCGGCGACGAGAGCGACATCGTGGTCACCCGGTCCCAGGGGTGGGCGGACCGATGGCGCACCGCACTGTGGCTGGTGCTGCGGGTCGAACTGGCCTGGCTCGGTCTCGCGCTCGCCGCCAACGCGGTGTTCGTGGGGGTCGCGATGATCGCGTCGCCGGCCACGGACAGGGGCGTGACGTTCAGCGGGATCGCCTTCGCCGGTGGTGCCGGGCACTGGTGGCTCATCCCGCTGGGCCTGCTCGTCATCGTCGGGGCGCTCTACTACCTGGCCGGCGTGGGTTGGCTGCTCACCCGGCTCGGCACCAGACTGCTCGGGCCGTCCGCGAGCGAACGCCTCGCGATAGCCGAGCGTCGGACCGAGCAACTGCTCGAACACAATCGGCTCGCCCGCGAATTGCACGATTCGATCGGCCACGCCCTGTCGGTGACGGTGCTTCAGGCCGGCGCCGCCCGGCAATTGCTCGACAGCGATCCCGGCTTCGCGGATCGGGCGCTCGAAGCGATCGAGGAGACCGGCCGGCAGGCCCTGGAGGACCTGGAACGCATGCTGCTGCTGTTGCGCGAGGCGCCGGAGCCGGCCGCGCCCCGCCCCGGCCTGCCCGAGCTCAAGGTGCTCGTCGACGGCACGCGAGGCGCCGGGGCCTCGGTCGAGCTGCGGGTGTCGGGCCCCCTCGACGCGGTGCCGGCGGTGATCTCGCGCGAGGGCTACCGGATCGTGCAGGAGTCGCTCACCAACGTGCTGCGGCACGCGGGTCCGGTGCCGATCGACGTCACCGTCGCGGTGGACGACCACGACGTCGAGCTGACCGTGCTGAACAGCGTGCCCGCCGCGGGCACGGAGCGATCGGTGGTCGGCGCGGGCAGCGGCAGTGGGCTGCGCGGGATTCGCGAACGGGCCGCGCTGCTCGGCGGAGAGGCCACCGCGGGCGCCCAGGACGGCTGCTGGCGGGTGCACGTGCGCCTGCCCCTACGGTGGGCGTCGTGACGATCGCGATCATGCTGGTGGACGACGACGAACTGGTTCGGGCCGGCCTGCGGGCCATCCTGGGTGCGCAGCCCGACTTCGAGGTCGTGGGCGAGGCCGACGACGGCGCGGGCGTGCTCTCGCTGGTGCGCCAGCTGCGCCCGGACGTGGTCGTGATGGACGTGCGGATGCCGCGCGTGGACGGGATCCAGGCCACCCGAGACCTGCTCGCCCATCTCGACCAGCCGCCCAAGATCCTGATCATGACCACCTTCGAGAACGACGAATACGTCTACGAGGCGCTGCGGGTGGGAGCGCACGGCTTCCTGCTCAAGCGGGCCCGTCCCGCGGAGATCACCGGCGCGGTGCGGGCGTTGGCCACCGGAGACTCCCTGCTGTTCCCGGCCAAGCTGCGCGCGTTGGTCGAGCGCCACGGGAAGACCGCCCGTGCCGACGCGGTGGCCCGGGCCAATCTGACCGAGCGCGAGGGCGACGTGCTGCGGGCGATGGCCCGGGGGCTGAACAACTCGGAGATCGCCGCCGAACTGTTCCTGGGCACCGAAACGGTCAAGAGCCATGTGAGCGCGGTGTTGGGCAAGTTGGGCGCCCGCGACCGCACCCAGGCGGTGATCGCCGCCTACGAGTCGGGTTTCGTGGGCCCCGGCTGAGCATGGCCTCGGGGCGGTTCGGCCGATGTCGGTCGGTTCGGCCGAGCCGGCCGTTCCGCCCGGTCCGGCCGAATTCGTCGGCCTGTTGACCGAGATCGGTCGATCCGGTTGTCGATGCCGAGCGCATGTCCGATCGGTTCGGCCAAAAGGCGACACAAAAGAAGATGTTCGTACTATGTGTGACCCCTCCCGACGGTGCTCGTTGGCCATCGTGCGCATGGGCCCCGTACCGATTCGCGGGCGCCGGCCGAGGCGCGGCGAGAGGGGATCCACGCATGCGACACGGTCGCGACGAGAGCACACCCGACCCGGCGACCCGATCCGACCCGAACGGCACCGGTGCGCGTGCCCGCCGGAGCGACCGGAGCACCCGGGATCGGGCCCGGCAGGCCCGGGGGGATCTCGTCGCCCTGTGCCGACGCCGGCTGGACCAGGGGGCGGTGCGTCGCACCGAGGCCCTGGTGGTCGGGCGCTATCCCGAACTCGTCCGGCTCGCCTACCTGATCCTGCCGCCCGCCATGGAGCGCCACCGACGGGTGCTGGCCGCGCACGCCCTGGTCCAGGACGCGCTGCCGGGCCGACTGCGCGATCTCGGCCGCGCCCCGGGCGTCGCGGGCATGAGCGATGCCGACCTCGTCCGGCTGCGCATCGTGCGCGGAGCGCTGCGCCTGAACCGCTCCACGCGACGTCGGGCGCTGCTGCCGCAGGTCTGGGGCCTGCGGCTGTTCCCGCCGACCGGCGGCGCGGACGAACCGGCGATCGAGCAGGCACTCGGCCGACTGTCCGGCCCGGCCCGCGCGTTCTTCGTACTGCGCGTGCTGGACGGCCTGGATCCCGGCGAGGCGAGCGAGTTCCTGCTCGCCGCCGGGGTCGAGGACGTCCTGGCCGCCGAGACCGAGGCGGATGCCGGTGCGCCGGAGCCGCGCCCGGCCGCACATTCGGACGCGCCCGGATCAGTCCCCGACCTGCTGCGCGCCGACCCGTTCGACCCGTGCACCCTGCGGGCCACTCCCTCCGACCTGCTGCGCCGCCGGCGACGTCGGCACACCGCACTCGGCGTCCTGGCCTCGGCCACCATGATCGCCACGATCGCCTGGCACGCGACCGGCGGTACCGACCCCTCGGCCGGCGGCGGCGGCCGAGCCGACCGGGCCGCACCCGCCGCGCAGCCGGTCGGTGGTCCGCCCCGATCGATCCCGACCGGAGCCTGGGTCGGCACGACCCGCCTCGACTTCGACGTGTGGTCCACCCGAGGGACCCGGGCCCGGGACGAGGCGTTGACCCGGCGCGCGGTGCGGGCCTGGACCGACCCCGCCGACGGCACCCCCGTCACGCTCGGCCGGGGCACCGCCGCCGGCCCGCCGACCGGCGCCCCCCGCCTGCTGTACGCGGGCGACGTCGCGGGGGCGACCGTCGTGCTCCTCGCCGACGGCACACGTCTGGCCCGCTATACCGACGACCACGGCAGGCGCACCCTGGACGTCGCCGCGGCCGACGACTCGGACGAGCGTTCGGCCTCGGCCGTGGTGCTGCGCCGTGATCCGAGCGGCGTACGGATGTTGCTCGCGCCCTGGGTGGACGAGGCCGCGGTGCGGGACCTGCGTCGCCCCGAGGACAAGAGCAGGCCGCTGGCGATCACCGACGGCGTCACCGCCCCGATGCCCGACCTCGGTACGGCCGGGAAGGGCTGCGCCACGGTGCCCGTGCTCGAACTGCTGGCCGGGCGCGCCGCCGACAACCACCCCTATCTGCTCGCGGACCTGGGCGAGTTGTCCGCGACGCACCTCACCTACATGCCGCCACCGGACTACGTCCACACCGGCCGGCCGGTCGAGGCCGCCTCCAGTGAACGCGCCCTCGGCGTGTGGTCGCGGACCGCGTGCGCGCTGGACACGTTGCGCGGTCGGGGGTTGCGGCTGGTCAACAACTGGGAGTTCGCGCACTTCGACCTGCCCGAGGCGGCGGGGGAGGCGATGTGGTCCTGCCTGCACGCGTTCGACCGCACGGGCGGCGGCGACGTGGTGGTGCAGTTCCTGCCGCCCGGGGCGACCGCGACGGGCGCGCAGACCGTCAATCGGCTCGCCGACTCGCCCGCGTGCAGTCGGTCCGGGAACGACATCGTCACCTCGACGTGGTGGCGCTCGCGGACCGGCGCCTGGTACCTGGTCGCGGCGGGCACGCGCGACGTGGCCAAGGTGACCGCGTCCGGCCCGGTCAGCGGCTCCGCCGACGCCCGCCAACTGGTGATCAAGGCCCCGCCCGGCACGCTTCCGCCGCCACCGCCGGCGCTGGTGGCCAACGTACGCAACGGCAGCACGATCAAGACCCTGGGCTGACCACCGCACCCGGCGCGGCCGGCGATGGTCGCCCGCGCCCGCCCGCCCGGCCCGCACGTGCCCGGCCCGCCCCCGGCCCGTCCGCCCGCACCCGCCCCAGCCGCATCGGTGTAGGCATCGAGGCTTGTCCCTCGACATAAAGTGATATCACTTTGCTATGGTGGTGATGGCAAGCCAAACCGAGCGGGAGTGACCACATGAGCGATATCGGCCCCGAGTCCATCGTGGAAATGCCGGCCCCCCAGGTCCGGGAGAAGGTGGTGACCGGCGTCTCCGGTCTGCCCGCGCTCGCGGTCGGGGTGCTCTTCGTCGGCGGCGGCGTCGGGCTCATCATCTTCGGCGCCCTGCTGCACGACGGTGGGAAGGTCGCGGCCATCACCGCCGGCATCGTGATCATCGTCGCGTCGCTGTTCGCGCTCTGCGGTCTGACCACCGTGGCCCCCGGCGAGGCCCGGGTGCTCCAACTCTTCGGGCACTACAAGGGCACCGTGCGCACCGACGGCCTGCGGTGGGTGAACCCGTTCACCGACCGCACCAAAGTCTCCACCCGCATCCGCAACCACGAGACGCAGACCGCCAAGGTCAACGACAACGACGGCAACCCGATCGAGATCGCCGCAGTCGTGGTGTGGCAGGTCAAGGACACCGCGCAGGCCAAGTTCGAGGTGGACGACTTCGAGGAGTTCGTCGCGATCCAGACCGAGACCGCGGTGCGGCACATCGCCAACAGCTACCCGTACGACGACCACGGCAACGGCGGCATGTCCCTGCGCGACAACGCCGACGAGATCACCGGAAAGCTCTCCGCGGAGATCGGCGCGCGGGTCGCCTCGGCCGGGGTCAGCGTGGTCGAGTCGCGGATCACCCGGCTCGCCTACGCGCCGGAGATCGCCCAGGCGATGTTGCGCCGCCAGCAGGCGGGCGCGGTGGTCGCCGCCCGGCAGCGGATCGTCGAGGGCGCGGTGGGCATGGTCGAACTCGCGCTGAACCGGCTGGAAGAGGGTGACCTGGTCGAGTTGGACGACGACCGGCGCGCGGCGATGGTCAGCAACCTGCTCGTGGTGCTGTGCAGCGACCAGGCCACCCAGCCGGTGGTCAACACCGGTTCCCTTTACGCGTAGCCCGGCCCGGTGACCGAGCGCAAGAAGATCCTGCTTCGCCTGGACCCGGCGGTGCACGATGCGATCGCCAAGTGGGCCGCCGACGAACTGCGCAGCACCAACGCACAGATCGAGTTCCTGCTGCGGCGCGCGCTGGGCGACGCGGGTCGGATGCCGGGCAACGCCGGTCGTCCGGCCCGCCGGGGCAGGCCGCCCAAGGCCGACCCCGCCGCCCGCCCGGCGTCCTCCGAAGCCGAACCCGAGTCCGATACCGAGCCCGGGGGAGGCGACGGTGGCGATCGAGACGATTCTGGCGGTGCCGGCCATCGTGGCCGCGGCGGTGGCGACCCTGGCGACGTCGGTACCGCGCCGTGAGGACCGGCCCGAAGACGACGCGACGCCCTGGCGCCGAGGAGGTCGACGTGAACGTATCCCTGGAGGTCGACGTGAACGTATCCCTGGAGGTCGACGTGAACGTGTCCCTGGCCCGGCGAGTGTTCCTGCTCGCCTACAGTCCCGAGCGGCAACGACTGCTGAGCCGAAGCAACCTGGGAGCTACCCTCCAGGCCGCTGCCCTGTACGACCTCTACGAACAGGGCCTGATCCGTGACGACGCCGGGAGGGTCACCGCGACCGCGCATCGGGGTGCCGCCGCACCGCACTGCGACCTGGCGGCCGACCTGCTGGCCAGGATCACCGCGAGCGAGCGGGCCCACCGGTGGCGCCACTGGGTCAAGAAGGGCGACCGGCAGGCCACCGGCCGCGTCGGTGCCTGCCTCGAACGCGAGCGGGTGATCAGGTGCGAGTCGCACCGGCTCCTGGGCATCGTCCCGGTCCGACGGATGCGGCTGCGCCAACCGCAACTGCGCACCGCCGCGACCAGGGCGATGTGGGACGCGCTCAAGCCGGGCCGGCCGGTGGCACGCGTGCCCGCGGCGGATGCGGCGTTGGCCGCACTGGCCTACGAGGGCGAACTGCGGGTGGTGCTCGGCGGTCGGGAACGCCGGGCGGCCAAGGGCCGGATCCGTGAGCTGGAGGCGGACCTGGGCCCGGTGCCCGAGGCGCTGCGCAAGGTGGTCCGCGATCGCAAATCCGCCGCGTCCGGGGCCGGTGTCTGAATCGGCTTGACGATGTCCGTAGTGTCGAGGAATGACCTCCCGCACCACCCCCGACGCGACCCCGCGGGCGCTGCCCGCATTCGTCGACCGGCTGCTGCCGGGCGCACAGGGACGCTCGGTGTTGCTGGTGCTGGCGAGTGCGTGCTCGATCCAGTTCGGCGCGGCGTTCGCCGCCCGGTTGTTCCCCTACGTGGGACCCGCCGGCGCGGTCACACTGCGGCTGGTCCTGGCGGCGAGCATCCTGCTGGCCTTCGCCCGGCCGCGGCTGCGCGGGCGCACCCGGGCGGACTGGCTCGTGGTGGTCGGCCTGGGCGTGATGTTCGCGGGCATGAACATGTTCTTCTACGAGGCGATCGACCGGCTGCCGCTCGGCCCGGCGGTCACGCTGGAGTTCCTCGGGCCGCTCGGCCTGGCCGTGGTGTTGTCCCGCCGGTTGCGCGACATGACCTGGATCGTGCTCGCAGCCGTCGGAGTGCTGCTCCTGGGCCGCGGCGGGTTCAGCGGGCTGGACCCGGTCGGTGTCGCGTTCGTGATGGCGGCGGCGGCCTGCTGGGCGGGCTACATCGTGGTCGCCTCGAAGATCTCCAAGCGCTTCGACGGCGTCGATGGCCTGGCGCTCGGCTTCGCGGTGGCCGCGGTCCTGGTCACCCCGTTCGGCGTGGCCACGGCCGGGAGCGCGCTTCTGGAGCCCGAGGTGCTCGGGCTGGGCGCGTGTGTCGCGCTGCTGTCCTCGGCGCTCCCGTACAGCTTCGAGATGCTTGCGATGAAGCATCTGACGCCCGCGACGTTCGGGCTGCTGGCCAGCCTGGAACCCGCCGTGGCGGCGATCGCCGGATTCCTCGTGCTGCACCAGTCGCTCGTGCCGATCCAGGTCGCGGGCATCGCGCTGGTGGTGATCGCCAGCGCCGGCGTCACCGTGGCCCAGTCGCCTCGGCGGGTTCGGGCGAGGTCCGATACAGCCGGGCCCGAGCCCGATCCACGACCAGTTCCCGGCGCAGGTGCCATCCCCACTCCGGCCGCAGCACCGGACGCTTGTGTGGAGTCACCACCACGAACGCGGTCGTGACCTCGGTCAGCGCGTAGGCCAGCGCGGGCAGTCGGGATTCGGCGAGCAGGTGCAGTGCGTAGCTGCACACCACGAGCGAGTAGGTCCGGCCCGCCAGCGCGCCCGCCGCGATCTCCTCGAAGCGCAGCGCCTCGGCGGGCGTCCCGGTCCGCTCGCGGTAGGCGACGCCCGTGTACGGATCGATGCCCGAGATCTCGCGTGCACCGAGCTCGCGCAGCGCGAGGGTGGCCTCGCCGCTGCCGCAGGCCAGGTCGAGCACACGGTCGAGGAGCCTCGGTTCGGCCGCCACCGGCTCCGCCAACGCCTCGGCCAGCACCGCCCGCACTCGTGGCTCGTGCGGGTTGCGGTACCGCGCGCCGTGTGTGGCGTAGAAGCCCTCGGCGCCCAGTTCTTCGTAGGCGGGCCGGATCTTGTCCATGCCCTCGATTGTCTACTCTTCGCTCTCCCGCTCCGCCTTCGGCGTACGACCGAACCGGAACCACCGCTTCCAGGCACCCTTCGGCTTGGGCGCGTTGCGCATCTGCACGTACGGCTCCAGGGTCGGCGGGTGGCCGCCGGCGATCGCCCGGGCCCGCTCGATCTCGGCGTTGTACTCGGCACCGAGCAGGATCGCCATGTTGGTCAACCACAGCCAGATCAGGAACACGATCACCGCGGCGAGCGTGCCGTAGGTCTTGTTGTACGTGCCGAAGTTGGCCACGTAGTAGGCGAACGCGGCGGAGAAGACGGCCCACAGCAGCACCGCCAGCACGCCGCCGGGAGTGATCCAGCGAAAGCCCTGCTTGGCGTTCGGCGCGGCCCAGTACAGCAGCGCGAACAGGAAGTTGACCACCACGATCAGCACCGGCCACTTCGCGTAGTCCCACAGCAGCACGCCCGCCTCGCCCACCCCCAGCGCGTGTCCGGCCTGCTTGGCCAGCGAGCCGGTGAACACCACCGCGATTGCGCAGATCGACAGCAGCAGCAGCGTCACCACGGTGACCGCGACCCGGGTGGGCACCGTCTTCCACAGCGGCCGGCCCTCGGGCACGTCGTAGATGGTGTTGCACGCGCGCATGAAGGCGGCGACGTAGCCGGACGCCGACCACAACGCCAGGCCCAGGCCGGCCAGTGCGAGCGGGCCGGCCGTGCCGCGGCTGTGTTCGAGGTTCTGGATCGCGTTGATCACGATCTGATGCGTCTCGGTGGGCGCCACGCTCTGCACGTTCTCGGTCAGCGCGTCGGTGGCCGAGCGACCGGCCAGACCGACCAGCGAAACCACGACCAGCAGCGCCGGGAAGATCGACAGCACGCTCTGATAGGTGAGCGCGGCGGCCCAGATGTTGAGGTCGTCCTCCTTGAACTCGCGGATCGTGCGCCAGGCGGCCTTGAACCACGACGACTTGGGAAGGTCGCTCGGGCGCTCCGGGAGGCGCTCGGGGTCCGGTGCTCGCTCGGCGGCGCCCTCGGCGGTGTCCGCGCTGCCGGGTCCGGTCTTGCCGAGGTCCACCGCGTCGGCGGGCGGCTGCTCGGACTTCGGGCGGTCGGTCGCGCGCGGGCCCGGGACCTTTGTGGTCCGCTCCGCGGCCGGGTCGGATGGGCCGGGCGGCTCGGTGTCCGCGGCCGGCCGACTGCCGTCGCCACGCAGCGCACGGGCGATTCGCTCCTCACGCTCGGCTCGTGCCCTGCGCGCGTTTCGTGCGTCCTGCCACTTGCCCATGTGCCGGCCCCCAACGTCGTCCCGCGATGGCCGGCGTCTACCCGGCGGTGGTCGGCACATGCGGTGCGGCACACGGGTTCTGACGCGGCGTCAGCGCCGCGGCGCGGACATGATCGAAGCGACGCCGGCCAGGCGGACGGTTGCCCTTCGGCGAGATCCCGGCGGTCCGGGCGGAAATCGTCCACGGCCGTCCCCCACGCGAGTGAACCCGCGACGAGGACACCGCCGTAGGCGGCCGGGGACCGGCCGAAGTTCGGGTTCGGCCGGAGGGTGGCCACGAACCCGTGGATGCCCAGCACGATCGTCCCGAGGCCGGCCGGTCACCACGGGCGATGCTCTCCTACGGACTGCCGGACCAGCCGGGCGCCGCCGATCCCGGCGAGGGCGGCGAGCACGAACAGGACGAGCGAGCGCGCGACGATCACGGGCGTACGTCAGGGCCGCGTCGGAAGCCGGGAAAAGCACGCTCGCGGACGGTCGCGGGCGCGCGCGGGCCGGCGCCGCGGGGCGCGAACCCGGACGTACGTCGTGGGCGGTTGCGACGGCTCGGTAAACTCGCCGCTCGTGACGTCCCAGCCTGTGCGCAAGCCCCGCATTCCGAACGTTCTGGCCAACCGCTACGCCTCCCCGGCGCTGGCCACGCTGTGGTCCCCCGAGCACAAGGTGGTGCTGGAGCGCCGCCTGTGGCTCGCGGTCCTGCGTGCCCAGGCCGACCTGGGCATCGAGGTGCCCGAGGGTGCGGTCGCCGACTACGAGCGGGTGATCGACCAGGTGGACCTCGCCTCGATCGCCGAGCGTGAGCGGGTCACCCGGCACGACGTCAAGGCCCGGATCGAGGAGTTCAACGCCCTCGCCGGCCACGAGCACGTGCACAAGGGCATGACCTCGCGCGACCTGACCGAGAACGTCGAGCAGTTGCAGATCCGCTCGTCGCTGGAACTGATCCGCGACCGCGTGGTGGCCCTGCTGGTACGACTGGCCGAACTGTCCGCGCAGCACGCCGAGCTGGTCATGGCGGGCCGCTCGCACAACGTCGCCGCGCAGGCCACCACGCTGGGCAAGCGGTTCGCCTCGGCGACCGACGAACTGCTGGTCGCCTACCACCGGCTCGACGACCTGATCACCCGTTACCCGCTGCGCGGCATCAAGGGCCCGGTGGGCACCGCGCAGGACATGCTCGACCTGCTCGGCGGCGACGAGGACAAGCTGGCCGAGCTGGAGGGGCGCGTCGCGGCGCACCTGGGCTTCGAGCACGCGTTCGTCTCGGTCGGCCAGGTCTACCCGCGCTCGCTGGACTACGACGTGGTCACCGCGCTGGTGCAACTGGCCGCGGCGCCGTCGTCGCTGGCCAAGACGATCCGGCTGATGGCCGGGCACGAACTGGTCACCGAGGGCTTCCAGCCCGGCCAGGTCGGCTCGTCCGCGATGCCGCACAAGATGAACACGCGCTCGTGCGAGCGGGTGAACGGCTTCACGGTGATCCTGCGCGGCTACGCCTCGATGGTCGGCGAGCTGGCGGGCGACCAGTGGAACGAGGGCGACGTGTCCTGCTCGGTGGTGCGTCGGGTCGCGCTGCCGGACGCGTTCTTCGCCTTCGACGGCCTGATCGAGACGTTCCTGACCGTGCTGGAGGAGTTCGGCGCGTTCCCCGCCGTGGTCGCCCGCGAGTTGGACCGTTACCTGCCGTTCCTGGCCACGACCAAGGTGCTGATGGCCGCGATCCGCGGCGGCGTGGGGCGCGAGGCCGCACACGAGGTGATCAAGGAGCACGCGGTCGCCTCCGCGCTGGCGCTGCGCGAGGGCGTCGAGCGCAACGAACTGCTCGACCGGCTGGCCGCCGACGAGCGGCTGCCGCTGGACCGCGCGGCGCTGGACACGCTGCTCGCCGACCGCCTGTCCTTCACCGGCGCGGCGGCGGCCCAGGTGGCCGAGGTGGTCCGACGCGTGGAAACGGTCGCCGCAAAGCACCCGGAGGCGGCGAAGTACCGCCCGGGCGCGATCCTCTAGGCCACAGCAAGATCCGCCGGACACGGCCTGGCCCCGGCGGCCGAACGACCGCGGGGGGGGGGGGGGGGGGGGGGGCGGGGGGGGCCCCCCCCCCGCCCCCCCCCCCCCCCCCCCCCCCCCCCCCCCCACGTCCACGGGTCGCCGTGGATACGCATCGATCGTCGAACGGTCGGCGAGGAGCCGTCGGATGATCGTCGATCCACGGGCCGCGGCTCAGATGCGTGCGACGCCGTCCCGGCGCGCGGCCTCGGCCACGGCCTTGGTCACCGCCGGCGCCACCCGCTCGTCGAACGGCGAGGGGATCACCTTGTCCGGGGAGAGTTCGTCGGCGACGACCGCGGCCAGCGCCTCGGCGGCAGCCACCTTCATCCCCTCGGTGATGCGCTTGGCGCGCACCGACAGGGCACCGGCGAACACGCCCGGGAAGGCGAGCACGTTGTTGATCTGGTTCGGGTAGTCGCTGCGCCCGGTGGCCACCACGGCCGCGTACTTGTGCGCGAGATCCGGGTCGATCTCCGGGTTCGGGTTGGCCATCGCGAAGATGATCGCCTGGGGCGCCATGGTCGCCACGACCTCCTCGGGCACCTTGCCCGCGGACACCCCGAGGAAGACGTCGGCGCCCTTCATGGCCTCTTCGATGCCGCCCTTGAGCTTGGCCCGGTTGGTCAGCTCGGCGATCATCCGCTTGATCGGCGTGAGGTCGTCCCGACCCTCGTGCACGATGCCCCGGCTGTCCACGACGCACAGGTCGCCGATGCCCGCCTCGATCAGGATCTTGGCGATCGCGATGCCGGCCGCGCCCGCGCCGGAGATGACCGCGCGCAGGTCGGCGAGCCGACGACCGGTCACCGTCGCCGCGTTGCGCAGCGCGGCCAGCGCGACGATCGCGGTGCCGTGCTGGTCGTCGTGGAAGACCGGGATGTCCAGCCGCTCCTGGAGCCGGCGCTCCACCTCGAAGCAGCGCGGGGCGCTGATGTCCTCCAGGTTGATGCCGCCGAAGGAGGGCGCGAGCCGGGCGATGGTGTCCACCAGCTCGTCCACGTCGGTGCAGGAGAGCGCGAGCGGCACGGCGTCGATGCCGGCGAACTCCTTGAACAGGATCGCCTTGCCCTCCATCACCGGCAGGGACGCGGCGGGCCCGATGTCGCCCAGGCCGAGCACGGCGGTCCCGTCGGTGATCACCGCGACCGTATTGGACACCCACGTGTAGTCGTGGACGAGTTCCGGGTTCTCGGCGATGGCCGTGCACACCCGGGCCACGCCGGGCGTATAGGCGAGGGACAGGTCGTCCCGATTGCGCACCGGGACGGTCGAGCGAACTTCCATTTTCCCGCCCCGGTGCAGGGCGAAGACCGGATCGAGTTCGTCCGTCGCCGTGCTGTCCGTCGGGATGATCTCCGCTGCCACAGTGACCCCTTTGTCGACATTGTCAGTAGAAGTGCAGCTCTCGAAGCGCGATCGCAGGCTGCATGCCTCAGCGACATCGGCGCTTCGTGCAGCGCACATGATCCGGCTGAGGTTACGGGGGTCACCCGTGACGCCGATTTTGGCACACCCCCCGAATGGGGGTACGCCGGGGCGATGAACCGATTACCACCTTTTTGTGATGGCGCGCCAGACCCCATCTCGCAACTGGCCCAGACGCTAGCGCCACGCGCAGTAGGCTGACAGTAACCGCCGCCAC
This sequence comes from Embleya sp. NPDC050493, assembly GCF_044458105.1. Lineage (NCBI taxonomy): Bacteria > Bacillati > Actinomycetota > Actinomycetes > Kitasatosporales > Streptomycetaceae > Embleya > Embleya sp. NPDC050493. Next base: position 582,827 of record NZ_JBITHP010000001.1, read on the forward strand.
ATCCGGCGCCTCAAAGCCGTGCGAACACGGGCGCGAAGGCATCCGGAAAGCATCCCGCCCGAGGTCGGGCCGGCACGCGCGACCGAAGGGCAGTCGTTGGATCTCTCCTCCTACGCCGAGCACGCGGTCCACCTGGTCAACACCGAGCAACCGGCGCGCGGCGAGGACCGGTTGCGCTCACCCGAGGACGTGCTGGCGCTGATCGCACCCGTTCGGCGCATCCCGCCCCGGGTGACGGATGCCGACGTGACCCGGCTGCGCTCGGTGCGCACCCGCCTGCGGGCGGTCTTCACGGACGCCGCGGCGGGCCGCGAGGCGGACGCCGTCGCCACCCTCAACGGCCTGCTCGCCGAATTCCCCGTGCACCCCCGGCTGACCGGCCACGACGCGAGCCCGTGGCATCTACATCTGGCGGGCGACGCGGTGGGTGCGGCGGAGGGCTTCGCGGCGATAGCCGGCATGGGCCTGGCCGTCCAGCTGACCGCACACGGCATCGACCGGTTGGGCGTGTGCCAGGCGCCGCCGTGCCGGAACGTCTTCCTGGACCTGTCCACAAATCGCTCCCGCCGGCACTGCTCGGATCGGTGCACCTCGCGCACCAACGTGGCGCTGTATCGGGCCCGACGCCGGGCCCGCGACCCGCAGCCGGAGCGACATACCTGACATTTGCGGGTTGGCGAGTGGTGGACTGTGGCACATGTACATCGACGGCGTGATCTCGAAGTGCGAAATTACCAAAGTCGGGTACACTACGTACTCGTCAAATCACATATCGTGACGTACCGTTCGAGTAGGCAGCCGCCTCGTTCGTTCCCGCACCCGTTCCCGCATCGGTGACGACAGTTGTCGGCCGGCGCGGTAGCGTCGCTGGGGTTCCCCCCGACATCGGTGGTGACCGCCCGGCGGCGGCCACCCACAGCAGCACCTTGGAGGTGAGGGTGTCCCAGCGATCCGCATACACGGCGGACGAAGCCGGCACCGGACAGCGTGACTTCGTCGAGGTCCGACTGCCTGCCGAAGGTGCCTATCTCTCCGTCCTGCGCACCGCGACGGCGGGCCTCGCGGCCCGCCTCGACTTCACCCTGGACGAGATCGAAGACCTGCGCATCGCGGTCGACGAGGCGTGCGCGATGCTGCTCGACCAGGCGGTGGCCGGCGGAGTCCTCTCCTGCGTGTTCAACCTGGTGGGCGACGCGTTGCACGTGACCGTGTCCGCGCCGACCACGGACGGCCGAACACCCGCGCGCGACACGTTCGCCTGGACCGTCCTGTCGGCTCTGGCCGGCGAGGTGGACGCGACGGTGAGCGAGGACAAGGTGGTCAGCATCAGCCTGCACAAGAAGCGCGGTGGCGGGCCGGAGCAGACGTGAGCAGTGGTGTTGAAGGCGCGGCCAACGAACCGCAGCCGAGCGCGGCCTCACCCGACGAGGCCGCCGGGCGCGGCCGAGGGGAGGGTGAGGGCATGGTGAGCGACGCGAGCATGACGATGGACGGTGGCATCGAGGCGGCCGGACCGGACGGACCGGCACAACCTGCCGGATCCGCCGGGCCCACGGGGCCGGCGGTGCCGAACCGGCGACGCGCCGGTTCCGAACGCCACGCCCACGACCGGGAGATCGCGCGCGGCCTGTTCGCGCAGCTCGCGGTGCTCGAATCGGATCCGCCAGCGCGGGCCGCGGTGCGCGATCGGCTGGTGGAGATGCATCTGCCGCTGGTCGAGCACCTCGCCCGCCGGTTCCGCAACCGCGGCGAGCCGTTGGACGACCTGATCCAGGTCGCCACCATCGGCCTGATCAAGTCGGTGGACCGGTTCGACTCGGATCGCGGGGTCGAGTTCTCGACCTACGCGACGCCGACCATCGTCGGCGAGATCAAGCGGCACTTCCGGGACAAGGGCTGGGCGGTGCGGGTGCCGCGCCGGCTCCAGGAGCTGCGCCTCGCGCTGACCTCGGCCACCGCCGAGCTCTCCCAGCGCAACGGCCGCTCCCCCACCGTGGCCGAGCTCGCCGTGCAATTGGGGATCTCCGAGGAGGAAGTGCTCGAAGGGCTCGAATCGGCCAACGCCTACAGCACACTCTCGCTGGACGTACCGGACACCGACGACGACTCCCCGGCCGTCGCCGACACGCTGGGCGCCGAGGACGACGCCCTCGAAGGCGTCGAATACCGCGAATCGCTCAAGCCGCTCCTGGAGCAGCTGCCGCCGCGGGAGAAGAAGATCCTGCTGCTGCGCTTCTTCGGCAACATGACGCAGTCCCAGATCGCGCAGGAGGTCGGCATCTCGCAGATGCACGTCTCGCGACTGCTCGCGCGCACCCTCGCGCAGCTGCGCGAGCGGCTGCTCGTCGAGGAGTGACACCGAGGCCGCGACGGCGGCCCCGGACCGATCTCGGTCCGGGGCCGCCGTCGTTCCGGTGCGTGCCGGGGCGCCGCCGGATCCGCGGGCGGCGGCCGGCTCAGGCCCGGTGGGCCTGGTGGCGCGCTTCGAGCGCGTTGTACATGCCGGGTGTCGCGAGGGCGGCGATGGTGACCACGCCCACGATCATGGTCAGGATGCCGATCACCAGCTGATCGGCCTTGATCAGGTACCACCCCATGCCGACCACGATCAGGTTGGCGGTGATCGCCGGCGATCGGCTCCAGCGCCGGCCGCGCAGCATGCCCACGAACACGGCGACTATCCCGGCGGCCAGGATCAGCAGGTAGATGCCGATCGCGACCCCCTCGGAGGCGTTGCTCGGATGGCCGAACTCGCTGCGGAAGGTCAGGTAGAGGGAGTATCCGAGGAGTGCGAACGCCTCGACACCGACCACCGCGGTGCAGATGCGCCAGGTGAGAGGGAGGGCCCCGGCGGGGCCCGACTGGTCCTGGGCGGAAGGGCTCTCGGTCACCCCACGACTGTAACCGGGGCCCGCGTCCCGGCGACCCACGGGAGCCCTACCCGCCGGTAGATACGCTGGTGTACATGCGCGCCCTTCTCGTCGTGAACCCCAAGGCCACGACCACCAGCGAGCGAACCAGGGACGTCCTGGCCCACGCGCTCGCCGGCGACCTCAAGCTCGACGTGATCGGCACCGAGCACCGCGGCCATGCGAGCGAACTGGCCCGACAGGCCGCGGACGACGGCATCGACCTGGTGATCGCCCTGGGCGGCGACGGCACGGTCAACGAGGTGGCCAACGGCCTGCTGGCATCCGGCCCGGCGCCGTCGCTGCCGGCGATGGCCGTGGTCCCGGGCGGCAGCACCAACGTGTTCGCGCGCTCGCTCGGCATGCCCAACGACCCGGTCGAGGCGACCGGCCTCCTGCTGGAGGCGCTGCGCGCGGGTCGCAGCCGGGAGATCGGCCTGGGCCTGGCCGACGAGCGCTGGTTCCTGTTCTGCGCCGGCCTCGGCTTCGACGCGGAGGTGGTCGGCAGGGTGGAGGAGCGTCGGGCCGACGGCCGGCGCGCGACGCCAGGGCTGTACATGCGCTCGGCGCTGCGCCGCTTCTACGGCGGGCGGACCGAGCGCAGGCACGGGCCGCTGACGCTGGAGGTGCCCGGCGCGGAGCCGGTCGAGGGAATCTGCCTGGGGATAGTGCAGAACACGGTGCCGTGGACGTTTTTGCGCAACCGGCCGGTGAATCCGTGCCCACAAGCGTCATATGACACCGGATTGGACCTCTTCGCGCTCACTCGGATGTCAACACTGCCCACATTGCGCCATCTGGCCCGGATGCTGGGCTCCACGGGTAATGCTCCACATGGGCGTCACGTCGTGTCCCTGCACGACTGCGATGCGTTCACTCTTCGGACTGAAGAACCTGTTTCTCTTCAGGTCGATGGGGACCATCTGGGAGAACATCGGAGTGTGACCTTCCGGGGGGTTCCCCGTGCACTGCGTGTGATTGTGTGAGTGGAAGGGCCTTTTGGCCTTTCACTCGAACGCAAATACCGGGTTCACCCCTTCGATGTAGTGGTGTGACCTAGTCGACACCGATGATTTAAAAAATCCTGGCCCAAGGGGGTTGTATCGGCGGCCGAGGTTTGTAAGGCTCTACGAGGCGGCAGGGACGTGGCCGAAAGGTCATCTTCACCGCCCGAATCCACTGCCAAACCTGGGGACCGACTCCGTCGGCCCCTTGCTTGTCGGGGGGTTCGTGAAAGCGTTCACATTCACAAGCCACAGCGGGGCCGGAAGCCCCCGCTGACCCACGAGGAGTTGGACCGCATGGACTGGCGCCACGTTGCTGCCTGCCGTGACGAAGACCCGGAGCTGTTCTTCCCGATCGGCAACACCGGTCCCGCTCTGCTTCAGATCGAGGAGGCGAAGGCGGTCTGCCGCCGTTGCCCCGTGATGGAGCAGTGCCTGGGCTGGGCTCTCGAGTCCGGTCAGGACGCGGGTGTGTGGGGCGGTCTGAGCGAGGACGAGCGTCGCGCTCTCAAGCGCCGCGCCGCCCGCAACCGCGCACGCGCCTCCGCCTGATCAGTACGACAGGCTGAACACTCCGGGGACTTGATCACCGGAAACACCAAAGCATTGCCAGCAGTTGCCCCGCCAGGGTCCGGTCGGACCAGGGCGGGGCAACTGCTTTCGGTGGTACGGACGTTTCCCGGCGCCGAGGAATTCGTCGGCCGACCGAATGCGGCCGGGCCTCAGCGGCGCTGCCGGATTTGCAGGTCCAACGTGACGATCGTGCCGCCGGCCGGATTGGGCACCATGTCGAAACGGCCCGCGAGTTCGCTGCCGACCAGGGTGCGGACGATCTGCAGACCGAGGTTGCCGGAGACCTGCGGGTCGAAATCCGCCGGCAACCCGATCCCGTCGTCGGTGACGGTGATCAGCAGGCGCTCCGCGCGCCGTTCCGCGTGCACCTCCAGGGTGCCGATGCGGTCGGTGTAGCCGGGATCCTCGAACGCGTGCTCCAGGGCGTTCTGCAACAACTCGGTCAGCACCATCGCCAGCGGCGTCGCGGTCTCGGCGATCAGTTCGCCGAAGTTCCCGTGCCGGGCGGTGCGGACCCGCACCGAGGACGCGGCGACCTCGGTGACCATGGACAACACCCGGTCGGCGATCTCGTCGAAGTCCACTCGCTCGTCCAGCGTCTGGGACAACGTCTCGTGCACGATCGCGATCGAGCCGACCCGGCGGACCGCCTCCTCCAGCGCGGCCCGGGCCTGCGGCGCGTCCATCCGCCGGGCCTGCAGGCGCAGCAGCGCGGCCACCGTCTGCAGGTTGTTCTTCACCCGGTGGTGGATCTCCCGGATGGTGGCGTCCTTGGTGATCAGCTCGCGCTCGCGCCGGCGCAGCTCGGTCACGTCGCGCAGGAGCATGATCGCGCCGATCCGCTGCCCGCGCGGCTTGAGCGGGATCGCGCGCAGCTGCACCACTGCGGCGGGTGTCTCCACCTCGGTCTCGCGCGGGGCCCAGCCGCTGGCGACCGCGGAGATGGCCTCGTCCACCGGGCCCTCGTGCGGCGCGAGTTCGGCGGTGATCCGGCCGAGGTGGCAGCCGACCAGGTCGGTGGTCAGGCCGAGCCGGTGGTAGGCGGAGAGTGCGTTCGGGCTGGCGTACTGCACGATGCCGTCCGCGTCGAGGCGGATCAGGCCGTCGCCCACACGCGGGGACGCGTCCATGTCGAGCAGTTCACCGGCGTGCGGAAACGTCCCTGCGGCGATCATCTGCGCGAGGTCCGCGGCGCTCTGGAGGTAGGTCAGTTCCAGCCGGCTGGGCGTGCGCGCGGTGAGCAGGTTGGTGTTGCGCGCGATGACGCCGATCACCCGGCCCTCCCGGGAGACCGGAATCGCCTCGACCCGCACCGGCACGTCGTCGCGCCACTCCGGGTCGCCCTCGCGCACGATCCGGCCCTCGTCCAGCGCGGCGTCGAGCATCGGCCGCCGCCCGCGCGGGACGAAGTCGCCGACCAGGTCGTCCTGATGCGAGGTGGCGCCGGTGTTCGGTCGCATCTGCGCGACCGCGACGTACTGCCCGTCGCTGGTGGGCACCCACAACACCAGGTCGGCGAAGGACAGGTCCGCGAGCAGTTGCCACTCGGACACGAGCAGGTGCAGCCACTCCAGGTCGGCGGTGGGCAGCGCGCCGTGGCGGCGGACGAGATCGTTCATGGAGGGCACACGCGCAGCGTACTTTCCATCGGGCCTGCGATCCTGGCCACCCCACGTCGCCGCACCTGTGAGGTATCGATGTCCACCGAATCGCCCACGCCCCGGCAGCCGCTCGGCGGCGGCGGTCACCCGCTCGACTGGCTGGACATCCGCGCGAAGGACCGGGTCGAGGCGGGTCTGCGCCGCCGGTTGCGGCCGCGCGAGGCGACGGCGAGCGGATTGGATCTGGCCGGAAACGACTACCTGGGCCTGTCCCGCGACGAACGGGTGGTCGAGGCGACGGTGCGGGCGGTGCGCACGTGGGGCGGCGGGTCGACCGGGTCGCGGCTGGTGACCGGGTCCACCGTGCTGCACGCCGAGTTGGAGGCGGAGCTCGCGGACCACATGGGCGCCGAGGCGGCGCTGGTGTTCTCCTCCGGGTACCTGGCCAACCTCGGGGTGATCGCCGGGTTGGTCGGCAAGGGCGGCCTGGTCGTCTCGGACGCGATCAACCACGCGTCGATCGTGGACGCGTGCCGGCTCTCCCGGGCCCGGGTGGCGATCACCGGGCACCGGGACGTGCCGGCGGTGGCCCGGGTACTGGCGGAACGGGCCGAGGAACGCGCCCTGGTGGTCGTGGACGCGGTTTTCTCGGTGGACGGGGACATCGCGCCCCTCGCCGAGCTTGCGGCCGTCACACGGCGATATGGCGCCGTTCTGCTCGTGGACGAGGCGCACGGGCTCGGCGTGGTGGGCCCGGGCGGCCGGGGCGCGGTACACGCGGCCGGGCTCGCGGGGGCCGACGACGTGGTGCTGACCGCGACGCTGTCCAAGGCGCTGGGCGCACAGGGCGGCGCGGTGCTCGGGCCCGCCCGGGTGATCGAGCACCTGATCGACGCGGCACGGCCGTTCATCTTCGACACCGGGTTGGCGCCGGCGTGCGTGGCGGCGGCGCTGGCGGCGCTGCGGATCCTGCGCGCGCAGCCGGGGTTGGCCGACGCGGTACGGGCGAACGCACGCGCGCTCTCGACGGGCGCCCGGGAGGCGGGTCTGCGGGTGACCGAGCCCGAGGGCGCGGTGGCCTCCGTGCTCATCGGCGAGGCGCAACTCGCCTTCGACACCGCGGCGCGCTGCGCCGAGGCCGGCGTCCTGGTCGGCTGCTTCCGACCGCCGTCCGTCCCGGACGGCATCTCCCGACTGCGCCTCGCCGCGCGCGCGGACCTGACGCCGGCCGACGTGGCGCGCGCGGTGGCGGCGCTGCGGTCGGCCACGTCGTGAGCGTCGCGGTACGCCGGATCGGGGCGCCGCGGTCGCGGGCTCGTCGGCGTCGGCGTCGGCGTCGGGGGCTCGTCGGCGCGGGGGCTGGGCGCACCGCGGTCGCCGTCTCGCGGGCGTGGTGATCGCCACCTCGTGGGCACCGCGGCCTGCCACCGCATGAGTACTGCGGTTCGCCACCCCGTGACCCGATAACCGCCCATATACGTGGCATGTCCCTCGACATTGGTCTAGACAACTAGGATTGGTCTGAACCAAAATGGGCGACGGCCTCCCGGCCCGCACCGGGAGGCCGCCGAACGTTCGGCCGCGTAGCGGTCCCGCAGGGAAGGAAGGGCACGCGTGGCCGGCATTGGGGCACCTCGCGTGCTTGTGGACGGGACGCTCGTCGGCCCCGCCGAGGTGGGTGTGGAGCAGGGTCGGATCACCGGCGTGACCGAGGGCCCCGGCGGCCCCGACGCCATCCGACTGCCGCACGGCGTGCTCACTCCGGGCCTGATCGACATCCAGCTCAACGGCGCGTTCGGACACGACTTCGTGGCCGCCGACTCGACCGCGTGGCGCGAGGTCGCCGCGAAGCTCCCGTCGACCGGGGTCACCGCGTTCTGCCCGACCTTCATCACCGGCGACCTGGACACGCTCACCGCGGCGCTCGTGCGGGCCGCCGAACTGCGCGCCAAGTTCGCCCTGGAGCCGATCTCGCGCGACCTGGGAGTGCACCTGGAGGGGCCGTTCCTGTCCCCGGCCCGGGTCGGCACCCACCCACCGCAGTACCTGCGCGAGCCCACCCCCGAACTGGTCGACCGCCTGCTCCTGGACGACACCGTCCGCGAGGCGCTGACCATGATCACCCTGGCGCCCGAACTTCCCGGTGCGCTCGAGGCCATTCGACGCATCGTCGCCACGGGGATCCGAGTCTCGGCCGGACACACGGACGCGACCGCCGCCGAGATGTCCGCCGCCGCGGACGCGGGCGCGACCATGGTCACCCACCTGTTCAACGCACAACGCGGCCTGGGTCACCGCGAACCGGGCGTGGTCGGCGCGGCACTGAGCGACCCGCGGCTGACCCCCGGCCTGATCGCGGACCTGCACCACGTGGTGGGCCCGGTCTGCTCGCTGGTCCTGCGCGTGGCCGGCGAGCGCACCGCGCTGGTCACCGACGCGATGGCCGCCGCGGGCATGCCCCCGGGCCGCTACCGCCTCGGCGACGTCGACGTGACCCTGGTCGAGGGCGACGTCCCGCGCAACCCCGACGGCACGATCGCCGGCTCCGCGCTGACCCTGGACCTCGCCGTCCGCAACCTGATCGCCCTGGGCAACCCCCCGGCCCGCGTCCTCACCTGCGCCACCCGAGTCCCCGCCGACGCGCTCGGCCGCACCGACCTGGGCCGCCTCGCCCCGGGCGCCGCCGCCGACCTGGTCTGGTGGAGCGACGACTGGCGGGTCCTCAAGACCTGGGTCGGCGGCGTGGTGGCGTACGAAGCGGACATCTGACCGCTCCCGCCACACCCCTCGCCGACAACCCACCGGCGTGGACCGTCCTTCCCAGGGCAGCCGCAGGACATGAACAAGACCGCCAAAGCGCTGCCCTATCGCCCGCTCGGCCTCCTCGCCGGAATCGGCGCGGGCCTGCTCGCCGGGAAGCTCGTCGACCGGGCATGGACGACCCTCACCGGCCGGGACAACCCACCCGACGCCTGGGAACGCGACCAGGGCTGGCCGGAAATCCTCCTCGCCGCCGCCATCGAGGGCGCCGTCTTCGCCATCACCCGCACCGCAGTCCAACGAGCAAGCGCCCTCGGCATCGAACAGGCCACAGGATCCTGGCCGAGGTCCTGACCCAAGCGCGGCGGCGGAATCGCCGCCACGCCGGGCGCCGCCGGGCCGGAGCAGGCCCCCTCGAAGCCCCTGAAACCCCAACCTCCGCACCGAACGCCACGGTGGAGCGGGTGGGTGAACAACCCGAGCCACCCACCTCGCAACCACACCCACCGAACCCATCAGGGCCATGCGGCCACGAACTCAGTGGGTCTCCGTCACCTTGGCGAGCGCACGGGGGGCGTCCGGGTCGAGGCCTCGGGCCATGGTGACCTCGTAGGCCAGCAGTTGGAGGGGGATGATCTCCAGGATCGGCTGGACCTCCTCGGCCACGCCCCCGGGGAGGACGAAGCCGGCCGAGGCCCGGCCGACCTGGTCGGCCGTACCGATCACCATCAGGTCCGCACCGCGGCCGCGCAGACGCTCCAGGACCGGCTGGAGCGCGTCGCCGCCCTTGCCGTCGGGGACGACCGCGATCACCGGGCTGACGTTGTCGACCATGGCCAGCGGCCCGTGCAGCAGGTCCGCGCCGGAGAAGGGCTGGGCCGGGATGTAGCTGGTCTCCATGATCTTGAGCGCGGCCTCCCGCGCCGTCGGGTAGCCGTAGCCGCGCGAGGTGATCACCAGGCGCTGCGCGAAGCGGTAGCGCTGGGCCAGTTCGGCGACCTCGTGCCGGCGGTCCAGGACGTCCTGGGCCAGCGTGGGCAGCAGGTCGGCCGGCGAGGTGTCGCCGCCGCGCAGGCCCTCGACGAACAGGTACAGCGCGAGCAGTTCCGCGGTGTACGTCTTCGTCGCCGGCAGCGCCTTCTCCGGGCCGGCGAGCACGTCGATGTGGAACTCGGAGACGGCGGCCAGGGCCGAGTCCGGGTTGTTGGTCACCGCGAGGGTGATCGCGCCGGCCTTGCGGGCCGCCTCGGTGGAGGCGACCAGGTCGGGCGAGCCGCCCGACTGGGAGACCGTGATCACCAGGCAGTCGGTCAGGTCCGGCTTTGCGCCGTAGGCGGTGGTCGTGGACATCGAGGTGAGCCCGGCCGGCTTGCCCAGCAGCACCTCGATCAGGTACTTCGCGTACAGCGCCGCGTTGTCGCTGGTGCCGCGCGCCGTCAGCAGCACGAAGCGCGGGTTGCGCGCGGCGATCTCGGCCGCGATGGCCCGGATCGTCGGAGCGCCCTCGGCCAGGATCCGGCGCAGGACGGCAGGCTGCTCCGCCATCTCGGCGGACATGATGGTGCCCCGGTCGGGTCCCAGGGCGTCACGGTCGTCGGTGGCGGACATGGTGCGGCCTTCCGTTGGTTTCATGTGGTGCTTTGCGGTGGTTGCCAGCTGTGGTGCGTGAGTGCTTGCAGTATTTTTCGAGGTGCCGGAGGCTTCGCTCAGCCGGGCAACCCGGACGGCTCGGACAATCCACGCGGGACACGCAGGCCCTCGGTTCCCGGCCTCGCCTGGTACCCGGGCTCCCCACCCAGGCTCCGTCTACCCAGCCCCTGGCCGCCGACTCCCGATGTCGGGCTCCCGGAGCCCGGCCCCAGTCTCCGGCCCCCCGGTGTCGCGCCGGTTCACGGCGTCCGGACGCATCGTGTCGAACGGGTTCACAGCGTCCGGACGCATCGTGCCTGTCGACGCTCCGGGTCGATCCGGGCCGTCAGCCCAGCCGGCGGCCGGTCAGGATCTCGGCGGCGGCGATGCCGCAGACCGTGGCGGCGCCGTGCGTGGCGAGGTGGGCGGTGCCCGGAGTGGCAGCTCCGGGGATGCCCATCTCGACCACGACGGCGTCCGGCCGCGCGGCGAGCAGGCTCGCCACGATTTCGCCGGCCCACTCGTGGTGGTCCAGGTTGCGGACCACCAGGATCAGGGGGCGGTCGGTCGCCGCGCGCAGCACCTCGTCGATCAGCTGCGGCTCGGCCGTCCGGGCCCGGGTGACGGTGGTGCCGGGCAGGGCCTCGGTCAGGACCGGGGCGATACCCCACGGGGTCTGCTCGCCGACCGCGATGTTGGCGGTGGGCGACAACTCGACCACGTGTGCGGGGGTGCTGATCGGCGTCACCGTGCCGGTCACCCGCACCGCGCGGCGGGCCGCGTCCAGGCCGAGCGCGTAGTCGACCGGTTCGGCCGCGCCGACCTTGGCCCACGTGGCCAGCTCGTGGACCCGGGTGGCCGCGTCGACCAGGCGCTCCTCGGCGAGCCGGCCCTCGCGGACCGCGTTCACCAGCGCGTCGCGCAGGTGCAGCACGGTCTCCTCGTCGCACAGCCCGCCGCCCACGCACACCGCGTCGACACCGGCCGCGATCGCACGCACGGTGCCGTCGGCGATGCCGTAGGTGTCGGCTATCGCGCCCATCTCGATCGCGTCGGTGACGATCAGGCCGGTGTAGCCCAGTTCCTCGCGCAGCAGCCCGGTCATGATCTTGCGGGACAACGTCGCGGGAAGCTCGGTGTCGTAGGCGGGCAGCACGATGTGCGCGCTCATGATCGCCTTGCTGCCCGCCGCGATGCTCGCGTGGAACGGGACCAGCTCGCGCGCGGCCAGCGTCTCGCGCGAGGCGTCCACGCGCGGCAGCCCGTGGTGCGAGTCCATCGCGGTGTCGCCGTGCCCGGGGAAGTGCTTGACGCACGCGGCCACGCCGGCGGCCTGCAGGCCGGTCACGTACGCGGCGGTATGCCGGGCGACCAGCTCGGGGTCGGACCCGAAGGACCGCACGCCGATGATCGGGTTGTCCGGGTTGGAGTTGACGTCGGCCGACGGCGCCCAGTTGAGGTTGACGCCACACGCGGCCAGCTCACGGCCCAGCCCGCGGGCGACCGCCTCGGTGGTCGCGGTGTCGTCCACCACGCCGAGCGCCAGGTTGCCCGGCCAACGGCTGCCGGTGTTCACGTGGATGCGGGTGACGTCGCCGCCCTCCTCGTCGATCGCGACGACGAGGTCGGGGTTCTCCCGGCGCAGTTCCTCGGTCAGTGCGGTGACCTGCTCGGGGGTCGCGATGTTGCGACCGAACAGGCCCACCGAACCCAGTCCGCCGGCGATGTGGTGCCGCAGCCACCCGGGCGCGGTCAGGCCGTCGAACCCGGGCTGCAGGACGGCGAGCGCAAGGCGCTCGAGACGTTCGGACATGGTCGATCAGCCCTTTACCGCGCCGGAGGTGAGACCGCCGGTGACCTTGCCCTGCAGGACCAGGAAAATCGCAAGAACCGGAAGCATGAACAGGGTGGAGGCGGCCATGATGGCGCCCCAGTCGATGGTGATTCCGTTGCTGAACGAGTTGAGCCAGGTCGGCAGCGTGCGCTGCTCCGGCTTGTTCAGCAGCAGCGCGTTGGCGAACGCGAACTCGTTCCACGCGGTGATGAAGCCGAACAGTGACGTGGACAGCAGACCCGGGGCCAGCAGCGGGAAGACGATCTTGCGGAACGCGGTGAACCGCGAACAGCCGTCCACCCGTGCGGCCTCTTCCAGCTCGACCGGAATGCCGCCGAGGAAGCCGCGCAGGGTCACGATCGAGAACGGCAGCGTCATCACGAAGTAGATCGCGGTGAGCATCGGCAGCGAGTCGAGCAGGTCGTTGTCGCGCGCGATCAGGTACATCGGGATCATCAGCGCTTCCCACGGCGCCATCTGCGCGATGAACACCATCAGGATGAAGGGCGCCCGGCCCTTCCACTGCATCCGGGCCACCGCGAACGCGGCGAAGCACGCGACGATCAGGGCCAGGAGCACGCCCACGCCCGCGACCAACAGGCTGTTGCGCCAGTAGTCCCAGAAGTGCGGTTCGCTGGTCGCGGTGTCGAAGTTGTGGAACGAGATCGAGCTGGGCAGGAATTTCGGCGTTGCCGACTGGATGTCCTTGGCCGGCTTGAACGCGGTGAGGATCATCCAGTAGACCGGGAAGATCGACACGGCGAATACCAGCAGCGCCGCGATGTTGAGCGGAATCCGCTTCAGGGTGCGCGCCTTCACTTGTCGGCCTCCCGTTCCTGCTTGAACATCTGACGGAAGTAGAAGACGAGCATTACGGCGAGGATCACCACGGTGATCGTGGAGATCGCCCCGGCCATGTCGAACAATTTGGCCGACATGCCCTGCTGGTAGGCGTACACGGGCAGCGTGCGCACCTCGTTGATCGGACCGTTCTCACCCGCGATCGCCCAGATCTGGGCGAAGGACTTGAAGATCCAGATCACTTCGAGCGAGGCCACCAGCGCGAAGATCGGGCGCAGGATCGGGAAGGTGATCGAGCTGAAGATCCGCACCGGGCCCGCGCCGTCGAGGCGGGCCGACTCGTAGATGTCGGTGGAGACCGTGGTCAGACCGGCGTACAGGGTCAGCGTCGCGAAGGGGATCGACTGCCACACGATGAGCAGGGTGACCACCGTCAGGGTGGATCCGGCGTGCCCGAACCACGTGTAGCCCTCGTAGTCGAAGCCGAGCTTGACCAGCGCCCAGTTGACCACGCCGTTGTCGGAGCGGAAGAGCCACTTGAAGATCGTGGTCGCGGCGATGACCGGCGTCGCCCAGGCGGCGACCAGACCGATCAGCACCACGATGCGCATGGACTTGCCGAGCTTCATCAGCATCAGCGCGCACAGTGTGGAGATCACCATGATCGCCACGACGTTGACCGCGGTGAAGTAGAACGTACGGCGGGTGACTTCCCAGAATTCGCTGTCCTTGAGGATCTCCTGGTAGTTCTCCCAGCCGACGTAGTCGGCCGATCGTGAGATCAGCTGCTTGAAGCGGTAATGCTGGAACGACAACATGACGTTCCGGACCACCGGATAGAACAGCAGGAAGACGATCCCGAGGATCGCGGGCGCGACAAGAAGGTATGGGGTGACCGACTTGACGATCCCCGACGGCTTGCGTGGGGGCTTCGTTGCGCGTCTGGCGCCGGAGGGCGCCTGGTTGCGCGGGGGCTGCGTAGGTGTCGCGACCACCGCATCTGCCTTGGAGGCTGACACAGCTGCCTTCCCGTTGTTCGGTGTCGGGGGTCTCCGGCCCGTCCGGCCCGGTGGCGGGACGTGGCGAGAGCGCGGAGCCGGCGACGGGGGTCCGCCGGCGGGCCGCGCCGGGTGGGCCGGGCCGGTCCCGCCCCGGGGGAGTGCCCCGCGGCGGGAACCGACCGTTCGGCCCGACTGCGCTTCACCCGATCCGCTCGGCGGTTCGGGTGCACGCGTCAGGTCAGTTCTTGGTGTTCAGCGTCTTCTCGATCGACGCGTTGGCTTCCTTGCCGGCCGCGGCCGGGTCGTTGCCGGTCATCACCTTGGTCAGATACGCCTTGATCGGGTTGTTGTCCTCGACCGAGGCCCAGTTCGGCGAGTTGGGGGTGGCGAAGCCGTTCTTCGCGCCCTCCATCATCGCCGCGCCGCCCGGGTCGGCCGTGACGGCGCCGGCGAGGGTGGTCTTGTTCGGGAGCTGCTTGGTCGCCTGCGCGAGCTTGGTCTGCCACTCGTCGCTGTTGATCAGCTTGATGACGTCGTAGGCCAGGTCCTGGTTCTTCGACGCCTCGGGGACCATCAGGTCGGAACCGCCGGTCAGCGCGGCACCGGCCTTGCTCGCGTCCTTGCCCGGGATCGGGAAGAAGCCGAACTTGTCCTTCAGGGCCGGGTTCGACTTGATGATCGTCTCGGCCTCGGCCGGAACGGCGATGAACTGGGCGATCTTGCCGCCGTCGGCCGCGACGACCTCGGGCTGGGTCTTCTCGTCGCCGTCCTTGGCGGCCTTGCCGAGCGCCTGGAGCTCCTTGTAGAAGGCGGACGCTGCGGTGGCCGGCGCGCCGTCCAGGTTGGCCTTCCACGCGCTGCCGGACTTGGTCGCGATGTCCGCGCCCTCGTCCTTGAGCAGGCCCGCGTAGAAGTACCAGTTCTGCCCCGGCAGGTAGATGCCCTGTTGGTCGCCGGTGTTGAGCTTCTTGGTGGTCTCGATCCACTCGGCGCGGGTCTTCGGCGGCTGCACACCGGCCTTGGCGAAGAGTTCCTTGTTGTAGATCACGACGCGGTTGGCGGCGTAGAACGGGATGCCGTAGGTCTTGCCGTCGACCTTGCCGGGCTCGGACAGGCCGGTCAGCCAGTCCTTGCCGCCGAGCTCGGTGACCTTGGAGCTGAGGTCCTTCAGACCGCCCGAGGCGCCGTACTGGGCGATCTGGGTGTTGCCGGCCTCGACCACGTCGGGGGCGTCGTTGCTGGCGAGCGCACCGGTGATCTTCTGGCCGATGCCGTTCCACTGCTGGATCTGCACGTCCAGCTTGGCGCCCGGGTGGTCCGTCTCGAACTTCGCCTTGAGCGCGGCGATGTAGTCGTCGGGTGCGGAACCCTTCATCAGCCAGACCCGAACGGTCTTGCCGTTGGCCGCGGCCGGCGCGTTGGAAGCCGCCGGCTTGTTGTCCTTTTTGTCATCGCTGCTGTCGGATCCACAAGCGGCAACACCGGTCAGCGCCGCCGCGACACCGGCCGCGACGAGAAGACGACGCTTCACTACATCCTCCTCAGGATGTCGGGCACCGCAGTTCGGTATGGAGTTGCCGATGTCCCCCGTCGGATCCGTGTGGTGCGCGGATCGACCGAGTCCCCCACTGGGGAGGGGACTCGAATGGGAAAACACTGACGCACCAGGGACGAGGGTTGCGCGGTGACCATCAATGGTTTAGACCATTTCGGAGGTTGGCATAGACCAATTGGGGTGTCAAGGTTCCGTAGACGGCGAACCCGCGCCGTTATCGGACCGACATCCGCACTCCTGGTCCTGGGGGGATCGGTGGTCGTGCCACGATGGGGACCGAACGTGTCAGGAGGGCACCGGTGACGGCGGAACACGCGATCACAACCGCGGCGGACAGTGTGACGGCAGGAGGCGACCCCGGCCTCGAGCCGAGCGCGCGCGTGCCGAAGTACTACCGCCTCAAGCGCCATCTTCAGGAGCTGACGAACACCCAGCCACCAGGCACACCCGTGCCGCCGGAACGCACCCTCGCGGCGCAGTTCGACATCTCCCGCACCACGGTGCGACAGGCCCTTCAGGAACTGGTCATCGAGGGCCGGCTGGAGCGCGCCCAGGGCCGGGGCACCTTCGTGGCCAAGCCGAAGGTCGCGCAGAGCCTCCAGCTGACCTCCTATACCGAGGACATGCAGGCCCAGGGCCTGGAGCCGACCTCTCGGCTGATCGAGATCGGCTACATCACGTGCGACGACCACCTCGCGGAGCGGCTGGCGATCCGGCCCGGCAACCGGGTGCTGCGGATAGAGCGCCTGCGGCTGGCCAACTCGGAGCCGATGGCGATCGAGACCACGCACCTGTCCACCAAACGTTTCCCGGGTCTGCGCAAGCACCTGGCCAAGCACAACTCGCTCTACCGGGCCCTGTCCGCCGGCTTCGACGTGCACCTGGCCGAGGCCGAGGAGACGATCGAGACCGCGATGGCCACCCCGCGTGAGGCGGGGCTGCTGGGCACCGACGTGGGTCTGCCGCTGTTGCTGCTGTCCCGACACAGCTTCGACACCGACGGCGAGCCGGTCGAGTGGGTCCGTTCCGTGTACCGGGGGGATCGGTACAAGTTCGTCGCCCGGTTGCGCCGCCCGCAGGAGTGAGACCGGGCACCTCGCCCGTGCGCATGCCATCGGCCGGACGGCCCGGTTCCACCCGGGCCGTCCGGCCGATCGCCGTTCGCTCCCACAGCCCGTGCACCGGGCCGCCCGTACGGCGGTCACGCCGCCTCGCCGAGCCGGGCCCGCAGGGCGGATGCCCGGCGTCGCGGTGCTCGGCGTGCGATGGAGGACAGGCCCTAGGCTCACGCCATGAGCGTTCTCGTGGTGACCGGTACCGACACCGGGGTGGGCAAGACGATCGTCACGGCGGCCGTCGCGGCGATCGCGGCGGTGCGGGGCGGCACGGTGGCCGTGGTCAAGGCCTCGCAGACGGGCGTGGGGCCGAACGAGGCGGGCGACCTCGCCGAGGTGCGGCGCCTGGCCGGGGTGACCGATCTGCACGAGTACTCGCGCTATCCCGACCCGCTCTCCCCCGCCGCCGCCTCCCGGGTCTCCGGCCTGCCGCCGGTGGACCTGTACGGCGTCGCCGACCGGGTCCGCGCGCTCGCCAAGGAGACCGACCTGGTCGTCGTCGAGGGCGCGGGCGGCCTGCTCGTGCGCTTCGACGACGAGGGCACCACGATCGCCGACCTCGCCCACGAGCTGAAGGCCGGCGCGCTGGTGGTGGCCCGGCCCGACCTGGGCACGCTCAACCACACCGCGCTCACCCTGGAGTCGATGGCCCATCGGGGTGTGGATCTGGTCGGCGTGGTGATCGGTTCCTGGCCCGCCGAGCCCGACCTGGCGATGCGGTGCAACGTCCGGGATCTGGAGACCCTCGCCGCCCGGCCGCTGGCCGGTGTGCTGCCCGCCGGCGCGGCCTCGCTGCACCCCGCCGACTTCCTGCTCACCGCCCGCGCGAGTTTGTCGCCGGCGCTGGGCGGTACCTTCGACCCGGCCGCGTTCCGCGCCATACAGGATCCGACCGCAAGGTGAGCGACATGACGGAAACCCTCGACAGTGACCGTACGCAGACCGTGAACGACGACATCCTGGCCGTGGCCCGGCGCCAAGTCCTCGACCGGGGCGAGGGCCTGAGCGCCGATCAGGTGCTGGCCGTGCTCGAACTTCCGGACGACCGCCTCGAAGAGCTGCTCCAACTCGCCCACGAGGTCCGGGTCCGGCACTGCGGGCCCGAGGTCGAGGTCGAGGGCATCGTGTCGGTCAAGACCGGCGGCTGCCCCGAGGACTGCCACTTCTGCTCCCAGTCGGGTCTGTTCCCCTCCCCCGTGCGCGCCGCGTGGCTGGACATCCCCTCGCTGGTGGAGGCCGCCAAGGAGACCGCCGCGACCGGCGCCACCGAGTTCTGCATCGTGGCCGCGGTGCGCGGCCCGGACGAGCGCCTGATGAAGCAGATGCGCGAGGGCGTCGCGGCGATCCGCGCGGCCGTCGACATCAACATCGCCGCGTCGCTGGGCATGCTCACCCAGGAGCAGGTCGACGAGCTCGCCGACATGGGCATCCACCGCTACAACCACAACCTGGAGACGGCCAGGTCGTACTTCACCAACGTGGTCACCACGCACACGTGGGAGGAGCGCTGGGACACCCTGCGGATGGTGCGCGCGGCAGGCATGGAGGTGTGCTGCGGCGGCATCGTCGGCATGGGCGAGTCCGCCGAACAGCGCGCCGAGTTCGCCGGTCAGTTGGCCGAGCTGGAGCCGGACGAGGTGCCGCTGAACTTCCTCAACCCGCGCCCGGGCACCCCGTTCGCCGACCAGGAGGTGCTGGAGCCGCGCGAGGCGCTCAAGATCATCGGCGCCTTCCGGCTCGCCCTCCCCCGGACCATCCTGCGCTACGCGGGCGGCCGGGAGATCGCGCTCGGCGACCTGGGCACCCGCGAGGGCCTGCTCGGCGGGATCAACGCGGTGATCGTCGGCAACTACCTCACCACCCTGGGTCGCGCCGCGGACGCCGACCTGGAGCTGCTCAAGGAACTGAGCATGCCGGTCAAGGCGCTCAACCAGACGTTGTAGTGCCGGCGCGGCGAAGGCCGCCCCGACCCGCCGACGGCCGCACGATCCGGGGCCGTCGGCGGTTCGCCTCTTACTGACCGGTAGCGCACGCGGATAGGTTTCCCTGCGGCACGGGGCCCGCCGTGTCCACGGCGACGGAGGTCGGGCATGCGCACACGACGAGGGGCCGAGGAACGAGACCACGCCGACCGCACGGTCGAGGGGCACGGTGGCACGCTGGCCGTCGCCGCCGCCCGGGCGCACGGCATCGACACGATGTTCACGCTCTCGGGCGGACACGTCCTCCCGCTCTACGACGCCGCGGCCGGCGCCGCGCCGCCGATGCGGGTGGTGGACGTACGACACGAGCAGACCGCTGTGTTCGCCGCCGAGGCGACCGCCAAGCTCACCCGCCGGCCCGGCCTGGCCGTGCTGACCGCGGGTCCCGGCGTCACCAACGGGATCAGCGCGGTGGCCACCGCCTGGTTCAACGGCTCGCCGATGCTGGTGCTGGGCGGACGTGCACCCGCGTTCCGCTGGGGCTCGGGGGCGCTCCAGGAGCTCGACCATCCGCCGTTGCTGGCGCCGATCACCAAGCGTGCGGCGACCGTGCACGACACCGACCGGATCACCGCCGAGGTGGACGCCGCGCTGACCCTGGCGAACAGTCCGCACCGGGGTCCGGTCTTCCTGGACGTGCCGATGGACGTGCTCTACGACCGCGCCGAGGTGTCGCTGCCGGATCCGACGCCACCGGTGCCGGTGCTCCCGGACCCGGATCCGGTCGCCGAGGTCGCCGACCTGCTCGCCCGCGCGGCACGACCGGTGCTGGTGCTCGGCCAGGACGTGTGGATCGGCGGCGCCGAGCACGCCGCACGCCGGGCCGCCGAGACCATGGGGATACCGGTGGTGGCCAACGGGATGGGCCGCGGCGTGTTGCCCGCCGGCCACCCGCTGCTCGCCGGTCGGGCCCGGCTGACCGCCCTCGGCGGCGCCGACCTGGTGCTGGTCGCGGGCGCGCCGCTGGACTTCCGCTTGGGTTACGGCAGTTTCGGCGGCCGGGGCGGCGGAGCCCCCGCCCGCGTGGTGCACCTGACCGACGCACCCGCGGGGCCGACCGCGCACGCGCACTGCGCGATGACGCTCGCCGCGGACCTGACCGCGCTGTTCGACGCGCTGACCGCCGCGTGGGAGCGGGTCGGTCGGGTCGGCATGTACCGGATCTGGGCCGCGCACGTGCGCGACGCGGCACGCACCGCCGCGCAGTCCGACGCACCGCTTCTGGGTAGCCCCGGCCGGCCGATCCATCCGGCGCGGGTGCACGGCGAGTTGCTCCGCCGGCTCGACGAGGACGCCGTGGTGATCGGCGACGGCGGCGACTTCGTCTCCTTCGCGGGCAAGTACATCGAACCCGCCCGCCCGGGCGGCTGGCTCGACGCGGGCCCGTACGGCTGCCTGGGCACCGGCCTGGGCTACGCGCTGGGCGCCCGGCTGGCCCGCCCCGCGGCGCAGGTCGTGCTGCTGCTCGGGGACGGCGCGGCGGGCTTCTCGCTGATGGACGTGGACACCCTGGTCCGACACCGCCTGCCGGTGGTGCTGATCGTCGGCAACAACGGCTGCTGGGCACTGGAGAAGCACCCGATGCGCATGTTGTACGGGCACGACGTGGCCGCCGACCTGACCCCGGGCACCCGCTACGACGACGTGGTGCGCGCCCTGGGCGGCGCGGGCGAGACGATCACCCGCTCCGAGCGGATCGGCCCGGCACTGCGTCGGGCGTTCGACTCCGGCGTGCCGTACCTGCTGAACGTGCTCACCGATCCGGAGGCGGTCTATCCGCGCACGACCATGGGCGTGTGATTCACCGCGTAAACTGGACGGCTATGAGTCCTCCCCCTTCCGCCGCCGCGGCCCGAGCGCACGACCACCACCCCGCACCGGCCGGCGTCCGCATCCGCCAGGCCCGTGCGGAGGAGTACGAAGCGGTGGGAGACGTGACCGTCGCGGGCTACGCGGGCCTCGTCGCCGCCGACCAGGAGTACGTCAACGATCTGCGCAAGGCCGCGCACCGGGCGGAGAACTCCGAACTGCTCGTGGCCGTGGACGAGAGCAGCGGCGAGATCCTGGGCACCGTGGCGTTCGTGCTGCCCGGCAGTGCGTACGCGGAGGTCTCCCGGGAGGGCGAGGGCGAGTTCCGGATGCTCGCGGTCAGCCCGGCCGCCCGCGGTCGCGGCATCGGCGAGGCGCTGGTGGAGGCGTGCCTGGAGCGGGCCCGCAAATACCACTTCACCGCCGTCGCGATCTCCACCGTGTGGGACATGCGCGCCGCACACCGGCTCTACGCGCGGATGGGCTTCCACCGCGCACCCGAGCGCGACTGGTGGCCGGTGCCCGAGGTGGAACTGATCTGCTACCTCAAGGACCTGAGCGAGGCCCCGCAGGTCTAGGTGCCGCGCCCGACACCGGCAGCCCGTGGCGCAGGCCGTAATCTACGGCCGTGACCACCGATGCAGCCTTCTGCGACCACTGCGGCGAACAGCTTGCCGGCGCCGCGCACGACGACTGTGTGCGGCGCCGCGAACTGGAACCACCCCGCTATTGCGGTCGGTGCCGGCGACGGATGACCGTTCAGGTGACCCCGCGCGGCTGGACCGCCAAATGCGTCGAGCACGGCGTGCTCACGTCGATCTGACCCCCGCGGTCGGGCCGACGCAGCCACCCCGGCAGGGCGCTTCGCCGGGCTGCTACTCGATCACCGCGATCGGGTCGCCCTCCTGGATCACGTCGCCCTCGGCGACGGTGATGCGTGCGATGGTGCCCGGAAACTCGTTGAGGACCGGGATCTCCATCTTCATCGACTCCAGGATGACCAGGGTGCTGCCGGCCTCGACCGTGTCCCCCTCGTGGGCGACGACCTTGGCCACGTTGGCCACCATCTCCGCCAGGACCTGTTCGGCCATCGTCGTTCCTCCTTCGGGCCCGGGTCGGGCCGTTGCGAAGCGCGTACCGCGGGCGCGATGGCGCCCCGCCCGAAATCCAATCACGGGAAACCGTCCGCGGCGGCCGTCCCGCCGGACAGGGGTCGCCCGCGCATAGCGACGCCGGCCGCTCGGGCCACCGAGAACAGGCCGCGCCGGGAACGACGAAGGGGCGCATGCCGGGTTCGTCCCAGCATGCGCCCCTGCTTCAGCTCGTTCGGGTCGGCAGCCCGCCGACGTCGGCGCGGCGTTCGCATCGGCCCGGCGATTCGGCCCGGCGATCGAGGCACCGACGACCGAGGCACCGGCGGATCGACGCGGGCCCCACCGATCGCCTCAGGTGCGACCCGGGCGCTCTATCTCGACCACGCTCTCCTCGACCGAGACCCGCTGCGCGTCCACCTCGACGCGCACCAGTTTGATCCGCTCCAGCACCTTGTTGCGCAGCTCCGAGGGGACCTCGTCGCGCCCGCAGCAGCGGTGCACCAGCTCCTTCACCTGCTGCTCCAGGCCGTACTTGTCCAGGCACGGGGAGCATTCGTCGAGGTGCGTGCGGATGCTGGTGCAGTCCGCGTCCGCCAGCTCGTTGTCGATGTACTCGTACAGGTGCCCGAGGATCTCGGAGCAATCCACCTCGTGGTGGTCACCGCAGCTCATGAGTCCGAGCCTTTCCGGTCGGTGCCTGCGGGGACGAGGCCGCGCTCACGTGCGTAGTCGGCCAGCAGATCGCGAAGCTGGCGCCGCCCGCGGTGCAGGCGCGACATCACGGTCCCGATGGGAGTACCCATGATGTCCGCGATCTCCTTGTACGCGAAGCCCTCGACGTCGGCGAGATACACCGCGATCCGGAACTCCTCCGGGATCGCCTGCAGAGCCGTCTTCACGTCGGAGTCGGGCAGGTGGTCGAGCGCCTGCGCCTCCGCCGAGCGCAGTCCGGTGGACATGTGCGACTCGGCGCGGTGCAGCTGCCAGTCCTCGATCTCCTCCGCATGCGATTCCAGCGGCTGCCGCTGCTTCTTGCGGTAGGAGTTGATGAAGGTGTTGGTCAGGATGCGATACAGCCAGGCCTTGAGGTTGGTGCCCTCTTTGAACTGGTGGAACGACGCGTACGCCTTGGCGAACGTCTCCTGGACCAGGTCCTCGGCATCCGCCGGGTTGCGGGTCATCCGCAGCGCCGCCGAATACAACTGATCGAGGAACGGCAGGGCGTCCCGCTCGAACCGCGCGTCTTGCTGCTCCAAGGTCTCCGGTACGAGACCCACCTCCTTCAAGCCAGGAGTCGACGATATCGCCCGAGGCTGATCGGTGCCCGCACCCCACTCGGGCCAGGCGAGAAACGGTGCCTCGTTTCGGACAACCGAACCGGCGGCCTTGAGCATGGGAGCGACCTCCACTCGTCGACGCTTGACAGTTGGGGGAACACGTCGCCGAGACGGATCATTCCCGTGTGCTCGCGGCCACCAGCCAATCGCCGACACCCGCTGTGATCAGGGCCAACGCCGCTTCCTGGGTGATCTCGGCGCGTTTGGGGACGGCGAATCCGTGGTCCGCGAACGGCACCCGCAGCACGGTCGGACCGTCCGCCGGAAACTCGTCCGGCCCGCCGAAGGTGTCCCGCTCGCCCTGGACGACCAGGGTCGGCACGCCGGCGCCGAGCAGTTCAGCCAAGCGCGAACGCTCCGGCCGTCCGGGTGGATGCAGCGGGAAGGCCAGCGCGACCACACCCGCCACTTCCGTCTCACCCGCGGTGCGGCACGCGACCCGGGCGCCGGCGCTGCGGCCGGACCCGAACACCGGCAGACCCTGCGGGTTGCGCCCGGCGATCTCGGCGAGCACCGGAAGCCAGCCCGCGTCCAGGGTCTTGGGCGCGGGGGCCAGTCGCCGACCGGCCACCCGCCACGGCTGCTCGACCAGGGCGACATGCACGCCGCGCGCGGGCAGCGCCGCGGCGAGCGCGGCCAGGTCGCGCGCCTCGATCCCGCCGCCCGCGCCGTGGCTCGCCACGAACCACGCCCGGGCCGGCACCGTCGTCGCGCGCCGCAGGGTCACCCGCGCGACGCCGACCGGCGTCGCCACCTCGAACACCTCCGGCGGCCCGGCGGCGGCATCCGGCCCCACCGCGGCGCCCGCCGGGTCCGCGGCAGCCCCGTCGACCGGGCCGACCCGGTCGGTTTCGGCGGCTCGGTCAGCCTCGGCGGCTCGATCAGAAGAGCGTCGCGTCAACGGTGACCTCGTCCTCGGGGATCGCTTCGAGCAGGTGCGGTGCGTTGTTGCGGACGTTGTTGACGTCCGTCGAGACCGGATGCGCCGTCATGAACCCGGTGGGCGGGGGCACCAGCAGCCCGCGGACCTCCTCGGGCTCGGTCCACGCCGGGTCCAGCCACCCGTCCCACTTGTCCCGGGTCAGCACCAGCGGCATCCGGTGGTGGATCCGGGCCAGCTCGGGATCGGCGTCCAGGGTGAGGATCGTGCAGGTCCACAACCAGCCGAGCGGGTCGTCGTCGGCCCGGCTGCGGTCGCGCCACCATTCGTACAGCCCGGCGAAGGCCACCTCGGCGCCGTCCGCCGGGTGGATCCAGTACGGCTGCTTGCGCGAGGCGCCCTTGGGGCCGTCCGGCGCGGTCTCCGGGGTGTGCCATTCGAAGTAGCCGTCGGCCGGCAGCAGACACCGCCGGGCGGCGAACGCCTTGCGGTAGGCCGGCTTCTCGTGCACGGTCTCCGACCGTGCGTTGATCATCTTGGCGCCCATGCCGGGATCCTTGGCCCAGGACGGCACCAGGCCCCACTTGACCGGACGCAGTTGCCGGGCGGGCGCGCCGCCGGACTCGACCGGGCGTTCCAGGACGGCGTACACCTGCTTGGTCGGCGCGATGTTCCAGTCGGGAGGGAGCTCGTCCGCGGGGTCGAACCGATCGACCTCGAAGATCTCGACGAGGTCATCGGGACTCTTGCTGGACGCATACCGGCCACACATGGCGTCCAGGGTGCCACGTACGGAAAGCCAATCGGGGCGGGGGCCGCGAACGACTAGGCTTGGGACGTGATGTCTGCGTTGTGGTCTGCCCCTGTCGCCCCCGCTCCCGTGACCGCCACCGTCGAGGTGCCCGGGTCCAAGTCGGTGACCAACCGCGCCCTCGTGCTGGCCGCGCTCGCCGACGGCCCCGGCTATGTCCGCCGCCCGCTGCGCAGCCGCGACTCGCTGCTGATGGTGGCCGGCCTGCGTGCGCTCGGTGTGGTGATCGAGGACCGCGGCGCGGACTGGTACGTGCTGCCCGGCGGGCTGACCGGCCCCGCGACGGTGGACTGCGGCAACGCGGGCACCGTGATGCGCTTCCTGCCGCCGGTGGCCGCGCTCGCCGAGGGGCCGGTGCGCTTCGACGGCGACCCGCGCTCGTACGAGCGCCCGCTGGACGGCGTGATCAACGCGCTGCGCGACCTGGGCACCCGGATCGACGACGAGGGCGAGGCCCGACTGCCGATGACCGTGCTCGGCGGCGGCGGGGTCGAGGGCGGCGTGGTGCACATCGACGCGTCCTCCTCGTCGCAGTTCGTCAGCGCGCTGCTGCTGTCCGGGCCGCGCTTCAACCTCGGCGTCGAGGTCCGGCACACCGGCGGTTCGGTGCCGTCGATGACGCACATCGCGATGACCGTGGACATGCTGCGGGCGGCCGGTGCCCGGGTGGACGACGCCGAGCCGAACGTGTGGCGGGTCGCCCCGGGCGCGCTGCTCGGCCGCGACATGGTGGTCGAGCCGGACCTGTCCAACGCCGGCCCGTTCCTGGCCGCCGCGCTGGTCACCGGCGGTTCGGTGACCGTGCGGGACTGGCCGGAGTACACCACGCAGCCCGGTGACCGGTTGCGCTCGATCTTCACCGCGATGGGCGGCTCGTGCGCGCTCACCCCGGCCGGCCTGACCCTGACCGGGGGCGGTGCGGTGCACGGCATCGAGGCGGACCTGCACGACGTGGGCGAGTTGACCCCGGTAATCGCGGCGGTCGCGGCCCTGGCCGACGGCCCCAGCCGGCTGACCGGCGTGGCCCACCTGCGGCTGCACGAGACCGACCGGCTGGCCGCGCTGGTCAAGGAGATCAACGACCTCGGCGGCGACGTGAACGAGATCGAGGACGGCCTGGAGATCCGGCCGCGTCCGCTGCACGGCGGGGTGTTCCACACCTACGACGACCACCGGCTGGCCACCGCCGCCGCCGTACTGGGCCTGCTGGTCCCGGGCGTGGAAGTGGAGAACGTGGAGACCACCGCGAAGACCCTGCCCGACTTCACCGGCCTGTGGACGCGCATGCTGACCGCGCGACGCGGCTGAGGGGCCCGGGACGATGGCGGGACTCGGCTCCAACCGACGCAAGGACCTGGACGAGGACGACATCCGGATCCGTCCGGGCAAGCGCGGTTCGCGTCCGCGCACCAGGACCCGACCCAAGCACGAGGACGCCCGCGAGGGTCGTGTGCTGACCGTCGACCGCGGCCGGTACACGTGCCTGTTGGAGGACGAGGACGCCCCGGACCGCTCGATCACCGCGATGAAGGCCCGCGAACTGGGCCGCAAGGGCGTCGTGGTCGGCGATCGGGTCGCCATCGTCGGCGACCTCAGCGGCGAGGACGGCTCGCTGGCCCGGATCGTCCGGGTCGAGGAGCGCCGCAGCACGCTGCGCCGCACCGCGGACGACGACGACCCGTACGAGCGGATCATCGTGGCCAACGCCGACCAGCTCGCGATCGTCACCGCGCTGGCCGATCCCGAGCCGCGTCCGCGGCTGATCGACCGCTGCCTGGTCGCCGCCTACGACGCGGGCCTGGAGCCGCTGCTCGTGCTGACCAAGGCCGATCTCGCCTCGCCCGACGACCTGTTGGAGATGTACGGCGCGCTCGGCGTCGAGTACGTGGTCACCAGGAGCGAGTCGAACTGGGACCTCGACCCGATCCGCGCCCGCCTGGCCGGGAAGATCACCGTCTTCGTCGGACACAGCGGCGTCGGCAAGACCACCCTGGTCAACGAGTTGGTGCCGGACCACCAGCGGGCGGTCGGCCACGTCAACGAGGTGACCGGCCGTGGCCGGCACACCACCACGTCGGCGCTGACCCTGCGGCTGCCGGTCTTCGAGGCGGGCGAGGACCAGGGCTGGGTCGTGGACACCCCGGGGGTGCGCTCGTTCGGCCTCAACCACGTCGACCTCAGCCGGGTGATCAACGCCTTCCCCGACCTCGCCGCCGGCACGGAGGAGTGTCCGCGCGCGTGTTCGCACGACGAACCGGACTGCGCACTCGACGCGTGGGTCGAGGCCGGCCACGCGGACCCGGCCCGGCTGTACTCGCTGCGCCGGTTGCTGAGCACCCGCGAGCGCGACGAGGGCGACTGACGGCCGGTACCGGTTCGGGTCAGCGCGGTGCCGCGAGGCTGTTCTCGACCGTGTCGTGCCAGACCGCCTTGGATCCGGATTCGCCCACCCGCACCACCTGGACGACCGCGAACACCGCGGCCACCACGGTCAGCACGGCCACGATCGGAACCACGATCGGCGGTATCGTCCGCGGCCGGAAGGTCGCGGCGGCCCGGTGCCGCGCGACCAGCAGCAGCACGAGCGTGATGCCGAACAGGCCGAGCGTGTACCAGAGCATGTCCGCGCCCCGATCCACGTGGGTCTGTACCGCGGCGGCCCGTTGGCCCTCGGTGAGCCGGTCCAGCCGGGCGAGCAGTTTCTCGCCGCTCTCCTTCGCGACGAAGGTGGTCAGCGCGGCGACGGCGTCCAGGCCGACCACCCACCACCCGGCGCGCAGCAGCCACGGACGACGAACCGCCACGAGCACGCTCGCGATCGCCGCCGCCGGCACGACGACCACCGCCAAGTGCACGACCAGGACGTGGAGGGGCAGGCCGGAGACGGTGTCGAACATGAAGCGGCTCTCCTAAGCAGTCGGGGCCCGAGGGGAAAGCACGACCCTCGCACAGGGGAACGGCTCTGACACTGCCCGGGTTCAGTAGACGCCGAACACCCGCACCACCGGTCGGTCACGGTCCGCTCAGGGGGGCCAGCCCTACCTCCGGTTCGGGTGACCGCCGGATGCCGTCCCCCGGTCGGCCGCTCATACAGTTTGGGCAGCTTCGGATCACCTGTCGGGGAGAGTGTCATGAAAAGGCCGCTACGGACGTCACTGATCTTCTTCGGTGGGGTGTTCACCCTCGGAGGGATCCTGCTGGCGGCGTGGACCGGGATCACCCTGCTCTCCGCCCACGATGTGCACGCCACGAAGGTGTTCACCATCGGGTCCACCAACCTGGTCATCGACACCGACAACGGCGGGGTCACCCTCGAACGGGGCGAGCCGGGGAAGATCACCGTGGACCGACGGATCACCGACAGCGTCAACGGCCCCGACCCGAGCTGGACGCTGGAGGGCAACCGGCTCAAGCTGCGGCTGAACTGCCCGAGCTTCATGGGCGTCGGCTGCGGCGGGTCGTACAAGATCAGGATCCCGCTCGACATCCCGCTCAAGGTCTCCACGGACAACGGCTCGATCAACGCGAGCGGGCTGCGCCAGGACATGGAGTTCGCCACCAACAACGGGCACATCGACATCGACGACAGTGCCGGAAATCTGAGCCTGAGCACCGACAACGGTGGCATCGGCGTGTCCCGGGTCAGCGCCGAGCGGGTCTCCGTGCAAACGGACAACGGCGGCGTCCGGCTGCGCTTCGACACCCCGCCCACCAACGTGAAGGTGCGCACCGACAACGGCGGGGTCCGGATCAGCGTTCCGGACGACGAGAACAGCTATCGAGTGTCCACCGCGACCGACAACGGCGGGGTGCGCAACGAGATCGGCAACGACACGCGCTCGAACCGCGTGATCGACGTCCGCACGGACAACGGCGGCATCGACATGAACCGGGCGCCGGTCCGCTAGTGCCCGGCGCACCTCGGCGGGTCGTTCAGACCACGAACGACCCGCCCGTACGCCAGTACATCCCGCCCTCGCGGCCCAGGAAGCCCTCGTCCACGAGGTGCCTGCGCAGGGCGGCATGGTCGTCCATGAACCGGCGCAGCGTCTCCTCGATCTCGGCCTCGTCGTAGCGCACACCGGGCTCGAAGCTGCCCGCGACGTGATCCAGCACGACCAGCCGCTTGGCCCGCTGTACCGGCAACTGCCGGACCCGGCCCCGCGTGAGGTAGGTGCGCAACACGGCCGCCTCGGCCGGGCCGCGGTCGGCGAACGCGTCGTCCGGCTCCTCGCCCATGCCGGCCGCGGCCTGGGCCAGCGCCTCGGGGCACGCATGCCAGCCGTCGCCGGCCCGCGCGGCCAGACCGACGGACTCCAGCCGGGCCAGCACCTTGATCGTGTCCCGCAGCGGCAGCCCGGCCCGATCGGCGATCTCGGAGCTGAGATGAGCCTCCAGGACCAGCGCGGCGAACACCTTCAATCGGGCGTCGTCGGCGAGGAGACGGAGCAGTTCCGCAGGTTCGTCGGCCGGACCCATGGCTCAAGGGTAGGACTTTCGACGCCGCCCGGGACGGCTTGCCGAGCAGGATCACCCGGATGCATGCGCGATCTCAGTCGCCGCGTACGCCCAGTTCGTCGATGTGCGCCAGCAGGTCGCCCGGCTCGTCGTAGACCCGGAAGGCGTGCGCGCGTTCGAGTTCGTCCGCACCGTAGCCGCCGGAGAGCAGTCCCACGCCCAGCGAGCCCGCCCGGCGGGCGGCCAGCAGGTCCCAGATGCTGTCCCCGACCACCACGCACTGCGCCGGGTCGACCCCGAGCTTGGCCGCGCCGGCCAGGAACAGGTCGGGATCCGGCTTGGCCCGGGCGACCTCGTCGCGGGTGACCATCGCCAGGTCGGCGGGCGCGCCGAGCTTGGCCAACATCGGCTCGGCGCCGGCCCGCCGCCCACTGGTGGCGATGGTCCACGGGATGCCCACCCGGGTGAGGTGGCGCAGCAGCTCCGGGGCCCCGGGCAGCGGTTCCACGAACGGCACCCGGGCGGCGTAGTTGCGCCCGTGCGCGTCGGTGAGCGCCTCCACCTGCTCGGGCGTGAGGTCGATGCCCGTCTCGCGCTGGATGCCCTTGACGAACAACCCGCCGCTCATCCCGACCTTGCGGTGGATCCGCCACATCGCCAGGTCGATGCCGGCGTCGCTGAGCGCCTCCTGCCACGACATGACGTGGTGGTAGACGCTGTCGACGAGGGTTCCGTCGAGGTCGAAGACGAAAGCGGGCGGACGACTGCGTACAAGATCGGTCATGCCGAAAAATCTAGCCCGTTCCCGCGCGGGCGGCCCTCCCGTGCCGGATCACGGACACCGCGTCCGCGCGCCGCCGGGCCGCTTTCATCCGTCCGAGCCCAACTCCACCATGTCGGTGACCTCGGCGGCCCGGGCCCGTTCCTCCGCCCGGATGCGCCGGTCCCGGTCCAGCGCCTCGGCCTGGTCCTCGTCGTCGCGCATCATGTGCTCGACGTTCGAATCGCCCATGTCCAGCACGCCCATCTCGGCGAAGGTGGCGCGCACCTTCGGTCCCCACAGCCCGATGTCCTTGATGCACGGGACGATCCGGCTGAACAACAACCGGCGGAACTCGCGCAGGTATTCGGAGTTCTCGGTGGCCTCGCGCGCCTCGACCTTGTCGATTTGGAAGTTCTCCCACACCTCCTCGTCGCGCAGCCGGTCGCGCATCAGATAGCAACCCTCGACCACGAACTCCTCGCGCTCGCCGCGTTCGGCATCGGTCAGCTCGCGGTAATAGTCGCGCAGCGCCATCCGCCCGAAGGCCACGTGCCGGGCCTCGTCCTGCATCACGTAGGCCAGGATCTGCTTGGGCAACGCGACCGTGGTCAGGTCGCGCAACATCCCGAAGGCGGCCAGGGCCAGCCCCTCGATCAGCACCTGCATGCCCAGGTAGGGCATGTCCCAGCGGGCATCCGACAGCGTGTCGTCGAGCAGCGACTTCAGGCTCGGGTTGATCGGGTAGTACAGGCCGACCTTGTCCTTGAGGAAACGCGCGTACACCTCGGCGTGCCGGGCCTCGTCCATCACCTGGGTGGCCGCGTAGAACTTCGCGTCCAGGTCCGGCACCGACTCCGCGATCCGCGCGCTACAGATCAGGGCGCCCTGTTCGCCGTGCAGGAACTGGCTGAACTGCCAGGCGATGGCGTGCCGGCCCAGTTCGTCGCGCTCGCGCTGCGACATCATGTTCCAACTGCGCGTGCCGTACAGCGTGTGCAGTTCCTCGGGCATGCCCAGCGGGTTCGTCGGGTCCACCGGCAGGTCCCATTCGATCCGCCGGGCGGCGTCCCACTGCTTGTCCTTGCCCTTGGCGTACAGGGCGAGGAGCCGGTCCCGGCCCTCGTCGTACTCCCAGTTGAACCGGGCCGCCCCCGACGCGGGGACCTCCCAGACGGTCATGTCGGCGGGCAGCGCGTACAAATCGTGCGTCGACACGGGCGTTCTCCTCGCGAGAGACGTGTGACGTGCGGTCGGCGGTAGCCGTGTACCCGCTGTCCTACGCCCTCGGCGCGCCGACCGGAACCCCCGCGGGGCCATCGATTACCAGCGGGTAGCCTGCTCCGTCCGCGACGTTCCCTCGGCCGGCGCTCCCTTGGCCGGCGTACGCCGGGACGCGGTCCCGCTCTCGCCCGGAGTCGCGGGCGGCGCGCTCGGCTCGGGCGGGATCGACACGCCGGTCCTGGCCTGCGGGATGGCCGCCGCCGATCCGGCCGGGGTGCCCAGTCGGCTGCGCAGCCGCTGCCGGCGTCGACCCAGCGAGCGGGTCGCGGCCGGGCTGGCCCGGCGCACCTCCTCGGGCAGGGCGAACCACGCCTCCACGACGGCAAGCGCCTGGGGTCGCTCGCCGGCCCGCTCCAGCAGGTCGGCGGCGCGTTCGTAGGTCCACGCGGTACGCATCTCGGCACCGACGCCGTGCAGCAGGGTGCCCAGTTCGCGCAGTTCCTCGCGCTCCAATCGGTCCGCGAGCGGTGTGCCCTCCAGCGTCCAACCGTCCAGACTTCGACGCGGTTGGACGAGACCGGGTCCCGGTACGGCCTCTTTGCCGTGTGTTGTCCTGCGCCCGACCCCGAACAGTGCCATCGCGGTCCCGCACCCCCTCCGCCATCGACTCGTACCCGTAACACGCGTACGACCGATGAACGGTTGTCGACTGTCGCTGCTCGCGCTTCCTTGTCTGCATAACGAGCGTACGAGGCCGCGGCGACGGCGCGTAAGTGTGTCCGTGCGCGCGGGGCGTGCGCAAACGCGTCCGAGGCGCCAGTACTGTTCGTGTCATGCCCGGCTATGACGACGATCTGCGCTTCGCCCACGTCCTCGCGGACGCCGCCGACGCGACCACCATGGACCGCTTCAAGGCGCTCGACCTCCAGGTCGAGACGAAGCCGGACATGACTCCGGTCAGCGACGCGGACAAGGCCGCCGAGGAGATCATCCGGCACCAGCTCGGACGCGGTCGCCCCCGTGACGCGGTGCTGGGCGAGGAGTTCGGCTCGACCGGCCACGGGCCCCGGCGCTGGGTGATCGACCCGATCGACGGCACCAAGAACTTCGTCCGCGGCGTCCCGGTGTGGGCGACGCTGATCGCGCTGATGGACGGCGACGAGTCGGTCATGGGCGTGGTCTCCGCGCCCGCCCTGGGCCGTCGCTGGTGGGCCGCCAAGGGCGCCGGCGCGTGGACCGGCCGCAGCCTGTCCCAGGCCTCGCGCTGCCGGGTGTCGAAGGTGGGCGCGATCGAGGACGCCTCGTTCGCGTACTCCAGCATGGGCGGCTGGGAGGAACGCGGCCGGATGGACGACTTCCTCGACCTGACCCGCGCCTGCTGGCGCACCCGCGCCTACGGCGACTTCTGGTCGTACATGCTGGTCGCGGAGGGCGCGGTGGACATCTGCGCGGAGCCCGAGGTCAACCTGTGGGACCTCGCGCCGCTGTCGGTGATCGTCGAGGAGGCGGGCGGGCGGTTCACCTCGCTCGGCGGCACCCCCGGCCCGGCCGGCGGCACCGCGGCCGCGTCCAACGGCCTCCTGCACGACGAGTTGCTGGACCGGCTCGGCGATCCGCACGAGCAGGGCTGAAGGGTTGACGGGTTTGGCGAACGCCCGGCGTTCTTCGGTGAGTTTCGGCGGATTTCCACGGATTCGGAAGAACTGTCCGACCCCCGCTTGACTACTCCCTTCGAGTGAGTTGCCCGCTATACCTTCCCTTGACCTTCCCGGGCATGTGACCATGTGAAAACAGGGCTTGTGAACTTGTGAAATCTTTCCCGAGCGCACCCCCCGCCCTGACATCCACGCCCCGACGGAGGTGGTGTCACATGCTCGTCCGCGACGGCATGAGCACGATCGTTCTGACCATCGGCCCGGCCCACACACTTCGCGCCGCGGCGCGCCTGATGTCCGCCCGCCAGATCGGCGCGGCGGTGGTGATCGACCCGGACACGTCCGGCCTGGGCATTCTCACCGAGCGGGACATCCTGATGTCGATCGGTGCGGGCCAGAATCCCGACACCGAGTACGCCGGCGACCACCTCACCTCGAACGTGGTCTTCGCGACCCCGTCCTGGACGCTGGCGGACGCCGCGGCGGCCATGACGCGCGGCGGCTTCCGCCACCTGATCGTGCTCGACGGCGGCGACGTGCTCGGCATCATCTCGGTCCGGGACATCGTGCGCTGCCAGATCCGCGAGGCACAACGCGCCGAGGAGTTGGTCGGCTGACCGCGTCCGCGACACCGGATGCCGGACAGGGTGAGCGCCGCCCGGTACCGATGCGTGGCTCAGGTACCGGGCGGCGGTTCTCGGGGGGTCAGCCGCGCAGGTCCTTCACGGCGGCTGCGATCCGGTCGCCGTAGTCCTGATCGGCGGCCCGGAAGTGGCCCACGACGCGGTCGATGATGTCGTCGCGGGAGACCTGCGCCAGGAAGCCGGAGATGTTGGCCACCAGTCGGGCCTGCTCGTCCGCCGCCATCAGCCGGTACAGGTCGCCGGCCTGCACGTAGTCGTCGTCCTGAGCGTGCGCGGGGGCATCGTGCGTTCCGGTGAGGCCGGTCACCGCGGTCGACGCCCACAGCGGCACGCCGCTCTCGTACGGGCCGCCGAAGCTGTTCGGCTCGTAGTTCTTGGCCCGACCGCCCGGGTTGGTCGCCATGTGGCCGTCCCGCCCGTGATTGCGGGCGACGGTGGCGTGCGGCGCGTTGACCGGGAGTTGGGTGTGGTTGACGCCGACCCGGTAACGGTGCGCGTCGGCGTAGGCGAACAGCCGCCCCTGGAGCATCTTGTCCGGGCTGGGGCCGATGCCGGGCACGAAGTTGGCCGGGTTGAACGCGGCCTGCTCGACGTCGGCGAACACGTTCTCCGGGTTGCGGTCGAGCACCAGCCGACCGACCTCGATCAGCGGGTAGTCGGCGTGCGGCCACACCTTGGTCAGGTCGAACGGGTTGAACCGATAGGTCGCGGCCTCCGCGACCGGCATGATCTGCACCTTGAGCGTCCACGACGGCGCGGAGCCCGCGTCGATCGCGGTGAGCAGGTCGCGCTGATGCGAGTCGGCGTCGGCGCCGGCAAGAGCGGCGGCGGCCTCGGCGGTCAGGTTCCGGATGCCCTGGTCGGTCTTGAAGTGGTACTTGACCCAGAACGCCTCGCCCTGGGCGTTGACCCACTGGTAGGTGTGCGAGGAGAAGCCGTCCATGTGCCGGTACGACGCCGGGATGCCGCGGTCGCCGAACAGCCAGGTGACCTGGTGGATGGCCTCGGGCGAGTGCGACCAGAAGTCCCAGACGTTGTCCGCCTCCTGGCTGCCGGTGTACGGGTCGCGCTTCTGGGTGTGGATGAAGTCCGGGAACTTCAGCGGGTCCTTGATGAAGAACACCGGGGTGTTGTTGCCGACGAGGTCGTAGTTGCCCTCCTCGGTGTAGAACTTCACCGCGAAACCGCGCGGATCGCGCACCGCGTCCGCCGAGCCGAGGTTGCCGGCGACGGTGGAGAAGCGGGTGAACACCTCGGTACGCCGGCCCGGTTCGGCGAGGAAGTGCGCCCTGGTGAACCGGGACACGTCCGCGGTGACCTCGAAGTAGCCGAACGCTCCCGAGCCGCGGGCGTGCACCACGCGCTCCGGGATGCGCTCCCGGTTGAACCGGGCCAACTTCTCGATCAGGTACTGGTCCTGGAGCAACAACGGCCCGCCGGGGCCCGCGGTCTGGCTGTTCTGGTTGTCGGCCACCGGTGCGCCGGATTCGGTGGTCAACGTGTTCGGCTGCTGCGACATGGTCTGCGTCTCCCCTGGCGTTGCCCGTGCTGAGGTCCGGCACTCAACCTAGAGCCAAGTTTGGACTTTGTCCAGAACAATATTTAGACCAGTTCCAATCCAGGGACGTGTATCGTCGTGTACATGAGCGACCTTCTGGAACGACTGCGTGAGCGGGGATGGCGCCTGACCGCGCAGCGTCGCGTCGTCGCCGAGGTCCTGAACGGCGACCACGTGCACCTGACCGCCGACGAGGTACACGCACGTGCGGGCCTGCGCCTGCCGGAGATCAGCCGGGCGACCGTCTACAACACGCTGAGGGAACTCGTCACACTCGGCGAGGTGCTGGAGGTGGGCACCGACGGGCGGGCCAAGCGGTACGACCCCAACGCCCGCACCGCGCACCAGCATCTGGTGTGCCGCGTGTGCGGGACGATCCGCGACGTACATCCGGACTGCGACCCGATCGCCGGCCTCGCCGAGGCGGAGCGCTTCGGCTTCGACATCTCCGGAGTCGAGGTCACCTTCCGCGGCATCTGCCCGGACTGCGCGGGGGGCTGAACCCGCGCCCGGTCCGTTACGAGGGCGTGGTCCGCCGGACCAGGTGCACCGCGCCCGCGCGGGCCGCCCTGCGCAGCGCGGACCGCTCCGCGTCCAGGTGCGCGTGCAGGATGTCCAGATCCGCGTCCTCGCCGCATTCGGCGAGCCCGAGCAGCATGCCCGGCGAGGGCCGGGTGCGCAGGAAGGCCCGGTAGGCGGCGGCCGGATCGGTGCCGCCGGCCTGCAGTCGGCGCCGTGCGGCGTCCCGCACCTTGGCCGAACGATCCGCCAACGCGCCCGCGAGAACGGCCGGTTCGATCCCGGCCGGCAACACCTCGACCGCCCGCTCGCGCACCCGCGGATCGGGCACCCGCAGCAGCCGCAACGCGACGTGCTGCCGGTCCCGGCCGCGCAGTCGGGCCAGCAGGGCATGTCCGGCGGCGGTCCGGCAGGCATGGTCCGAGTCGCGCAGCGCCATCGCCAACAGCGCGTCCTCGTCCAGCAGTTCCATGCCCAGGCGACGCACGCTCGGCTGCGTCTCGGTGACCGCCGCGCGGCCTCGGGCCTGCTGACGCGGCTTCGCGAGCAGCACCTCCCGGTAGGCATCCAACGCACCCTTGGACCGGCTCCGCCCGCGCAACGCGTCGAGCACGGGCACCGCCGCCCGCACCTCGTCCGGCTCGTCGTGCCAGCGCAGCGCGGCCAGCGCCCGCTCGCGCACCGAGTCCACCCAGTCGTCGGTCCGCAGGGCCAGGAAGACCGAGGCCAGCGGCCCGGGTTCGGCCGCCAGCCGAACCACCGCCTCCTCGCGCAGTCCGCCGTTGGCGTCCAGGCTCGTCACCGCGGCGACCAACGGGTGCCGGCGGGTACGCAACAGCACCCTGGCCGCCCCCGGACCACCCGGCGCGCCCGCCGCCTGCGGCCGAGCGGCCCGATCCATCCGCACCAGCGTGGCCGCGGGCAACCCGATCACCCGCGCCGCGACCGCGTCCGAGTCACCGTCCCCGGCCTGCACGACGCCGCGCAGGTACGCCACCAACCGCCCCGCCTGCTCCCGCGACCCGTCGTCACCGGGCCAATCACCCACGACAACGGCCCCGCCCCCGACCCCTCGCCCCCTCCGCAACAGCCCCATCCCGCCACCTCCATCCCGCAAACCCTAACGACCCCCACCCAAACCCCCCACACCCACCAACAAACCCGGCCCACCCACAGCAGACTCGACCCACCCGACGCCTGAAACACCCCAGCCCGCCCGGCGCTTGAGGACACCCCGGCGCAACATCACACCTGCCACCAGCCCCAGTTCAGCCCGTCCGACGCTTGAGGACACCCCAGCCAACACACCACTCACCGCAACCACCACACCGACCGCACCAAAATCAGCCCGTCCGGCGCTTGAGGACACCCCAACGCAGCCCAGGCACGACCGCAACCAAGTCAGCGCGTCCGACGCCCAAGGACACTCCGGCGCAACATCACACCTGCCACCAGCCCGAGTTCAGCCCGTCCGGCGCTTGAGGACACCCTGCCAACACACCACTCACGGCAACCACCGCAGCGACCGCACCAAAATCAGCCCGTCCGGCGTTTGAGGACACCCCAGCGCAGCCCAAGCACGACCGCAACCAACCCACCAGGCCGGCCGGCCACGGCACGTTCAGCCCGTCCGGCGCTTGAGGACACCCCAGCCGACACACCACCCACCGCAACCACCACACCGACCGCACCAAATCCAGCCCGTCCGGCGTTTGAGGACAACCAGCCAAGGTCACCCGCCGTCGGCCCGTCCGCCCGAGGACCATGTGGACCGGGCCCAGACTCAACTCGCCAGCGATTCCGCCCGGAACGCGTCCAGCAACCGTTGCGCCTTGGCCGCGACCTCCGCAGGACCATGCGCGACCGCCGGCCCACACCAATGTTCCGCATCGGCCAGATCCCCGCGCCGCAACGCCAGCACCACGAGCCGCAGAGCCGCCCGCCCGTGCCCACCGCGCGCGGCCACCGTCAACCACGGCTCCGCGCCGTCCGGATCCTCGTGCCGCAGATGCAGCAGCGCCAGGTTCCACGCCCCGGACACGCTGCCCGCCTCGGCCGCGACCTTGAACCGCCGCGCCGCCGACTTGTCCTCACCACGCCGCGCGCACAACACCCCGCACCGCAGTGCCGCCGTCACATGCCCCGCGTCCGCGGCCACCGCGTACCAGCGCTCCGCCTGCTCGGCCGCCCCCGCGTCGGCAAGCATCGCGCCGAGCCGAAATGCCGCCGTCGGCCGATCCGCTCGCGCCGCCGTCTCGTAGGCGCGCGCCGCCCCCTCGGCATCCCCCCGGCGCTCCAGCAACAGCCCCATCTGCAATGCCGCGTCCGCGTGCCCGGCCTCCGCGGCGCGCCGCCAGCACGTCTCGGCGGCGTCGTCCAGACCGCCCCGCGCGTGCAGGATGCCCAGGTTGTACGAGCCGTCCACGCTGCCCGCCTCGGCGGCCCGCGCGAACCATATCCGCGCCTCCTCGTCGTCCCCGCGCTCCAGAAGCAGCCCTGCCAGCGCGTTGGCCGCGTCCCCGTGACCCGCGTAGGCGGCCATCCGGAACCAGCGCTCGGCGCCCGACGCGTCCTCGTGCTCGGCGTGCAACAGGCCTAGGTTGAAGGCCCCGTTGCACTCGCCGGCCGCCGCGGCCCGCTCGTACCACCGGGCCGCCTCGCTCGATCGCCCGCAGGCGGCGAACCACGCCCCGAGCGCATTGGCCGCCGTCCCGTCACCGGCCTCCGCCGCGACCTGCCACCACCGCGCCGCGCCCTCGACATCACCCGCGTCCTGCAACAGGAACCCGAGCGCACGGGCGCCCTCGGCGTCGCCCTCCTCGGCCGCGAGCCGGTACCACCCGATCGCCTCGGCGGTGTCCCCCGCCCGCTCCAGCGAGGTCGCGAGCCGTACCGCGGCCCGCACGTGGCCGCACGAGGCCGCGCGCAGGAACCACGTCGACGCGGCACGTTCGTCGTCCCGCTCCTGTCCCATCCGGCCCAGCCGATAGGCCGCCTCGGGGTGCCCCGCCTCGGCTGCCCGGCGATACCACCGCTCGGCGCCGGGGCGCCCGGTCAACTCGAAGAACTCGCCCAGCGTGAGCGCGGCCCGCACATGCCCCGACTCGGCCGCGTTGCGCAGCCAATAGACGCCCTGACCGGACAGGTCGTGGTAGGCGCCCATGCTCGCGCCGGCACCAGCACGCGCCGCGTCGGCCTGATCCAGCAGCAGCGCGCCGAGCGAGAACGCGGCGATCCGACTGCCCGCCTCCGCCGCACGATGCCACCACAACGACGCGGCGTCGTCCCGCCCCTGACGGTGCATCAATACACCGAGGTTGGTCGCCGCGCCCCGGTGTCCCGCCTCGGCGGCCCGCCGCAACAGCTCGGCGGCCTCGTCCTGTTCGCCGCGCTCCAGCAACATCAGCGCGAGGCTGTTCGCCGCCGACGGGCTGCGGCCGGCCCGCTCGCGATAGCGTCGTTCGAGTTCGGCCGCCTCGTGCCGATCCAGCGCCTCGTGTCCCTCGACGCTCCCGCTCGGGCTGCGCCGACGCGGCCGGAACGGGACCAGGACCGCATAGTCGTCGGGATGCGCGGGAGCCGTGGCGGCGGCGGCCCGACCGCGGTCCAGGACCACCGTGTCGGGGCCTTCCGGTACCGCTTCGAAGACGTCGGCCTCCGGCGGTGGGTCGTCCCCCCGCCGTCCGCGATGTCCCTTCCACGCCCCCATGAGTCCATCGTGGCATCTCGGGCCACATCCATGCAGTCGCGATTCGGCAACGACCACCCGACTCCGGCCGAATTGTCGCGATACGCACCCTGTCAGGGCACGCACGAAGGGCCCGGTCGTAAGACCGGGCCCTTCGATGTGGTAGCGGGGACAGGATTTGAACCTGCGACCTCTGGGTTATGAGCCCAGCGAGCTACCGAGCTGCTCCACCCCGCGTCGGTAGACACAACTGTACGGCAGCGTCCCGGGGGCAGGCAAATCCCCTCGACTCCCGCCCCGGACGGCCGCGCCGGGTCCGCGGCCGTGCGTCCGACGCGCGTACCACTCGGGAGGGCGGCCGAATTCAGACCATGGAGTGAACCTCCTCGACTCGGCCCCGATCCCGAACCGATCCACCTTTGACCGCAATTACCCCTGCTTGCCCGGCAGTTCGTTTGCGCCACAACGGAGTTCCCGGCCAATCGGGGACACGATCGGGTCTCGACATGGGGCCGGAAGCCGTCACGGCGTGCCCCCGATGGGGTACGGTCTGCGTCGTGGTCATATCAGGAATGGACCATCCGAGCATGCCGCGCCGAGTCCCGGTTCCACCGATGGACGTCGGTCGAAGCGGCGTGGGCGAGCGCCTGGAGAGGCACCTCGCCCTCATCGGCCGTGCCTCCACGCAGGAGACGGCGAACAGCCTCGAATCGGCCGCCATCATCCAGAGCGTGGCCCCGCGCAACGAATCGCGCGGCACCCACCGGCTGGCGCGCGTGACCCTGATGGCTCCGCTGCGCGCCAAGCGCCGCCGCCAGATCGCGCTCTAGTCCGCCGCGGTCCGCCGCGCCCTCAGCTCGTGCGCCACCACCCGACTCACCGAGTCGGGTCACGCCCCGAGCCGCACGACCTCCGGGGCGACCACACCGACCGGGGCGAGAGACGACACCACGAGGCAGAACCACGCGAAGCGAAGACATGGCAATACGCAAGAGGCCCGGTTCCGAAGAACCGGGCCTCTCACGTGTTACCGAGTAGCGGGGACAGGATTTGAACCTGCGACCTCTGGGTTATGAGCCCAGCGAGCTACCGAACTGCTCCACCCCGCGATGCGTTGTGCCTTGAGCTTACGTGACCCGAGGCCGCACACCAAATCGATAACGCGACGGGCCCGCCTCCCGAAGGGGAAACGGGCCCGTCGCCTACATCACGCGCCGTCGATCACGGCTTGGGCGCCCCGGTCGCCGACCCGGTCGCGGGCGGCGTCCCGTTGGCCGGTGGCGTCCCGTTGGCCGGTGGCGTCCCGTTGGCCGGTGGCGTCGACGGAGTGCCCGCCGGGTTCTTCGCCGCCGCCTCGGCCGCCAGGGCCCGGTCCACGGCCGCCTGAAGGCGCTTCTGTGCCTCGCCGTACTTGGCGAAGTCACCGGCCTTCAGCGCCGCGTCGGCGTCCTTGAGGGCCTGGTTGGCCTCGTCCAGCGCCTGCTTGACCGTCGGGTTCTGGGCCGGCGGGGTGCCGGTCCCACCCGTGGTGGGCGGTGGCGTGGTGTTGCCCGTGTTCGGGGGTGTGGTCCCCGTCGGTGGCGGAGCCGGTGTCGTCTCGCCGTTGAACACCGCCGCCAATGCCTCCGGCAGCGTGTTCTGCAGCGCGATCTTGCCACCGAACGACACCAGCACCTTCTGCAGCACCGGATACGACCCGGCCGCATTGGCCTGGAGGTACACCGGTTCGACGTAGAGGATGCCGCCGCCGACCGGAAGACTCAGCAGGTTGCCGAAGACGACCTTCGAGTTGCCGATCTGGAAGACGTTCAGCAGCCCGATCACGGACGAGTCGGACTTGAACTGACTCTGCATCAGGTCCGGCCCGTTGATCGCCGTCGCCGATGGCAGCGTGAGCAGTCTGACCTTGCCGTAGTCCGGTCCCGGTTCCGAGTTGACCGCCATGAACGCCGCGAGGTTCTGCCGTTCTCGTGGCACGAAGGTGGTCGTCAACTGGAACGACTGATCCTTCGCCTGCTGCGCCTGGGCGTCGCCGGGAGCCGGCGGCAGCTTCATGGACAGGTAGTACGGCGGCTGGTCGGCTCCGCCGACCCCGGTGCCCGTCGGGTCCTTCGGGACCTTCCAGAAGTCCGAGCCGTTGAAGAACGTCCGCGGGTCGGTCACGTGGTACCGGGTCAGCAGATCGCGCTGCACCTTGAACAGGTCCTGCGGGTAGCGCAGGTGCTCCATCAGGGTCGGCGGGATCGTGGTCTTCTTCTTGACCGTGTTCGGGAAGGCCTTCATCCAGGTCTTGAGGACCGGGTCCTTCTCGTCCCACTGGTAGAGCTTGACCGAGCCGTCGTAGGCGTCGACCGTCGCCTTCACCGAGTTGCGGATGTAGTTGACGTTGCCCGTGTTGCCGACCGCGCCGCGGGCCCGGTCCTCGGCGTTGAGCGAGTCGGCGGTGGCGTCCCCGAGCGTGGTGCGGGTCGCGTACGGATAACCGTTGCTGGTCGTGTACGCGTCCACGATCCACTGCACCTTGCCGTTTATCACGGCCGGATACGGGTCACCGTCGATGGTCAGCCATGGGGCGACCGCCTCGACCCGCTCCTTGGGCGTGCGGTTGTACAGGATCCGGGAATCCTTGTTGATCGAGTCGGAGAGCAGGATGTTACCCTCCTGGAACTTCGTCGCGTACAGCAGCTTGTTGAACGTGCCGCCGATCGGAACGCCGCCCTTGCCCTGATACGTATAGGTCTGCTGACCCGTCGGGCTGTTGTCGAGCGGATAGTCCACCTCGGTCGCCGCGGCCTTCTTCGGGGCCCCGACGATCGAGTACTCGGTCGTCTGCTCGCCGAAGTAGATCCGCGGTTCGTACGGGCCGAGCGGACTCGGGCTCGTCTTCTCCTGGGTGTCGGTCCGGATGTCCTTCTCGATGAAGACCGGCTTGCCCTCGGGGTCCCGAGCGGTGCCCTCGGCCGCGACCACACCGTAACCGTGGGTGTACTTGGTGTGGTCGTTGACCCAGTTGTGGCTCTGGTTGCCCTTCGGGTTCAACTCGCGCAGCGCGATGACGGTGTCCTGCATCTTGCCGCCGATCATGTAGCGATCGACGTCGAGAGTGGCCGGGAAGCCGTAGTACTGCCGCAGTTGCTGGAGCACGTTGAACGTCGGGGAGACGATGTTCGGGTCGAGCAGCCGAATGCTGGCCGTGGCGGACGCCTCGTCCTTGAGTTCCGGCCGGGCGTCGACGTTGCCCGCGTACGCCTCGGGCTTGACGTCGTCGATGCCGTACGCGTCCCGCGTCGCCGCGATGTTGCGTTCGATGTACTTGGCTTCCTTGGCCTGCTGGTTCGGCTTGACCTGGAAGCGCTCGACGATCGCCGGGTAGA
The DNA here is from genome assembly GCF_044458105.1 of Embleya sp. NPDC050493. Lineage (NCBI taxonomy): Bacteria > Bacillati > Actinomycetota > Actinomycetes > Kitasatosporales > Streptomycetaceae > Embleya > Embleya sp. NPDC050493. The sequence goes on from NZ_JBITHP010000001.1 coordinate 625,402, forward strand.
GCCCGCCGATGAGCACCGCGGACAACACCATCAGGCCGAAGCCGATGATCGGCAGTGCCCAGGTGCGGCGGAAGACGTTGACGAAGAACAGCGTCGCGCAGATCAGCGCGACGATGAACAGGATCGTCTTGGCCGGCAATACCGCGTGCGCGTCGGTGTAGCGCAGGCCGGTGAATTGCGACGCCTGCTTGAAATCACCGGACGAGACCGCCAGCGAATAGCGGTCCAGCCAGTACGCGACGGCCTTGAACAACACGAAAAGGCCGAGCAGCAGCGAAAGATGCGCCTGAGCGGCCGGTGTCGCCCGCGACCCCGGACTCTGGACCCGAAGCCCGCCGTAGAGGTAGTGCGTGATCACCGCGAGGACGAGGCCGACGACGACCGCGACGAACGCGAAATTGATCAGGAATCGATAGAACGGCAGGTCGAACGCGTAGAACGACACGTCCTTGTGGAACTGCGGGTCCTTGGTTCCGAACGAGACGCCGTTCACGAACTGCAGCCACGTCTTCCACTGCCCCGACGCCGAGGTGCCGGCGATGATGCCGATGACGACCGAGAGGCCGATCAGCAACCACGTGCGGAAGGGGGTGATGGCCGACCGGTAGCGGTCGAGACTCTGCTGCTCCAGCGACATCCCCCGGAACGCGGGTCGCAGCCGATAGGCGACATACACGTTCGCGCCGACGGCCACGGCCATGAGCAGACCGAACACCAGGAACAACCCGATGCGCGTCCACAACTTGGTCGTGAATACGTTTCCGTAGCCGACCGACTTGTACCAGAGCCAATCCGTCCAGAAATTCGCGAACAGCACCCACGCGACAACGATCACCACGAGGATGGCCAGCGTCAGGAGCAGGGTTCTGGACCTGCGGGACGGAGCTCCCATTCTGATCCGACGGCCACCTGAGCCGCCTCGTTCGGGCATCTGAAAAACCAAGGGTGCGCACCTCGATCATTACCTGGACGCGCCCGGTCGGCGCTCGATGGGTCAACTTACCGAGACAGGACGTGGTTCCCCACCGACACGGCCGATACAGGCTCGTGATCCGCCGTGGGGCGAAGACGGGAAGATGGGGTCATGACCGTTGCACTCACCCAGGCCCTCGTCGAGATCGAACGCCACGTGGCGGCGTACGGCTGGGACCAGCAGGCCCGCCTCTACGCGCTCGTGGACACCGCGGAATTGGCCCGTACCGAACCCGACCTCGCGGCGCAGCTCGGCTTGTCCGCCGACCGCGACGCGCCCATCGACACCCTCACTCCGATCGAGCAGGAGGAAGTCCCCGAGAACGTCGCGATCGACGAATTCCTGGCGAGTATCGCCTGGCCCGAGGCCGTGCTCGGCTGCGCGCTGGTGGTCGAGCGGCTGATGTTGCCGCCGTCCGCCGAGGCGACCATGCCCGCGGTGGGCAGTGATCGCGAGATCCACGACTGGGTCGCGTCGCACCCGCAGCGCCAGGAGGTCCGCCTCGCCGTGGGCGTGCTGCGCGACGGTTCGCGCGAGTCGGCCGTGCGGCTGCGGGACAAGGACGACGACTCCGAGGTGCTCTCCGGCGCGGATCTGGTGCCGGGGCTGGCCGAGGCGCTGCTGGCCACGTTCGGCGAGGGTGACGAGGACTAGGCCGTGTCCGGTGGATCTTGGTGGATGAGGTCGCGTCGTCTGGTGCCGTGGCTCGGCGTGCCGGAGAAGCAGCCGCATAGTGGTTCTATTCGGCTGTTTCTCCGGTGCGGCGAGACGCGGTGCCAGGCGGCGCGGCCCCACCAAGATCCGCCGGACACGGCCTAGTCGTCTTTCCCGAGCGGGTCCGCACCGGTCACGCATGACATTCCGTCAAAGTGCCCTGGCCGGTGCGGATCGTCTCCAGCGCCTTGAGCGCGTCGTCCAGCGTCTCCACCTGGACCAGGGTCAGCCCGCCCGGCTTGGTCTGCGCGGCGGAGGCGCAGTTGGCCTTGGGCGTGAGGAAGTACTTGGCGCCCTGGCGGCGGGCCCCGATGGTCTTCATCTGGATGCCGCCGATCGCGCCGACCTTGCCCTCGTCGTCGATGGTGCCGGTGCCGGCCACGAACTTGCCGCCGGTCAGGTCGCCGGGGCTGAGCTTGTCCACGATGCCGAGCGCGAACATCATCCCCGCGCTGGGACCGCCGACGTCCTCCAGGTGGATCTCCACCTTGAACGGGAACTTGGGCAGGATGCCCGGCGCGATGCCGACCAGGGCCCGGCCGTCGTCCTCGGCCTTCCCGGTGACCACCTGTACGTCGCGCCGGGTGCCGCGCGCGTCCGCGGGGTCGACGGTGAGCGTGACGCTCTCGCCGGCCTGGTGCCTGGTGATCGCCGCGGCGACGTCCTGGGGCTTGCCGATGGGCGTGCCGTCCACGGCCAGGATGATGTCGCCGGCGTGCAGCTTGCCGAGCGCGGGCGCGTCCTTGGCCACCGTGGCCACGATCACCTGCTTCTCGATCGGGATGCCGAGTGCCGCGAACGCCGCCACCTTGGCGTGCTCCTGCGACGAGCTGAACTCCTCGGCGTTCTCCCGCTCCACCTCGGCCGCGGACTTGTCGTCGGGGTACAACGACTTCTTGAGCACGACGTCCGCGTCGCCCTTGACCCAGCCGGCGAGCGCGTCGAGCAGCGGCATGTCGTAGGACTTGTTGGTCACCGACACGGTGGTCATGTTCAGGTGACCGCTCGTGGGATACGTCTCGTGGCCGGAGATCTCGATGACCGGCTTGCCGCCTTCGTCGCCGAGCGTGTTGTACGTGGGCCCGGGGCTCAGCTCGGCGTAGGGCACCGGCGCGAACAGGACGGCGCAGGCCAGGGCCAGCAGCAACAGCCCCGAGACGACCAGTGTGGCGGTGCGGCGCGACATGCGCCCGACCCTACGGCACCCGGGATTTCCCGGTGCGGCCCGGGCCGTCACGGGCTTTCGAAGCCCGGTTCCGGAGCCTTCTCGGCGGTGCCGCCGGGGGTGGGTTCGGGCCGGACCGGGGTCGCCGCGCGGACCCGGTCCAGGACCGCGTTCCATTCCGCGAATTCGGACATCGAGTCGTGCATGCTCGGCGTGCGAAACGACCGGCGAACCCACGCGGCCCAGATCACCGCGATCACGAGTGCAACTCCCGGGATGGCCCACCACCATGCGACAGACGCCATGACGTACTCCGTCCACAGGAGGGAGAGGCTGATGGCTTAAATAATATGTATGTGGTGATGATGGTGCATTTCTGCTGCTCCGAGCCGGGTGTGACCCAGGTGACGGACGGGACTCGCGGGGTCTCAGCAGGCGCCGACCCAGTCCGAGTCGCCGTCCACGAAGTGCTGGAGCTTCCAGATCGGCACCTCGTGCTTGAGCTCGTCGATCAGCCGCCGGCACGCGGTGAACGCCTCCGCGCGGTGCGGACACGAGACCGCGACCACGACCGCGAGGTCGCCGATCTCCAGCCGGCCGATCCGGTGCACCGCCGCCATCGCGCGCACGGGCAGATCGGCCGCGATCTTCTCCATCACCCGATACAGCTCGGCCTGGGCCGAGGGGTGGGCGGAATACTCCAGCGCGGTGACCGTGCGCCCGCTGTCGGCGTTACGGACCGTGCCCACGAACAGGTCCGTGCCGCCCGCGGACGGGTCGCCGACGGCGGCGAAAACCTCCTCGACGGACAACGGCGTGTCGCGGATCTCGGCGATGCGGATGACGTCCATAACGGGCAGTATCGCGCGCGACGGATCGACACCGACCATCCCGGTCCCGTTTTCACCCGCGGGTCCGGCAAGGCGCGTGCGTCCGCGAGTGCGCGCGGATCCGCGGGCACGCCGGGTCCACGGACGCCGTGCGCCGCGGTTCCGCGCGCCGCCGGTGCCGTACGGGTCCGCCGGTGCCTGCCGCCGGCGGACGGTGCCCGCCGGGCGGCCCGTCAGAAGCCGCGCCGCCGGCGCCGGACCTTGCGCACGATCGCGGCCGTGCCCACCAGGGCCACGGTCGCACCCGCCGCACCGAGCGTGGTGGCGTCCTTGCGGCCCAGTCGGCGGGCCACCAGCGCATGCCGTCCGTCGACGTCCTCCAGGAGCACCGCGAAGGCCGCCTCGTTGGTCCACACCGGGCGCCAGCCCGCCGCGCGCAGCCGCTCGGAGGAGACCACCCAGCCGTGCATCGTGTACGCCAGGTCGCCCGCCGGGGCGGGGGTGATGCCCAGTCGGTGCAGCCGCTCGGCGGTACCCAGCGCCAGCGACGCGGGCAGCTCCATCCGGCGCATCCCGGACAGCTCCTCGATCTCCTCCTGCTCCAGCCAGCCCTCGGAGCCGACGGTGACCACACCCTCGACCCGGCCCAGCGCGGCGAACTCGAGCGCGGAGGCGAGGTCGTCCAGGTGGCAGAACTGCCAGCGGGGCTGCCCGCCGGAGACCACCAGCAGGCGCGGCGCCTCGAAGTGCCGGGTCATCACGCTGTCCGCCTCGGGCCCACCGACCAGGGTCGCCGGGCGGACCACGGTGACCTTGACGTGCGGGTGGGCGCGCGGGGTGCGCTCGGCCAATTCCTCGATCTCCAGCAGGTCGCCGACCAGCGAGGCGTCCGCCGTCGCCCGCAGGGGCGCGTCCTCGGCGAGCGGTACGGCGTTGTCCGGCAACGCTCCGTAGACCATCGCCGAGGTGCACAACACGACCCGGGGCACCCGGGCCGCGGCGGCCGCGGTCAGCACGGTCTGCGTGCCGCGCACGTTGCGTGCGCCGCGGGCGCGGGGTTCGGAGTCGAGCGACATGTCGAGCGCGAGGTGCACCACCACGTCCACACCCTCCAGCCGACCGGCCAGGGCGGGGTCGCGGACGTCCATGATCCGCCACTGGGCGCCGGGAATCTCGCCGCGCCGCTCGTCGATCGCGATCAGACGTTTGACCTGGTCGTTCGCGGCCAGAAGCGAGGCGACGCGATGTCCCAGCCCGGCCGCGGCGCCGGTGACCGCGACGACCGGGCGCACCCGGGGCACACTCTTGTCCGAGGGGTGGGCCGAGGCCGAGGCGTTGGGCTCCGGAGCGGTCTCCGAGGCATCGGTCCCGGTGCCATCGCTCGTGCTCTCCCGCCCGCTCCGCCCAGAGCGAACGCGTGGGGGCTGGGAACTCACTGGCGGTCTCCCGTGGTTAGTTTGGTACGAGCGGTTCGTCAAGAAAGGTACGCGCGACTGCTTGCCTTTCCTGTCAGTGTCCGCGATCCATCCTGCCGGAGGTGTTGTTGTGATCTTCACGCCAGGCGCGAATCGGCGCTCCTGCGGCGTTGCCTCCGGCCGGAACGGCGGACAGGCCGAGCGAGACGAGGTAACCGTGAGTCAGCATCGAGTGGTCGGGCCCGAGGGCGCCGCACACGTGGACAACGTAGAGGGGCCCAACCATGGCTGACTTCCCCTTCGGCTTCGGCAAGCCCTCGGGCGACGACGACCCCGATCGTCCCGGCGGCGGTTCCGGCGGCTCGAACCCCAACGACCCGTTCGGCTTCGGCGCGGCCGGCGGTGACCCCAACAATCCGTTCGGCGCGCTGTTCGGGCAGATGAACCAGGCCGACCTGGGCGCCGCGTTCCAGCAGCTGGGCAAGCTGCTCTCGTACGAGGGCGGCCCGGTCAACTGGGATCTGGCCCGGGACATCGCCCGGCAGACGGTGGCCCAGCAGGGCGACGCGTCGATCGGCGCGGTCGAGCGCGCGGGCGTCGAGGAGGCCGTGCGGCTGGCCGAACTGTGGCTGGACGAGGCCACCTCGCTGCCCTCCGGGGTGAGCACCACCGCGGCGTGGAGTCGCTCCGAGTGGATCGAGGCGACGCTGCCGCAGTGGCGCGCGCTGGTCGAGCCGCTGGCGACCCGGGTGGTCGCGGCCATGGGCGAGATGATGCCCGAGGAGATGCAGAGCATGGCCGGGCCGCTGCTCGGCATGATGCGCGGCATGGGCGGCGCGATGTTCGGCGCCCAGGTCGGGCAGGCGCTGGGCGCGCTGGCCGGCGAGGTGGTCGGTTCGACCGACGTCGGGCTGCCGATCGGGCCCGCGGGCAAGGCCGCGCTGCTGCCGGCCAACCTGACCGCGTTCGGCGAGGGGCTGTCGCTGCCGCAGGACGAGGTCCGGCTGTACCTGGCCCTGCGCGAGGCGGCGCACCAGCGGTTGTTCGCGCACGTGCCGTGGTTGCGGCAGCACCTGTTCGGCGCGGTCGAGGCGTACGCGCGGGGCATCAAGGTGGACATGAGCCGGCTGGAGGAGGCCGCGGGGCGGATCGACCCGAGCAACCCCGAGGCGCTCCAGGAGGCCTTCTCGCAGGGTCTGTTCGAGCCCGAGGAGACCCCGGAGCAAAAGACCGCGCTGTCCCGCCTGGAGACGGCGCTGGCGCTCGTGGAGGGCTGGGTGGACGCGGTCGTGCACAGCGCCGCCGAGCCTCGGCTGCCCTCGGCGGGTGCGCTGCGCGAGACGCTGCGCCGGCGACGGGCGACCGGCGGCCCGGCCGAGCAGACGTTCGCCACGCTGGTCGGGCTGGAGCTGCGCCCGCGCCGGCTGCGCGACGCGGCGCGCCTGTGGGCCTCGCTCGCGGACGCGCGCGGTGTGGACGGCCGGGACGCGGTGTGGCAGCACCCCGACATGCTGCCGACCGCCGACGACCTGGACGACCCGGACGGCTTCGTGCACCACGCCGAGCTGGACCTGTCCGGCCTGGACGCCGAGCTGGATGCGGACCTGGACCGGCTGGAGTCGACCGACGACAAGCCGAGCGGTGCCAAGCCGAGCCTCGACAAGCCCGGTGCCGACGAGTCCACCGGCGACGCGCCCGCCGGCGAGTCCGGCCGCGGCGACGAGTCGGAGGGCAAGGACGGCGGGAAGGGGTCCGACGCGTGAGCCTGCGGCTCGACGCGGTCGACGTGTTGTCGAAGTGGGACGCGCCCGACGACCGGGCGGACCGGCTGCGTCGGGCCTACCTGACGCACCTGGCCGCACACGAGGACGGCATGCTCAAGGCCTGCCCGGACGCCCACGTGACGGCGAGCGCGGTGATCGTGGACCCGGCCCGGGGGCAGGTGCTGCTGACCCTGCACGCGAAGGTCCGCAAGTGGTTGCAGACCGGCGGGCACTGCGAGCCGGTGGACCGCACGGTGGCCGAGGCGGCGCTGCGCGAGGCGCGCGAGGAGTCCGGGATCACCGGCCTGACCCTGCTCGCGGGCGGCGCGCCGGTCGGTCTGGACCGGCATCACACGCCGTGCGCGGTGCACCTGGACGTGCAGTACGTCGCGCTGGCCCCGCCCGGCTCGACCGAGCTGATCAGCGAGGAGTCGCTGGATCTGCAGTGGTTCGCGTTCGATGCGCTGCCCACCGAGACGGACGACTCGGTCCGGGCGCTGGTGGCCCGGGCCCGCGAGGTGCTCTGAGCGCCGCGAGGCCACGACGCGACACCGCGAGGGGCGCCCGACCGATCTCCGGTCGGGCGCCCCTCGTGCGATGTACGGCTGCCGCCTACTGGCCCCAGGTGTTGCCCCGGACGCCGCCGTCCTGTCCCAGGCCCCGGTTGGCCAGGTAACCGCCGGCCGAGATGAACTCGACGGGCGGCAACATCTCGCTGGGCTGGACCACGACGTAGCCCTCGCCCATGAAGGCCATGTTCCAGCCCTCGCCGGTGCCCCGGCGACGGCGGTAGATCCGCGCCGAGTTGGTCTGCGCCTGCATGCTGATCGACAGCCGGGTGCTCCACGCGATCACCGCGTCGGCGTCCGCGAACACCTCGGCGCCGTGGGTGACCCGCATGATCAGCGGCTTGCCGGAGGTCATCAGCGCGATCTTGCCGTTGCCGCTGATGTCCAGGTTGTAGGAACCGGCACCGGCGACCGACTGCGCACTCTCGATCGCGACCACGTTCCAGCTGAGCGTGCTGTCCAGGGCCAGGACGTACTGCCCGTCCACGGTCAGGCCCTCGAAGTCGAGGTCGAGCACGTGGATCGACTGGGCCATGTTGGCCAGCCACATGGTGCCCGTGCCGTGGGCGCGCATCAGGTTGAGCTGTTCGCCGGTCGCCGCGGCGGCCTGCTGCTCGGCGCCGCTGCGCATGTTCCCGTCGAAGTCGATCGCGCCCTGGTAGGCGACCATCGAGCCGACCCGGGCCAGGCAGTGGTCCGGCAGTCCGTTGCCGAGCTGCACCTTGAGCATGTGCGCGTTCTGCAGACTGAACCGCTCGGGCGTCTGCATGGGTGCGTGACCGAAAAGCGAGCTTTGCACGGTATTCCTCCTTCGCTCGCGGTCAGCCGCGCACGTGGAAACGGTCGGTGGCGTCCTCGGCCGGCTGCACGACGACGAAGCCGTTGCCCTTGAAGGACACCTGCATCGCCTCGCCGGAACCGCGCCCGACGATGCCGCCGAGCCGCATCGAGCGCTTGGTGCCGACCTTGAGGCTGGTGCTCCAGGCCACCAGCGCGTCCGGGTCGACGTAGGTCTCGCGCTCGGACGGGTTGAGCACGACGGGAGTTCCGCGCGTGGTGATCGCGACCCAGCCCTGGCCGGACAGCTCCATGTTGAACAGGCCGTTGCCGCTGAACTTCGCGGTGACCCCGCTCACCATCTTGATCCGGTGTTCCAGGTTCTCGTCGAACGCGAGGATGTTGCTCGCGTTGACCGACAGCCCCTCGCCCGGGTTGAGCTGCATGATGGCCACGTCCGCGCCGTAGTCGGCGAAGTACACGTCGCCCTGGCCGGTGCAGCTCATCAGATGCATGCGTTCGCCGGTGATGCCGCCGGTCACCCGGCGCTGCGCGCCCTGGCCGTGACCGGCGAACCGGATGTAGCCCTCGTAGGCGATCATCGCGCCCTGCTTGGCCAACACGCCGGGTGCGCCGGGCTGGATGTTGACCCGACAGATCTTGTTGCCGTGTGCGCTCATCCGAGCCTGAGGGGCGGTCTGCCCGTACGCGGCGATCAGTTGCTGATCCATGTTCCCCTCACACCTCGTAGGGCTGGACGACGATGAAGTTGTTGCTGCCGGGCGGGCAGCGGAACTGCAGGTTGACCGTCTCGCCGCTGTGCCCGGGGAAGGCGGTCCGGCGCAGCCGCATCTGGGTCGTGGTCGAGACGTCCATGTCGGTCCACGCCACGATCGCGTTGCTGTCCGCGAAGGTGGGCCCCTGGACCGGGAGCACCAGCGGGATGCCCTGGGTCTTGACCACCACCGTGCCCTGGCCGCTGAAGGTCTGCGCGAACAGCGCACCGCCGGGGATGCCCACGCCCTCGACCCGGGCCGGCTCGATGGTCAGGCCCTCGTCGAAGGCGAGCACGTTGGCCACGTTGACGAACAGCTTGTTGCCCTGGAGCTCGACCAGGTGCAGGTGGGCGGCGTCCTCGGCGAAGAACACCTCGCCGTTGCCCTCACAGCGCATCAGTTCGAGCGACTGGCCGGTCTGCCGGTTGTCGTAGCGGCTGCGCAGGCTCTGCCCCTGGAACTTGAACTTCACGTCACCCTGGTAGGCCACCATCACGCCCTGGCGGGCGATCACCTTGCCGCCGGAGACGTCGACGCGGACCATCTTGGCGTTCTGCTGGGTCCAGCGACCGCCGGCGGCCACCTCGCGGTACTGCTCGATGCCGTACTGGAAGGCGGGCTCGGACGAGGCGACGCCCACTCCCTGCATGCCGGGCGGCGGTGCGGGCGGGCCGGGCGGGCCGCCGGGCACCGGCATCTGCAGCGTGGGCTGCATCTGGCCGGGCTGACCCGCTCCCGGGTAGCCGCCGGGTCCGGGCGGGCCGGGCGGCGGGTAGCCCCCGGGGCCGGACGGAGGCGGGTAGCCGCCGGGCGGAGCGGGCGGCGCCATGTGGCCCTGGTGCGGCGTCTGGTGCGGGAAGCCGCCGGGACCGGGCGGGCCGGGCGGCGGCGGGTAGCCTCCCGGCGCGCCGTGCGGCGGCGTGCCCTGGGGCTGGTTGTACTGCGGCGGGCCGGGCGGCGGCGGATACCCGCCGGGGGCGCCGTGCGGCGGTGTGCCGGGCTGGTTGTACTGGGGCGGGCCGGGCGGCGGGCCGCCGTGCGCCGGCATCGCGCCGACCGGCTGGGGCGCGCCGGGCGGCGGGCCGAAGTTCGGGGTCGGGGCAGGCGGCGGGCCGCCTCCGGGCGGGCCGAACGAGGGCGCGGGCTGCTGCGGCGGCATGCCGCCGGCGCCGGGCGGAGCGAAGCCCGGGGCGGCGCCGGAGGGCACCGGGTTGGGCTTGGGCGCCTCGTCCGGCTCGTCCTCGGCGACCTCGCCGCCGAAGTTCTCCAGGAGCGCGCGCAGCCCGCCGTCGAAGCCCTGTCCGACGGCGGAGAAGCGCCAGACGTCCTTCTTGTAGATGTCCGCGATCATCACGGCACGCTCGGTGCTGAACTCGCGCCCGGTGAACGAGTAGCGCGCGACCTCCTGGCCGCCCGCGACGATCCGCAGGTAGCCGGAGGCGACCTGGGACATCACGCCGTCGCCGTCCACGGTCGCGGTGAACGCGAGCTTGTTGACGTTCGGCGGGACTCGGTCGAGGGTCACCCGGAAGGACTCGGTGTCACCGGCCTGGGCACCGAGGAGCTGGATCGATTCCTCGGGCGACTTGGGCTGGTTGAAGAAGATGAAGTACCGATCGTCGGACAGCCGCTCTCCCGCGTCCAACCCGAAGCACGCGATGTCGAACGTCAGCCCGGGGCTTTCCAGCTGTACCCCGACATACAGATCGGTCCCCGCGGTCAGGTCGGACAGCTTCGACTTCTGTCCCTTCCTGAACTCGACCACTGTGTGGCTCCCTTCCCCGCTTTTCCGCCCACCGGCGGTGCGGGCGCCCACCACCTGGGTCCCCGCCGCGCTCGGCACGCTACAACATCGGATCCGCCCCGGTCCGGGAACGGCACAACGCCCGACGGCGCTCTCGTAGCGCCGACGAGCGATTCCCCACGACCGGTTCCCGGTTGCGTACGCGCCTCACGCTATACGCCCGAATCCGGCGCCGCGACGACTCGCGGGGCCCGGATCCGGGTCAGCCGCGGGGCTTGCGGCCGGTGCGATCGCGCGCAGTCCCGGCGCGCGTACCGTCCGCAGCGGCGGTGCCCTTGCGGGCCGCGCGCGGGCCCGGCGAGGCGCCTCGGCCGCGGGTGGTCGGCGCCGCTTCCGGCGGCACCGACTGCGGGGTGCCGGCCGTGGTTTCCACGTCGTCCTTGTCGTCGCTCATCGCCAGTCCGCTCGCGGCCGCGACACCCTCCAGATATCCCCGTGCGCGTTCGGTGCGCGGATACGCGGCGAGCAGCGTCCAAAAGCGCGGCCCGTGACCGGGCACCAGCAAATGCGCGAGTTCGTGCAGCAATACATAGTCGACGACATGCGTCGGCATGCCGCGCAGCCGGGTGGAGAGTCGGATCGTGCCGTCGACCGGCGTGCACGAACCCCAGCGGGTGTTCTGATTGCCCACCCAACGCACGCTCGCCGGCTGTGCCCGTCCGCCCAGATAGCGGGCGGAGAGCTCGCGGGCCCGGACGGCGAGGTCCTCGTCGCTGGGCCGTCGGCGGCGCTCCTGGGCGGCCAGCCGCTCCAGCATCACGCCGACCCAGCGTTTCTCCTCGGTCTGCGTCATCCGGCCGGGGAGCAGGACCACGGTCCGATCCCCGTCCCGGTAGGCCGACACGGTTCGTTTCCGTCGGGCGCTGCGACGCACCTCGACGGCACCCTGGTAGGGGGCTCCGGACGACGTGTCGCGTCCGGCCCCGGGATCGGCGACCACAACCAGGACGTTAACCGACCGCACCGACAGGGCGCCCGCACTTCGGGCCGGCCGGGGGATATTCGACATCGCCCGATCCCATGTCGCAGCGCGGCGAAAGCGCTATTCGTTCGATATCTCCCATTCCATTCTTCTGTGCCTAATATTTCCAAATAGCATATTCATATGCCGGTTGTGGACGACGAAATACCCGGCGGTCCGCGGTCGGGCACGCTGGGCCGACCGAGCCGTCCCGCGGATCTCGGTCCCTCTCCCGTTCCCGGTGTATCGCTGCTCGGAGGCCCGACCATGCGCCCGCTCCTCAAGCCCGCCCTGCGTCGGTTGTGGCGCGATCGACAGACCCTGCAACTGGGCCTGGATCCGCGCCGGGCGGTGCTGCTCGGCGGGCTGGATCCGACCACCACACGCTTCGTCGAGCAGTTGGACGGCACCCGCGACCTGGACCGGACCTGGGAGCTGGCCGAACGGGTGGGGCTGGGTCGCGCGCACGCCGAGGCGGTGCTCGACCTGCTGGCTCGCGAGGGCGTCCTGGAGGACGCCTCCGGGCGACCCACCCCGGTGCCCGCGCTGCCTCGCGAGCGGGCCCGGCTGGGTCCCGACCTGACCTCGCTCGCCCTGATGCACGGCAGCGGCGAGGCGGGCCTGGCCGCGCTGGACCGACGCGCCCGGGCGGTGGTGGCGGTGCACGGCGCCGGCCGGGTGGGCGCGGCGGTGGCCGGACTGCTCGCCGCCGCCGGCGTGGGCCACGTGGTGCCCGCGGACCGCCGGCCGGTGCGCCCGGGCGATGCGGGGCCGGTGGCGTTCGGCTGGGACGAGGAGCGCCCGCGCCGGGAGACCACGGTGCGAGCCGCGCTGCGCCGACTGGCCCCGGGCGTGCAGTGTGCGCTGCCCGCCGGACGCGGCACCCCCGACGTCGCGGTGCTCGTACCGGAGGGCCGCCCGGATCCGGCGCCGGGCGCCCGGCTGGTCCGGCAGCGGGTGCCGCATCTGTACGCGGACATCCGCGAGACGACCGGGGTGATCGGGCCGTTCGTGCTGGTGGGACGGTCGGCGTGCGGGCGCTGCCTGGATCTGGCCCGCAGCGACCGCGATCCCGGTTGGCCGCGCCTGCTCGCCCAACTCGCGGCGGCGCCCGTGCCCGGCGACGCCCCGTGCGATGTGGTGCTCGCCACCGAGGTCGCGGCGCGGGCGTGCCTGCAGGTGCTCACCTTCCTCGACGGCGCGCTGCCCACGACCGTGGACGGCACGGTGGAGATCGAGCTGCCGGACGGCCTGACCCGGCGCCGGAGCTGGTCGCCGCACCCTCGCTGCGACTGTCGGGCCACCCACCCGGCGCAAGAGGTGGGGCCCATCGCACATGCCGAAGCGTCGAGTCGGACACAATGGGTCGCGTGAGCGATCTTCCGCGTAGGGCCGTGACCCGCACCGCCAAGCTCGCGTCCCTCCCGTTGGGGGTGGCCGGCCGGGCGACACTGGGCCTGGGCAGGCGCATCGGTGGCAGACCGGCCGAGATCGTCGCCGCCGAACTCCAGCAGCGCACCGCGCAACAACTCTTCAAGGTGCTCGGCGAGTTGAAGGGCGGCGCGATGAAACTCGGGCAGGCCCTGTCGGTGTTCGAGGCGGCGCTGCCCGAGGAGGTGGCCGGGCCCTACCGCTCGGCGCTGACCAAACTCCAGGACGCGGCTCCGCCGATGCCGGCGCGTACCGTGCACAAGGCGCTTGCCGACAATCTCGGCGGCGGCTGGCGCTCGCTGTTCGAGGAGTTCTCCGAGACCCCCGCCGCGGCCGCCTCGATCGGCCAGGTGCACCGGGCGGTCTGGCACGACGGGCGCGCCGTCGCGGTCAAGATCCAGTACCCCGGGGCCGGCGACGCGCTGATCTCCGACCTCAATCAGCTCGGCCACGTCGCACGCTTCGCCGGCGCGCTGATCCCGGGCATCGACGTCAAGCCGCTGATCGCCGAGCTCAAGGCCCGGGTCGCGGAGGAGCTGGACTACCAGCTCGAAGCGGAGGCGCAGACCGCGCACGCCGTGGAGTTCGACGGCGACCCGGACATCTTCGTGCCGCACGTGGTGCACCAGACCGAGCGGGTGCTGATCACCGAGTGGATGGACGGCAAGCCGCTGTCCCAGGTGATCGACAAGGGCAGCCAGGAAGAGCGCGACCGGGCCGGGCACATGCTCAGCCGCTTCCTGTTCTCCGGCCCCGCGCGCACCGGCATGCTGCACGCCGACTCGCACCCGGGCAACTTCCGCCTGCTCGACGACGGGCGACTGGGTGTCCTGGACTTCGGCACGGTCAACCGACTGCCCGAGGGGCTGCCCGAGCCGATCGGCCGGGCGTTTCGGCTCGCGCTCGACGGCGACGCGGAGAGCGTGATGCAGGTGCTCCGCACCGAGGGCTTCGTCAAGCCGTCGATCCGGCTGGACGCGGCCGAAGTCCTGGACTACCTGCTGCCGTTCCTGGAACCGGCCGAGGCCGAGGAGTTCACCTTCACCCGGGCCTGGATGCGCGAACAGGGCGCGCGGGTCGGCGACCCGCGCAATCCCGCGTCCGCACTGGCCCGACAGCTGAATCTGCCGCCGAGCTACCTGCTGATCCACCGGGTCACGCTGAGCACGATCGGCGTGTTGTGCCAGCTCGGTGCGACCGCGCCGTTCCGCGACGAACTGGTCACGTGGTTGCCCGGCTTCGCCGAAGAGGACTACGAGGCCGAGGAGTTCGACTTCTCCGTCGAGGACGCCGAGGACGTCGAAGACGTCGAGTAGATCGACGGGGCGAGAACTCCGGGCGCACCACCGGGTGTTGACCCCGCGCACGCCGAAGGGCGGGCACTCCCCTCGGGGAGTGCCCGCCCTTCGGCGTGTTGCGCACCGGCTCTGCTACATCACCGCGATGGCGAGGGCCCGGCGGGCGCGCATGGAGGCGACCTCCGCCCGACGGCGCATCCTGCGCGCCATCCGGACGTGGTACGCCCTGCGTTGGAGCTCCGCTTCACGGAGCTGTTGATCCATCTGAGCCCTCGCGAGGGCTTCGTTGATGAGATGCAACTCCCTGCTCCTGTCATTGGGCAAAACGGCGTTCGTGTCGTGGATGTGCTTCATGGGTTCCTGCGCGTACGTGGTGCGTCGGGTGCTCGTGCGTCGGGGTCCTGCGGGCGGGGTCACGCGGCGACCTCCGTCTTGCGCGGACGGCCACGGGGACGCTTGCGGGCGACGACGACGCCCTGCACGAAGAGCTCGCCACCCCAGACGCCCCAGGGCTCGCGGCGCTCGAGCGCACCCTGGAGGCACATCTCGCGCACGGGGCACTCACGGCAGAGGGCCTTCGCGTACTCGACGTCCTCGGGGGACTCGGCGAAGAAGACCTCGGGGTCGTAGGAACGGCAGGGGATCGTCGACTCGAGCTGCTCGACGTCCTCGAAAGCGGTGAGGGTCATCAGGTCTACCTCCGATGTCGCTGTGGCTGTGCTGCCGGGTGCGGGGGGTTTGACGTGGGGCACGTGGTGCTCCTGTGATTCGTGGGACTCGTGTCCCCGGTGGTCGCTACTCGGTGCTGCTGACAGCCGACAAAAGACAAGGGCCGCGGATCCCGGTGTTCGGGATTCCGCGGCCCTGGAGGGTGCCGACCTGACGTCTCGTCAGGTCCTGTTCCTCCAGGACGGATACCCGTTGTTACCGGCAAAACCGGCCATGGTCATGCCATTGGCCTGCTGCGTTTCCTGCTTCTGCGCCTGCTCGCAAGCCGCCGCGCTCGACGGTCGCTCGTTGCGACGCGTCGTGGCTGCCTGCTCGCCTTGCCACGGACCCTCGGCGCTGCCCGCCAGACCGACGAGACCTGAGGCACCCGCTGCTGCGGACACACCACTGCCGTTGCCGCGCAGTCGCGCGGAGGCGGTGATCAGGGCATCGGTCCCGGCATAGGACAGATCCAGGGGGAGCCCGGCCAGGCCGGACTTGGGCAGGGAGAGATCGGCATGCGACAGCTTGGCGGAGCCCACCGACACCACGACCGAAGCGGCGGCGAACGCCTGACGCTGGGCTTTCAAGTTCCTGGTGATCACGACGTTCACCTCCTTTCGAGAGGGTTTCGGGGCAACACCGCAGGGGTGCTTCCAAGTTTCACGGACGAGCACGGTCGAACGTTCCGACCGTGCTCGTGAGCGTAGATGCGGTTCGGAGCGAGACGCAAACGATTTATTGCATGGTTCTCGTCACTCGAGGGAAACCCCTCACACCTCACACCCCGTCGGGGGCATCCTCGTCCACCGGGATGTGCTCGAAGTCGTCCGGGACGGGCTCGATCGTCGGGTCGTGGCCGGCACACAGTGCGAGTACGTCGTCACCGAATCGGTCCAGCTTGGTCCGGCTCACCCCCGGAATCGCGGCGAGTTGGCGCTCGTTGAGCGGCCGGGCCTCGGCGATCGCGGTCAGCGTCGCGTCGGTGAAGATGACGAACGCGGGCTGGCTCTGTTCCTGCGCCTGCTCCAGCCGCCACGCGCACAGCTGCTCGAACAGGAACTCGTCGATGTCCGAGGGGCAGTCCAGGCAGCGGCCGATCTTGCGCTCGGCGGCGTCCTGGAGCGCCCGCGCGCAGACCCGGCAGCGCACCGGTCCCACCTTGCGCCGGGGCCGGGTCGTACCGTCCGGACCGCGGACCGAGCCCGGGGCGCGGAACGCGTCGGGCTGCCCGAAGCCGGTGCCGGACGAGCCGCCGCCACGCAGGCCGTCCAGGAACCGGGAGGCCTTGCGCGGCCGCCCGCCGGGAGTGCGGGCCAGCGCCCAGGACAGGGTCAACCGCTCGCGGGCGCGGGTCACCCCGACGTAGAGCAGCCGGCGCTCCTCCTCGATCTTGTCCGGGGTGTCCGCGTAGGCGATCGGCATCATGCCCTCGTTGAGGCCGACCAGGAACACCGCGTCCCACTCCAGGCCCTTGGCCGCGTGCAGCGACGCGAGCGTGACCCCCTCCACCGTCGGCGCGTGTTGCGCACTCGCCCGCTCGGCCAGTTCGACGTTGAAGTCGCGCAGCGTCGCCTGTGGCCGCTTGGCCGCGAACTCCTCGGCGAGCCGCAACAACGCGGCCAGCGACTCCCACTTCTCCCGCGCCTGACCGGATCCGGCGGGCGGCTCCGCGCTCCACCCGGTGTTGCCCAGCACCGCGCGCACCTCGCCCGGCAGGGAGCCGGCCTCCGACTCGGATTCGGATCCACCCGAGATGGCGTGCGCACGCAGGAAGCCCACCGCCTGGCGCACCTCGGCGCGCTCGAAGAAGCGCTCGGCGCCCTTGAGCAGATACGCCACGGACTGCTCGGCGAGCGCCTGCTCGTACGCCTCGGACTGCGAGTTGGTCCGGAACAGCACGGCGATCTCGGCGGGCCGCACACCGTCCTCGATCAGCGCGCGGATCTGCTTCGCGGTGCTCTCCGCCTCGGCCTGTTCGTCGGCGTGCTCGACGAAGCGCGGGGCCGGGCCCTCGCCGCGCTGCGAGATCAGTTTCAACCGGTGCTTCGCCGCCTCGCCCGAGGCGTGTGCGAGCAGCCGGTTGGCCAGGCCCACCACCTGGGGGGTGGAGCGGTAGTCGCGGACCAGCTCGACCACCTCGGCGTCCGGATACCGGCGGCGGAAGCCGAGCAGGTAGGCGGGCGTCGCGCCGGTGAACGAGTAGATCGTCTGGCTCGCGTCGCCGACCACGCACAGGCTGCGGGCCTCGTTCGCCCACAGGTCCAGCAGCCGCTGCTGGAGCGGGTTGACGTCCTGGTACTCGTCCACGGTGAAGTGTCGGTACTGCGCCCGGACCGCCTCGCGCACCTCGGGGCGCTCGTCCAGCAGTCCGATGGTGAGCAGCAACACGTCCTCGAAGTCCATCCGGCCCTTGCCGGACTTGATCTTCTCGTAGGCCGCGTAGACGTGTGCGATCTCGGCCGCCGCACGCGGCGGCTTGCGGCTCGCCGCGAGCACCGCGCCCGGGTAGTCGTCCGGCGCGGTCTGGGTCGCCTTGGCCCACTCGATCTCGCCGGTGATGTCGCGCAGCTCGGCCCGATCGGCCCGCAGTCGGCAGTGCTGCACCGCGTCGCGGACCAGCATGATCTTGGTCTCCACCAGCTGGGGCGGTGCGCCGCCGAAGACCTTCGGCCAGAAGTAGGACAACTGGCGCAGGGCCGCGGCGTGGAACGTGCGCGCCTGCACGCCGGGCACGCCCAGGTCGCGCAGCCGGCCGCGCATCTCCCCCGCGGCGCGCGCGGTGAAGGTGACCGCCAGGGTCTGGCCGGGTTGCATCGCGCCGGTCAGCACGCCGTAGGCGATCCGATGGGTGATCGCCCGGGTCTTGCCGGTGCCCGCGCCCGCCAGCACGCACACGGCGCCGTCGACGGCCTTGGCCACCCTGCGCTGCTCGGGATCGAGCGCGTCCAGGACGTCGTCGGGGGAAGCGATCATCGGCCCATCCTCTCAGGCATCCCGAGCACGCGAAGCCCGGTTGTGCACAGGCGCCCGGGTTGTGCACAGGCGTGGAATCAAACCGGTCGCACACACGTTGCCGATGTCGGAAGCCGTTCCCGGACCGGGCGAACAAAGGAGTGCATGACGATGTCGGCCCCCGTGACGATGTACAGCACGACGTGGTGCGGCTACTGCCGCCGGCTCAAGAGCCAGATGGAGCGCGAGGGCATCGCCTACACCGAGGTGAACATCGAGCACGACCCCGCCGCCGCCGACTTCGTGATGAGTGTGAACGGCGGCAACCAGACGGTGCCGACGCTGGTGATCCTGCCGGCGGACGGCGGGGAGCCGCTGTGGACCGCGACCAACCCCAGCCTCGCCCAGGTCAAGGCCGCCGTCGCGGAACTCGCCGCCTGAGCGCGAGCGACCCGACGCATGCCGCGGCCCACGACGGATTCCCGTCGCGGGCCGCGGCACGTGCGGACGGGGGCTACCAGTGGTTGCCCTCGTCCAAGGCTTCGCCGTACCACTTCTCGATCAGGTATCGGGCGATGGAGAGCGTCCCGGGCAGCAACACCTCGCCCGTGTCGATCGCCTCCTTGAGCTGTGCCCGCGAGTACCAGTGGGCCTCGGAGATCTCCTCGCCGTCCACCCGCACCCGGTCGTCCTCGGCGTAGGCGATGAAGCCCAGCATCAGGCTGGAGGGGAACGGCCACGGCTGGCTGGCGAGGTACTCGGTGGACGCGGTACGGACGCCGACCTCCTCGTGCAGTTCGCGCGCGACCGCCTGCTCCAGCGACTCGCCGGGCTCGACGAAGCCGGCGAAGGTGGAGAACCGCCGGTCCGGCCAACTCGCCTGCCGGCCGAGCAGGCACCGGTCGTCCCGGTCCAGCACCAGCATGATCACCGCCGGGTCGGTGCGCGGGTAGTGCTCGGCCTCGCAGGACGGACAGCGGCGCACGTGGCCGGCCGCGGCGATCTCGGTCGGCTGCCCGCAGCGCGCGCAGAACCGGTGGGTGCGGTGCCAGTGGTGCAGCCCGGTGGCGTGCACGAGCAGCCCCGCGTCCCGATCGTCCAGGAGCGTGCCGAGCTCGCGCAGGGTGCCCGCGCGCACGTCCGGCCCGGGATCCGCCAACTCCTCCACCGTGACCGCGAAGTAGCGCACGCCGTCCGCGTCGACGCCGAGCAGGTACCGCTCGCCCGCGGGCGCCTGGGCCGGCTCGACCAGGACCAGGCGCGGCGCGCCCGGGTCGCCCGTCCAGTGCGACCGGCCCTGCGCCAGGACCAGGACGCGGGTTTCGGGCGTGCGCCACGCCTGGTCCAACCAGGCCTGGTCCAGGCGGTGTTCGGCCGCCCGGTCGAGGGTGGCCCGGGCCAGGGCCTGTCCGGCGACAGGCTTGGGGTGGATCAACTGACGTCCCTTCCGGATCGTGCTTCGTGCCAGGTCGCCGCCAGATCGTGCCAAAGGTGTGCGGCGGCCTCCGCGCCCTTGAGGAGCAGCGGCTTCTCCACCTTCTCATCGACCGAATGCCAGCCGTCGTCGGGCAGCGAGACGCCCAGGAAGACCACCGGCGCGCCCAGCACCTCCTGGAGGTCGGCCTCCGGCCCGGAGCCGCCCTCGCGGGTGTACAGGATCTCCGTGTCGAACGCGCGGCCGAGCGCACTCACCACCGAGCGCAGTGCGGGATGGTCCAACGGGGTCAGGCACGGCCGGACACCGGTGCCGAAGTCGAGTTCGCAGCGAATCCCGGCGGGCACCCGTTCGGCCACCCACGCGCGCACGATCCGGTCGATGTGCTCCGGGTCCTGGCGGTCCACCAGCCGGAAGGAGAGCTTGGCGTGGGCGGAGGCGGGCACGATCGTCTTGCGGCCGGGGCCGGTGTAGCCGCCCCAGATGCCGTTGACCTCGGCGGTCGGACGTGCCCAGACCCGTTCCAGCGTGGTGTATCCGGCCTCGCCGCTCGTCGCGGCGGACTTCGCGTTGGCCAGCCACGCCGCCTCGTCGAACGGCAGCTTGCCGAACAACTCCCGCTCGCGGTCCGTCAGTTCGCCGACGCCGTCGTAGAAGCCGGGGATCGTGACGTGGCCGTCGTCGTCGTGCAGCGCGGCGATCAGCCGGGCGAGCGCGGTGGCCGGATTGGGCACCGCGCCGCCGAAGGAGCCGGAGTGGATGTCCGACGTGGGGCCGAAGAAGTCGATCCGGACCTCGGCCAGACCGCGCATGCCGGTGCAGGTGCTGGGTGTGTCCGCGCCCCACATGCCGGTGTCGGAGACCACCACGACGTCGCACGCCAGCCGATCCCGGCGCTCGCGCAGCAGCCCCGGCAGGTGCTCCGAGCCGGACTCCTCCTCGCCCTCGACGATCAGCTTGAGGTGGACCGCGGGCGTGTCCCGTCCGGTCGCGGCCAGATGCGCCCGCACGCCGAGCAGGTGGAAGAGCACCTGACCCTTGTCGTCCGCCGCGCCGCGTGCGTACAGCCGGTCGCCCCGATCGGTCGGCTCGAACGGCGGCGTGCTCCAGCCGTCGGCGAGCGCCGCGGGCTGCACGTCGTGGTGCCCGTAGACCAGCACGGTGGGTGCGTCCGGGTCGGCCGAGGGCCACTCGGCGAACACCGCCGGCAACCCGGCGGTCTCCCACACCTCGACGGTGGGGAAGCCGGCATCGCGCAACGCACCGCCCAGCCACCACGCGCTGCGCTCGACGTCGGCCGCCGCGGCCGGGTCGCCGGAGATCGAGGGAATGGCCAGCCAGGCGCGCAGATCGGCGAAGAAGTCGGCCGCGTGCGCGTGCACGTAGGCGGAGATGTCGTGGTCGGGGATGCTCATGGATCCGACCATATGCCCGCCGCGCGGACGGGCGGCGTGTGGCGTCGGGGCGGCGATCGGCCCACGCCGGCGAACCCGCCGGGGTTACCGTCGGTCGATGACGACGCTGCGGATCGCGACCTTCAATCTCCTGCACGGTATGGATCTGGCCGACGGCCAGTCCGATCCGGAGCGGCTGCGCGCCGCGCTGGCCGACCTCGACGCCGACATCGTGGCCCTCCAGGAGGTGGACCGGCATCAACAACGCTCGGGCGGCGCGGACCAGGCGGCGATCGCGGCCGACGCGCTGGGCATGTCGCAGTGGCGCTTCCTGGCGTCGGTGCACGGCGTGCCCGCGCCGGTGTCGGGGTGGACCGAGGACGAACCGGTGCCGGGCGAGCGTCGGGTGTACGCGGACGGCGAGCGCGGCGAGGGCGGGCCCGGATACGGCATCGCCCTGCTGTCCCGGCTGCCGGTCTCGCGCTGGCGGGTCCGGCGCTTCCCGGCGGCGCCGCTGAGCCTGCCGCTGCGGGTCCAGGGCCGGCCCGGCCTGACCCGCGTCCCGGACGAGCCCCGGGGCGTGCTCGCGGCGGTCGTGGAGGGGCCGCACGGACCGTTCACGGTGCTGGCGGCGCACCTGTCCTTCGTACCCGGCTGGAACATCTCGCAGCTCGCCCGGATCCGCCGCTCCACCGCCGACCTGCCCGGTCCGCAACTGCTGCTCGGCGACTTCAACCTGCCCGGGCGCATCCCGCAGGCGGTGGTGGGTCGGCGCGGGCGGGGTGCGGGTGCGGTGCGCTGGCGCTCGCTGGCCCGGGTGCCCACGTATCCCTCGTATCGCCCGCGGGTGCAGTTCGACCACGTGCTCGGGCACGGCATCGGCCCCGAGGCGGTCCGGCGCACCGAGGCGGTCCGGTTGGGCGTGTCGGACCACTGCGCGCTCGTGGTGGAGCTGGAGGTCGGCTGAGCGGGACGGCGGCGCTCAGGCGGTCAGCCGCTCCCCGCGCAGCCCGTCCTGTCGGGCGAGCACGGGCCGGTAGCGCAGCAGCACCATCGCCGCGTCGTCCTGGAGCGGATGGCCCACGTGCCGCTGCACGTCGGCCTCCAGCCGGTCCAGGGTGTCCTCGACTCCGGGCAGGCTGTCCGGCGCGCGGTCCGGGAGCGGGTAGAACTCGCCGGCCGGGTTGCGCGCCTCGATGATCCCGTCCGTGTAGAGCAGCAGCCGGTCCTCGGGCAGCAGCGGCACCCGCAGCACGGGCAGCTCCAGCTCGCGCAGGTCCAGGATGCCCAGCGGCGGCGTCGGGGCCGGCGGGTCCAGCGGCTCGGCGTGCACGCCGCGCAGCAGCAGCGGCGCGGGGTGGCCACAGTTGAGGATGTCCACGCAGGCGCCGTCGCCCGGGAAGCCGAGCAGGATCAGCGTGACGAACTCCTCGTCGTCCTCGCCGAGTCGACGCTCCAGGCTGGCCGAGAGCCGTCGGGCCACGCCCGGCAGGTCCGGTTCCTCGTACGCGGCCTCGCGGAACGCGCTGAGCACCGCAGCGGCGGTCCGCACCGCGCCGAGTCCCTTGCCGCGCACGTCCCCGATCGCGACCCGGACGCCGAACGGGGTCGGCACCACCTCGTACAGGTCCCCGCCGATCCGCGCCTCGGCCGCCGCCGCGCGGTAGCGCACGCCGACGGTGAGGTGGCCCATGCTCCTGGGAACCTGGGGCAGCAGCACCTCCTGGGCCGCCTCGGCGACGCTGCGCACCTCCTCGATGGTGCGCTCCTGGCGCATCCGCACATGCACGCCGGCCCACGCGGTGGTGGTCACCAACGCGATCGAGACGAGCGTGATGAAGGGCTCGCCGCCGCCTCGGCCCTGGCCGAGGGCGGCCAGCGCCACCGCCACCACGGCCGCCACCGCGCCGGTGATCAACGGTCCGCGCGGCACCGTCTGGGTGAGCCCGGACAGCGCGGGCGCGACCGCGAGCAGCGGTCCCACGTGTACGTCCTCCGGCGTCGCGGCGGCCAGCACCACGACCGCGAGGATCACCAGGAACGGCAACAGGCGCAGGAACAGGCCGATCACCGGCAGCAGGGGACGGTCGCCCGCAACGCCGACGAGCCGCAGTGCCCGTCTCGTCTGTGCTGTTCCGCGCACCGGTGCCGTTTCCCGTCCCGTCGAAGTTCGCCGTACTGCCGATTTCCATAAACCATACGAGCGTCGGAAACCGGCCGCATCGGGCCCATCGTCCCCCGATCCGGGTTTCGCACGGATCAAGGACCTCGGTCCCGACCCGATTCGTCGGCTTCTGTGAACAACTGTTCCAATTCGTCGCGGCCCGGCAGTCCCCTGGGCCGGACGAGTTCCCCGGTGCGCACGTACAGGAACGCGGCCGAGACCTCCTCGATCGGCACGTCGGCGTATTCGGCCCAGGCCAGCCGGTAGACCGCGAGCTGGAGCGGGTCCGCGTTCTGCACCCGGTTGGTCTTCCAGTCGACCACCTCGAAGCCCTCGCCCTCGCGGTAGACCGCGTCGATCCGACCGCGCACGATCCGACCGCCGAGAAAGAGCTGAAAGGGTGCCTCCACCCGGTACGGGGCGCGCTGCGCGTAGGGCGTGCGCAGGAACGCCTCCTGGAGCGCGAGCAGGTCGGCCTCGTCGGTGATCTCCTCGTCGGCCGCGCCTGGCAGGTCGTCGGGTTCGAGCAGCGGGCGCTCGCCGAACAGCGACTCGACCCACGCGTGGAAGCGGGTGCCGCGCCGGGCCGCCGGGGCGGGCGGACGCGGCATCGGCCGGGCCAGCTCGCGCGCGAGTCCGTCCGGGTCGTTGGACAGGCGCAACATCTGGGACGCGGACAACGTCGCGGGCAGCGGCACCTCGCGCACCCCGGATCGACCGCGGCGCAGTTCCTCGGCCAACCGGACCAGGTCGCGATCCCACGACTCGATCAGGGCCAGCTCGTCCGGCGTGGGCTCGAAGGCGGCGCCGGCCGCGGGGCCCTCGACCGGGGGGTGCCCGGCGCGCACCTCGTCGGAGCGGCCGCGGCCCTCGGCCGAGTGCCCGCGCGGATCCGCGGGCACTCGCGCGTCGTCGTGCCCGCGGACGTCCTCGGGCTCGCGTACCTCGTCGTGCCCGCGCGCGTCCTCGGGCTCGCGCGTGGGCTGCTCGTGGTCGGGCGGCCCGGGGTCGTCCTCGGGCGGCGGCGCGTCCTGCTCCGGGTCCGCCGGGACGTAGGTGTCGTAGACCTCGACCGGCACCTGCTCGTGGTCGACCGATCCGAAGCCGGGCTCGTCCGCGGACCCGGACCCGTGCTCGGGCCCGGCCCCCGACCCCGCTTCGGGCTCGACCGAGGGATGTTGCACCGCGTGGTCGACCCGTCGGGCCGCCTCGCGCCGGGCGAGCTCGGCGAGCACCGCGTCGGCCGCCCGGCGGCGCTCCACCAGCGCGGTCGCGTCCAACGGCAGCGGCCAGGCGTGCTCGACGGTGTCCGCGAGATACGGATTGACCGGTTCGGCGGGCTCGGGTGTCCAGACCTCGACGGTGCCGTTGCCGGCCAGGCAGTGCTCGTGCAGGCGGGTGAGGAACTCGGACGGCCCGCGCGGCTTCTTCTGGGTGGGCCCCCACCAGTGTCCGGACGCGATCAGCAACTGCTTGGGCCGGGTGAAGGTCACGTAGCCCAACCGCAGTTCCTCGGTCGCCTGATGCTCGCGCATCGAGGCGTCGAACGCCTTGAAGCCCTTGGGCGTCAGGTCGGGCAACACCGCGAGCGCGTCCGCGTCGCCGCGCAGCGGGTGCGGCAGCGCCTTGCCGTTGGTGATCCACTTGCTCTGCGTGCGCACACTCGGGAAGACCCCCTCGATCAGCCCGGGAACCGCGACCACCTCCCACTCCAGGCCCTTGGACTTGTGCGCGGTGAGCACCTTGACCGAGTCGCCGGCCGTGGGCAGGCTCCCGTCCAGGCCCTTGTCGTGTTCGGCGGCGGTGCGCAGGAAGGCGAGGAACGCGGTGAGCGAGGGATCGCCGTCCAGGTCGGCGAAACCGGCCGCGACGTCCAGGAAGGCGTGCAGCGTCTCCCGGCGGCGGGCGGCCAGAGCACCGGGCGACGCGGACAGCTCGACCTCCAGGCCGGTCCCGGCGAGCACCCGGTGCAGCAGGTCCATCAGCGGTTCGCCCAGGTGCCGGCGCAGGTCGCGGATCTCGGTGGCCAACCTGGCGAACCGGCGGCGCGCCTCGGCCGAGAACGCGTACTCCTCGCCCGGGTCGGCGAGCGCGTCGGAGAGCGAGACCACCTCGGTGGGGTCGATTCCGGCCACCGCCTCCTCCAGGCGCGCGTCCGCGTCGTCGGCGCCGGCCCGCTCGACCCGGACCAGTTCGGCCGCCCGGCGACCCAGCAGGGCCAGGTCGCGCGGGCCGATCCGCCAGCGCGGGCCGGTCAGCAGGCGCACCAGCGCGGAGTTGGCGGTGGGCTCGTCGAGCACCTCGCACACGGCCACCAGGTCGGCCACCTCGGGCAGGTGCAGCAGCCCGGACAGGCCGACCACCTCGACCGGGATGTCCCGCCGCACCAGGGCCGCGTGGATGTCCGCGAAGTCGGCCGCGGTGCGGGCGAGTACGGCGACGTCGCCGGGGGTGATCGGATCGCCGTCCTTGTCCAGGACGGTGCCGATCGCGGTCTTGATCCGGTCCGCGAGCCAGTCGATCTCCGCACCGTGGGTGGGCAGCAGCGCGGCGACCGCCCACCCCTCGTGTTCCGCGCCGGGGCCCGGGCGCAGCGCCTCCACCCCGCTCTCCGGGGTGCGCAGCGGCGCGGAGAGGTCGTTGGCGAAGGTCAGGATCCGGCCACCGCTGCGCCGGTTCTCGGACAGCGCGTAGCGGGCCGCGGGGGCACCGTCGCGGTCCGGGAAGTGCACCGGGAAGTCGTGGATGTTGGCGACCGAGGCACCGCGCCAGCCGTAGATGGCCTGGCACGGGTCGCCGACCGCGGTGACCGGGTGGCCGTGCCCGAACAGCCCCTGCAGCAGCACGCGTTGGGCCACCGAGGTGTCCTGGTACTCGTCCAGGAGCACGACCCGGTAGGTGTCCCGCAGGATCTCGCCGACCTCGGGCCGCTCCCCCGCGATCCGGGCCGCGTAGGCGATCTGGTCGCCGAAGTCGAGCAGGTCGCGGCTGCTCTTGGCGTGCCCGTACGCGTCCACCAGCCGGGTCAAATCGAGCCGGTTCCGGGCCGCGTCGGCGGCCTTGCGCGCGGCGGCGGAGGGCTTGGCGGCGGCCTCGACGTCGGCGATGAAGGCCCGGTCCCATTCCTGGAGCCGCTGGGGGGACACCAGGTGTTCGGCGAGTTCGCCGCCCAGGTGCAGGACCGAGGCCACCACGTCCGGCAGCCGGCCGGTCAGGGTGGGGAAGGGTCCGCGGGCGGTACGCGCGGCCCGGGCCGCGAGCTGGTAGCGGGTCGCGTCGGCGAGCAGTCGGGCCGAGGGCTCCAGCCCGATCCGCAGGCCGTGCTCCTGGAGCAGCCGGCCCGCGAACGCGTGGTAGGTGGACACGGTCGGTTCGCCCGCGTCCTCGTCGGCCGGTATCTCGCCGCCGCGCAGTTGCCCGATCGCCTTGCGCACCCGCTGTGCCAGCTCGC
This sequence comes from Embleya sp. NPDC050493, assembly GCF_044458105.1. Taxonomy (NCBI): domain Bacteria; kingdom Bacillati; phylum Actinomycetota; class Actinomycetes; order Kitasatosporales; family Streptomycetaceae; genus Embleya; species Embleya sp. NPDC050493. The sequence goes on from NZ_JBITHP010000001.1 coordinate 651,985, forward strand.
CGGCCGCCTTGTTGGTGAAGGTGAGGCCGAGCACCTGGTCGGGGCGCACCGCGCCGGTTCCCACCAGCCACACCACGCGGGCGGTCATCACCGTGGTCTTGCCGGATCCGGCGCCGGCCACGATCACCCCGGGAGCCAACGGGGCGAGCACGGCGTCCAGCTGCTCGGGCGTGAAGGGGATCCCGAGGAGGCGACACAGGTCGTCCGGGTCGGTCAGTACGGCGTGCACCGGAGGAACAGTACTGCCGTGGCCGGACACCCGACGGTGGCCGGCCACGGCATCGGCCCCACCCGGCGACAGGGACGGTCGCCGGGTGGGGCCGCCGCGTTCGTGCGGTCGATCAGGCGTCCTGGGACAACCGCTTGAAGTCTTCCTTGGTCACCGACTCGGCGGGCGCGGTGGGCTCGCACTTGCTCTTGCCCTTGGTGAACTTCATCGTGGCGTTGCCCTTGCCCTCCGACTTGACCATGAACGGGTAGGGCTTGCCCTTCTCCTGGACGTAGAGGGTGGTCGTCTCGCCCTCGTCGTCCTTCTTGCTGAGCGGGATCACCTTGGCGCCGTCGATCTTGACCGGCTCGCCCTTGGTCACCCCGTCGGTGGAGCCGTCGAAGAAGTCGGTCATGTTCGCGAACGAGTCGTCGTCCTCGACCGGGGTCTTCATGTACTTGCCGGCCAGCTTCCCCACGACCCCGTCCAGGACGGCGGGCGGGACGCTCTCGCCCAGCGACTTCTTCCAGAACGCGGCGTCGGCCTTCATGTACTGGTCCTTGCCGACGACGATCATCTCGACCGGGTTGCCGTCGATGACCATCTTGCCCTGCACGTCCGCACCGTTGCGGATGCACAGGTCCCACTCGATCCTGGTCTCCTCGTCCTGCCCGCCGCCGACCATCTTGTAGTCGGCGACCGACTTGAGCAGCTTCTGCGCCTCGTCGGCCAACACCTTGGCGTCGGTGCCTGCGTTCGACTTCTCCTCCGAGCCGCCACAGGCGGTCAGGCCGGCGAAGGCGAGGGCAACGACGGGAACGATCATGGCCATGCGTGAAGTGCGCACGAAACTCCTTGCGATTCGGGGACTGGAGTTGCTTCCGCACGAGTATGGCTATGGCAAAGAAGGCATGATCAACCGCCCCGATATGAGGGGTTTCACGAGGAAATGCCGGCGGAAGGGCGCATCGAAACCGGTCATGGACACCGGCTAGTCGACCGTCATCCGTCCCTCCGGACGTGCGCTGCAACACCTGCGGAAGTCGCACCGGTCGCAGTGCGTGCCCGTGCTCGGGGTGAACCGCTCGCCGAGGATCCGACCGGCCACGTCGGCGAGCAGGCCACCCACCCACGTACCGCCGTCCGGTCCGGGCAGCGGCGGGTCCTGGGCCAGTACCAGCGGCTGCTCGGTGTCCCCCTTGTCGGGCGAACGCAACTGGATCAACTCGGCACCGCCGGACGCGGGCCTGCCGCCCTCGAAACCGGGCACCTCGTCGAGCGCACCGGCGGCCACCGCGACCTGGTACACCGCGAGCTGCGGATGCTCCTCGATCTCGCTCCGCGTCGGCGGCCGGCGCCCGGTCTTGAAGTCCACCACGTACGCGAGCCCGTCCTCGCCCCGCTCGACCCGGTCCATCGATCCCCGGATGACCACCCGGTACTCGCCCGCGGTGAGCTCGACCTCGAAGCCGTGCTCGGTCGCCGCGACCACCCGGTGCCGCTCGTGGGTGTGCCAGGACAGGAACCGCTCCAGCGCGGTCCTGGCCTCGTCCTTCTGCTGCTCGGACTGCCACGGCGCATCAAACGCCAACGCGTCCCAGACCCGATCGAGCCGGTCCATCAGCACCGGCAGCTCCGCCGGGGTGGCGCCCGTGCCCACCTCGTCCGCGAGCGCGTGCACCACGTTGCCGAAGCCCAGCGCCGCCGAGCGCGGCGAGTCCGCGTGCACCTCGCTGCCCAGGAACCAGCTCAGCGCGCAGTCGCGCACCTTGGCCACCGAACTGCCGGACAACCGCACCGCGCTGCCCGGATCCCGGATCGGCACCCCGGGGTCGGTCGGCTCCACCAACCCCCACCACCGGTCCGGATGCGCGGCCGGGACCAGCGGATGCCCCTCGTCGTCACGCAGATCCGCGAGCGCGGCCAACCGGCGCGCGGCGGCCCGGCGCAGCACGGCCGGGGCCAGCGGATCCACCGCCGCCGAACGCAGCTCGGCCACCAGCGCGGAGGTGGACAGCGGACGCCTGGGCCGCTCCTTGACCTCCACCGGCGGCACACCCAGCTCCTCCAGGAACCGCGAGGGCTGATCGCCGTCGTCGTAGCTGGAGTCGACGGCGGTCACCACCAGCCGCTCCCTGGCCCGGGTGACCGCGACGTAGAACAATCGCCGCTCCTCGGCCAGCAGCGCCCCCGGCGACAGCGGCTCGGCGAGCCCGTCCGAGCCGATCCGGTCCGCCTCCAGCAGCGAGCCGCGGCGGCGCAGGTCCGGCCACAGCCCCTCCTGCACCCCGTGCACCACCACCAGACGCCACTGCAGGCCCTTGGCCCGGTGCGCGGTCAACAACCGCACCGACTCGCCGCGCAGCGCGCTGTCGTCGAGCCGGTCGCCCGGGATCTGCTGGGCCTTGAGCTCGGCCAGGAAGTTCAGCGCGCCCCGGTGGCCGGCCCGCTCCTCGGCCTTGGCGGCCACCTCGAACAGCGCCACCACCGCGTCCAGGTCGCGGTCCGCATTGCGCCCGGCGGTACCGCCGCGCAGCACCGCCCGCTCCAGCCGGCCCGGCCACGGCGTGCCCTGCCACAACTCCCACAGCGCGTCCTCGGTACTCCCACCGCCCGCCAGCACCTCGCGCGCCTTGCGGATCAGCATGCCCAGCCGCAACGCCCCGCCGCCGACCCGCTGTTCTATCCCGACCAGCTGCCCGGGCTCGGCCAGCGCGTCCCGGATCAACTCGGCCGAGGGCCGGGTGCCGGTCACCGCGGCGCCGGAGGCGGCCCGCTCCTCGGCCCGCAACGCCCGCCCCAGCAGCCGCAGATCGCCCGCGTCCAGGCCGCCCAGCGGGGACTGCAACAACGCGCGCGCGGTCTCCGCGTCCAGCACGCTCGGCTCCGCCGCCACGTGCAGCGCGGTGAGCAGCGGCGACACCGCCTGCTCGGCCGCGATCGGCAACTCGTCGCCGGCGATCTCCAACGGCACCCCGGCGGCCGACAGCGCCCGCCGCAGGCCCGGGATCGAGCGGGCACCGGAGCGCACCAACACGGCCATCTGCCCCCACGGCACCCCGTCCTCCAGGTGCGCGCGGCGCAGGATGTCGGCGGTGTTGTCCAACTCGGCGCCGGGCGTGGGGTACGTGTACACCTCGACCCGGCTCGGGTCCTCGGCCCCCGACACCGACGGGATCAACTCGCGGTGCGCGCGTACCCGGTCGCCGGGCAGCCGGCTCAGCGGCATGCGCTGGGTGACCACCCGCGACGCGGCCAGCAACCCGGCCGGCGCCCGGCGCGAGGTGCGCAGCACGACGATGTCGGCGGGCTCGCCGTCGGCCCGCGGGAAGCGGTGCGGGAAGTCGAGGATGCCGTTCACGTCGGCGCCGCGGAACGCGTAGATGGACTGGTCCGGGTCGCCCACCGCGATCAGGTCCCGGCCGTCCCCGGCCAGCGCCGCGAGCAGCCGCACCTGCGCCGGGTCGGTGTCCTGGTACTCGTCGACGAACACCGCCTTGTAGCGCCCGCGCAACACCTGTGCGGTCTCCGGTTGTTCGGCGAGCAGCACCGCGCGGTGCACCAGCTCGGCGTAGTCGACCACGCCCTGCGCGTCGATCACGTCCAGGTACTCGGCGAGGAAGTCGGCCGCCGCCCGCCAGTCCCGGCGCCCGGTGTCCTGGGCGAATCGGGCCAGCGCGTCCGGATCGAGGCCGAGTTCGCGGCTGCGGGCGATCACCGCGCGCACCTCGTCCGCGAACCCGCGGGTGCCGACCGCCGCGCGCAACTCGGCGGGCCAGCTCTGGCTGCCCTCCTCGACCCCGCCCGCGAGCAGTTCGCGGACGAACACGTCCTGCTCGGGACCGGTGAGCAGGCGCAGCGGATAGCTGAACAGCTCGGCCGGCTGATGCTCGCGCACCAGCGCGTAGCAGAACGAGTGGAACGTGGTCGCGGTCGGCACCGCCGCGGTCCGCGCCCCGGCGGCGCGCAGCCGCGCGGTCAGCCGGTCGCGCAGTTCGCCCGCCGCCTTGCGACCGAAGGTCAGGACCAGGATCTCCTCCGGCCGGATCCCGCGCGCCACCCGGGCGGCGACCGCCTCCACGAGCACGGTGGTCTTGCCCGTGCCGGGACCGGCCAGCACGAGCAGCGGCCCGCCCCGGTGCTCGACGACGGCGCGCTGGTAGTCGTCGGGGATCACGGGCGCGGGCGGGGCCACGGGGGTGCGCCGCAGCCGGTATGCCGGGGTCGGGGTCGGGGTGGTCATCTGGCCGAAAGTGCCTTCGGGTCGCCGTCGAATCCTGGTGTGTGCATGGGGGCCGGGCCGGCGACGAGCGGATCGCAGACCCGGTCGCGGTGGGTCCGGGTGGGTCGGCCGCGCCCCGGTCGGCAGGGCGCGGCCGAAGCCCATCAGATCACACCCGGCCCGATCGCCCCGGAAGCACACGGGAGCGCACTGCCGTATCAGGGCGCGACCACTGTGACCCGAGCCGCGCCCGACTGTCAGGAGATCGGCGGAAGTTCCCCGTCGGCGGGCACCTCGTGGGACTCCGGCACCCAGCGCGCCCGCCCCATGTCCACCCGCTCGCCGCCGGAACGCAGCGGCGTGCCCTCGGCCCGGTAGTGCCCGGGCGCGCGCACCGCGTGGCTCGACGGCAACGAGCCGTCCGCGCGCACCACCCGCCACCACGGCACCCCACCGCCGTACAGGGCCATCACTCGGCCGACCTGTCGGGGGCCGCCTTCCTGGAGGGCCTCGGCGACGTCCCCGTAGGCCATCACCCGCCCGGGCGGGATGCGCTCGACCAGGTCGAGAACCCGCTCGGCGAAGGGGTTAGGGTCACTCATCCGCACATGGTGACAGAGTGCTCGGACACGGGGCCGGCGCGGGGCCGAAGCCCTTTCGGTCGCACTTCGGCGCGGCCGGGCGCAATCCCGGGCGCGGGTCGTGGCACGATCGACGCGGTGGTGACGGGTGATACGAGAGCATGACGGAACGATCGCAGCGGGTGCCCCCGGGAACGGGCGCGCCCTCGTAGTCGAGCCCTCACAACCGCTGCGTGTGCACCGATCGTCCGATTTGATCCGAGTCCTGCTCGGTGTGCTCGCCCTCGGCGTCGTCTTCTTCCTCGCCAGCATCGCCCGACAGACCACCTCCGGCCTGGAGTCGGACATCGTCCGCGGTGCCCAGAACAGCACACCGCACCTGCTGCTCAACCTCTCCGGCGGGGTGTTCGCGGTCGCGGTGCTCGTGGTGCCGGTGGCCTACGGCATCGAACGCCTGGTCAGCCGGGACGGGTTGCGGGTGGCCGACGGAGTGATCGCCGCCGCGGTGACCTACCTGGCCTCGCTCGGCCTGGACTGGTGGATCACCGGCCCCGGCCCCGAGGCGCTGCGCGACGCGCTGACCCGCCCGCTGCCACTGCCGCGGAGCGGCTGGACCGACCCGGTGCACGGCTACCTCGCACCGATCGTCGCCTACGTCACCGCGGTCGGCCTGGTCCGCCGGCCCCGTTGGCAACTCGTGGTGTGGACGCTGCTCCTGCTGAACGCGGCAACCGTGCTGGTCGGCGGCTACACCACGCCCGTCGCGCTGCTCACCAGCGTGCTGTTCGGCCGCACCATCGCCTACGCGACGCTGTACGCGGTCGGACTGCCGAACACCCGGCCGCCGGCCGAGTCGGTGGTCGCCGCGCTGCGCCGGTTCGGCCTGGTCGCGCTGTCCTGCGTACGCACCGACGACGGCCCCGAGGAGACCCGCCGCTACGCGGTCCGGCTGGCCGACGAGCGGCTGCTGGACGTGACCGTGCTCGACCGGGACCAGCAGGCTTCCGGGGCGATCTATCGCTTCTATCGTCGACTCGTGCTGCGCGGGGTCACCCAGCGCCGCACCGTGCTGTCCACGCGCCGCGCGCTGGAGCAGGAGTCGCTGATGGCCTACGCGTGCGCGGATGCGGGAGTGCGTGCGCCACGCCTGGTGGCCACCACCGAGGTCGGCCCGGACGCCGCGCTGCTCGCCTACGCGCACGTGCCCGGCCGTACCCTCGACACCCTCGACGACGACGAACTCACCGACGAGCTCCTGGCCCGGCTGTGGGAGCTGCTCGGCCTGCTCCAGGCGCATCGGCTCACCCATCGGCGGCTGGTGGCCGAGAGCATCCTGGTGGACGGCACCGGCCAGCCGTGGCTGGTGGACCTGCGGGCCGGCGAGATCGCGTCGAGCGATCTGGCGCTGCGGATCGACACCGCGCAACTGCTCACCACCATCGCCCTGCGGGTGGGCGAGGAACGCGCCGTGCACACCGCCGCGGAGGTGCTCGGCGCGGACACCGTCGCGGCCTGCCTGCCGCTGTTGCAAAAGGTCGCGCTCAGCCGCAGCACCCGCTCGGTGCTGCGCAAGGACAAGAACCTGCTCTCCCGGATCCGCGAGCAGATCCTGGAGCTGCGCCCGCAGGCCGAGGTCGAGCCGGTCCGGCTGGAGCGGGTCCGGGCCCGCACCCTGGTCACCGTGGTCGCCAGTGCGTTCGCGGGCTACTTCCTGCTGTCCCAGCTCAGCCACGTCGACCTGGGCGAGATCTTCAACAGCGCGAACTGGGGCTGGGCGGCGATCGGCCTGCTGGCCTCCTCGCTGAGCTACGTGTGTGCGGCGCTGATGTTGCTCGGCTTCGTCCCGGAACGGCTGTCGCTGTTTCGCACGACCATGGTCCAGCTCGCCGGTTCGTTCGTGAAGCTGGTCGCGCCCCCGGCGGTCAGCGGTGTCGCGCTGAACACGCGCTATCTGCAGAAGGCGGGCATCCCGCCCACCCTGGCCGCCGCGAGCGTGGGCGTGTCGCAGTTGGGCGGCCTGGTCTTCCACGTCGGCCTGCTGGCCTTCTTCGGCTACATCGCCGGCACCGCCGAGACGCCGTCCTTCGCGCCGTCCGGCGCGGTGATCGCGGGCCTGTTGGTCCTGGCCCTGTTGATCCTGTTGGTGATGGCCGTACCGCCGCTGCGGCGCTGGATCGTCAAGCAACTGCGGCAGTTGTTCTCGGGCATCGTGCCGCGACTGCTGGACGTGCTCCAGACGCCGACCAAGCTCGCGGCCGGGCTGGGCGGCACGGTGTTGCTCACGCTGTCCTTCATCCTGTGCCTGGACGCCAGTGTGCGGGCCTTCGGCGGCTCGGCCAACTTCGCCGCCATCGCGGTGGTCTTCCTGGCCGGCAACGCGATCGGCTCGGCCGCGCCCACCCCGGGCGGCATCGGCGCGGTCGAGGCGGCCCTGATCGCGGGCCTGACCAGCACCGCGCGCCTGCCCTTCGAGACGGCGACGGCGGCCGTCCTGCTCTACCGCTTCCTGACCTTCTGGCTCCCGGTCCTGCCGGGCTGGCTCGCCTTCGCCCACCTGCAACGCAAACAGGCGATCTGAGCACCGTCCCGCCCGCACAGGCCGGCGCCGTTTCCGCAGCCGAAGCAGGCGAAGAAGCAGCCGAAGCAGCCGAAAAACGCCGGGCGGGCCGAAAATCGGCCCGCCCGGCGTTCGAGGACACCTCGGCCGAAGGCCGGGTCGATGCCCGGCCGTCCGGCCCCGAGGACTAGTAGACCGGCTTCTCCGGCTCGATCTGGTTGACCCATCCGATCACGCCGCCGCCGACGTGGACCGCGTCGGCGAACCCCGCGCTCTTGAGCACCGCCAGCACCTCGGCCGAGCGCACGCCCGTCTTGCAGTTGAGCACGATGCGCCGGTCCTGCGGCAGGTCCTCCAGGGCACGGCCCATCAGGAACTCGTTCTTGGGGATCAGCCGCGAACCCGGGATCTTGACGATCTCGTACTCGCCCGGCTCGCGAACGTCGATCAGGTCGATGTTCTCGCCGGCGTCCTGCCACTCCTTGAGCTGCCGCGGGGTGATGGTCGAACCGAGCGCGGCCTCCTGGGCCTCCTCGGAGACCACACCGCAGAACGCCTCGTAGTCGATCAGCTCGGTGACCGTGGGGTTCTTCCCGCAGACCGCGCACTCGGGGTCCTTGCGGACCTTGACCGTGCGGTAGGTCATCTCCAGCGCGTCGTAGATCATCAGCCGACCGACCAGCGGCTCGCCGATGCCCATCAGCAGCTTGATCGCCTCGTTGACCTGGATCGACCCGATCGACGCGCACAGCACGCCGAGCACGCCGCCCTCGGCGCACGAGGGCACCATCCCGGGCGGCGGGGGCTCCGGGTACAGGCAGCGGTAGCACGGGCCGTGCTCGGACCAGAACACGCTGGCCTGGCCGTCGAAGCGGTAGATCGAGCCCCACACGTACGGCTTGTTCAGCAGCACGCAGGCGTCGTTGACCAGATACCGGGTGGCGAAGTTGTCCGTGCCGTCGACGATCAGGTCGTACTGCCCGAAGATCTCCATCACGTTGTCGGCCTCGAGCCGCTCTTCGTGCAGGACGACCTCGGTGTACGGGTTGATCTCCTTGACCGAGTCACGCGCGGACTCCGCCTTGGAGCGCCCGATGTCGCTCTGTCCGTGGATGATCTGGCGCTGCAGGTTCGACTCGTCCACGGTGTCGAACTCGACGATGCCGAGCGTGCCGACGCCTGCCGCGGCGAGGTACATCAGCGCCGGGGACCCCAGGCCACCGGCGCCCACACAGAGCACCTTGGCGTTCTTCAGCCGCTTCTGCCCGTCCATCCCGACGTCGGGGATGATCAGGTGGCGCGAATAACGACGGACCTCGTCGACGGTCAGCTCGGGGGCCGGCTCGACCAGGGGTGGTAGCTGCGACACGGAAACTCCGATGGTCGGACTGTCTATCTCGGCTCTTTTCCTATCGCAACAGTGCCACGCTCGTCCCGATTCCCGGGCATCGGGTCCGGTCCGTGAGATTCACCCACGACGGGGCCGCCGGGCGCCTTCCGGAGCGCCCGGCGGGTGCGGATCGGGCTACTTGGTGAACTTGCCCGACGGGTACGGCCACGGGTTGGCCTCGCAGGTCTCGCCCTTCATCGCGCCCTCGCTCGCGACCCGGGTCTTGGTCTGCTGCATCATCACCGGGGCCAGGCCGTCCCCGATGCCGCCCGCGCCGCAGGACTTCTCGTGGTTGTGGCCGAGCCGGTGACCGACCTCGTGGTTGATCAACATCTGTCGGTAGCCGACGATGTCGTCGCCGTAGGCGGTCGAGCCCTGGGCCCAGCGCCACGCGTTGATCATCACGTACGGGGTGCCGTACGCGTCGCACGAGACGTTGTCCGCGCTGGTGTCGCCCACGATGGGGCTGCACGCCTTGTGGACCGACTGCGGGCTCGCCAGCCGCACCACGAAGTCCGCCTTCGACGCGTCGGTGCGCTCGAAGGTCAGCCCCCCGCTCGACCAACTGCGCTTGTCGTTCAGCGTCTTCTGCACGGTCGTCGCGAACAACTCGCCGTCCAGTTGCAGACCCTGCTCGATCTGGACCGCGTAGGTGTACTTGCGGCCGGGACCGGGCGCGGCCTCCTTGCCGGGCACGGTCTCGAAACTGCCGCTCAGGCCGAGCTTGGGGTCGAGCGGGAAGCGCACGGTCAGCTGGTCGGTGGTGACCGGCGACGCGGGTGTGGGCAGCGGCAGCGAGGAGGCGCCGCCCTGGGTGACCGGGTCCCGTTCCGAGCCCCGCGACGCGGCCTGGTCGGTGGGTCTGGTGGCCCCGCCCGGTGCGGCCTGGTCGTCGCCGGACGCCTGGCTGGAGGAGCCCTCGTCGGGCATCTGGAGCACGACCGCGCCGGCGAGTACCGCACCGGTGACGACCGCGCCGCTCGCCGCGACCAGGGTGCGCCGCCCCTTGCGCGGCGCGGGCCGGTTGGCCTTGCGGGTCTGCGCGCGGCCCCTGGGCGGGACGCCCCCGGTGTCCGGCTCGAAGCCGTGCTCCGACTCCTCGGCCGAGTGCCTGGGCCCCGGGATGTCGTCGGTCGGCTCGGTGGCGAACGAGAGCTGTTCCAGGTCGAGTTCGGGGGCGGACGCGGCCCACGGCTCGGACTCCATCGGATACTGCCCCGCCCCGGGCCCGATCGCCGGTTCCGGCTCGGCGGGCAGCTCGTACAGCGCGTCCGCGAGCGGATCCTCGACTGGCATCACCGCCGGGTAGCCGCCCGAGGCGTCGTAGCCGTAGCCGACGAAGCTCTGCGGCTCGAACGTGGTGGTGTCGTACGACGGCGCGGCGGGCGCCTCGGCGATCGCGTGCGTCCCGTCGGGACGGCCGTTCGCGGCGTACGGGTCGTGCCCGGGGTTCACCGCCGGGTAGCCGCCGGAGTAGGCGTCAGCGCCGAAGGCATCGGCCCCGAAGGCGTCCGTGCCGAAGGTGTCCGTCCCGAAGCCGTCCGTGCCGAACGTGCCGGTGACGAACGAGCCGGTGTGCAGGGCGCCGTCGCCGAAGGCGTCGACGCCGAACGTGTCGGTGCCCGGGCCGTCGATGCGGAACACGTCCGGGGTGTAGCCGACCGAGCCGGTCTGCGTGCCGTACGGCGCCGGCGGGTCGTCCCAGTGCGTGGGCTCGCCGGGCATCGTGCCGGTCGCCGCCCAGGTGCCGGAGCCGGTCTCGGGCGCGGGGTGCTCCCAGCCGTGCTGCTGCCCGCCGTCGTACCCGTAGCCGGCGGTGTGCTGCTGCGCGGCCGGGTAACCGCCGTAGCCGGGCTCCACGGGGTAGCCGTGGTAGCCGGTGTCCTGCTCGGAACTGCCGCCGCCGTACGAGGTGCCGGTCCACTCGCCGCCCTGGCCGTCCTGGTGGACCTGCCCGTACGCGACCTGTTGCGGCACCGCCGCGTAACCGCCGGAGAGCGCGTCGTCCGGCAGGCCCTCACCGTCGTACCGCACGCTCGTCTGCGTTCCCGAGTGACGTCCCATGAGTCTGCGTTCACCCCACCACGTTCGACGGCGAGAGGGCCCCGTCGAGAAGTTCGCGGAAACCCCGGGCCACCACGCGGGGGTGTTCGAGCATGGCCACGTGCCCGGAGTCGGGCACCACCAGCAGTCGGGCGTCCGGGAAGGTCTCGGTCGCACGCTTGGCCATGCGCGCGTCGACCAGTCTGTCCCGGCGTCCGTAGACGAGCAGCGTCGACGCCCGCACGTCGGCCGCCTGCCGCCACAACGCCCGCTCGCCGCGCTCCAGGTAGGCCCCGATGACCGACCGGGTCGACTGCGAGAACGCGTCCATCATGTACGGGAGTTCGAGCCGGCGCCGGTACTCGGCCGCGGCATCCGCGAAGGCCTTCTCGCCGACCGCGTCCGGGTTCCCGTACATCATCGCGATCGACATCCGAGTGCGATCCTCGGGCGTCATGTTGCGGCTGAGCCGCAGCAGCGCGCGGCCCACACCGGGCACCCCCAGAGCCGCCGTCGGCAACACCGACGGGCGCACCCGCAGGTCCGGCAGCGCGGGCGAGATCAGCGTCAGTGTGCGGACCAGGTCCGGCCGGCGGGAGGCGAGCCGAGTGGCCACCGCGCCGCCCATCGAATTGCCGAACAGGTGCACCGGGCCCTTGCGCAGCGACAGGATCGCGCCCTCGACCGCTCGACAGTGCGCGGAGATCGAGTAGTCCCCGTTCCGCGGCGGCGGCGAATGCCCGAAGCCGGGCAGGTCGATCATCTCCACGGAAAGGTCCGACCGCAGTTCGGCGGCCAGTTCCGTCCAGTTCAGCGAGGATCCGCCGAGGCCGTGGATCATCATCGCGGGCGGCAGATCGGAATCGTGGAGCGCGTCGCGGCGCACCACGACCTCACTGCCGGTGGCGACTTCGACCGTACGCGCAGGCCATGGCGTTGCGTCGGCGTCGCTTGCGGGGCTGATGGTCGTCACGGTGGGCAATATTACGAGATGATCACTGGGACGGAAGGGCGGATGCCTCGACCGACTTCGTCACGCGGGGTGGTCTCGGCTCTTATGCCCTGGTTCATGACGTCACTGTAAACGCTTCCCACATCACGTTTCGACATCGATCACGAAAGTGCGGCAACGGGACCGAGGCGGATCATGGGCGGGAACGCCGCATGGCGGCGCACCGCACGGGCAGGGAGGCCGTATGGACGGAATCGACGAGACCCCCGAGTTCGAAGACGTCACCGTCGGTGACGCCGCGGTTTCCGACGACACGACCCGAGACCCCGAGATTCCGGTGCCCGACGTGGTGGAACAACACACCCCGGTGGAGGCGGACGACGGTGAGGACGACCCGGTGTGGGAGTCGGTGCCCGAAGGCGTGGATCCCGCGGACGCGACCGAGCAGCGCCGCGGGGTCGGCCACACGCAGGACGACGACTATCGCTGAGCCCCGCTTCGGCAGCGGCGCCGCGGGGCTTGCGACGGCCTTCCGCGCACCTCACGCGCCCCCTTGCGAGGATTACCGGAAGCGCGGGATCCTGTTTCGTTGCGCCACGAAACTTACGCCCTGGGTTACCCGAAAGTAGGATGACGTGGTGGAGAAACCCGCCGGATCACCCGATCATCCGGCGTCCGCGACACGTTGAGCGACACCTTGAGGAGCCCCGTGACAGCCATCCAGGATGCGGATCCCCGTCCTCGCGGTACCCGGCTGCCCCGGCTCGCGCGCAGGACGCAACTCCTCGGCGCCGCCCAGGAAGTCTTCGTCAAGCAGGGCTACCACGCGGCCGCGATGGACGACATCGCCGAATGCGCCGGCGTCAGCAAGCCCGTGCTGTACCAGCACTTCCCCGGCAAGCTGGAGCTGTATCTGGCGCTGCTCGACCAGCACTGCGAGTCCCTGTTCGCGGCGGTGCAGCGGGCGCTGGAGTCGACGCACGACAACAAGTTCCGGGTGGCCGCCACGGTCGACGCCTACTTCGCCTTCGTGGACGACGACGGCGGTGCCTTCCGACTGGTCTTCGAGTCCGACCTGACCAACGAGAGCGCCGTACGCGAACGCGTGGAGCGGGTCAGCGAGATGTGCGCCGAGGCGGTCAGCAAGATCATCGCCGAGGACACCGGGCTGGGCCAGGAGGAATCGATGCTGCTGGCGATCGGCCTGACCGGCATGGCGCAGGTCACCGCGCGCTACTGGATCGCACGCGGCGCGACCATCCCGCGCGACGCCGCCTCGCTGCTGGTCTCGTCGCTGTCCTGGCGCGGCATCTCCCGTTTCCCGCGCAAGGACGACCCGCCGCACTGACCCGCTCGAAGCCGCGGACGGCCTGCGCGTACGGGCGCGGGGGCGATCTTGTTCCCGTCCGGCGTTCGCGTTGGGCGTACCCGTCATGGCGTTCGGTGACCCCGGCTCTCGACTAGCCTGCTGGGGTAGGTACGGCCCGCGGTCGTCGCGGCGCCGATCTCCAGAATTTCAAGGCCGGAGGGACAGCCGTGGAGATCAAGATCGGCGTACAGCACGCCGCTCGGGAGCTGGTGCTGGAGAGCACGGACAACCCGGAGGACGTCGAGCGGGCCATCGCCGACGCGCTGTCGGGCTCGTCCAAGCTGCTGTCCCTGACGGACGAGAAGGGCCGCCGGGTGCTCGTGCCCGCCGACCGGCTCGCCTACGTCGAGATCGGCGAGTCGTCGGCGCGCAAGGTCGGCTTCGGCGCCAGCGCCTGAGCAGCCGACACCCGAACTACGGTGCCGGCATCGGCGCCATACACACACCCGAGGGCGGGTGGATCCGGATCCGGATCCACCCGCCCTCGGGTTTTCGCTTCCCGGTCCTGCCGTGGCCCCTGCGGTCAGGAGGCGAGTCCGAGGGCGGCCATCCGCTGCTGGTGCGCCTCGGTGATCCGGTTGAACATGCGCCCGATCTCGGCCAGGTCGAAACCGGGGCCGGCGCCGCCGCCGATGAGCATCGTGGACAACACGTCCCGCTCCGCGGCGACCCGCTGGGCCTGGCTGAGCGCCTCGCCCATCAGCCGCCTGCCCCACAGCGCGAGCCGGCCCGCCACCTTGGGGTCGCGCTCGATCGCCGAGCGCACCGCGTCGACCACGAAGGCCGCGTGCCCGGTGTCGCGCTGCACCTCGACGATCAGATCCCGGCTGACCTCGTCCAGATGCGCGGCCACCTCGCGGTAGAAGTCGGCCGCGATCCCGTCGCCCACGTACGCCTTGACCAGGCCCTCCAGCCAGTCGGCGGGCGCGGTGTGCACGTGGAACTCGTCCAGCGGCGCGATGAACGGATCCATCGCCGCGGCCGGATCCGCGCCCAGCGCGGCGATGCGGTCGCGCAGGAGCGTGTAGTGATGGAACTCGGCCACCGCCATCGCGGCCAACGCGGCCTTGTCGTCCACCGTCGGCGCCATCTTGGCATCCTCGGCGAGCCGCTCGAAGGCGGTGATCTCGCCGTACGCGAGTACACCGAGCAGTTCGATCACGGCGGCCCGCATCTCCCCGGTCGGCTGCGCACCCTCGCCCATGTCCACCCCTTCGTTCGTCCCGCCGCCCGCACCGTGCACGAATGCCACAGTGTTCACAAGTACGCAGCGTAGTGAGCGCACCGCGGCACGGGGGCGCCACGTCCGGGCGGAGTCGCCCATCTCCGGACAAGCAGTAATGAGCATCACCCCACCGGCCGCACGTCGCCGGGTACAGTGGTAGTGAACGCGGATGCCCGGTCGGAGGACGACTGGCTCCGACCGACCCGCTCGGGTGGCCGCCCGAAGGCGAGAGGTCCCGTGGAGCGCCCCGCAATTTCGGTGGGCGCCACGGTCTCGACCCGCTTTCGGTACGGACGGCCCCCAACCACACAGAAGAGGCTGGACCCCTGACAACTTTTCGCGAACTCGGAGTACTTTCGGAGACAGCCGAGGCACTCGAGGCACTCGGCATCATCGAGGCCTTTCCCGTCCAGGAGATGACCCTTCCGGTCGCTCTGTCCGGCAACGACGTGATCGGCCAGGCCAAGACCGGAACGGGCAAGACCCTCGGCTTCGGCATCCCCCTGCTGCAGCGGATCACCGTCGCAGCCGACATCGAGGCCGGCCGCGCTCCCGCGGGCACGGTCGCCGGCCGCATGCCGCAGGCACTGGTCGTCGTCCCCACCCGTGAGCTGTGCGTGCAGGTCACCAACGACCTCCAGGCCGCGGGCAAGCTGCGCAACGTGCGGGTGCTGGCCGTGTACGGCGGCCGGGCCTACGAACCGCAGATCGACACCCTCAAGAAGGGCGTCGACGTCGTCGTCGGCACCCCGGGCCGGCTCCTCGACCTGGTCGGCCAGGGTCACGTGAACCTGTCCGAAGTCAAGATGCTCGTCCTGGACGAGGCCGACGAGATGCTCGACCTGGGCTTCCTGCCCGACGTCGAGAAGATCGTCGAGCGCCTCCCGGCGCGTCGCCAGACGATGCTCTTCTCGGCCACCATGCCGGGTCAGATCATCACCCTGGCGCGCCGCTACATGAGCCGCCCCACGCACATCCGCGCCTCGGAGCCGGACGACCTGGGCGCCACCGTCAAGTCGGTCCAGCAGCGCGTCTACCGCGCGCACGGCCTGGACAAGCCCGAGCTGATGGCCCGGGTGCTCCAGGCCAACGGGCGCGGCCTGGTGATGGTGTTCTGCCGGACCAAGCGCACCGCGGCCGACCTGGCCCAGGGCCTGGCCGAGCGCGGCTTCGCCTCCGCCGCCGTGCACGGCGACCTCGGCCAGGGCGCGCGCGAGCAGGCGCTGCGGGCGTTCCGCAACGGCAAGGTGGACGTGCTCGTGGCCACCGACGTCGCGGCCCGCGGAATCGACGTCGAGGGTGTCACCCACGTGGTGAACTACCAGTGCCCCGACGACGAGAAGACCTACCTGCACCGGATCGGCCGGACCGGCCGCGCCGGCGCCTCGGGCACCGCGGTGACGCTGGTGGACTGGGAGGACATCCCGCGCTGGAGCCTGATCAACAAGGCCCTGGACCTGGGCTTCGCGGACCCGGTCGAGACCTACTCGACCTCGCCGCACCTGTTCACCGACCTGGACATCCCCACCACCGTGGGCAGCGTGCTGCCGCGCGCCGACCGCACCCGTGCGGGCCTGGGCGCGGAGGACGTCGAGGACCTGGGCGAGACCGGCAAGAACAGCCGGGGCAACTCGGGTCGCAAGGGCGCGACCGGCCGCAGCCGCAGCGGTCCCGCCGCGTCCGGCCCGGCCGCGTCCGGACCGGCGCCGGAGTCGGCCGACGCCGAGGCGAGCGACCCCAGCCGCCGTCGGGCACCGGGTTCGCGGCGCCGCCGTCGGGTGAACGGTGAGACCGGCGAGGCCGTCGTGATCGCCCCGGCCGGCGCGACCGCCGCGGCGTTCGTCGAACCGCCGACCGTGCCCGCCCAGGCGGCTCCCGCGGACGGCCCGGCCGTGGCCGGGGATGCGGACGCGGACGGCGAGCGCGCACCGCGCCGTCGCCGCCGGCGTACCCGTCGCCGTCCCGAGGGTGCCGAGGCCGGCGCCGTCGCGACCGACGAGGGCTGACGGTCGCACCATCGGCCCGACGGCCCCCGGTGTGGAGTGTGGACGATCACGTCCGGGCTTCGCGCCGGGGGCCGTTGTCGTACCTGCGGGTAAGTAGGCTCGAAGGCGTGAGTACGCCACGCTTTCTGACCTTGCCCGGGACCGTCCGCTCCCGTCGCCTGGCGACCGGGCGCGGACGATTCGCCGTCCTGGAGGGCACCCCGCCGAGCGCCGCACCGCGCCTGGGCACCGCCGTGCTGGTACCGGGGTTCACCGGCAGCAAGGAGGACTTCATCGCGCTCGGCGACCCGCTGGCGCAACGCGGTTTCCACACCGTGTCGGTGGACCAGCGCGGCCAGTACGAGACCGCGGGCCCGGCGGATCCGGCGGCGTACACCCGCGAAGCGCTCGTGGCGGACGTGCTCGCGATCGCCGACGCGGTGGCCCCGGGCGAGCCGATCCACCTGCTGGGGCACTCCTTCGGCGGCCTGGTGTGCCGCTCGGTGGCGCTGCATGCGCCGGACCGGCTGGCCTCGCTGACCCTGATGAGCACCGGCCCGGCGGGGATCTGTCCGGAGGAGGTCGCCCGGCTGCTGATGCTCGAAGAGGTGCTCCCGGTGCTCACCCCCCAGGAGGTGTGGGAGGCGATGCAGGCCGTGGAACTGGAGGCGGGTCAGCTGCCGCCCGCCGACCCGGCGATCGCCGCGTTCGTGCACGCCCGCTGGCTGGGCACCACGCCCGAGGGGCTGCTCGGCATGGCCGAACAACTGCGCACCGAACCCGACCGGGTGGGCGAACTCGCCGCACTGGTGGCGGCCGGCCTGCCCGCGCTCGTGGTCTCCGGTGTCGAGGACTACGCGTGGCCGCTGCCCTGGCAGGCCGCGATGGCCGACCGGCTGGGCGTACCGCACGTGGTGATCCCGGACACCCACCACTCCCCGAACGTGGAGTCGCCGGATGCCACGGCCGCGGCGTTGGCCGACTTCTGGGCGAGCGTGGCGGCGTACGCGGATCGAGCCTGAGCGGCGCCGGGACATCCGCCCCCGCCAGGCCGCGGGCCGGGGCCCGGCTCGGCGTGGATCGGTCGGCCCGGGCGCTCACACCGGGCTCGCCGCCCCGGCCCGGTGTCGGCTCCCGGAGCGGGCGGATCGGGCGTAGCGTGGCTGGGAGACACGTCTTTCACCGCGGGCGTCGCCCGTGTTTCCGGTGTGTCGGAACGTCCGGGGCGGCACCCCCGGCGCGAGGCCCGCGCACCCACGGCGGCTCCCGTCGAGCCGACCGACCGGGAGTTGCCATGACGCTCATCGAAGTCGATTCCGCGCGGCAGGAAGCCTTCGCGGGACGCATGATCAACATCATCGACGACGGCTGTCTGGCCTTCATGATCAGCGTCGGCCACCAGACCGGGCTGTTCGACACGATGGCCGGGCTGCCGCCGTCGACGAGCGAGGAGATCGCCCGCGCCTCGGGGTTGACCGAGCGCTACGTGCGCGAGTGGCTGGGCGGCATGGTGACCGGCGGAATCGTCGAATACTCCCCCGACTCCGCCACCTACCTGCTGCCGCGCGAACACGCGGCCTCGCTGACCCGCGCGGCCGGACCGGAGAACCTGGCCGGCATCACCCAGTACCTGGCGCTGATGGGCGAGGTCGAGCAGCCCGTCGTGAACGCGTTCCGGCAGGGCGGCGGCGTGCCCTACTCGGCCTATCCGCGCTTCCAGGAGCTCCAGGCCGAGGAGTCCGGCCGGGTCTGGGACGCGGCGCTGGTGGACGGCGTATTGCCGTTGGCACCCGGGCTGACCGAGCGGCTGACCGCCGGGATCGACGTGCTGGACGTCGGCACGGGCCAGGGGCACGCGATGAACGTGCTGGCCAGGGCATTCCCGCGCAGCCGGGTCCGCGGCGTGGACATCTCCACCCAGGGAATCGCCGCCGCACGCCGCGAGGCCGAGGAACTGGGCCTGGAGAACGCGGAGTTCGCCGTGGTCGACGCGGCCGAACCGCTCGGCTCGTACGACCTGATCACCGCGTTCGACGTGATCCACGACCTGGCCCGGCCGGGTCGCACGCTGGCCGCCGTCTCCGCCGCGCTGCGCCCGGGCGGGGTGTTCCTGATGGGCGAGATCGCCGCCTCCAGCAAGCTGGAGGAAAACCTGGACCACCCGCTGGGGCCCGCGCTGTACACGTTCTCGGTGTTCTACTGCATGACCGTCTCGCTGGGCGAGGGCGGCGAGGGCCTGGGCACCGTCTGGGGCGAACAGGCCGCCCGCGCCGCGCTCGCGGAGGCCGGCTTCACCGACGTCCGGACGCATTCGCTGGAGGGCGACTTCCTGAACCTGTACTACGTGGCCCGCAAGGACTGACCGACCCGCTCAGCCCTCCGTCAGTTCCGTGCCCGGGAGGCCGAATTCCTGGTTGAGGCGGTCCCAGAAGCCGTTGCGCAGTGCGCGCCGCAGGTCCTCGTGCGGGCGGAGCGAATATTGCAGCACGCTCTCCGCGTCCACGAGCAGGCCCCGGTCGATCGCCTGCGGCAACATCGGTCCCGGCATCAGGTCGGCCAGGTTCTCCCGGCCGCGCACCACCAGCCAGCGCTTGGCGATCTCCTGGCCGATCCGCCACGCCTGGTCGGCGGTCGGCGGGCCGCCCGGCTGGACCGCGAGCGCGCCGGCGTGCGACGGCGGCAACATCACCGGCGTCACGCAGGTCTCGCAGAACTCGCGGTGCAACATCCGGGTGACGTCGGCCTCCCACACCAGCGGGTCGGCCTGGTTGGTGCCGTAGGCGGGCTCCACGCCCCACAGGTGCACCCGTACGCCGTAGGACTGGGCCGCCTCGACCGCCGAGACCAGGTCCTCGTCGCCGCTGATCACGACCGCGTCGTCGATCGCGTGGTTGCGCGCGAGCGATTCGAGGTCGCTGCGGATCAGCGAGTCGACGCCCTTCTGCTGGTTGTGCGCGTTGAGGTTGCCGAGCCGGACCTTGACGTCGGGCAGTTCGGCGATCTGCCGCTGCTCCACGGTGTGCACCCGCTCGCGCGCGCCGTCGTACCAGTACACCCGCAGTAGTCGACCCTCCGGGAAGACCCGGCGGGCCTCGTCGATCAGGCCGGTGATCAGTTGCTCGGCATCCACCCGGAAGGCCCTGCGCTCGGCCGAACCGGCCACCAGCAGGCCCATCGCCGCGTACACGTAGCCGACGTCGACGAACAGCGCGTGGGTGCCGAAGTGCAGGGGCGGAGAGACGGACTGGACCAGTACGGCCGGTCGGGTGAACGACTCCGTCAGGTCGGGCAGTGCTCCGGGTGTGTCTTCGAAGCCCGCGACGGGGTGGTCCTCGAGCGGGCCTCCCTGCTCGGCGCCGAGGTCCCCGCCGGATTCGTGCACCACAGCGCCGAAGGCGGCCGTCGCGCCCGTCCGGACGTCGTCCTCTCCCGGATCGTGCAAAGTCTCTCGTCCTCCCATGGCGGCTGCGCGTACGGCGCCCGGTCGATGTGCTCAGACCGGCATTGTCCTATGCCGGTCGCCGTCGCGTCCTCGCTTGCCTCGCGGGCAATGTCGCGTCATGCGTCACGTGTAAGTCGAGGAAAGTCAGGAAAGGAACATTTCAGTCACGGGAATGATATCGGTGTGACTGCTGTTGTTCAGGGCGGTGCCGGTTGTGACCCCTGCCGGGTCAGGCTGATCCTTGCGGATCCCGGCACCCAATCCTTGTAGACGGGGTCGCGGCACCATGCGGCTCCGTACGACTTCGGACCGGAGGGAAGGGAGACGCGTATGCGTTACCGAATCACCAACCTCAGCCGAGCCCAGGAAAAGACCGGGTCCAACCCGGTCAACTGCGCCGTCGACATCGACACCGTGCAGGCTGCCCTGAAACGCGCCGAAGCATTCGGCGAGCGCCTGTACATCCGCCCCGTCAAGGTGGCGGACGCCGGCTGATTACCCATGAACCGAGGGCGCTTCCCCGCTTGGGGGAAGCGCCCTCGTCATGTCCGCGGACGGCCCGGGCCGGAGCCGGGCGGCTCGGGGCCCTGCGGCCCCGCTCCGCGCCCCGGGGCCCGACGGCTCAGTGCCCTCGCGCCACCCAGGCGTCGTAGTCCTTCGCCTCGGCGCCGATCGTCGTCTCGTCGCCGTGCCCGGTGAGCACCCGCGTGTGCTCGGGCAGCGCCAGCAGGCGTCCCCGGATCGAGTCGAGGATCAGCGGGAACGACGAGAACGAGCGCCCGGTGGCACCGGGACCGCCCTTGAACAGCGTGTCGCCGGAGAAGAGCACGGCGGCCTCCGGCGCGTACAGGCACACCGCGCCGGGCGCGTGGCCCGGCGTGTGCAGCACCCGCAGCTCGGTGCCCGCGACGGTGAGCACCTCGCCGTCGGCCAACGCGACGTCCGGTGCGCGGTCCGGGTACACCGCGTCCCACAACATCCGGTCCTGCGGGTGCAGGTGGATCGGCGCGCCGGTGAGTTCGGCCAACTCCGCGGCGGCGTTGATGTGGTCGTTGTGACCGTGGGTGAGCACGATGCCGGTCACCGTACGGTCGCCGACCCCGGCCGCGATGGCCGCCGCGTCGTGCGCGGCGTCCACGACCACCACCTCGCGGCCGTCGCCGACGATCCACACGTTGTTGTCCACGTCGAAGTCCTGGCCGTCGAGCGAGAAGACGCCCGAGGTGACCACATGGTCGATCCGCATCACAGGATCACCACCGAACGCAGCACGTCGCCGTGGTGCATCTTCTCGAACGCGGCCTCGACGTCCTCCAGCGTGATCCGCTCGCTGACGAACGCGTCCAGATCGAAGCGCCCCTGGCGGTACAGGTCGATCAGCATCGGGAAGTCGCGCGAGGGCAGGCAGTCGCCGTACCAGGACGACTTGAGCGCACCGCCGCGGCCGAACACGTCCAGCAGCGGCAGCTCGATGGTCATCTCCGGGGTCGGCACGCCCACCAGGACCACCGTCCCGGCCAAGTCGCGGGCGTAGAACGCCTGCTTGTAGGTCTCCGGGCGGCCGACCGCGTCGATCACCACGTCGGCGCCGAAACCGCCGGTCAGTTCGCGGATCGCCTCGACCGGGTCGCCCGCCTTCGAGTTCACCGTGTGGGTGGCGCCGGCCCGGCGTGCCCACTCCAGCTTCCGGTCGTCCAGGTCGACGGCGATGATCTTCGCCGCGCCGGCGAGCCGGGCACCGGCGATGGCCGCGTCGCCGACGCCGCCGCACCCGATCACCGCGACCGTGTCGCCGCGCCCGACGTTGCCGGTGTTCACCGCCGCGCCGAGGCCGGCCATCACACCGCAGCCGAGCAGGCCGGCCGCGGCGGGGTCCGCCTCGGGGTCGACCTTGGTGCACTGTCCGGCGGCGACCAGGGTCAGTTCGGCGAACGCGCCGATGCCGAGCGCGGGACTCAGTTCGGTGCCGTCCTCCAGGGTCATCTTCTGCTTCGCGTTGTGCGTCGCGAAGCAGTACTGCGGACGGCCGCGTCGACACGCACGGCAATCGCCGCACACCGCACGCCAGTTCAGGATCACGAAGTCGCCGACGGCCACCTCGGTGACGCCCTCGCCGACCGACTCGACGACACCGGCGGCCTCGTGGCCGAGCAGGTACGGGTACTCGTCACCGATGCCGCCCTCGCGGTAGTGCAGGTCCGTGTGGCAGACGCCGCACGCCCGGACCCGCACACGCGCCTCGCCCGGACCCGGGTCCGGCACCACGATGGTCTCGATCGAGACCGGTGCGCCCTTGCTGCGCGCGACGACGCCGCGTACCGACTTGCTCATGTCCTCCGCCTCTCCCCAACCGCTGGATTCTCCGCTTCGCACCTTATGGCTTCACCTCGACGAACCCCCGAACGCCGCCCGCGCACAGTTGTGGCTCGGGTACGGCCGGACGACGCCGGGCGGGCCCGATCACGAAGAGCGTGACGAAGGACGAGCCGAGGACGGTGACGTCGAACCGGTTCACGCGGTGACGGGTGCTGCCCCTGTTGCCAGTTCCGTTATCGCCTCGTAGGACTCCGGATCCGTGGTGTTTTCTCCGAGATCGATGGTTTTGCGGGTGCCGTGGTAGTCACTCGAACCGGTGGTGATCAGTCGCAGCTCACCGGCGAGACCGCGCAGGTGCGCCCGCATCGCGTCGTCGTGGTCCATGTGGTCCACCTCGACCCCGGCCAGGCCGGCTTCGGCCAGTTCGGCGATCGTGGCGTCCGAGACGGTCCGGCCGCGCTTGACCGCACCCGGGTGGGCGAACACCGCGACCCCGCCCGCGCCACCGATCAGCCGGACGGCTTCGACCGCGTGGATCTCGTACTTCTCGACGAACGCCCGCCCGCCGTCCTTGAGCCACTCCGCGGTGAACGCCCCCGACACGTCGGCGACCACGCCCGCCTCGACCAGCGCGGTGGCCACGTGCGGCCGACCCACCGCGCCGCCGCCCGCGATCTCCAGGACTCGGGCCCAGGTGATCGGGGCGCCGAGTTCGCGGCAGCGCTCGACCATCGCCTCGGCCCGGCGGATCCGGTCGGTGCGCACCAGTTCGCGGGCCCGGGCGAACTCCGGCTCCGCCGGGTCGAACAGGTAGCCCAGCATGTGCAGGCTGATCCCGCCCTCGGCCACACACGAGATCTCCGCGCCCGGGACCAGGGTCAGCCCGGGCGGCAGCGCCTGGGCCGCGGCCGTCCAGCCGGCGGTGGTGTCGTGGTCGGTGAGCGCGACCACGTCGAGACCGGCCGCACGCGCCTTGACGACCAGTTCGGCGGGCGTGTCGGTGCCGTCGGATGCGGTGCTGTGGGTGTGCAGGTCGATGCGCACGCTGACCTCGTCTGCCGGGAGGGTCGATGGACGCTCTCGACCCTAACGACCCTGATCGAGCGGGTTCGCGGGGCGGCCGTCGGGTCGTGCGCGGGCCGGCCGGCCGGGGTGCCTGCCGAGTGGGCTGTGGGGGGCGAGGGACGGGTTCGAGCCCGGCGGGTGCGGTTGCGGGCGGCCGGGTAGGTTGCTCGCCCGAGACCGGTTGCGGTCGGCCTGGTTCGGGTCGGCCTGGTTCTGGTCGGCCTGGTTCTGGTCGGTCCGGCTCCGATCGGCCGGTCCGAACCCCGGCTCCGGGTCGGTCAGAACGCCAGCAGTTGCGGGGACAGCGCGCCGCACGGCAACAACTGCAACTCGGCCCCGGCTTCCCGCAGATCGGTGAGCACCACGTCGTCGTAGACGAGATGGCCGGCCTTGCCCGGCCACAGGATCGCCCACAACCACAGGCCCATTGCCTCGCCCGCGTATACCGCGCGGTCGGGCGGCGCGTCGATCACGCACCACAGCGGGGTGGGCCGACCGGCCGCCATCACCTTGGCCGGTGCGGACTTGACGAAGTCGCCGCCCGGGTCGTGCCCGGGCAAACCGGCGTACCTGGCGCCGAGTCCGACGCCCACCTCCTCGGCGACCAACAACAGTTCGCCGCGTCCGCCCAGCGGTGCGGGGCCCGTGCACGCCACCGCGACGGCCCGCGAGCCGTCCCGATCGTCGCCCGCGTGCGCGACGCCGGTGTACAACCAGCCGACCGGCAGCGGCCAGGGCAACCAGACCGGAACCCGCGAGCGGCGCACCACCGCGTCCAGCGCCTCGACACTGGGCGGCACGACGGGTTGCAGCGGCGGAACGGCTGCATGGATCTCGCACTCCCACGTCTGTGAGAACAGACCCGGAGCGCGGACCCGGCCGCCGCAGCGGGGGCAGCTCGGCTCGCCCTTCATAGGACAAGACGGTCCACTGCCCAGGGCTCCGCGTCAAGGACGATCACTCCTTCGGTGCGTTCACACCGCCGACCGGCGTACGGGAGCGCGCACCGCGCCGGGACTGCGCGCCCTTGCGCTGCCGGGCGCCGCGCGGTCCACGGGCGATCTCCCGCTGCGCGTCGGCGCCGAGTACTAGGCTCCGGAGGCATGCGGCTCATTCCCTGCGTCGGCGCGATCGTCCTCGACTCCGAGGGTCGGGTGCTCCTGGTGCAACGCGCGAAAATGCCGGGCGAGGGACGGTGGTCGCTGCCCGGCGGGCGGGTCGAGGAGGGCGAGACCGACGCGGTCGCACTCGCTCGCGAAATGGTCGAGGAGACCGGGCTGCAGGTGACCGTCGGACCGCTCGTCGGTTCGGTGTTGCGACCCGCGCCCGAGGGTGGGACGTACGAGATCAGGGACTACGCATGCACGCCGCACGGCGGGGCGTTGCGCGCGGGCGACGACGCGGACGCGGTGCGGTGGGTGGCCACCGGCGACCTGAGTCGACTCGACCTGGTCGACGGTCTGCTCGACGCACTGCGCGAGTGGAACGTGCCAGGGGTGTCGTGAGTGCCGGGGGTGTCGTGAGCGGGACCGGCGGGCACGGGATCGGTGTGCGGGAGGCCGGCGGGGTCGAGGCCGGCTCCGGCGGGAGCCGCGCGCGGTTGCTCGTGGTCGGGTCGATCAATGCCGATCTGGTGGTCCGGGTGCCGGTGCATCCGCGGCCGGGCGAGACGGTCCTGGGCGGCGATCTGGCCGTGCACCCGGGTGGCAAGGGCGCCAATCAGGCGGTCGCGGCGGCCCGACTGGGCGCCGACGTCGCGCTGGCCGGGCGGGTCGGCGACGACGACCACGGCCGGATGTTGCTCGCGACGCTGCGCCGGGAGGGCGTACGCACCGACGCGATGCGGACCGTGCCGGGCGCCTCGGGCGTGGCGCTGATCACGGTGGACGACGCGGGCGAGAACACCATCACGGTGGCGCCCGGGGCGAACGGGCGATTCGGGCCGGCGGATGTGGCCGACCTGGCACCGGCGATCGAGGCCGCCGCGGTGGTCTCGCTCCAGTTGGAGATCCCGCTCGACACGGTGTGGGAGGTGGTCCGGCGCTGCCACGCGGCCAATACCCGGGTGGTGTTGAACCTGTCGCCGGTCGTGCCGAAGGCCGTGGCGATGTCCACGTCGGTGCTGCGAGCGTGCGACCCGTTGGTGCTCAACGAGCACGAGGCGAGCGCGACGGCGGGCGGCGGCGACGCACACGAGGCGCTGAAGGGATGGCGCTCGCTCGACGCGCGTCCGCGCTCGATCGTGCTCACGCTGGGCAGCGGCGGCGCGTTGGTCGCCGAGGGCGACGCGGAGGTGGTGCACGTCACCGCGCCGAAGGTGGCCGCGGTCGACACCACGGGCGCGGGCGACGCCTTCACCGGCGCGCTCGCGTGGCGCCTGGCGGCCGGCGACGACCCGGTCACGGCGACCCGGTACGCGGTCCGGGTGGGCGCCGCGGCGGTCCGGCGCGCGGGTGCCCAGTCGTCGTACCCGACGGCGGACGAACTGCCGTAGGCCGGGCGGGCCGGCTCGGGGCAGGCGGGCCGGCGTCGGGCCGGCGGACTGCCGCGGGGCGGGCGGTCCGACGTAGGACAGGCGTCCTCCCGCAGGGCGTGCAAACCGCCCCCCGGACGCGAAAAAACGGGCGGGCCGCGCCGTCCCTGGGCGACCCGCCCGCGCTCGATTCCGGGGCGGGACCCCCGGTCGGCCGCCCGGGGGGCGAAGCCCCGGTCGGCGCTCGATCAGCGCCCGATCAGCCCTCGATCAACTCGGGGCGTCCGGGCTGCTCGCCACCGCGCTTCTCGCCGTAGCTCTCCTTGGGCACCATGACCTTGCGCTTGAACACGCACACGAGCGTGCCGTCCTGCTTGTACCCCTTGGTCTCCACGTACACCACCCCGCGGTCGTCCTTGGACTTCGACTCCCACTTGTCCAGCACCAGGGTCTGCCCGTAGATGGTGTCCCCGTGGAACGTGGGTGCCACGTGTCGCAACGACTCGATCTCCAGGTTGGCGATCGCCTTGCCGGAGACGTCCGGCACCGACATGCCGAGCAGCAGCGAGTAGATGTAGTTGCCCACCACCACGTTCTTGCCGAAATCGGTGGTGTTCTCGGCGTAGTTGGCATCCATGTGCAGCGGGTGGTGGTTCATCGTGAGCAGACAGAACAGGTGGTCGTCGTACTCCGTCACGGTCTTCCCCGGCCAGTGCTTGTAGATCGCACCGACCTCGAACTCCTCGTAGTAGCGGCCGAACTGCATTTCGGTCCCCTCTCACCTGCGAAAACGTCATATCCACGACCGGAGGCCGGCACCGCTTCGGCCCGGCTTCGACCTGCCCGACACCAGGGCCCAGCGCGCAATCCGGCACCCGCCGACGACGGTCGAGTGCGAACCCCACGATGTGCCCATACACGCGGCCCATGACCTCGATCGATCGATCGATGCCCCGGGCCGACGCGAGAGTTCGAGGATAGGTACCTTCCGGGTGGCCGCAGTAGAGGGTTCCCCGTGACGTAGATCATGAGCCACGTACGCCCTGCGCGCCTGTTCCACTCACTTCGAAGGAGGCATCTCGGATGGCTCGCAGCCGGGCGACGGAGGACTCGGCCGGGGTCCGTAAGCGTTAGGTTCGCTGTATGAGCGGTGTAGGGGACTTGCGTACCGAGGCCATCGAAGGAGTCCTCGATCGTGTCGCACGCGGCTTGGAGACGCGCCTCGATATGACCACCGTGGTCCGCAAGCGGAGATCCGTCGGCGGAGCCACCGACCGGGGCACGTGGGTGCGCATCGAGCGTCGCCCCTTGTCCCGGATCGAAGGCCAGGGCTGGAACGGGATCGAGGCCGCCGCGGTCTTGAGCGGCGTTCTCCAACCGAAATGGATTGCCGGCATGTCCTGGAGGGATGACGAAGCACGGGCAATGTGGCGGGCGGACGAGACCGAGTTGGTGACCGCTCGGCCGGTGAAACCGGGTGGGAGGCTTCTATGCAATCCGCTGTTGCCGGATGAATGGTGGGTGTCGCTCAACAGGTCACTCGATGCCCTGGCCGAGCAAAAGACCACCCGTGTCGCGACGCCGGACACGGTGACGATCACCCAGGACCTGGTCTCGCAGACGATCCGAGAAGCATTTCCGCAGCCCCTCGACACGGCAGTTCGCACTTGGTTGCCGGCACACGCCGACTTTCACTGGGCGAACGTGACGTCGTCGAGCGAGTGCTGGATTCTGGACTGGGAAGACTGGGGCATGGCCCCCCGTGGCCTGGATGCCGCCACCCTTTGGGGAACCTCGCTTGCCCTTCCGGATGTGGCCGAGCGCGTACGCCGTGAACGTCGGGCGGATCTGGAGAGTACGGAGGGCCGGGTGATGGCTCTGTTCTTCTGCGCCAAGGTGATCGGCGGGTATGGCGACCCCGCCGACCCCCTGTACGAGCCCGCGCGCCATGCGGCGGGGCGGCTGATCGAGGAGCTTCAGGCCCGCTGCTGAGCCCGTGCTCGCAGCCCGCCGCGATAGGCGGAGAGCCGTTCCGTGTGTGGAAGGACCTTGAGTGACTTGACAAGGGCTCGCAGGTGGTCGGGATCATCAGCGCCCACGGCCATGCGGGACACACCTGGAAGGTGGTACGAAACCCGGAAGGCGGCCTCAATCCGCGTTGCGCTCTGAGGATCCCGGAGAAAGATCCGCGGATCCACTCGGCTCCACACCTCGCTCGTTGTGCTTCCGCCGAAGGGACTCATGCCCCAGAACCGCTGCCTGTCGATTTGCCACCGGATGGCAAGCAGATCGGCTGTGTCCAGAACTTCGATTCCCGCGAGCAGGCCGGCGCGAACCATCAAAACGTCCGGCGTCGGCAGGCTGGCATCAACAAGCGGGGGTAGACAGCGCGGATCCCAAGACGCGATGCCCCATTCACCACACAGGCCCACCCCCGTGGCCGCCGTAAGTTCGGCACAGGCTGCGTTGAAAACCGCTTTCGCCTTGTTCCGGCCCAGGCACGCAAGTGACCTTTCCGGGCTGTGAAGAAGGACCACGTCCGGCTCACGGCCCAGGTCTCGGGCCGCCTTTTCCACAGCCGCTCGTAACCGGTGTGGGTCGAGTGAGTGTTCCGCCCCTCTTGGCGTCGGGAAAAATCCGACCTTTGTCGAGACGTGTAGGCGGTCAAGCAAGTCCCCAGCCACGCTCGCAAGACGTGCATGTGCTTCGAAGCCGCCGTAGTTCACCGCGGTGTCGACCGATTGGATACCCATGTCAAGCGCGGCGGTCAGGGTGTGGCGTTGGTAACGAGATCGGTGTAGCCCGAGGACAATTCGGGAGTCAGGACTGAGCACAGCCCCTCCTTGACGAAGACGGAGGCCAACCCGCGGATGGAGCCATGGAATCGGGCCATTTCCGGATTACCCGGGACAAGGCGAACCGGGTGCCCGCTCAGCAGCATCCGTACGGCGTGTTCGGCCTCGGAAGGGAGCGAGATCCGCAGGCCGCTAGAGGTGATCTCGACGCAGTCATCGTTCACGTCGATTCGAGGGGCGAACTCAGTTGTGCATACCACGGCTTCGAGCGGTCCGAACGCCTCGATCCACGGGACTTGCCGAGCAGGTGTCGTCTCCCGCTCGACGTGTTCGAGGTAATCCGACGGCCCTCTCGCAGCGATCAGTTTCTGCGCGGCGCCATACAGTTCCCGGGCCTGTTGCGCTTGTTCATGTGGAGAATCGTCTCGATAGAGGTTGTGGCGGAAGATCTCGTCGTCCCGACACCACTCGGCCAACCAGCCCAGCCATGATGCGCCGGTTCGCCGGGGGAACCCGAACGTCATGTGGATGCTGTGGCCGCTCTTTTCCTGCCCAACACGGGTCGCGCAATGCCAGTAGCCGCGGGGAATGTGCATGACGTCGCCGGCCGCCATCGTGCCCTCCCACACAATTTCCTCACTTGGCGTAATATTCCTTTCCGAATCCCGGAACATCGGGGAGATGCGTGAAGGGCCACGGACCTCCCACGTTTTCTCTCCCGCCATTTGAACAACCAGAACCTCATGGTCATCCCAGTGCAGGCCAAACCCGGAGGCATCGCTGGTTGTGGCGTAGATGTTGACCTGAACCCGCTCGTGTGCCCACCACTGCATCGCTCGGCACACGACTTCCAGTGTGGGGTCGAAGGCATTTCCACCGTCCAGTACCAGCGTTGCCCCGGCTTCGAGGAGACTGCCGAGTCGGTGCATGTTCACCACGCTGATGTTCTGTCCCCGCCTGGTGCTCACCGCGCTCAAGTATTCCCGAGGATGTAACTCGTTCCCCTCACGAAAGACCCTGACCTGCGGGTTGCTCAGGCTCCGCCGCATCACCAGATCCAAGAGTTTGTTGGGGGTCAGCAGGCGCTGGAGAAGGTCCGGATCACCAAGATTGCCTCGGGCAAACTTGCCGCCGAGATTGGTTGATCCTCGCCAAGCCAGGGCCCCTTCGACCGCGCTGATCAGCCGGTGTTCCACGGTGTTCCTCCGATGAGGTGAGTGACAGCAGAAGCGCGAGGCCGCGCGGCATTGGCCGCGCGGCCTCGTGGCTCGTTTCTCTCAGGTCGGACTACGCCGGGTAGTTGAGGCCATCGCCATCCGGCTGAGTGTCGCCAGTCGCGTCAGGCGGCGGGTCGGATCGGTCCGCGTCGTTGCGGTCGTGGACGCTTCCCAACGTCTCAATCGTGACGAGTAGATCTTCGCCAGGGACCTTGATGATCTCGCTACGTGAATCACTCATGCGGATCACTCCCTCCAGTTTGGATGGGGCGTGCCATGCCGCTGTGATGAGAGCCGAGCCACCGTCGAATAGTGGTGAGTTCGACACCGACCCATCGTGCTCATGGCAGGTGCGAAGCCGCAACCATTCGGGGGTGCTCGACTTCGTGATGACTTCCTCATTGATCCCCCATATTTCGGTTGGCAATGGCAGGAAAACTTTCACTGTGCGAGCCAGGTGCCGTTCGACTGGCACCCGGCCGTGTGCTCCCAGCGGGGTCAGGCCGGTTCGTCAGGACTCGTCTTGGGTGAACGGCACTGGGGCGCCGGGTGGGAGGCACACGACTGCTCGCCGAACAACTCGGGCACCACCGATCCTCGCCTCGCAGTTTCGGTTCTCGCGGCGGTGCGGCAGTCAGGGGGGAGGCGGCCAAGTGACGCGGCCTGTCGGGTAGTCGGGTACCAGCTCGTCCGGATGGCCGGCCCATATCGGCCTGCCGTCACAGCGTTGTACGACAGCCTTCGGGCCGTTCGGTCCGGGAAGGACGCACAGGTAGATGCCGATCGTTTCCTTGGTGTCGCGGTGGCGCACTGGTTGGCCGGGGCGTGGCGCGGGCAACGTGTCGATCACCAATCGGCGCACCGGTACCACGAATTCGAGTCCGCTTCGGGTTCGCACCCATGCCTGGCGGCCGTCGACCGCGGTCAGTTCACCCTCGCGCCCGGTGGGGCCCCGCACGTCCTCGTGCACCAGTGCTCCGAGGTAGCGATACGCCAGGATTCGCCCGGCCATCCTGTCCGCTTCGGTGGTCCCCTCCGTATGCACGGCGTCACCCGCTCTCGGCGCATGAAGCCGACACCGCGCGGGCCGTGACCACGGCTGCGGGTCGGCCGCTAACGGCGTCCACCAAGCGCCGGACGGAACACGCGACTTCGAGCCCCTGCCGGGTCCGCAACACAGCCAGGACACCGTCGACTTCGCGGAGGCGGCCGACAGTTCCCCGATAGGGATCGCGGAACAGCTTGCCGTAATGGCGCACCCCCCATCGCGCAATCCGAAGGGAGGCCCAGTCCACCGCGCCGGCCGTGACCATCACACCCGCGGTATCGGTCGTGGACATGCCTACCCCTCGGCCGGCGTCGGCCACGGCATCGGCAATTCGTTCTGCGCGCCATTTCCTGATCGGGGCAACGACCTTGCGGCATCGCCCAGTTCGAATTCCTCGCGAGGCTTGACGTCCTCGCGTTCGCCGTTGGGGTAGAGGCGGTAGACACTCATGGTCATCCGGCTCCTGCCCTCCCACACGCCCATGGTCTCTCCTGACGGGGTGCCGATCCGAGCAGGTACGTCGGACCGATCTGCTCCTGTGTGACCGATTCACTACTGAGCGAACACCCTTGGGCCTACATTGGGAACGGTGCAGCGTTCAGCAGATGAATCCGACGGATAGGCGCGCGATGCCGGCAGCCAAAGAACTCGACCCGGAAGCCTCGATGTGGGCCCTATTCGGCGCCCACCTGCGATTTCTCCGCAAACTCGCAGGCATGACGCAGCAGAAACTCGGGGCCGAGCTGCATTCAACAGGATCTTTTGTTGGACAGATAGAGACGGCCGAGCGGCGGCCCAGCCCCGAGTTCGCGGCCGATCTCGATCGGGTCCTCGGCGGAACGGGCCTGCTGACGGCCACCGCCTTCCACGCTTACCGCTTGGCGGAGGGGCGGCTCAGTTGGTTCGAGACCTTCGCGGAGTCCGAGCAGCAGGCATCCCGCATCCGTACCTTCCAGCCGCAAGCAATTCCCGGGCTGCTCCAGTGCGAGGACTACATCCGGGCCCTCCTGCACAAGGCCAGGTTTCCACCGGCAATCGTCGAGTCCTGGGTTGCGCGCCGACTCAAGCGAAAGCGCTTGCTCACCAAGAAGGAGGCCCCGCAGTACTGGGCCGCCGTCGACGAGGCCGCACTCATCCGACTGAAGCATGATGCACGGGTGGCCCGCCCACAGTTGGTGCACCTGCTGGAGGTAAGCGAATTGTCGAATGTGGTGCTCGAAGTAGTCCCGATGGACTGCGGCTTGCACCCTTGCATGGATGGCGCATTCGTCGTGCTCTCGATCCCTGGTCGCGGCGAGTGCGCCTACGCAGCCGGCATGGTCGAGGGGCAGATGATCACCGAAGGCCACGCGGTTGCGGAAATCCAGCGTCGATACGATCTGTTGCGAGCCGAGACTCTTTCTCCCTCGCGTTCGCAACGGCTTCTGCGAGACCTCTTGGAGTGCACATGACGAAGGCACGCCCCCAGTCCCCCGGCTGGCGAAAGTCGAGCTACAGCGGTCAGAGCGACCAGGAGTGCGTCGAGGTGGCACCCCTCGACGGCGCCGTGGGCGCCCGCGACTCCAAGGACACAGCCCGCGGCCATCTGACCGTCTCGCCCGTTGCCTGGGCGGCTCTGATGCAGTCCGTCAAACAGTGATCCGACGCCACGAGCAAGAGGCGCCCGTGCACGGGGAAGTCAGCTGTGAAACAAGGCTGATGGTCATGCTCGCCACCTCCGTCCTCGTCCACGACCGCACCAAGGTGTCGGCCGCGTAGCGGACGGGCGCCCCGGCGCGGAGCGACCGGCCCGACCCGGCTGCGAAGCAGACGTGCGACCCGCCCCGACAACCCTGCCGGCTCATGGGACCCTCCTCCGCCGACCCGACCGGCCCACACACCCCCTCCCGCCGGATCCGCCCGATCCGCGAGCGCACCCTTGCCGCTCATATACATGTAGCTTACACTTATTAGCGAAGCTAAGTAACAAGAGTAAGCCGAACCAAGAGTGCGGAGGTCTCGCATGCGGTCCCATTCCGGCGGCGGGCAGATCCGGGGCGACGCCCAGGCCGTGCACGCGCCCCAGCAGGGCAGCATCCTCAAGCAGCCGATGGCCGTGTGGGCCACCGCGTTCGCGGCCGTGGTCGCGTTCATGGGGATCGGTCTGGTCGACCCGATCCTGCCCTCGATCGCCAAGGGGCTGGACGCGTCCCCCAGCCAGGTGTCGTTGCTGTTCACCAGCTATTTCCTGATCACCGCCGTGGCCATGCTCGTCACCGGCTTCGTCTCCAGCCGGATCGGCGGCCGACGTACGCTCCTGCTCGGCCTCGCGCTCGTGGTGATCTTCGCCGGACTCGCCGGCACCTCCGGATCGGTCGGCGAACTGGTCGGCTTCCGGGCCGGCTGGGGGCTGGGCAACGCGCTGTTCGTGTCCACGTCCCTGGCCGTGATCGTCGGCGCCGCGAGCGGAGGTTCGTCCGCCGCGATCCTGCTCTACGAATCGGCACTCGGCCTCGGCATGGCCTGCGGGCCGCTGCTGGGCGCGGTGCTCGGCGACGCCAGTTGGCGCTACCCGTTCTACGGCACGGCCGCGCTGATGGCGATCGGCTTCGCGCTGATCGTGGCGCTGCTCAAGGAACAGCCCAGGCCCGCCCGCCAGGTCGGCCTGCTCGACCCGCTCAAGGCACTCGGCCACAAGGGCCTGGCGACCACCGCCGCAGGCGCGTTCTTCTACAACTACGGCTTCTTCACCGTGCTCGCGTTCACCCCGTTCGTGCTGAACATGAGCCCCTACCGCAGCGGCGCGGTGTTCTTCGGCTGGGGCGTCCTGCTCGCCGTCTGCTCGGTCCTGGTCGCTCCGCGGCTCCAGGCCCGCTTCGGCTCCGCGAACGTGGCCGCCGTGAGCCTTCTCCTGTTCGCCGCCGACCTCGGCGTGATCGCGTACGGGTCGAAGGCCGTCATTGTGACCGGTGTCATCGTTTCGGGAGCCTTCATCGGTATCAATAACACGGTGTTCACCGAGATGGCGCTCGAAGTCTCGGACTCGCCGCGACCCGTGGCGAGCGCGGGGTACAACTTCGTCCGCTGGTTCGCCGCCGCGGCAGCGCCGTTCCTGGCGCCCAAGCTGGAGGAGCACTTCGATGTGCACGTGCCGTTCCTGGTCGCGACCGTGACCTGCCTGATCGCCGCCGCCGTGCTGTTCGGCGCGCGCCGCACGTTGTCCGTGGTCGACCACCGCGACACCCCGACGGCACGTACGCCGCAGCACGTCCCGGCCGCGGCCTGACCCGGCCGCAGCCCGTCCCGGCCGAGCGAGTACAAATAGTTCGATACCTGTAAAACTTGTAAAACCTGTGGAAAAGGAAGTGCACGACATGTACCAGCGGATCCTGGTCGCAGTGGACTCCACCCCCGAGGCAGACGAGGTCCTGGCGCACACCGCTCGCCTGGCCGTCGCCGGCGGGGCCGCCGTCCGCGTCCTGCACGTGCAGACACTGGACGTGGTGGACGGCGGCGGAGTGGGCGGCGTCGTCGAGGACGAGACCGCCGACGCCGCGGTCAAGGTGGTCACCTCGGCCGTCGACACGCTCAAGGCGGGCGGCGTGACCAACGTCGAGGGCTGGACCGAGGAAACCGTCCGCAGCGACGTGCCCAACGCGGTCCTGGACCAGGCCCGCAGCTTCGACGCCGACCTGGTCGTCCTGGGCGCCCGCCGACACGGCGGCGTGGCAAGCCTGTTCCTGGGCAGCGTCAGCGACTCGGTCGCCCACCGCTCGGCGTGCCCGGTACTCCTGATCCCGTAATCCGCCGCAGCCGCAGACGACCCGATCCCGTAATCCGCCGCACCCGCACACGAGAGGCCGCCGGCCCCGGACACCCACACGGGATCTCCGGGGCCGGCGGCCCGAGCGCGAACCGCCCCCTCAACCCAGCGACACCGCACGGCGGTTGGGGTCGCGGAGGTCGGTCCCGTGCCGCAGCCACTTCTCCTGGAGCGCCTCCGCGCCCTGGGCCCGCTTCCAGGCGGCCTCGGCGGGCGTCATCGGAAGCAGCGGAAAGAACCGGACCGGATCGGCCGGATCGGGCAGCGGCAGGTCGGCGAGCAGACCACCGGGCTCGGCGACCAGCACCGCATGGAAGACGGCGTCGTCCCACAGCGGGCCGCCCAGGTCGAGCGACGCGCCCGGCGCAATCACCAGTCCCTCCACCTGCGGAGTCGCACCCAGCACGGCCAACGGACGCAGCACCGAGTCGTGCCCGCCGCGCACCGAGAGCACCAGCTCCGCCCGCGGCCCCGCCACCGGATCGGCCAGCAGTGCCGCCGGATCGGCCATCGGAGCCCGGGACATGCCCAGCGTCGCGTACCGGACCACGCCGTCGGCGTCCGGCCCGAAGCGCAGTACCTCGATGCGATCGGCGCCCACGAAGGTGACGCCGGCCCGGCCGGTCGGATCGCCGAACGCGGCCGTCAGATGTGCCTCGACCTGCGGAGTGGGGTCGATCGGCTCGGGTCCCGGCGTGAAGTCGAACATGCCCGCATGCTAATTCGCCGTCAGGAGCCGTTCGCATACCGGCCTTTGCGGCACGCACTCTGGTGTACTCTGCATAGTCGGCCCGCCGGATGTGAACATCCTCGCGCGCCATCGGATGACGGACTCGCCCTCGCCCCGACCCGCCCGGTCGACGAGCGAAGGCTTTCCCCCAGCGGGGACCGGCCGTGGGAGGTGATCGTGGTGCATACCAGCACACCGTGCAGTACCGGCGGCTCACCCGATCTTCCCCGATCCAGTCGCACGCCCCGCCCTTTCTGAGGGTTTCCGAGACTTTCGCCGAGTTCCGGCCACCGCTTCCCGGCCCGGTACCCGACCTCCGAATTTCCTCCGTGACGGGGCGTCAGGATCTTTTGCCGTTCTTTCGGTGATTCGTTCCGCTTGCACGTGTCGACGCTCTCCGCGGCCTGCCGCCGCGGCGCTGTGGCGTTTGCGCGTGCCGTCAGTGCAGGAGCCCCGTCATGTCGATGATTCGCGACCTCCGCGCCGTAGTCCGTCCGCTCCGCCGCACCCCACTGCCGTCGATCACGCCCGTGACGACCGGGAACTGTGTGGTGGATTGCGCCGTGTACCGCGACGGTCGACGCCTGGACGGCTACGCGAATCCCGACTCGGCGATCCACGAGGTGCGCACCGGCGGCGGCTTCGTCTGGATCGGCCTGCACGAGCCGAGCGCGCTCGAACTGTCCGGCATCGCCGAGCGGTTCGGGCTGCACCCACTCGCCGTCGAGGACGCGGTGCACGCCCACCAGCGGCCCAAGCTGGAGCGCTACGACGACACCCTGTTCGCGGTGTTCAAGACGGTCACCTACGTCGAGCACGAGCAGCTCTCGGCGACCAGCGAGATCGTCGAGACCGGCGAGATCATGGTCTTCCTCGGCAACGACTTCGTGGTCACCGTGCGGCACGGCCGGCACGGCGCGCTCGCCGACCTGCGCTGTCGCCTGGAGGACGGCGGCGAACTGCTCGCCGCCGGGCCCTCGGCGGTCCTGCACGCGGTGGCCGACCGGGTGGTGGACACCTACCTCGACGTCGCGCAGCTCATCCAGGACGACATCGACGAGGTCGAGAACGACGTGTTCGGCGGCGGCGGCGCGGGCGACGCGGGCCGGATCTACCAGCTCAAGCGCGAACTGCTCGAACTCAAGCGCGCCGTCGCGCCGCTGGCCCGTCCGCTGCACTCGCTGGCCGAACGCCCGATGCGCCAGGTGCACCCGGACATCCGCGAGTACTTCCGCGACGTCGAGGACCACCTGTCGCGCGTCGGCGAACAGGTGGCCTCGTTCGACGAGTTGCTGACCTCGATCCTGCAGGCCAACCTCGCCCAGGTGACCGTCGCGCAGAACGAGGACATGCGCAAGATCTCCGCCTGGGTGGCGATCTTCGCGGTGCCCACGATGCTGGCCGGCGTGTACGGGATGAACTTCGAACACATGCCGGAGCTGAAGTGGCGGTACGGCTACCCGATGACGCTGTGCGTGATCGCCGTCGCGTGCACGCTCATGCACCGGGGCTTTCGCCGCAACGGGTGGTTGTGACGCGCGTGTCCGCGGCCCCTACGCGCGCGGTCGCGACGCGCGCTTCCGCGGTCACGACGCGCGCGGCCGAGGAGGCGACGCGCGGCCGCCACCCATACGGACGCGCCCTAAAGGTCGAGCCGGCCCACCATGTTGCGGGCCCGCTCGGCCAGGTCCGGGCGCACCACGACGTCGTAGCGCGAGGCGACGATCTGACTCGTGGAGACGAAGTCCCGACGCCCGCCCAGCGCTTTGTAACCCAGCCAGCCGAATAGGGCGCCCGCCGCGATGCCCCAGACCAGGCCCATCAGCACCAGCCAGAGCCAACCGTGCGCGCGGACCGCGAAGATGCCCAGGAACAGGCCGATCATCAGGCCGAACCACGCACCGCTGGCCGCGCCGGACGCCGCCGCCTTGCCCGCTGTGAGCCGGCCGAGCACGTTCTCCACCATCCGCAGGTCGGCGCCGACGATCGCGGTGTTCTCCACCGGGAACTCGTGGTCGGACAGGTAGTCGACGGCCCGCTGGGCACCCGCGTAGTTCGTGTACGACGCGATCACCTGGCCGGTGTTGGCGAGGTCGGGGCCGGGCGCGCCGGCGCCCGGGGGGAGGTTCTGCTGACCGAACATGGGTGTGCCGCCTCGCCTGGATGCCGGGTGGTGGGCCGTGTGGACCTGTGGCCGTGTGCTGCTTCGACCCGGAACGTGTACCCGACGGCATTCATGACAACACGTGACATTCGCCCATAAAGCCGACGTCAATGCCCTGGCGCGGTCCGGCCCGACAACACCTCGTGCACCGCCTCCGCCACCGCGTCCGGTCGGTCCGACATCACGAAGTGCGCGGAGTCGTCCAGCACGTCGCAGCGCCCGCGCGGGGACAGGTTCGCCAGGGTGCGCAGCGCGCGCACCCAGCGGGCCCGGGCGGCCAGGCTCTCGTACCCGCCGGCGGCGGCCAGCACCCGCAACGGCACGTCCGGCAGCGGTGCGACCCGGCGCAGGTCGACGAGTTCGGCGGCGACGTCGAAATAGGTGGCGTTCTCGGTCAGTGCGGTCGCGAAGAACCGGCCCGACCCGTACGCGCCGCGCACCCAGCGCGCGTCCGCCACGTCGCGGTGTCGGCGCGACTGGGTGAACAGGACCGAGCGGCGCGCCGCCGGCCCCACCGCCCGGGCCAGCCCGCTGACCCGCATCGCTCCCCCGACCACCCGCGCGG
Organism: Embleya sp. NPDC050493; assembly: GCF_044458105.1. Classification (NCBI taxonomy): domain Bacteria; kingdom Bacillati; phylum Actinomycetota; class Actinomycetes; order Kitasatosporales; family Streptomycetaceae; genus Embleya; species Embleya sp. NPDC050493. The sequence goes on from NZ_JBITHP010000001.1 coordinate 690,134, forward strand.
CTCGCACCCGGGCCCGGCGGGCGGGTCGCACCCTGGGTCGCTCCTCGTTGCTCGGGTCCACCAGCACCAGGCCCGCGGTGCGCTCGGGATACATCCGGGCGAAGCCCTCGACATGGAACGCGCCGAGCGAATGGGCCAGCAGGACGTACGGGCCGGGCAGTTCGAGCGCGTCGGCCAGGGCGGCGATCCGGTCCGCCTCGTGCGTCAGGGTGGGGGGTCGCGGGTCCGGCTCGGAGTAGCCCAGGCCCGGGCGGTCGAACCGGACCACCGTGCAGTCGGCGGTCAGCAGCGGCGCCACCGGATCCCAGTCGAACCACGCGCCGCCGAGCCCGCTGGTGGCGATCACCACGGGCCCGGAACCCTCGCGGAGCACGTGCAGGGCGATCCCGTCGATCCGGACGAATGCGCCGGGCGGTACCGGAACCGGGCGTCTCGCGACCATTGGTGTGCTCCCCGATCACTGGCGGTTACACGTTTCGTCATCATCGGCCGCCACCCGACCCTCGCCCCGCAACGACGCGACCACTACGCCGACCGAGCCGATACCGGACCCGGTTGGTCGCACCGAATCGCACCGATCCCCGCCTCCGACCGGGCAGGCGTCGCACCCCGCCCGAGGATCCTCGGGCGAGGTACGACGGCACCGGGTGTCAGCCCTTGAGCTTGTAGTCCTCCAGCAGACGCCGGCCGATGATCATCTTCTGGATCTCGGCCGTGCCCTCGCCGATCAGCAACATCGGGGCCTCGCGGTAGAGGCGCTCGATTTCGAACTCCTTCGAGAACCCGTACCCGCCGTGGATCCGGAACGCGTCCTCGACGACCTCCTTGCAGTACTCGGAGGCCAGGTACTTGGCCATGCCCGCTTCGAGGTCGTTGCGCTCGCCGGCGTCCTTCTTGCGCGCCGCGTTGACCATCATGGCGTGCGCGGCCTCGACCTTGGTGGCCATCTCGGCCAGCTTGAACTGGATCGCCTGGTGGCCGGTCAGCGGCTTGCCGAAGGTCTCCCGCTGCTGCGCGTACCGAATGCCCAGCTCGAACGCGCGCTGGGCGACCCCGCAGCCGCGTGCGGCCACGTTCACCCGGCCGACCTCGACGCCGTCCATCATCTGGTAGAAGCCCTTGCCGGGCACCCCGCCCAGGATCCGGTCGGCCGGCACCCGACAGTTGTCGAGCACCATCTCGGTGGTGTCGACGCCCTTGTAGCCCATCTTGTCGATCTTGCCGGGGATGGTCAGGCCCGGCCGGGTCTCGCCGAAGCCGGACTCCTTGTCCACGAGGAACGTGGTCATGTTCCGGTAGACCGACGTCTCGCCCAGCTCGGTCTTGGTGAGCACCGCGACCAGGTTGGCGGTGCCGCCGTTGGTGAGCCACATCTTCTGGCCGTTGAGCACGTAGAACTCGCCGTCCGGCACCGCCTTGGTGCGGATCGCCGAGACGTCCGACCCGCAGTGCGGCTCGGACATCGAGAACGCGCCGCGGATCTCGCCCTCGGCCATCTTCGGCAGGTAGTGGGCCTTCTGCTCGTCGGTGCCGTGCTGCTTGATCATGTACGCGACGATGAAGTGCGTGTTGATGATGCCGGACACGCTCATCCAGCCGCGCGCGATCTCCTCGACCACGAGCGCGTAGGTCAGCAGCGACTCGCCGAGGCCGCCGTACTCCTCCGGAATCATCAGGCCGAACAGGCCCATGGCCTTCATGCCCTCGACGATCTCCGCCGGATACTCGTCCCGGTGCTCCAGCTCCGTGGCGACCGGAATGATCTCCTTGTCCACGAAGGTGCGCACGGTGGCGAGGATCTCCCGCTGGACATCGGTGAGTCCGTCGGTCTGTGCGAGGCGGCCCATGGGCGGCGCTCCTTCCGTCTGCGCATGTCCGGGCCCCACCACCGGGGTCCCGGCCACGCTTCTGGTTGAGAGAGTTACCGGGGAGTATCCACGAGCGCGGCGGGTCGCGACAGAGGGGGTCCGTAACGCGGGCACGTCGATTTCGAACGCTCTGTCCGACCCGTGCCCGGACGATTACCCCCGGTCAGAGGGGCGAGCCGCTGGGCGGGCGGTCAGACCGGTACCCCGGCGCGCCACACCCCGCGCACCAGCGGCACCCCGGGCCGGTAGGCCAGATGCACGTGCGAGGGCGCGTCGAGTTCGACCACGTCGGCCCGCGCGCCCGGGCGCAGCACGCCCACGTCCGCGCGGCGCAGCGCGCGGGCGCCGCCGGCGGTCGCCGCGTACAGCGCCTGGTCCGGTGTCATGCCCATGTCGCGGACCGCGAGCGCGATGCAGAACGGCATCGACGTGGTGTAGCTCGAACCGGGGTTGCAGTCGGTGGACAGCGCGATGTCGACGCCTGCGGCGAACAGCCGGCGGGCGTCGGGGTAGACCGCGCGGGTGGAGAACTCGGCGCCCGGGAGCAGCGTGGCCACCGTGTCGCCGGCGGCCAGCGCGTCCACGTCGGCGTCGGTGAGGTGGGTGCAGTGGTCGGCCGAGGCCGCGCCGAGTTCGACGGCGAGTTGTACGCCGGGCCCGTGTCCGAGCTGGTTGGCGTGCACGCGCGGGGTCAGGCCCCGGGCGGCGCCGGCCTTCAGGACGGCCCGGGCCTGGTCGCCGTCGAAGGCGCCGCGTTCGCAGAACACGTCCACCCAGCGGGCGTGCGGCGCGCACGCGTCGAGCATCGGACCGGTGACCAGGTCGACGTAGCCGGCCACGTCGTCCGCGAACTCCGGCGCGACGATGTGCGCGCCCAGGTAGGTGGTCTCGGGGGTGAACGCGGACGCGATCCGCAGCGCACGTTCCTCGTCCGCGACGGTGAGGCCGTAGCCGGACTTGATCTCGATCGTGGTGGTGCCCTGGCGGGCCGCCTCCTCGACCAGTCGCGCGGCGTTCGCGGCCAGGTCCTCGTCGCTCGCGGCGCGGGTCGCGGCGACCGTGGTGCGGATTCCGCCGGCCCGGTAGGCCTGTCCGGACATCCGCGCGTCGAACTCGGCGGTGCGGTCGCCCGCGAACACCAGGTGCGCGTGCGAGTCGACGAAGCCCGGGTGCACCGCGCGTCCGTCGGCGTCGTGTCGGGTGTCGGCGTCGGGAGCACTCGCGGCGGCCCCCACCCACGCGACCCGGTCGCCGTCGAGCACGAGGGCCGCGTCCCGGAGCAGGCCGAGCGGGCCCGCGCCGAGGTCCGGGTCGTTGGTGACCAGCGAGCCGATGTTGGTGATGAGGGTGGTGGCCACGCGCGAGTGGTCCCTTCCGGTCCGGGGGTGGAGCGGCCGCTCCGGGGCGGAGCGGCCGTGGATCAGCCGAACAGCCCGTGCACGGCCGTGGTCAGCGCCTGCGGGACCGCGTCCACGAGTTGGTGCACGCCGTCGCGGACGATGGTGCGTCCGCCGACCATGACGTGCGTGACGTCGCTCGCGGTCGCCGCGAACACCGCCGCCTCGGTGGCCAGGCGCGGAACGGTGCCGGCCAGGCGTACCGAGTCCAGACCGATCGTGGTCAGGTCGGCGAGGGCGCCGGGCTCGATCCGGCCGGCGTCGGCCCAGCCGAGCGCCCGGTGGCCGGTGACGGTGGCGTAGGCGAGCAGGGCGGCGGAGGTGAAGTGGCCGCGCCGCCCGGTGCGCAGTCGCTCGTCGAGTTCGACCCCGCGGGCCTCCTCGAACAGGTCGATCACCGCCTGGCTGTCGCTGCCCAGGGACAGCGGCACCCCGGCCCGGGCCAGCTCGCCGGCCGGACCGATGCCGTCGGCGAGGTCGCGCTCGGTGGTCGGGCAGAAGCACACGCCGGCCTCGGCCCGGGCCAGCGCGGCGATGTCAGCGTCGGTGAGGTGGGTCGCGTGTACCGCCGTCGCGTTCGCGCTCCAGAAGCCGTGCGCGTCCAGGAGCCCGGTGGGGGTCAGCCCGTGATGCGCGACGCACGCCGCGTTCTCGGCGGGCTGCTCGGACAGGTGCACATGCACCGGGACGCCTTCGGTGCGGGCCGCCCAGGTCGCGTAGTCGTCCTTGGCGGCGAAGGCGCGAACCGAGTGGATGGCCGCGCCGATCCGGGTGTTGTCGTCGCCGCGCAGCGCGCCCCAGCGTTCGTACCAGGCGTCCGAGCTGCCGTCGCCGAATCGGCGCTGCACGCCCTCCAGCGGCCGGTAGCCGTCGGCGGTGAGGCCGCCGTGCAGGTAGCAGGTGTCCAGCAGGGTGATCCGGATGCCGGCCTGGCGGGCCGCCTCGATCAGCGCGTGGCCCATGGCGTTGGGGTCGGCGTAGGGCGTGCCGTCCGGGCCGTGGTGCAGGTAGTGGAACTCGCCGACCGAGGTGATCCCGGCGAGTGCCATCTCCGCGTACACCGCCCGCGCGAGCGCGAGGTAGCCGTCCGGGTCCAGCCGGCCCGCGGCCTGGTACATCTGGTCGCGCCAGGTCCAGAACGTGCCGGTGCCGGTCTGGGTGCGACCGCGCAGCGCCCGATGGAAGGCGTGCGAGTGGGCGTTGGCCAGGCCCGGGAGGGTCAGTCCGGGCAACACCGAGGCGCCCGGGGGCGCCGGACGGTCGGGGGTGACCGAGGTGATCCGGCCGTCCACGATGGACAGCACCACGTCGCGTTCGATGCCGGTGCGGGTCTGCACCAGCTCACACCAGTACTCGCTCACCCGAGGTCCTCGCTCATCAGGTCGGTCACCACGTCGGCGAGCGCGGTGACGCCCGCGAGGCAGTCCACCATCTCGGCGCTCTCCGCGGGCGAGTGCGACACGCCGGTCGGGTTGCGCACGAACAACATCGCGGTGGGCAGCCGCGCGGACAGGATGCCCGCGTCGTGACCGGCGCCGGTGGGCAGGATCGGCGCGCCGCCGAGCTGCTTGGCGATCCGGTCGCGCAGCGCGCCCTCGAACTCGACGACGGGCGTGAACGACTCGCGGGTGACCTCGACGTCGACCCCGTCCCGGTCGCCGCGCTCGGTGGCGGCCCGGATGATCTCCGCGACCAGTTCGTCCAGGGTGTCCTCGTCGGCGGCCCGCGAGTCGAGCCAGCCGCGCACCTCGGAGGCGATCGCGTTGGCCGCACCGGGCAGCGCGTCGACCTTGCCGAAGGTGGCCAGTGCTCCGGAGAGGTGGGCCTTCTTGCGGGCCGCGAGCACGGTGTTGGCGTAGGTCAACATCGGGTCGCGCCGGTCCTCCAGGCGGGTGGTGCCCGCGTGGTTGGCCTCGCCGCGGAAGTCGAACCGCCAGCGTCCGTGCGGCCAGATCGCCGAGGCCACGCCCACCGCGCGGTCGCGGTGCACCAGGTCGCGGCCCTGCTCGACGTGCAGTTCGACGAATGCGGCGATCCGCCCCAGTCGTTCCGGGTCGGCGCCGATCCCGGCCGGATCGAATCCGGCGCGCTCCATCGCATCGCCCAGGAAGACCCCGTCGGCGTCCTTCAGCGCGCGTGCCTGATCCGGCGTCAGCACCCCGGCGGACAGCCGGGATCCGACGCACGCGACGTTGAACCTGGCGCCCTCCTCGTCGGCGAAGTTGACGATGCCCAGCGGGCGCGCCGAGTCCGCGCCGCGCTCGCGCAGCAGGTCCAGTGCGGCGAACGAGGAGACCACGCCGAGCGGTCCGTCGTAGGCACCGCCGTCGGGCACCGAGTCCAGGTGGCTGCCGATCACGATCGCGTCGGCGCCGGGCGCGGTCCACGCCCACTGGTTGCCGTTGCGGTCCTGTTCGTAGATCAGGTTCCGGTTCTCGGCCTGTTCGCGAAACCAGGCGCGGCACTCCGCGTCCGCGCCGGTCCACGCGTACCGGCGGTAGCCGCCGGTCGTGGCGCGACCCACCGGAAGCAGGTCGCGCCACATGGCCTCGAAGCCGGTGCTCACGCGTCGCCTTCGCGCATCGGCACCCGCACGCCGCGCTCGTCCGCGACGTCGACGGCGTGGTCGTAGCCGGCGTCCACGTGCCGGATCACGCCCATGCCGGGGTCGTTGGTGAGCACCCGGCGGATCTTCTCGCCCGCCAGCGGCGTGCCGTCCGCGACGGTGACCTGGCCGGCGTGGATCGAGCGGCCGATGCCGACCCCGCCGCCGTGGTGGATGGACACCCACGAGGCGCCCGAGGCCACGTTGACCATCGCGTTCAGCAGCGGCCAGTCGGCGATCGCGTCGGAGCCGTCGAGCATGCCCTCGGTCTCCCGGTACGGGCTGGCCACCGAGCCGCAGTCGAGGTGGTCGCGGCCGATCACGATCGGCGCGGCCAGTTCGCCCGAGGCGACCATGTCGTTGAATCGCTCGCCGGCCTTGTCCCGCTCGCCGTAGCCCAGCCAGCAGATCCGCGCGGGCAGGCCCTGGAAGTGCACCTTCTCCTGGGCGAGCTTGATCCAGCGGGCCAGCGACTCGTTCTCCGGGAACAGCTCCAGTACGGCCTTGTCGGTCTTGGCGATGTCGCGCGCGTCGCCGGAGAGCGCGGCCCAGCGGAACGGGCCCTTGCCCTCGCAGAACAGCGGCCGGATGTACGCCGGGACGAAGCCGGGGAAGTCGAACGCGCGGGTGTAGCCCGCCAGTTGCGCCTCGCCGCGGATCGAGTTGCCGTAGTCGAAGACCTCGGCGCCCTTGTCCTGGAAGCCGACCATCGCCTCGACGTGCCGGGCCATCGACTCGCGGGCGCGGTCGGTGAACTCGGCGGGCTTGGTGCGCGCGTACTCGGCCATGTCCTCGAACGCGACGCCGACCGGCAGGTAGGCGAGCGGGTCGTGGGCCGAGGTCTGGTCGGTGACGATGTCGATCGGCGCGTCCATCGCGAGCAGCTGCGGAACCAGCTCGGCGGCGTTGCCCAGCAGGCCGATGGACAGCGGACGGCGGGCGTCGCGCGCCTCGACCGCCAGTTGCAGAGCGGCGTCCAGCGTCTCGACCCGGGTGTCGCAGTAGCCGTGCTCGATCCGGCGGTCGATCCGCGAGGGGTCGCAGTCGATACAGATGACCACGCCGCCGTTCATGGTCACGGCCAGCGGCTGCGCGCCGCCCATGCCGCCGAGGCCGGCGGTCAGCGTGATGGTGCCTTCCAGGGTTCCGTTGAAGCGCTTGGCCGCGACCGCGGCGAACGTCTCGTAGGTGCCCTGGAGGATGCCCTGGGTGCCGATGTAGATCCACGAGCCGGCGGTCATCTGGCCGTACATGGTCAGCCCGGCCGACTCCAGCCGGCGGAACTCCTCCCAGTTGGCCCAGTCGGGCACCAGGTTGGAGTTGGCGATCAGGACGCGCGGGGCCCACTCGTGCGTCTGCATCACGCCGACCGGGCGGCCCGACTGCACGAGCAGCGTCTCGTCCTGCTTGAGCGTGGTCAGTGTGCGGGTGATCGCCTCGAAGGAGCGCCAGTCGCGCGCCGCCTTGCCGGTGCCGCCGTAGACGACCAGCTTGTCGGGGTGTTCGGCAACCTCGGGGTCGAGGTTGTTGAGCAACATCCGCAGGGCGCCTTCCTGCTGCCAGCCGCGGGTGGTGAGCGTGCTCCCGCGTGGTGCGCGCACCTCGCGCGGTCCTGCGGTGTGGTCCGACATGGCGGCGCCCCTTCTGTCCCTGTGCACGATTTCTGTATGAAAACATTCAGTCGCTTCGAGAGTGAATCTATCTGTTCTGCAAGGCGTCGCCAAGAGAGCCGGCCGAGCCGGCGGCGTGAGCACCGCGACATCGGGGGACTTGACCCATTCGGTGCCACTTCATGCGATCGGTGGTCGGCGCGGACCGGCGCCGGGTAGCCGGACGGCATGGATCTGCAGGAGGTGCTCTGGGCGATCACCGCACTGGGCGCGTTCGTGGCGTTCGCGGGCCTGGTGATGCTGGTGCGGGGCCGCGGGCGCGAGCCGGGCGTGGTGGCGCTGGTGGTGATGACCGGTGCGCTGCTGTGCACCGGCGGCTTCCTGCTCAGCATCCCGCGCTATCGGGACACCGCGCTGATCGCGGGCGGCGCGGCGATCGTCGGCGTACTGGCCATGCTGGGCGCGATCTCGCTCATGCCGGCGCAGCGCGGACCGACCCGGCGGCCGACACCGGAGCACCACGTCTCGCTCCGCAAGCGGTCCGGGCGACGCTGAACGGCCCGACCGGCGCTCGACAACGGGCCCTCGCCGCAGCCGAGGCATGCGGCCCCGACCGGCGGCTCGGGCCGCTCACACGTCGAACAACCCGCGCTCGCCCGCCTGCCGCTCGAACTCCTCCAGTCGAGCCTGTGCCCGCGCGGGCTCGATGTCGCACATCGCCTGGAGCAGGATCTGCCCCATCAGGATCGGCGCGCCGTACGAGTCGAAGACCAGTTGCGAGCCGACCCCCGCGATCAGCACCGCGTCGGACAGTGCCGCCGCCGGCGCGAACGGGCTGTCGGTGACGGTGACGATCCGCATGCCCAGATCGCGCGCGACCCGCAGGCCCTCGGCCAGCTCGCGCGGATACCGCGGCAGCGCGAAGCACAGCAGGCCGGTCGCGCCCGCCGCGCGGGCCTGGTCGAGCCGGTCCACCAAAAGCGAGCCGCCCTCGTCCAGCACGCGCACCTCGGGCAACACCTTGGCCGCGAAGTAGCCGAAGCCGAGCGCGGGCGCCATCCCGGTGCGCAGGCCGAGCACCACCAGCGGGCGCGAGGGCGCGAGCAGTGCGGCGGCGTGCGCGATCGGGCCCGGGTCGGCGAGTTGGTCGGCCAGTCGGGTCAGGTTGGCGATCTCGGCGTGCACGGCGCCGACGTACTCGTTGCGGTCCACCTCGGCGGAGGACTCGGGCGTGGTGGGCAACCCGAGTTCGCGCAGGTGCCGGCGCAGCGCCGGGTAGCCGTCGAAGCCGAGCGCGACCGCGAACCGGGTCACCGACGGCTGGCTGACCCCGGCGAGCTGGGCCACCTCGACGCTGGAGAGGAACACCGCCTCGCCCGCGTGCCGGACCAGGCAGTGGGCGATCCGGCGCTGGGTGGGGGTGAGCCGGTGGCGCTCGAAGAGGGCGAGCAGGCGGGCGGAAGGGCTCGCGTCGTCGTCGGCCACCGACATGTCTCCTCGCTGCTGGGGCGTCGCTCGGCCGCGCCCGCCGCGTGGCGGAGGTGGCTCGGGCACTGCTGAAGGCGCGGACCGCCGCCCGGGGCGGCGGTCCGCGTCAGGTAATCCTGCCTGATCTGACGCGCGGTCAGTTCGGTCCGCTCGGATCAGTTCAGCTCGCCGACCGCAGCGGCGGCGGCCTCGATCACCTTGCCGGCCCGGACGAAGGCGTCGGCGGCCTCCAGGTCGGGGGCCAGGAAGCGGTCCGGGCCCACCCCTTCGCCGCCGCTCGCCCGCAGCGCGGCGATCACCGCGGCCGTGGCGGGGGCGGGGGCGCCCAGGCCGGCGGCCACCCGCATGTCCAGGGCGCGGGCGGCGGTGGTGAGCTCGATGGCGAGGATGCGGTTGAGGTTGTCGATCGCACGGCGCAGCTTGCGGGCCGCGCTCCAGCCCATCGAGACGTGGTCCTCCTGCATCGCCGAGCTGGGGATCGAGTCGGCCGAGGCGGGCATCGCCAGCCGCTTGCACTCGGAGACCAGCGCGGCCTGGGTGTACTGGGCGATCATCAGGCCGGAGTCGACGCCGGGGTCGTCGGCCAGGAACGCGGGCAGCCCGTGCGAGCGGGAGGGGTCGAGCAGGCGGTCGGTGCGGCGTTCGGCGATCGAGCCGAGGTCGGCGACCGCGACGGCGAGGAAGTCGAGCACGTAGCCGACCGGGGCGCCGTGGAAGTTGCCGTTCGACTCGATCCGGCCGTCCTCCAGGATCACCGGGTTGTCCACGGCGGAGGCGAGTTCGCGGTCGGCGACCAGCAGCGCGTGTGCGAGGGTGTCCCGGCCCGCGCCCGCGACCTGCGGCGCGCAGCGCACCGAGTAGGCGTCCTGCACGCGCGGCGCCGCGTCCTGGTGGTGCCCGGTCAGCGCCGAACCGTCGAGCACGCGCAGCATGTTGGCCGCGCTGGCCGCCTGGCCCGGGTGCGGGCGGATGGCGTGCAGCGCCGGGTCGAGCACGCGGGAGGTGCCCAGCAGCGCCTCCATGGTCATCGCGGCGGTGATGTCGGCGGTGGTGAACAGGCGGGCGAGGTCGGCCCCGGCCATCAACAACATGCCGAGCATGCCGTCGGTGCCGTTGATCAGGGCCAGGCCCTCCTTCTCCTTGAGCTCGATCGGCTCCAGGCCGGCGGCGGCGAGCAGTTCGGCGGCGGGCCGCACCACGCCGTCGGGGCCGGACGCCTCGCCCTCGCCGGTGAGCACGAGTGCGCAGTGCGCCAGCGGGGCCAGGTCGCCGCTGCAGCCGAGCGAGCCGAACTCGCGGACCACCGGTGTGATGCCCGCGTTGAGCAGCCCGGCCATGGTCTGCGCGACGATCGGCCGCACCCCGGTGCGGCCCGAGCACAAGGTCTTGAGCCGCAGCAGCATCAGTGCGCGGACCACCTCGTCCTCGACCCGCGGACCCATTCCGGCGGCGTGCGAGCGCACCAGCGAGTGCTGGAGCCGGGTGCGCAGCTCGGGGCTGATGTGCCGGACGGCGAGCGCGCCGAAGCCGGTGGACACCCCGTACACGGGTTCGGTGCGCGCGGCGAGTCCCTCCACCACCGCGCGGGAGGTGGCCATCGCCTTGATCGCACGCTCGGTGAGTTCGACGCGTGCGCCGGCGCGGGCGACCGCGAGGACGTCCTGCGGGGACATCCCGGCCTCGCCGATCGAGACGGTGGCGGGGGCGGTTTCGGGGGCGCTGTGCAGATCGTTATTCACTCGATCATTATGTGCATGGATCGCGACAACGCCAGGGCCGACTACCGTTCCGGGAGGCGTACGGCACGTTTCGCTCGTGGTGGGCGTTCGGTGCGTGTGCCCTCCGGAGCGGATCCGCCCGCCCGGAACGGATCGAGGAAAGGCAGTGCCGTGGGTCGGGTCACCTCTCGCCACAAGGTCCTGCGGCTGGGCGGCGACGCACCGGCCGTCACGCGCACCGACACGCTCGTCGCCGAGGAGCCGCTCGACATCCGGATCGGCGGGCGCACCATCACGGTGACCATGCGCACCCCGGGCGACGACTTCGACCTGGTCGCCGGATTCCTGGCGGCCGAGGGCGTGATCGGCGCGGCCGAGGATCTGACCGCGATGCGCTACTGCGCGGGCACCGACGAGGAGGGCCACAACACCTACAACGTGGTCGACGCGGTGCTCGCGCCGCACGTGCCCGCCCCGGACCCGGGTCTGATGCGCGGCGTGTGGACGTCCAGTTCGTGCGGGATCTGCGGCAGCACCGGCATCGACGGCCTGCGCAAGATGTCCCGCTTCGACGTGCATGCGGACCAGGTGCGCGTGGACGCGGAGGTGCTGTACGCGCTGCCGGATCGGCTGCGCGCGGCGCAGAAGGTGTTCGCCAGCACCGGCGGCCTGCACGCGGCCGGCCTGTTCACTGCGGCCGGCGAAATGGTGTGCGTGCGCGAGGACGTGGGCCGGCACAACGCGGTGGACAAGGTGGTCGGCTGGGCGCTGCGCGAGGGGCGGTTGCCGCTGGCCGGGCAGGTGCTGATGGTGAGCGGCCGGGCCTCTTTCGAGCTGACCCAGAAGGCCGCGATGGCGGGGGTGCCGATGATGGCGGCGGTGTCCGCCCCGTCCGGACTGGCGGTGGACCTGGCCGCGGACGCGGGGGTGACCCTGGTCGGCTTCCTGCGCGGGCGCTCGGCCAACGTGTACAGCCGTCCGGATCGGGTGACGGTGCGGCGCGAGGACCCGTCGGCCTGATCGCCCGGAGCCGGGCCGGGACCGACCGAAGCCCGGTCGCTTCGGTCACTTCGGTCGCTTCGGTCACTCCGGGAGCGAGGCGCCCCCGGTCAGTGCGACCGCGACCAGCGCGCGCAGCACCGGGGCCAACCCGGTGACGCTCAGGCTCAGGTCGTCGGCGTAGATCTCGACCAGCCAGCCGCCCGCCGCGTTGCTGCCGCCGGCGGCGACCATCGCCTTGTAGCCGCCGACCAGGAGCAGGTCCTCCTCGGCCGGGTCGGTGCCCGGGTCGCCCAGTTCGGCGACGAAGCTGCCGCCCTGCACCGCGTGCGCCGTGGCCGGGTAGTGCGCCAGGTCGTATTCGGCGGCGACCGCGTCGTAGCGCGACCCCGATTCGCTCTGCACTCCGGTCAGTCGGTGGATCGAGTAGCGCACGGTGCGCAGCACCCGGCCGCCCGGCGGCAGGTAGGACACCCACCACGCGACGCCGTCCAGCATCCGCGCGAAGGTGTCGGCGACGATTTCCAGCCGGCCCAACGTGTCCGCGCGGTGCACGCTCTTGGGCTCGCGCTCGTCCAGGACGGCGAGTACCGCCGCGAGCAGTCGGCCGGGTTCGGCGTTGTGCAGCGCGCCGCGGAAACGGCGCCGGTCGCGATGCGGACCGGGGCCCTCGGTCTCCGCCTCCTCCTGCGCCTCGCTCGCCAGCGACAGGGTCAGGTCGGGTTGTTGGCCGCGTCCGGCGACCACCGGCCGGGTCGAGCGCGAGCCCTTGGCCCGGTACTGGGCCGCGTCGGCGAGCCGGAACAGGCGATCCGCGCTGGTCACCGGGCCCACCGGGTCGCCGGTGGAGGCCACGCCGCAGGCCACGCCCTCGCCGTCGTGCATCCGCAGCGCGCGTCGACACAGTTCCTCGGCGACCGCGACCACGTCGTCCGGCGGGTAGCCCTCGGCGAGCACGCAGAACTCGTCGCCACCGAGCCGGGCGGCCATCGCCCCGGGCAACATCGCGCCGCACGCGGAGAGCTGGTCGGCGAACCGCTCCAGGAGCCGGTCGCCGACGTCGTGACCACGTTCGTCGTTGAGCCGCTTGAGGCCGTTGACGTCGCAGACGATCAGGCTGACCACCACGCCGTCGCGGTAGTGCCGGGCCATCGCCTCGTCCAGCCGGGCGTCGATCGCACGCCGGTTGGCCAACCCGGTCAGCGGGTCGGTGAAGGCCAGCTTCTCGATCCGCTCGAAGTGTTCGGCCTGGGCGAGGCCGGCCGAGATCTGCGCGGCCAGCACCCCGGCGAACTCGGCGTCCACCGGCTCGAACCGCGGCTGGTCGGCACGCCGGGCCAGATACAGCTCGCCCCACACCCGACCCTCGACCATGATCGGCGCGACCATGCAGTCGTGCCGGCCCCGGCGGAGCATCGCCGCGACCCGCTCCCGATCGCGCGCGTGCTCGGGATCGTCCACACAGCGCGACCACGTGGTCGGCCAGGCCTTGGACTCGATGATGTCCGGGAAGTCGGTGACCGGATACGTCTCCGCGGCGGGCAGCGGCTCCTCGCCCTCGGCGAGTTCGCCGTCGTTGACCAGTACCCGCAGGCGCCCGCTGTCCCGCTCCCAGACCGAGATCGAGGCGTGGGCGGCCCCCATCGCCAATCGGGCCTGGGTCGCGGACACCCGGACCACCTCGGAGAAGTGGTGGGTCGTGGCGAGCGTCTTGGCCAGATGGATGATCGCGTGCAGCCTGCGGGCCGCGTCCGGACCTTCGACCAGGGCGACGGGTTCCGGACACGTGTCGCCCGGCATGCCGGGCAGATCGTCGGGTGTGCCACCCGAGCCCTCCGTTTCGGGAGCGCTCGAATCGGGTCGCGAAGCTACTGTCCTCACCCCCAATCCACCAGCACCGAGACCAGAGGATATGTCATGTATTGCCCGATTTACGGCAACGTGCACCCGCGTCATGCCGCCACCTCGACGGGTCGCTGTTCGCGTGCGTTCCTGTTGCCGGTGCCGGTCGGCGCCGGTATTCGTGCCGAGACACCCGCGCGCGAGCCCGGGGGCTCGCTCCGATGCGAGCGAAGCGCTTGTATACCCCGGCTTCGCGTCCTGCGCACATTACTCCTGTGCCTCGCGCCCGCAACGCCTCGTGTCCGCTCCGTAGCGCAGCCGTGGGAGCAAGGACACACGGTTGTGAAGAGAGCGTGGAGGGCTCCCGGGATCGCGGCCGAAAGAGTACGGTCGCGGGCACAGCCCGAAGGAGCGACGCGTGCCCACGCTTTCCGTCATCGCCGCGATCGACATACCGGCCGTCCGGATCTGGGAGGCAGTAGGAGACTTCGAGGATCCGTCCGGCTGGTACCCGTGGCCGGTCGACGAACACTCCCGGGGCGAGCGATGCGTACGCAGGCCCGACGGCTCGACCGTACGCGAGCGGCTGATCTCGCACGACCCGGGCGCACACACCTATACCTACCGGGCACTCGACGGTCTGCCGCTGCTGGGCCGACTCGCGCTGGAGTCGATCGCGGGCGGCACGATGTGCCTGGTGGTGTGGTCGGTGCGGTTCGAGAGCACACCGACCGAACAACTCGCGGTGCTCCGCGAACTCGAACACCAGGTGATGCGGCCCGCGCTGCGGACACTGCGCGAAACGTTCGACTGAGCGCACCGCGAGGGGTCGGACGCCGGCCTCAACCGCCGGTCGCGCCGAGCGGGTCGGGCAGCGGGGTGCCCGGGCGGCACACCGTCCAGGGTTCGACCAGGCCCAGCCCGCGGACCGGTCGGCGCCACATCGGGTGCAGCTCGTAGCGGTTGTCGCCCTCAAGGGCCGCGGCCAGCTCGCGATCGACCACCACCGCGTCCTTGGGACTGAGCGCGGTCAACCGGCTGGCCAGATTGACCGTGGTGCCGAACACGTCGCCCATCCGGGAGAGCACGTGGCCGTACGCAATGCCCACCCGCAGCGCGGGCAGGATCTCCTCCTGGGCCATCGCCTCGACCAGGCGCAGACCCAGTTCGACCGCCGAGTCCGGCGAGAAGGTCACGAACAACACCTCGTCGCCCAGCGTCTTGACCAGCCGGCCGCCCTGTTCGGCGATCACGTCGACGGCGGTGTCCTCGAAGGTCTGCACGAGCCGGCCGAGCTCGGCCTCCTCCAGATTGCGCGACAGCCGGGTGAAGCCGACCAGGTCGGCGAAGCCGACGGCCAGCGACTGGCCCACCGTCTGCGGATCGGTCAGCCCTTGCATCGCCCGCGAGCTGGCCGCGGCCAGGTGGCGCCGCCAGGCGTAGATGACCAGCGGTTCGAGTTCGAGCATCACGTCGCCGGCGGTGGTGACCACCTGCTCGGAGCGGCTGCCGGTGAGCTCGTTGCCGATGTACTCCACCCACGCCTCGGTCTGCCATTCGGCGAAGCGGGCCATGGTCTGACCCACCGAGCGCACGAACTGGGCCGCGACGGTGGCCGGCAACAGCCCGGACTCGGTCAGCTCGCGCAGGTGCTTGAGCGCCGCGACGTCGGCGTCGGTGAACGCGCGGGCCGGGCCGAAATCGGCGAAGCCCAGGCCGCGCCACAACCGGCGGGCCTCGTCGAGGGGCACCCCGACCAGGTCGGCGACCTGGCCGGAGGTGTATCGCCGGGGGGCGCCCAGCACGACCTGCTCGACGTCGGCGATCGTGTTGTTGACCGCCTCCAGGTCGGCAAGGTCGGGCAGGGGGTGCTGATCGGCCGCGTCGGCCCCGGCGCCCGCGCCGGGCTCCACGCGGGTCCGTTCCTCGGGCATGTGGCTCCACCGGGTGTGCGAAGGATGGTCTCGTCGGAGCCACACTACGTGTCGGGGGTCACAAAGGTTCGGGGTCGGGCGGTGCCACCTGCTTCCTCCGCCTGTCGGCGGCCCGCTCCACGAGCATCAGAAGCTCGCTCTGCAGCCGCACCACGTGGGGCAGACCCGGCAGTTCGAGCTGCTCCCGGTCGCCGACGGGGACCAGTACGACGGTGCCCGCGCCGAGCATCCGGTCCACGAACGACTCGTGCTCGATCAGTACGTCCTCCACGCGGGCGAACGGCACCACCCGGATCTCCCGGGTGAGCGTGCCGGTACGCACGGTCAGGCGATCGGCCGCGACCGAGTACAGCGTGCCCAGCCAGGCCAGCCACGGCGCGACGCTCCAGCGGACCAGGACCGCGAGTCCGGCCAGGAGCACGGCGGGTTGGATCCAGCCGCGGGCGGCGTCCGGCGGGGTCAGCGCGGCGAGGAAGCCGGTGGCGGCGACGGTGGCGAACAGGGCCAGGGCGGGGCGGACGAGGTGCTTCCAGTGCGGGCGCACGACGAAGAGGGTGTCGTCGTCGACCTCGGCTGTGGTTGTGAACACCGGGCCTCCTGGTGAGTCACCACGATTGTGCGGGTCCCTCGGGCGGGGGGCCGGGAGGCGTGCCGAAGGCACCGGTTTTTGCGCCCACCCGCCCACCCGTCGCCCAAGGTGGAAAGACTGCGGAATTCGGGCGAGGGGCGGCCCGGGGTCGCGGTGGCGGACGGACACACGATGGCCGGCTGGGCCGCGGGCCCCGGGATCCGCGGGACCCGGCCTGGTGCCGCGCCCGGCGCTAGTCGGCGGTCGGGCGGACGTGGACGACGTCGCCGGCGCCCACCGCGGTGGGGCCTTCCGAGGTGGTGACCAGGAGGCGGCCGTCCTCGTCGATGCCGGTGGCCGGGCCCTCCAGGGTGCGGTCGGCGGGCAGTTCGACCCGCACCCGGCGGCCGATCGTGGCGCACGCGTCGGTGTAGGCGGTGAGCAGCCCGCTCGTGCGCGCGTCGCCCCCGGCCAGCCGCCAGCGGGTGTACCACTCCTCCAACTCGCGCAGGATCGCCCGCAGGATCGGATCCCGATCGGTGCTCTCGGCGCCGGCCAGCGCGAGCGAGGTCGCGGTCGGGACCGGCAGTTCCTCCTCGCGCAGCGAGACGTTCAGACCGATCCCCAGGACCACCCCGGCGCCGGCCCGCTCGGCCAGGATCCCGGCCAGCTTGCGTTCGCCCACCAGCAGGTCGTTGGGCCACTTCAGCCGCGCGTCCACGCCCGTCACCCGGGACACCGCCGAGGCCGCGGCGACCCCGGCGAGCAGCGGCAACCAGCCCCAGCGCGCGACCGGCACCTCGTCCGGCGCCAGCGTCACCGACATCGCGATGCCCGAACGCGGCGGCGCACTCCAGCGCCGGTCCAGCCGGCCCTTCCCGGCCAGCTGCGACTCGGCGACCAGTACCAGCCCCTCCGCCTCGTCGGCCCGCCGGGCGAGGTCGGCGTTGGTCGATCCGGTCTCGGGCACGACGTCGACCTCGCGCCACAGCCCGCCGGGTACCAGCAGGGCCCGGCGCAGTGCCGCCTCACGCAGCGGGGGGCGGTCCAGATCCGTGAAAGGAGAGTCCATCCGATCACCCTAGAAGGCACTGCGAGGCAGGGCGGTGATGGTCGCCGGCGTGGCGCGGATACGCTACCGATCGCCGCCGTTCGACGTGACAGGAGCCAGCACGATGGACCCAGTACAGGGCGAGCCCGACATCCACACCACCGCCGGGAAGCTGGCCGACCTCGAGCGTCGTATCGACGAGGCGGTACACGCGGGAAGCGCCCGAGCGGTCGAGAAGCAGCACGCCAAGGGCAAGATGACCGCGCGCGAGCGGATCGAGTATCTGCTCGACGAGGGCTCGTTCGTCGAACTCGACGAGTTCGCCCGGCACCGCTCCACCAACTTCGGCCTGGAGAGCAACCGCCCCTACGGGGACGGTGTGGTGACCGGTTCCGGCACGGTCGACGGTCGCCACGTGTGCGTGTTCTCGCAGGACGTCACCGTGTTCGGGGGCAGCCTGGGCGAGGTGTACGGCGAGAAGATCGTCAAGATCCAGGACCTCGCGATCAAGACCGGCGTCCCGCTGGTGGGCATCAACGAGGGCGGCGGCGCGCGCATCCAGGAGGGTGTCGTCTCGCTCGGCCTGTACGGCGAGATCTTCCGCCGCAACGTGATCGCCTCCGGCGTGATCCCGCAGATCTCGCTGATCATGGGCGCCGCGGCCGGCGGCCACGTCTACTCGCCCGCGCTCACCGACTTCGTCGTGATGGTCGACCAGACCTCGCAGATGTTCATCACCGGTCCCGACGTGATCAAGACGGTCACCGGCGAGGACGTCACGATGGAGGACCTCGGCGGCGCCCGCACGCACAACAGCAAGTCCGGCAACGCGCACTACATGGGCGCGGACGAGAAGGACGCGCTGGACTACGTCAAGGGCCTGCTGTCCTACCTGCCGAGCAACAACCTGGAGGAGGCCCCGTCCTTCGACGAGGCCGCCGACCTGGAGACCACGGACTTCGACCGTGACCTGGACACGCTCATCCCGGACTCGGCGAACCAGCCGTACGACATCCACACGGTGATCGAGCACGTCCTGGACGACGCGGACTTCCTGGAGGTCCAGCCGCTGTTCGCGCCGAACATCGTGGTCGGCTTCGGCCGGGTCGAGGGTCGGTCCGTGGGCATCGTGGCGAACCAGCCGATGCAGTTCGCCGGCACGCTGGACATCGACGCGTCCGAGAAGGCCGCACGCTTCGTGCGCACCTGCGACGCGTTCAACATCCCGGTGTTGACCTTCGTGGACGTACCCGGCTTCCTGCCCGGCACCGACCAGGAGTGGAACGGCATCATCCGCCGCGGCGCGAAGCTGATCTACGCGTACGCCGAGGCCACCGTGCCGCTGGTCACCATCATCACCCGCAAGGCGTACGGCGGCGCGTACGACGTGATGGGCTCCAAGCACCTGGGCGCGGACGTCAACCTGGCCTGGCCGACCGCGCAGATCGCGGTGATGGGCGCGCAGGGCGCGGCCAACATCCTGCACCGGCGCACGATCGCCGCCGCCGACGATCCCGAGGCGACCCGCGCGCGGCTGATCCAGGAGTACGAGGACACGCTGTGCAACCCGTACGTGGCCGCCGAGCGCGGCTACGTGGACGCGGTCATCCGGCCGTCCTCGACCCGGGCGCACGTGGTCAAGGCGCTGCGGGCGCTGCGCGGCAAGCGCGAGACGCTGCCGCCGAAGAAGCACGGCAACATCCCGCTGTAGGACGGCGACATCCCGCGGTAAGTCGGACCACACCGAGTCGGTCCCCGGCGCGTGCGTCGCGGGCCGGCTCGGTCAGGGCCTGGAGGTCCCCATGATCAAGGTGGTGCGGGGTGAACCCACCCCGGAGGAATTGGCCGTGATCGTCACGGTCGTGGCGGCCAAGGCGAGCGGCGGCACCGTGGCGCCGGAGCCGGCGGCGCCCTCGCAGTGGAATGCGCCGGCCCGGCTGGTGCGCCGGCAGTTGCGGCCCGGGCCCGGTGCCTGGCGCGCGAGCGCCTGGCCGTCCTGAGAGTCGGCCGCTCCGACCGAGGGCGGGCCTGCTCGGCCGGGAGCCGGCTCCCCGACGGAGGGGCCGGCTCGCCCGGCGGGTGGCGGCATGCCCGATGGGTGCCGGCATGCCGACGGAAGGTCGGCTTCGCCGACCGTCGGCAGATCGGTTGTCGGCATATCGCACGACCCGACTTGAGTACTCGTACTCAAGATCGCACCGTCGTGCGCCCCGCACGATGGACGCATGCGTGACCGTGACGAGTTCTCCGAGGAAACCCGGCGCGCCGTGGCCCAGCTGCGGCGCGCCTTGTGGATCCTGCCCGTGGTGGTGATCCTCGGCCTGCTTGTACTCGGCCTGTGACGTGTACTCGGCCCGTGACCTGGCCGTCAGGGCCCGGGCCGACGCCCGGTACGTTGGCGGCATGACCGACCGTTCCCCCTCCCGTACCCTCGTGCTCGCCTCGGCCTCTCCCGCGCGCCTGAAGCTGCTGCGCGACGCCGGGCTGGACCCCGAGGTCGTGGTCAGCGGCGTCGACGAGGACGCGCTCACCGCCGCCACGCCGCGCGAACTCGCCCTGCTCCTGGCCGAGGCCAAGGCCGACGCGGTGGCCGCCGGGCTCACGGCCGACGAACTGGTCGTGGGCTGCGACTCGGTCCTGGAACTGGACGGCCGCGCGCTGGGCAAGCCGGCCGACGCCGCCGAGGCATGGCAGCGCTGGCAGTCGATGCGCGGGCGCGCCGGGGTGCTGCTGACCGGGCACTGCGTGATCGACCGCCGCAGCGGGCTGCGGGTGTCCGACGTGGCGGCCACCACGGTGCGGTTCGGGTCGCCGTCCGACGACGAGGTCGCCGCGTACATCGCCACCGGTGAACCGCTGCACGTGGCGGGCGCGTTCACCCTGGACGGCTACGCGTCGCCGTTCGTGGACGGCATCGACGGCGACGCGGGCAACGTGATCGGCCTGTCGCTGCCGCTGCTGCGCCGGCTCCTGGACGGCGTGGGCGTGCGGATCGTCGACCTGTGGACCTGACCCGGCAGGCCCGCTCCCGGCGCTGACGCACCGTCAGGAGGCGGGCCCGTCCGGTCGGTTCAGGTCGCGGCGGACCGGGCCGGGGCCGAGGTTGGGCAGCCCGGCCGGCGGTTGCGGCCGGTGCGAGCCGACGTTCGGCTGCTGCTGCGGCACGTAGGGCTGCGGGGCGGGTTCGGCGTAGGCGTTCGGAGCCCACGGGCCGCCGCCGGGGACCGGTGCGCCGACCGGGTCGGGACCGCGCCCGGGACCACGTGGCGGCGGCGTGGGGCTGCCGCGCAGTGCGGCCAGCAGCGCGAGCGGCAGGGCGATCGCGGCGAGCACGAGCAGCGGCAGCGGTACCCCGCCGGGCTTTTTGGTCAGCCACTCCACCCAGTCGTAGTCCGCCGACGCGGCCTGGAGGTCCGGCCACACCGGTCCGCATGCCGCACCCAGTCCGAACGCCGCGATCGCGGCCTCCGGACGCAGCCCGCCGACCACCACGCCGATCGCCGCCGCGCCCGCGCAGCGCACCGCGAGCTGATGGCCGGAGCCGGCCGCCGGGCCGATGAGCTCGGCCAGGACCAGCGCGAGCGCGGCCAGGCCGATCGCGTACGCCCCGAGCATCCGGGCCGCGACCGCACCCAGGATGCCCGCGACGGCGAGCCCGAGCAGCCACGGCACGTATTCGGCCGGCCCGTCCAGGCCCAGCCCCGGGTTGCCCTCGGTGCGGTCCCAGGCGAACAGCGCGGCCGGGAACGCGGCCAGCCCGACCGCCATCGCCAGCAGCGCGCCCGCGACCGAGCGCACCCCGTCCACCCGGTAGGTCAGCACCGCGGCGACCAGGCAGCCCGCCAACGCGACGATCGGCCACAGGCCGAGCAGCTTGGGCTTGTCGTCGCCCATCACGATGGTCGCCGCGGACACCCCGACGCCGGCCAGCCCGAGCAGGAACACCCCGCCGAAGGCGCCCACTTCCGACTCCTGCCAGCCCCGGCCCGGCGGCACCAGGACCCGACCGGTGGGCAGCAGGATCAACAGGTAGCCGAACGCGGCGAGCGGCAGCCAGGTCTGGAGTCCGGCGCCGGACTCCCACATCGGGTCGAGCACGTCCCGCCCGCCGAGCACGAACAGCAGCGGTACGGCCGCCGCCAGCGTCGCCGCGAACGCTGCGTTCAGCGGCGCCTGGTGGCGGGGCACCGCGAGATGGATCCACAACACCACGCCGACCAGCACCTGGACCGCGAAACCGAACCGCAGCAGGTAGACGAAGCCGAGCCAGCGCGCGTCGCCCGAGCCGTCGTAGTGCGTGGCGATCGGGTCGAGTGCGGTGGTCAGCGCGGCACCGGCCAGACCGATCACCAGCACGCCGCCGACCGCGCCGCGGCGGTGGGTGAAGACGCTGTCGGTGAGCCCGACGCCGCCGATCATCAGCGGCACCGCCCACGGCAGCAGCACCGCGATCAGATCCCACACCGACCAGTCGCCGGCACCGGGGCTCGCCGGCGGCGGGACCGAACCGTAGGCGGCCGGGTCCGCGGCGGCCGGAGCCGGTGCGGCGGGATCGATGCCGGCCCGGAGCAGCACCAGCGCGGCGGCCGTGCCGAGCACGACCAGCAGCGCACCGGGCACCCATTCCAGGGACAGCCGGCCCACCGGTTCGGGGCGCCGCGCGCGGCCCTCCGCGAATCCGGCGCCGGCCTCGTAGGCCTTGCGTACCACTCCGCCGGCCATGGCCGTCTCCCCCGGGTCGTTTTACAGGCAGCTTAGGGAAGAACGGTGGTCGTCCGCTCCCGAAGCGGAAGACGCGGGGCCGGCCGATTCGGATCTGCCGGAAGTCCCTCGACCCTCCCTCGGGCCGCTGCTCGTTCCCCACACCCGCCCCGCGATCGCCGCTCGGACGGCGCCGGACCGTCCGGCCCTCGGGCACGGCTCGACGGATCCGGGCACGCCCTCCCCGAGAGGCCCCGCGTTCCCTCGGGACCGCGCGGGCGATACCTCCGGATCGCACGGCCATTACCTCGGAGGGAATCGACCACCGCACCGGGTGTCGAGCACAGTCGTCGCTGTCGGCAATCGACCCTGGAGGACCCCATGAGCGCCCAGTCTTTGCACTCCACGTTCGCGGCGGCCGGTGGATCCGGCGACGGCGCCGTCCGCGGCGACACCGGCCTGCTGCGCATCGCCCTGCGGCTCGACGCGATCGCCACCGGCGCGGTGGGCCTGCTCGCGCTGGCCGGTTGTGCCGCCTTCGACGGCGCCCTCGGCCTGCCCACCGCGTTCCTGGCCGGCCTCGGCGCGTTCCTGATGCTGTACGCGCTCGGGGTCTGGCGGGTGGCCGCGCGGTCCGCACCGCATCGCACCGCCGTGCGCGTGGTGATCGGACTCAACCTGCTGTGGTTCGCGGACAGCGTGCTGACCGCCCTCACGGGCTGGTTGGACCCCACCGGCCTGGGCACCACGCTCATCGTGCTCCAGGCAATCGCGGTGCTCGGCTTCGCCGATGTACAGATCTTCGCCCTGCGCAAGGCGAACAAGTCCGCGCGATGACCGTTCACCGAGGAACCGGCGGGCCGTTGCGGACGCACCGTGCCGAGTTGGTGGGGCACCGCGTACGGTCAGGTGCCATGAGTTCGGGATCCAGGAGTGTCGTCACCGAGCGGCCCGCCGGCCACACCGCCGGCCGGCGATCGAGCGGCGAGTTGATCCGGCACTGGCGGCAACACCGCCGGCTGAGCCAGCTGGAGCTCTCCGTGGAGGTCGAGGTGTCCACCCGGCACCTGAGCTTCATCGAGACCGGCCGCGCGGTGCCCAGTCGGGACATGGTGCTGCGGCTGGCCGAATACCTGGAGGTCCCCCTGCGCGAACGCAACCGGATGCTCCTGGCCGCGGGTCATGCCCCGGCCTACAACGAAAGCCGCCTGGACGCGCCGGAACTGGACGCGGTGATGTCCGCGATGCGGCAGATCCTGGTGGGGCACGGTCCGTACCCGGCGGTGATCGTGGACCGGGCCTGGAACATCGTCGACGCGACGCCGAGCATCGCGCTGTTCACCGAAGGCGTGGCACCCGAACTGCTCACCGATCCGCTGAACGCCTACCGGGTGAGCCTGCACCCCGAGGGCATGGCGCCGCGGATCGTCAACCTCCCGCAGTGGCGCGCACACCTGCTGCACCGGCTGCGTCGGCAGGCCGCGATCACCGCGGACCCGCTGGTCCAGGAGCTCTACGACGAGGTGAGCGGCTACCCGGGCGGCGAACCGCCGAACGCGGCCGGCCCCGGCGCGCCGGCCATCCCGCTGGGCATCCGGTTCGGCGGCGAGGTGCTCTCCTTCGTGAGCACGGTGGCCACGTTCGGCACCGCGGTCGACATCACCGTGGCGGAAATCTCGATCGAGTCGTTCTACCCCGCAGACAAGCGCACCAGCCGAATCCTGCACGACCTGCACGGCGACTGACCCAGCCGAACCGGCGCCTCCGGCGCAGCCGACCACCCGACCGAGCCCGACACCGAACCGAACCCGCCCCCGGACCCAAGGCGCGAACTACACGGCGTCGGACGGACGACGTAGCCGAGCCCCCAACGACCCGATTCGGGCCCGGGTTCGATTCGGAGCCGGCTCGGTCGGGCCGGCGTCGGTGGGCTCGGCTCGGGGGCGAAGTCGGGCTCAGGTCCGGAGCCGGTGGCCCCACACCTCGGCGGGCTCGGTGGCCGGGTCGGGTCGCCACTCGCCGAGGCGGGCCCAGTCCCAGGATCGGAACGCCGCGAGCGCGGCATGGTTGTCCCGGGGCACCCGCACCGCGGCGAACGTGGCGTCGGTGCCCGCGAGCAGCCTCTCCCGCATCCGGGTGGCCAACCCCTGGCGCCGGTGCTGGGGTACGACCATCAGATCCACGACCACGAACACCTTGCCGGCCGCGGCCAGTTCGGCCACGTCCTCGGGCAACTCGCCGTGGAAGCCGGTCCACCAGCCACTCGCCCGCCGGGGCGGGAAGCCGTACGTGCAGCCCGCCGCTTCGCCGGCCCCGTTCGCGACCACCATCTCGAACCCGGGCTGTTGGATGTCCTCGGCATAGCGCCGCAGGAAATCGGGGCGGCCCGGCGGGTCTTCGCCGTAGGTCTTGACGTACGTATCCGCGACGGATTCCCGCTGTTGGTCGGCCTGCCAACGGGTCAGCCGGCGCAAGAACACCTCTGCCACCAGTACCTCCTGCCCAGGCATGGGATGCCGTAGACGTTCACATCGTGGCAGCCCGCCCCGTCCAGGGGAAACACCACGAGCCGATTACCGCCCCCTCGGGTAGCCGACCAACGCCCCCACGCGCCGCAGCCGACCCACCCGAGCAACCCACACACCCGGCCCTCCCGCCCACCGCCGACCCACCGCCGGGCGCCCCGCACCCACTCCACGCCGGGCCTGCCGCAGACGACGACAACCCACCCGGGCCCGCGGGCAAGGCAACCCGCACCCGGCTGATCGGGTTCTCAACCGACGGGAAGGGGGAGCACGAGCGGGTGACAGTGGCCGCCGACGTGATGGTCGACGGCCACGGGGTTTTGTCGAGGGTGCCGGTCAGGCCGCCAGGCGGGTGCCGCGGCGCCAGATGGCGCGGGTGTTGAGGGTGTCGGAGATGGTGGTGGTGGGGTCGCCGTCGACGAGGAGGAGGTCGGCGCGCAGGCCCTCGGCGATGCGTCCGCGATCATCCAGGCCGAAGCGGCGGGCGGTGGTGGCGGTGGCTGCGCGCAGAGCCTGGGTGGGGGTGAGGCCGGCGCGGACCAGGTACCGCAGTTCGTGGTGAACGCTGGCTCCGTGGGCGAGTCCGCCCAGGAACGGCAGAGGAAGCGAGACGTCGGTGCCGGCCAGCAGGTCCACACCGGCGTCACCGAGAGCCTTGACGGTGGCCAGGACGTCTTCGATCCTGCCCTGCGGGTAGTGGCCGAAGCTGGAGCGCAGTGCCTTGTCCCAGTCGGCGTCGAGGCGTGAGGCGACGCGCGGGTCGTCGGCGAGTTCGCTGCCGGTAATGCCCATCATGGAGGCGTTCAGCACCACACAGGGCACGACGAAGACCCCGGCGTCCGTGATCATGCCGATGATTTCGTCCGTATGGGGCCGGTCCATGAACAGGTGGACGAGGCCGTCGATGCCGGCCTCGATGGCCATGCGGGTGGCGTCCACGGTCAGGGTGTGGGCGACGGTGAGCATGCCGCGCCGCTTGGCCTCGGCCACTCCGGCGTTCAAGGTGGCCTGGTCGAGCATCGGCAGGCCGGGATGCCCTTCGATGCTGCCGTCGTCGACCATGAACTTGATGTAGTCCGAGCCGCGTTCGATCAGCTGCGGGATGAACCCGACAGCTTCCTCGGGCGTGGTGGAGAACGGCATGAGCGGGGGCTCTCCGACGGGCTCGGCGCCTGCGGGCGGGCCGGGGCGGAAGCCTTCGGGGAACAGCTCGCTGGGGTGGCCGCCCGGCGGGGTGATGCCGAAACCGGAGGAGCGTACGTCGGCGACGGTGTCGTCGCCGCTGATGTGCGCACGGTTGTCGCGGGTGCTGGTGCCCTGCATCTCCAGCTCGGTGGTCACTCCGAACCGCAGCGCCAGAGCCAACGTGCCGGGGCCGGTGTGGACGTGGGCATCAATCAGGCCCGGCAGCAGTGTTGCCCCGCTGCCGTCGACGATCTCAGCCCCCTCGGGAACGTCGCCGCCGATGCGGGCGATCCGCCCGTCCTCGATAAGCACGGTGAGGGCACCCAGCGTCTTCTCGCCGTCGAAGACCCGGGCGCCGGTGATTGCAGTCACGGACATGGCTTGCCTCAATCCTGGAGTATGCCCCTGAATGTATACCTAAAGCTATGCACATGTTTGACGAGATGCGCATGCATGACGACCGGAACTCTTAGAATGGCCACATGAGCAGCTCCCCGTCAGAGTCGGCATTCGAGAAAGCCCTGCTCGACCAGGTCGGACCCGCACTGTCACGGCTGCGGCGGCGCACCTCCGGCGGACGCGGCGATCTCACCCGCAACCTCGTCCTGAACGTGGTCGCGGACGCGCCCGGGGAAATGACGGTCGGCGGAGTCGCCGTCGAGATGGGCGTCACTCAGCCCGTCGCCAGTCGCACCACCGCCGCCTGCATCGCCGACGGGCTGATGCGGCGGGTCGCCTCCCAAGCCGACGGACGGCGCACGGTTCTGGAACTCACGGACGCCGGCGAGGCCGAGCGTCATCGCTTCGCCTCCGAACAACGCGAGACGTTCGAACAGATCACCGCGGCATGGGATCCGGACGACCGCACCCGATTCGCCCAATTCCTGATCCGCTACAGCCAGGACGCCGGCGTCTGGTCCACCCGGCAACACCGCCACGGCAGGGACAGCGAAAACACCCGCTCGGAAGACTGAACAGCCCCCGGGGCACAGGCCGCCACCGCGCTCCGGTAACCCCCGGCCCCAGGCAGCCCACATGCCCCGGCTCCCCCGCATGGGCTCGCCTTGCACACCCCGGACTCCGCCGCCGAGCGACCCACACCCGGCCGACACTCGCGCAACCCACGCCCCACTCCACCGCCAACCCACCCCCGGGCAACCGGCACTCCCCCACCCCCGGCCCGCCGCCAGGCGACCCGCGTTCGGCCGCGTCTCAGGCGGTTTGGGCGTTTCGCCCACTCCCGGGACCGGGGGCTCGTAGCCTGCGCACGGGGTAGGGCGAGGAAAGGGTCGATGGTGCGCGACGTGCGGGAACCGGGTAATGCGTGGGACATGTGTGCCGAGGGTCACGACGAGCACGAGTGGGTGTATCAGTACGGACCGGCCGGGCCGACCGGCAAGCCGTGGGCCAAGGCCTGCAAGCACTGCGGGAAGATGGCGGGCGCGAACGTGCCGGAAACCGGGCTGCTCGGACGCTCCGCCGCAGGCGACTGTCTCGGCGGTTGACGGAACCCGACAAAAAACTGGAACACGTTTCAGCTGTACCCGAGCATCGGTCCCCATCGCGTTCGGAGTACGTTGACCCCACCGGCAACGTGGCCGGCAGCTCCACCGCAGGCCATGAACATGGCGGGTTGCCGTACCCATGACGAGGTGGGGCGGCGAATTGTGCCCGCCTTCGAATCCCTAGACTCTCCGCAGTTGAGGAGGGAGCCAGATCGTGCGCAAGGTACTCATCGCCAACCGTGGGGAAATCGCGGTCCGCGTCGCCCGAGCATGCCGGGATGCCGGCATCGCCAGTGTGGCCGTCTACGCCGAGCCGGACCGGGATGCTCTGCACGTGCGGGTGGCCGACGAGGCCCACGCGCTCGGCGGAAACACTCCGGCCGAGAGCTACCTGGACGTGGCCAAGGTTTTGCAGGCCGCCCGGGACTCCGGCGCGGACGCCATCCACCCCGGATACGGATTCCTGTCGGAGAACGCGGAATTCGCCCAGGCCGTGCTGGACGCGGGCCTGACCTGGATCGGACCGCCGCCGCAGGCGATCCGTGATCTCGGTGACAAGGTGGCCGCCCGGCACATCGCCCAGCGGGCCGGCGCGCCCCTGGTCGCCGGCACCCCGGACCCGGTCTCGGGTGCCGAGGAAGTGGTGGAGTTCGCGACGGCCAACGGCCTGCCGATCGCCATCAAGGCCGCCTTCGGCGGTGGCGGGCGCGGCCTCAAGGTGGCCCGCACCCTCGAAGAGGTGCCCGAGCTGTACGACTCGGCGGTGCGCGAGGCGGTGGCCGCGTTCGGCCGCGGCGAGTGCTTCGTCGAGCGTTACCTGGACAAGCCGCGGCACGTCGAGACCCAGTGCCTGGCCGACACCCACGGCAACGTGGTGGTCGTGTCCACCCGTGACTGTTCGCTCCAGCGCCGGCACCAGAAGCTCGTCGAGGAGGCGCCCGCGCCGTTCCTGAGCGAGGAGCAGAACGCCGAGCTGTACCGCGCGTCGAAGGCCATCCTCAAGGAGGCCGGCTACGTCGGCGCCGGGACCTGCGAGTTCCTGGTGGGCCAGGACGGCACCATCTCCTTCCTCGAGGTCAACACCCGTCTCCAGGTCGAGCACCCGGTCACCGAAGAGGTCACCGGCATAGACCTGGTGCGCGAGATGTTCCGGATCGCCGACGGCGAGGAACTCGGCTACGACGACCCGCCGCTGCGCGGCCACGCGTTCGAGTTCCGGATCAACGGCGAGGACCCGGGGCGCGGCTTTCTGCCCGCTCCCGGCGAGGTCACCCAGTGGCTGCCGCCGTCCGGCCCGGGCGTACGCCTGGACTCGGGTGTCGAGCAGGGCTCGGTGATCGGTCCGGCGTGGGACTCGCTGCTCGCGAAGCTGATCGTCACCGGTCGCGACCGCAAGCAGGCGCTCCAGCGGGCCAAGCGCGCGCTGGACGAGTTCGTCGTGGACGGCATGGCGACCGCGCTCACCTTCCACCGCGTGGTGGTGGTGGACCCGGCGTTCGCGCCCGAGCTCGACGACTCGACCGAGCCGTTCACGGTGCACACCCGGTGGATCGAGACCGAGTTCGAGAACACGATCGCCCCGTTCGGCGGCGGCGCGGACGCGGCCGAGGAGGCCGGCGAGCGCGAGACCGTCGTGGTCGAGGTCAACGGGCGGCGCTTCGAGGTCACCCTTCCGGCGGGCCTCGGCGCATCCGGTGCGGCCCCGGCCGCGGGGAAGAAGGCGCCCAAGCGCGGCGGTGCCAAGAAGGCCGGCGCCGCGGCGAGCGGCGACTCGCTGGCCAGCCCGATGCAGGGCACCATCGTCAAGGTCGCGGTCGAGGAGGGCCAGCAGGTGGCCGAGGGCGAGCTGATCGTGGTCCTCGAAGCGATGAAGATGGAACAGCCGCTCAACGCCCACCGGTCCGGTACCGTCAAGGGCCTGGTCGCCGAGGTCGGCGCGACGGTCACGTCCGGCGCGGTGCTCTGCGAGATCAAGGACTGATCGAGGTCGGGATCGGGGACTGATCGGGATAGAGGAGTGACCCCGATCGGGCCCTGACCGGGATCGATCGCCGAGCGCGAGGAAACAACGACCGCCCCCGCCGAGGATTCTCGCGCGGGGGCGTTCGCGTAGCGCGGACCGGGCCGAAGGGGGGCGGCGTGGAAGCCTGGATCACGATCGCCACGGCACTCGCGGCCGGCGGCACCGGGGCCGCCACGGGTATGCGGTGGTCCAATCGTCGACGTGCGACCTCGTCCGCCGAGGCGGCCTTACCCGCCGAGCGCGGCGGAGCGGCGATGTCCACGATTGCGACCGCGTTGTACGAACGGGCTCGGGCCGAGTCGGTCACGGCGTTGCGCGCCGAGGCCGGTGCCCGGCTCGCGGATCTCGCGGCGCGGACCCAGGCACTCGTACCGGCGCCGCGTCCGCCCGCGCTCGCGGCGCAACTTCGGGCTCTGGATGCGTGTGAGGCCGCGGCGTGGGTGTGGCGCGATGCCGACGATCTCCCCGATCTCGCGGGGGTGCTGGTGCTGGTCCGACACGGTGTCCGGGCGTTGGAGGTGGCCGCGCATCGAGCCGAGCGAGCGCTGTCGGATGACGCGCGCGAGGAGGAGGACGCGGACGACGACCCGTTCCGCGTGTCGGTCTGCCTGCTCAACCCGCTGCACGGGGCCGCGGTCGGTCGGCTGCAGTGGGCGATCCGCGGCCGGACCCGACTGTCCGTACCCGCGTGCCACGCGTGCCTGCTCGCCGCGAGCGAGCGCACCATGGCGGACGTACTCACCCAGCGGGTGGCGGACGGCGCGTACCTGGCCTACTACGAGGTCTCGGCGGATCGAAGCGTGTGGTCGGCGACGGGGTTCGGGGCCTTCGGCGGCGACCTGGTCGAACACGTGCGAAGCGCGTTGCCCGGGGGGCGCCGGGCAGGCGGCGGGTGATCCCTGATCGGTCGTACGTGATCACTGGTCGGGCATCACCCCCGGGACGCGCATGTCCCGCATCCGCTCCCCGTTGAATTCCGCGCGGGCGCCGGGAACGGCCCGCTGCGGGAGGGGGGCGATGTGCACCTGTGCGCCCAGTTCGGCCAGGGCCTCGCTCTCCGGGCCGGGAGCGTCCTCGTCGGTGACGAGGTGGGTGATGCGCTCGGGGGCCACCGTCTGGAACATGGTGTCCACACCGATCTTGGTGTGGTCGACCATGACGACGACCTCGTGGGCGGCCTGGATCAGGGCGCGGTCCACACTCGCGGACAGCATGTTGGGGGTGGACAGGCCACGCTCGGCGGTCAGCCCGTTGCCGGACACGAACGCGCGGCGCACGCGCAGACCCGCCAGGGCCTGCTCGGCTCCGCTGCCGACCAACGCGTAGGACGACCCGCGCAGCGTGCCGCCGGTCATCACGACCTCGACCCGATTGGCGTGGGCGAGGACCTGCGCGACGAGGAGGGAGTTGGTGACCACGGTCAGGCCCGGGATCCGGGCCAGTCTGCGGGCCAGCTCCTGCGTGGTGGTGCCGGCGCCCACGACGATCGCATCCCCCTCGTCGACGAGGGAGACCGCGAGGTCGGCCATGGCCGCCTTCTCCGCCGCCGCGAGGTGAGTCTTCTGCGAATAGCTCGGCTCACGGGACAGCCCACCGGGCAGCACCGCTCCACCGTGCCGACGGTCGAGCAGCCCTTCGGCTTCCAGGGCCCGCACGTCCCGCCGAACCGTCACCTCGGACGTCTGGACCACCCGGGCGAGTTCCCTCAGGGACACCGCTCCGTTGGCCCGCACCATTTCAAGAATCAGTTGACGACGCTCTGCTGCGAACACGTGACGAAGGTAACGCGAACGACCGGCTCTTATCAGCCGCTTGCGACTCTTACCCGAACTTGTTCATCAAAGTGATAAGACCGCTTCGGTTTCCGGGCGCAGCGAAGCCGCAGCGTTCGGAAGGGCCAACCATAACGCTGCTCACCCGGAGCCGGATACCGCTGCTGTGCACCGATTTTGATTCCGCGTCAGCCGGGCTCGACGGATGCGGAACACACCGCGAGGCGGCGATCACACCCGGTCCGATTCGAGTATGCGCGGCGGCCCGGGAGCACAGCGGATGTTCGAGAAAAGCCACCCGTAAGTGGAGTCCCCGGGAGCGCGGAATCCGAATTCCGCGCGCCCCTCGCACGCCGGAGGCCACCACCCCCGGCGGAATGATCTTGAAACCGTATTGATCGTGCGGCCGCATTGCTCTCGCAGGCGGGGGCACCCCGGGGCGGGACCGCGCGACGGGGCCGACCGGGCGCGATCGTCACGGCCCCAACCGCTCGACGTGCTCGTCACGGCGACATCGGACAGCGGCACGTGGCACATCGGCACGGCGCCATCGATCGCGACGCGATCGTCTCGCCGGGATCGTCTCGCCGGGATCGCCCGCCTCCGGGAGCGACCCGGCCGATTCGTCCGGGGCCGGCCGGTCAGGAACGCTCGCGCCGGTGCAATTGCCGGGCGGCTTCCGCGATCGAGCCGGAAAGCGAGGGGTAGACGGTGAATCCGCTGGCGATCTGGTCGACCGTCAAGTGCAGGTCCACCGCGAGTGCGACGGTGTGGATCAACTCGCTCGCGCGCGGGGCCACGATCACACCGCCGACCACGATCCCGGTACCCGGACGGCAGAACAGCTTCACGAACCCGTCGTGAATGCCCTGCATCTTCGCGCGCGGGTTGCGCGACAGCGGCAACTTCACACCGCGAGCGTCGATCTCGCCCGCGTCGATCGCCGCCTGGGTATATCCCACCGTGGCGATCTCGGGATCGGTGAACACGTTCGAGGACACGGCCTTGAGGTTCAGCGGGGCCACCGCGTCGCCGAGCATGTGGTACATCGCGATCCGGCCCTGCATCGCCGCGACCGACGCGAGCGCGAACACGCCGGTGCAGTCGCCCGCCGAGTACACCCCGTTCGCGGTGGTGCGCGAGACCCGGTCCACCCGCACGTGTCCGGTGTCCTTGAGGAAGACGCCCGCCTCCTCCAGACCGATGCCCGCGGTGTTCGGGATCGCGCCGACGGCGACCAGGCAGTGGCTGCCCTCGATGATCTGACCGTCGGTCAGCGTGACGATGACGCTGTCCCCGTCCCGCTTCACGCTCTCCGCCCGCGAGCGCGACATCACCCGCATGCCACGCCGACGGAAGACTCCTTCGAGCACCTCGGCCGCATCCGGGTCCTCGCCCGGCAGCACCCGGTCACGGCTGGAGACCAGCGTCACCTTCGAGCCGAGCGCCTGGTACGCACCGGCGAACTCGGCGCCGGTGACGCCGGAGCCGACCACGATCAGCTCGCGCGGCAGCTCGGACAGGCCGTACATCTGCTTCCAGTTCAGGATCCGCTCGCCGTCCGGCTCCGCGCCCGGGATCTCCCGGGGGTGGGCCCCGGTGGAGATCAGGATCGCGTCCGCATCCAGCGTGCGCTCGGTGCCGTCGGCCAGGTCGGCCACCACACGGCGCGGCCCGTCGAGGCGGGCGGTACCGCGCAGCACCCGAACGCCGGCGCGCGTGACGCTCTGCGCGATGTCGTTGGACTGGGCCTTGGCCAGTTGCAGCACACGCCGGTTGACCACGCCCAGGTCCACGCCCACGATCGGGCGATCCAGCGTGCCGGGCGTGCCGTCGTCGACGTAGATGCCGAGCTCGTGGTGCGAGTCGGCGAAGTTCGTCATGACCTCGGCCGTGGCGATCAGGGTCTTGGACGGGACACAGTCCGTCAGTACAGCCGCACCACCCACACCTTCGCGCTCTACCACCGTCACCTCGGCTCCGAGCTGTGCCGCGACCAAAGCCGCCTCGTACCCGCCGGGTCCTCCGCCTACGATCACAATCCGAGTCACGGGTGTCATTCTCTCCCATGCCCGCGCGTCGCGTAGGCTGCGGCCATGCCCCTCTACGCCGCGTACGCAAGCAACCTCGACGCGCGGCAGATGGCTCGGCGTGCCCCACACTCCCCTCTGCGCCACACCGGTTGGCTGCCCGGCTGGCGGCTGACCTTCGGCGGCGAGCAGTTGGGTTGGGACGGATCGCTGGCCACGGTCGTCGAGGACGAGTTGTCCCAGGTATTCGTCGCGCTGTACGACCTGGCCGAGATGGACGAGCCCGACCTCGACCGCTGGGAGGGCATGCCGCTCGGCCTGTACCGCAAGGTCCGGGTCCGGGTGGAGTCCCTGTTCGGCGAGCAGTTGGCCTGGCTGTACGTGCTCAACGACTACGAGGGCGGCCTGCCCTCGGCGCGCTACCTCGGCATGGTCGCCGAGTCGGCCGAGTCCGCCGGCGCCCCCGACGACTACGTCAAGGAACTCCGCAACCGCCCCTGTTCATAGGCCGTAGGGCCGGCCCATCCGGCCGGCCCCGCCGTCGCCGGGGACCCGAATCGCCCGCCCATTCGGCGCGCCGGGCCCCGACCCGGCGCTCCGCTCCGCCACCCGGCTCCCGCTGTCGGCCGGGGTCGGGATCGGGGTCGGGTGACCGTCGACGCGTCCGCATCCGCGGTCGGGTGCGTCGCGTCGACCAAACGGACATACAGCCACTTATCCTTGCCATTCGTCCCCCGCTGTCATTGCGGTCGTATCACAGTCTTCTACGCGCATAGACCCCGCCCGCGCTGTTCCCAGGTGCAGCATTTACGCTCATCGATGTGAACGTATTGGATAGCCACGACCCGTACACGGCCGCCGCCGAGGCCGCCGAAAGCCTTCAGCGGCTCACCGGTGCCGCCACGCACGACATCGCGCTCGTCATGGGCTCTGGCTGGGTGCCCGCCGCCGACATGCTGGGCGACCCGGAGCACGAGTTCCCGGTCACCGAGCTGCCCGGCTTCCCGCCGCCCGCCGTCGAGGGCCACGCGGGCACGGTCCGCTCGCTGGTCATCGGCGACCGCCGGGCGCTGGTCTTCCTCGGCCGCACCCACCTCTACGAGGGGCACGGCGTCGCGTCCGTCGCACACGGCGTGCGCACCGCGGTCGCGGCCGGCTGCAAGGCCGTCGTGCTGACCAACGGTTGCGGCGGCCTGCGGCCGTCCTTCGTGCCCGGACAGCCGGTGCTGATCAGCGACCACATCAACCTCACCGCCGCGTCGCCCATCGTCGGGGCCAACTTCGTCGACCTGACCGACCTTTATTCGCCGCGGCTACGCGCGTTGTGCCGCGAGGTCGAGCCCGACCTCGAAGAGGGCGTATACGTGCAATTCCCCGGCCCGCACTACGAGACCCCGGCCGAGATCGGCATGGTCCGCGCGATCGGCGGGCACCTCGTCGGCATGTCCACGACCATCGAGGCCATCGCCGCGCGCGAGGCCGGCGCCGAGATCCTGGGCATCTCGCTGGTCACCAACCTCGCCGCGGGCATGACCGGCGAGCCGCTCAACCACGAAGAGGTCCTGGCCGCCGGACGCGCGTCCGCCGAGCGCATGGGCCGACTGCTGACCCAGGTCCTGCCGCGCATCTGAGCGTCCGCAGGCCGTCCCGCCTCCGATCCCTTCCGTACCGAGGAGTCCGTGTTGAGCGACGTCATCGAGATCGCGCGTGCCTGGTTGGCCGAGGACCCGGACCCGGACACCCGGGCCGAACTCGAAGCGTTGCTCGAAGCGGACGACCGGGAGGGCCTCGCGGATCGTTTCGCCGGGCTGCTCCAGTTCGGTACCGCGGGGCTGCGCGGCGAGTTGGGGGCGGGACCCAACCGGATGAACCGCGCGGTGGTGATCCGCGCGGCGGCGGGGCTGGCCGCGTACCTCAAGACCGCGTACGTCACCGACACGGCGGCACCCGCCGCGACGCGCAACGCGGTGGTGATCGGGTTCGACGCGCGGCACAAGTCCGACGTGTTCGCCCGGGACACCGCCGCCGTCATGGAGGCGGCCGGGCTGCACGCACTGCTGCTGCCCCGGCCGTTGCCCACGCCGGTGCTCGCCTTCGCGATCCGGCACCTGGGCTGCGTCGCGGGGGTGATGGTCACCGCGAGCCACAACCCGCCGCGCGACAACGGCTACAAGGTCTACCTCGACGACGGGTCGCAGATCGTGCCGCCCGCCGACGCGGAGATCGCCGGGCACATCGCGGCGGTCCGCTCGCTCGCGGACGTGCCGATGGCCGAGGACGGCTGGGAGACGCTCGGCGAGGCGCTGATCGACTCCTATCTCGACCGCGCCCTGACCGTCGTCGACCCGACCGGGCCGCGCGACGTGCGGATCGTGCACACCGCGATGCACGGCGTGGGCACCACCGTGATGCTCGGCGCATTCGACCGCGCGGGCTTCGCGGACGTCCGGCCCGTCCCCGAACAGGCGGATCCGGACCCCGACTTCCCGACCGTGGCGTTCCCCAACCCGGAGGAGCCCGGGGCGATGGACCTCGCGTTTCGCACGGCACTCGCCGAGGACGCGGACGTGGTGATCGCCAACGACCCGGACGCGGACCGGTGTGCGGTCGCGGTGCCGGATCCGGCCGTCGCGGGCGGGTGGCGGATGTTGCGCGGCGACGAGGTCGGCGCGCTGCTCGGCGCCGAGGTGGCCCGTCGGGGCACCGACGGCGTGCTGGCCACCACGATCGTGTCCTCCTCGCTGCTGGGATCGATCGCGGCGGCGCACGGCATCGCCTACACGGAGACCTTGACCGGCTTCAAGTGGCTCGCCCGGGTGCCGAACCTGGCCTTCGCGTTCGAGGAGGCGCTGGGCTACTGCGTGGACCCGGCCGGGGTGTGCGACAAGGACGGCGTCACCGCCGCGCTGATGCTGGCCGAACTCGCGGCCGGTGCCAAGCGGGACGGCCGTACGCTGCCCGGCCTGCTGGACGACATCGCGGGTCGGTACGGGCTGTACGCGACCGACCAGTATTCGGTGCGGGTGGACCGCCTCGAACTGATCGCGAACGCCATGCGGGGGCTGCGCGAGCGGACCCCGAAGACCCTCGGCGACCTGGCCGTGGCAACCGCCGAGGACCTGCTGCACCCGGCGGCCGACGGCCTGCCACCCACCGACGGCCTGCGCTACACGCTGGCCGGCGACGGCGCGGACCTGCTCGCGGGCCGGGTCGTGGTGCGGCCGTCCGGGACCGAACCCAAGCTCAAGGCCTACCTGGAGATCGTGGTCGACCCGAAGCGGATCGCCGAGGTCGGCATCGTCGCCGCCCGTGCGGCGGGCCACGCGGCGCTGGAGCGGCTGAAGCGGGATCTGGCCGCGACGCTGGGCATGTGACGCCGGGCACGTAGCGCGCCGCGGTCGACGCGGACCGGCGAACGAGTGGGGTGGTGTGGCCGATCGGCCGCGCCGCCCCACCGTCGTCTCACCCTCCGGAGGGTCGGTTCCGGCGGTCGTTGGTACCTGCGTACGGGGTCGACGTGGCCCTGCGGACGGATGTGTGGAACGGGTCCGCCGGCGGATCGTGGAAGAGTCCAGTCGACCCTCGGCTCCGAGAGGATGCCATGAGCACCCTGACCCACTTCTCCGTCCGGAACACTCCCCTGCGCGCTCGCCTGCGGCACGTCTGGCAGTGGGCGAAGGCCGGGCGCTCGATCCCGGCGCTCGCGACCTTCCTCGGCGGCGTGCTGGTCCTGCCGGTGCTCGCGTTCGGCGTGGCCTACCGGCTGCTCTCCGGCTCCGCCGACACGCTCTTCCACTCCTCCGCGCAGGACATCGCCGCGTGGGGTGGACCCGACATCGGCGGTCCGTGGGGCGGCCACGTCACGGTCGCCGCACTCGCGGTGAGCGGCGCGCTGATCGTGCTGTACAGCGTCCTGCGGGTGGTGCGGCGGGGCGCGCGGTGACCTGGCCGGCCTGCGGTCGGGCCGGCCTCGGACGCCGGCCCGGCCGGATCGGACCCGGCCTTCGGCCGAGGTGGCCTCGAACGCCGGCCGGGCCGAATTCTGTCCCGGCCGGCGTTCGGCTCGCGGCCGGGTGAGGCCCGGCCTTTCGGCCCGGACGGCCTCGCACACCGGCCCGGCGGGAGCTTCGGCGCGATTCGTGTTCGGCCTGCGGCCGGATCGGGCCCGACCCTCCACCCGGGGCCTCGAACAGCGGCCGGGCCGGAGATTTCGGCGGTCTGCGTTTGGTCCGCAGGTGTTCTAGAGCAGGCCCAGGAGCAGGGAGGCCGCTCCGGAGAGGGCCAATCCGCCGAGGATTTCCGGGGACCAGTGCACCTGGACCGGGCCGGTCGACTTCTTGGCGAACTGCTCGCTCATCCCGCGCAGGTCGTCCACGACCTGGTCGGCGCGGGAGAGTTGGGGCAGGTCGTGGACGCCGTGGCCGTACGGGTCCTCCGCCGCCGTGCGGCCCTGTTGCCGCAGTGCCCGCTTGCGTTCGCGCAGCGAGACCGGGATGGCCCAGATGTGGAACGACTTCTCGTCCGCGCGCACCTCGATCGAGTATTCGGCCCGGACCCGCTCCACCGCGGCCCACGGCACCACGATGGTGCGGAACGGGTTGCGGATCACCAGCCGCTCGGGCCCGACCAGCACGGCCGAGCGCAGCGTGAGCGCGACCACCAGGATCGCGAAGAAGATCACGACGGCGACGGCCAGCCATTTGGTCCGACCTTCCCCGCGGATCAGCGTGTCGATCACCATCCAGATCCCGACGGCGATCAGAAGCACCCCGACGGCCATCGCCGGCCGGGAGCGATACGTGGTGATGTCCTCGTCGCTGCTCATGACCGGTGATTGTGCCGCACGGCATCGCTCGGGTTTGGCTCGACCGGACCACTGGGCCCGACGCTACGCGAGTAGATATGCTCGTCTTGTGAGCATGCCGTCTGCAATTCTCGCCGACCCGGCCGAGGTCACCTCGTCCGAAGCGGCCCTTCGACGCTTTCTGCACGGTCTTCCCGGCGTCGACAGGGTCGGTACCGAAGCGCGGGCAGCAATGCTCGCGACACGCTCGATCAAAACCGATGCCAAGGTCGCCGCGATCGACCTCGCCATCAGGATGATCGACCTGACCACCTTGGAAGGTGCCGATACCCCGGGCAAGGTCCGGGCCCTGTGCGCCAAGGCGCAGCACCCGGACCCGGGCGCCCCGGACGCGCCCCGGCCCGCCGCGATCTGCGTCTACGGCGACCTGGTCGCCGAGGCCAAGGCCGCGCTCGGCGACTCCGGCGTGCACGTCGCCGCCGTCGCGACCGCGTTCCCGTCCGGGCGCGCCTCGCTGGACGTCAAGCTGGCCGATGTCGCCTACGCGGTCGCCGCCGGCGCCGACGAGATCGACATGGTGATCGACCGGGGCGCGTTCCTCTCCGGGCGCTACCGGGCCGTCTTCGACGAGATCGTCGCGGTCAAGGCCGCCTGTGCGCGCAGCGCCGCCGCCGGCGGCGGGAGTGCCCACCTCAAGGTGATCCTGGAGACCGGTGAACTGTCGACGTACGACAACGTGCGCCGCGCGTCGTGGCTCGCGATGCTCGCGGGTGCCGATTTCATCAAGACCTCCACGGGCAAGGTCGCGGTCAACGCGACACTGCCGGTGACCCTGGTCATGCTCCAGGCGGTCCGCGACTTCCGCGAGGCCACGGGTCGTCAGGTCGGCGTCAAGCCGGCCGGCGGGATCCGCACCACCAAGGACGCGATGAAGTACCTCGTGCTGGTCAACGAGACGGTCGGCGCGGACTGGCTGGACCCGGACTGGTTCCGGCTCGGCGCCTCCAGCCTGCTCAACGACCTCCTGATGCAGCGCCAGAAGCTGGCCACGGGCCGCTACTCCGGCCCCGACTACGTGACGGTGGACTGACACCCATGGGCAACCCATTCGAGTACGCGCCCGCGCCCGAGTCGCGCGCGATCGTCGACATCGCCCCGGCGTACGGGCTGTTCATCGACGGAAAGTTCACCGACGCGGCGGACGGCGGTCGGCTCAAGACCGTGAACCCGGCCACCGAGGAGGTGCTGGCCGAGGTCGCGGTCGGCGGCGAGGCGGACGTGGACCGTGCGGTCAAGGCCGCGCGCAAGGCGTTCAAGTCCTGGTCGGCGCTGCCCGGCGCGGAGCGGGCCAAGTACCTGTTCCGGATCGCCCGGCTGATCCAGGAGCACGGGCGCGAGCTCGCGGTGCTGGAGTCGATCGACAACGGCAAGCCGATCCGCGAGTCGCGCGACGTGGACATCCCGCTGGTCGCGGCGCACTTCTTCCACTACGCGGGGTGGGCGGACAAGCTGGCGTACGCCGGGTTGTGGCAGAGCCGCACCAAGGAGCACAGCGGTCCGGCCCCGAAGCCGATCGGCGTGGCCGGTCAGGTCATTCCGTGGAACTTCCCGCTGCTGATGCTGGCCTGGAAGGTGGCGCCGGCCCTGGCGTGCGGCAACACCGTGGTGCTCAAGCCGGCCGAGACCACCCCGCTGACCGCGCTGCGGTTCGCCGAGATCTGCGTCGAGGCCGGGCTGCCGGACGGTGTGCTCAACATCGTCACCGGCGCCGGCGAGACCGGTCGTGCGCTGATCGCGCACCCGGACGTGGACAAGGTCGCGTTCACCGGCTCGACCGCCGTGGGCAAGGAGATCGCCCGCGCCATCGCGGGCACCCGCAAGCGGGTCACCCTCGAACTCGGCGGCAAGGCCGCGAACATCGTCTACGACGACGCCGCGATCGACTCCGCCGTGGACGGCATCGTCGAGGGCATCTTCTTCAACGGCGGCCAGGTGTGCTGCGCCGGCTCGCGGCTGCTCGTGCAGGAGTCGGTGGCCGACGAGTTGCTGGCGAGCCTGACCCGGCGGATCAAGACGCTGCGCGTGGGCGACCCGCTGGACAAGAACACCGACGTCGGCGCGATCAACTCGGCCGCCCAGCTCTCCCGGATCCGGGAACTGGTCGAGGCGGGCGAGGCCGAGGGCGCCGAGCGCTGGTCGCCGGCCGGCGAGCTGCCCGGCAAGGGCTTCTGGTTCCCGCCGACGGTGTTCACCGGCGTCACCCAGGCCCACCGGATCGCCCGGGACGAGATCTTCGGCCCGGTGCTGACCGTACAGACCTTCCGCACCCCCGCCGAGGCGGTGGAGAAGGCGAACAACACCGCGTACGGCCTGTCCGCCGGAGTGTGGACGGAGAAGGGCGCCAAGGCCCTGTGGACCGCGCAGCGACTGCGGGCCGGCGTCGTGTGGACCAACACGTTCAACAAGTTCGACCCGGCCTCGCCGTTCGGCGGGTTCAAGGAGTCGGGCTTCGGCCGCGAGGGTGGCCGCCACGGGCTGGAGGCCTACCTCGATGTCTGAGCGCCTTGAGGTGTTGAAGACCTACAAGCTGTACGTCGGGGGCAAGTTCCCCCGGTCCGAGAGCGGGCGGGTGTACGCGGTGACCGACAGCAAGGGCCGGACCCTGGCGAACGCGCCGCGCGGGAGTCGCAAGGACGCCCGGGACGCGGTCGTCGCGGCGCGCAAGGCGTTCCCGGGCTGGTCGGGCGCCACCGCCTACAACCGGGGCCAGATCCTGTACCGGATCGCCGAGATGCTGGAGGGCCGACGCGAGCAGTTCGCGACCGAGGTCGCCGCGGCCGAGGGGATCAATCGCGGCAAGGCACTCGCGGCCGTGGACGCGGCGGTGGACCGCTGGGTCTGGTACGCCGGATGGACCGACAAGCTCGCCCAGGTGGCGGGCGGCGCCAACCCGGTCGCGGGTCCGTTCGCGAACTGGTCGACGCCCGAACCCACCGGCGTGGTCGCGGTGATCGCCTCGCAGCGCTCGTCGCTGCTGGGCCTGACGAGTGCGGTCGCGCCGGTGATCGCCACCGGCAACACCGCCGTCGTGCTCGCGGCCGGCGCCTCGGCGCTGCCCGCGTTGTCCTTCGCCGAGGTGCTCGCGGTGTCCGACCTGCCGGGCGGCGTGATCAACATCCTGACCGGCCACCCGGCCGAGATCGCCCCGACGCTCGCATCCCACCAGGACGTCAACGCGATCGACCTGACCGGCGTGGCGCCGGACGCGGGCGTCGCGTCGGCGCGCGACCTGGAGATCGCCGCGGCGGACAACCTCAAGCGGGTGTTGCGCCCCGAGGCCAGGGAGCCGGACTGGTCGGCGGACCCGGGAACGGGTCGGATGCTGGCGTTCACCGAGATCCGGACGGTCTGGCACCCGACCGGATACTGATCGCCCCGGACCGCGTGTGCGATTCACCACCACGTGTCGCCGGCCCGTCACCCGCGTGGGTGACGGGCCGGCGGCACGTGGTGGCACCGCCCGCGCAGGTCCGCGATCCGATCAGGCCGCGAGCACACGGTCGGCGCGGGTCCCGGGCGACGCGCCCGTCGAGTCGGCGGCCCGCCGGGTGGAGAGCTTCCAGGTGGCCAGGACGCGGGCGATCACGACCACGGCGAAGAGCACGAACAGAGCGGACATGCGATCGGATCCTTCGAGTTGCCTGAGTGCAGTCGCCGCGGCGAACTGCCTTGCGGAACTCGACGCTAGCCGCGCGCGGCGGCCGTCTCGGGCCTCTTGACGCGGCATCGACGCAGGTGAGGGCGTTCCTGACGGGATCTTGACGGGTGGTCAGCGCAGCGACAGCTCGGCGATCACCGCGGCGTGATCGGTGCGCGGCACACGGTGTTCGGACACCGAGACCACGTCGATCCCACCGGCCACCAGGACGTGGTCGATCCCGAACAGCGCCGGCAGGCCGTGGAAGTACGCCATCGGCCAGGTGCGCACCAGGACCCGGCCGCGCTCCTCGTGCGCGTCCCGCAACCCGGCGCCGGTGAGCGCGCGGAACGAGGCGTTGTCCGAGGTCGCGTTGAAGTCGCCGAGGAAGATCACCGGCAGCGTGCGCCGCTCCGCCTCGCGGCGCAGTGCGTCCATGTCGTGCGCCCACCGGCCGGCCTGCCCGCGCATCGGCGGGATGGTGTGCACGCCCTGGATCCGGACCCGGCGCCCGTCCACCTCCACGGTGGCGCCGGGCATCGGCATCGTGGTCCGTTCCGGCAACAACCGCTCCTCGGTCGGCGGCCGGCGGGCGTAGACGGCCAGCCCGGCGGCGCCGGGTTCGGCGTGACCGGTCGTGTACGGGAGTTCCCGGGAGAGGCCGGCCTGCTCCAGGCCGGTCGCCAGTTCCGGCGTCAACTCCTCCACGGCCAACACGTCCACCCGCTCGCGCCGCACCAATTCGGTGATCCGGACCGGATCCGCCTTGCCGAAGTAGGCGTTGGCGGTCATCACCCGCAACCGCACCCCGCCGGGCGCGGGACCGTCGGCGGCGCTCAGCCGCGGCAACATCCACACGGTGTGCACGACCACCAGGCCCAGCGCGACGAGCAGGGTCAAACGCATCCGCAACAGCGCGGCACCGAGCAGCACGAGCACCGAGGCGGCCGCCGCGTAGGGCGCGAAGACGGTCACGATCGCGACCGGCCACATCGCGTCGAACACGAGCAACCGGGCGCCGGTGACCAGCACCGCGCCCGCGAAGACCAGGCCGACCACACTGCGGCCGACCGTGCGCGCCCGGCGCCGCAAGCGCCACAGCCGAGGCGGCGGCGGAATCTCCTCCGCCGGCTGCGCCTCGACCTCGGCGGTCACGGCCGGGTCCCCCCGTAGGTCTGCGCCGGCGGTGGCGCGGTCGGCCGAGGCGGTACGGCGGCACCGGGCATCGGGGGGTTCGTCGGGCCGGTCGCGGTGCCCGCCGCGGGAGCGGGAGCGGCGGTGCGCGGGTCGGGCGCGGCGGCCGGCGACGGCGCGGAAGCAGGCACGGGGGTGGGGGCCGGCGACGGCGCGGAAGCGGGCGCGGGCGCGGGCCCGCCGGTCCCCTGATGGCCACCCGCCTGCGGGCCGCCCGCGCCGGTCGGCGCGGTGTGCTCGGCGGTGCCGTGCGCGTACGGCGCCGCGGCTTGCGTGCCGGTCCCGGTGTGGTCGTGCGCGGGGTGGGGTCCGGACGGCGCGACCGGACGACCCGCGGCCGTGGCATCGCGCCCGTATGTGGGCCATTCCTGATGCGGCAGCGACTTGCCGCGCGTGACCGTCGGCGGGCTCGGTGCGCCCAGGACCACGATCAGGAAGTACGCGCACAGCGCGAACAGGACCAACACGCCGACGTTGACCGCACTTTGTTCGACCCGGGCCCCGGCCGGGATGTCGGCGAACCCGCCGCCGTCGTAGGCGAGGCCGCCCAGCGCCACGGCGACCCCCGCGATCCCCTGCACGGCGAGCACCCCCAGCGCGGCCCGGGTGATCACCCGGGCCCTCGGCGTGGGCCGCCCCGCATGGGTCACCAGCAGCACGGCGCCCGCGAGCAACACCGGCGTGAGCACGTCGAGCAGTGCGGACTGACCGCCGTAGGCCCGGGCCCGGAAGCCGTGCACCCCCGACCCCACGCCGAACACGACGCGCAGCGCGTCGACCGCGAGTTGCAATGCCAGAAAGCCGACCAGCGCCCATGCCGCCGGCTCCCGCAAACGATCCGTTTCCTGCCGCATCCGACTGCCTCCCCGTGGCCACGTTCGCGGCTCAGGGTAGACGGGCCCGGGCGCCGCGGCGGGGGCGGCGTCGCGGCCGGCGCGGTGGGCGGTCGGCTCAGAGCCGATCGAGGGCGTCCTGCACGGTCATCCCGTCGGCGACGTCGCCGGTGACCAGGTC
Organism: Embleya sp. NPDC050493; assembly: GCF_044458105.1. Lineage (NCBI taxonomy): Bacteria > Bacillati > Actinomycetota > Actinomycetes > Kitasatosporales > Streptomycetaceae > Embleya > Embleya sp. NPDC050493. The sequence goes on from NZ_JBITHP010000001.1 coordinate 733,664, forward strand.
GGTGCCGACCGGCGCGTCGCCGACCTCGGTACCGACACTGTTGGACAGCGGGTTCAGACCGCCGCCGTTCATCGGGTTGAGTTGCGTGCGCTCCACGACGCCGAGCACGGCCTCGGTCGCCGCGGCGGCACCCCGGCCGGCGGCGGGTACATCGGTTCGGGAGATCCCGTCGGGCGCGGCGGGCGCGGCGGCGGCGGTGCCGGCGATGCCGAACGTGGCGGCGGCGCCGAGGGACGTGGCGGCGAGCACGGTGCGAAGAACGGAGGACATAACGGTGGCCCTTCCCTGTCGACCAGAGGATTGACCACGCAACGTAGCCACTCGGCTACGGCAAGCGCAATTCGGCGCCCCGTGCGCCGATGTCCCGAATCCGCTCCGAATTCGACGGAACCGTCACAGCCCCAACCGCCGTCCCTGCCGATGAGACACACCGGCCGGGACACATCACCATCGATCGCCACAACTGCACAGCGGAAACCGGAGACACGAAGCCGGTCCGGGAACGCCACGAGAAGGCGGACGGACGAGCACGTACGGCACGGGTCAGGCGACGAGTTCGGCGAACGCCTCGTCGGCACCGAAGCTCAGCGCGTCGTCCTCGCGCAGCCGGCGCAGCGCGCGCCAGATGCTCGACTTGACCGTGCCGACGCTGCAACCGAGCACCTCGGCCACCTCGGGGTCGGTACGACCCTCGTAGTAGCGCAGCACCAGCATGGTGCGCTGCGGCTCGGGCAGCTTGGCCAGCGCCCGCCACAACACCGCGCGCAGCTCGGTGTCGCCCATCGAGTCCGAACCGTCCGGACGCTCGGGCAGTTCCTCCGAGGGGTACTCGTTGATCCGACGCCGGCGCCAGGCCGATATGTGCAGGTTGGTCATCGTGCGGCGCAGGTAACCACCCAGTGCGGCCTTGTCCTGGATCCGACCCCACGCCTGGTACGTGCTCATCAGCGCGCTCTGCAACAGGTCCTCGGCCTCGTTGCGGTCGCCGGTGAGGTGGTACGCGGTGGCGAACAGGGCCGACCGGCGCTCCCGGACGTACGCGGTGAATTCGTCGTCGACACTGTCCGTGCACGGAACGCTACGCGCGTGGCCGTTCAACGGGGCGAGGGCGACGACGGTACGGCGGTTGTCCTTGCGGATGCCCTGCGACTGCGTCTGGGACTGCATGACTTCTCCCCCGGTTCGGCGCTCGTTCACGATGTACAGCCTGCTGGGCGGGCTTCATCGTCAGGTCGGCGAGCTGTCACAGGTATGCAACAGCGGCCTCGGGCGGCGAACCGGAAGGGGCCGCCCGATGTTCTTCCCAGCCGTGACGTCAGACACAATGGCCTGCGTGCCCTACCTGCTGCTTATCGAGGATGACGAGTCCGTGCGAACCGGACTCGAACTCGCCCTGGGGCGCCAGGGCCATCGCGTGGTCACCGCCGCCACCGGTGAAGCCGGCCTGGAGCGGTGGCGCGAGCAGCGCCCCGACCTGATCGTGCTCGACGTGATGCTGCCGGGCATCGACGGGTTCGAGGTGTGCCGCCGCATCCGCCGCACCGACTCGCTGCCGATCATCCTGCTCACCGCGCGCAACGACGACATCGACGTGGTGGTCGGGCTGGAGTCCGGCGCCGACGACTACGTGGTCAAGCCGGTCCAGCCGCGCGTGCTGGACGCCCGGATCCGCGCGGTGCTGCGCCGCGGCGAGCGCGAGGTGTCCGACGCGTCGGTGTTCGGCGACCTGGTGGTCGATCGCAACGCGATGACGGTGACCAAGGCCGGCGAGGAACTCCAGCTCACCCCGACCGAGTTGCGGCTCCTGGTCGAGCTGAGCCGGCGCCCCGGCCAGGCGCTGTCCCGGCAGCAGTTGTTGCGCCTGGTGTGGGAACACGACTACCTCGGCGACTCGCGGCTGGTGGACGCATGCGTCCAGCGCCTGCGCGCCAAGGTGGAGCAGACTCCGTCCGCTCCGACACTGATCCGCACCGTCCGGGGCGTCGGTTACCGCCTCGACCCGCCCCAGTGACGGGCCGGCCGCCGCTGGTACGCCGCATCGTCCGCCGGATCGCCCCGACCCTGAAGCTGCGCTCGTTGCGGTTTCGGGTGCTCGTCGCCTTCGCGCTGGTCGCGCTGATCTCCGCGGTCGCCGCGTCCGGGATCGCCTACTGGCTGACCCGTACCGCCGTTCTGGAGCGCGCGCAGGACTCGGTGCTCACCGAGTTCCGGGACAACCTCGGTCGGGTCTCGGCGAACCTGCCGGAGAAGCCGGACCAGGCCGATCTGGGGCCCGCCGTCGATCAGATGCGGGAAAGCAGCTTCGGCTACTCCGTGGTCCTGGTCGGCGCGGACGGCCGTCCGGTCGCCTCCAACCCGACCCGGTTCCCGCTGGAACGGGTGCCCGCGAAGCTGCAGCGCATGGTGCAGACCGCCGACCACAACGGCGGCTTCCACATGTACTTCCAGCGGATCGACATCGACGGGCAGCCCTACCTCGTCGGTGGCACCCGGGTGGTGCCCAACGGGCCCACCGGCTACATGTTCAAGTCGCTCAAGGACGAGCAGGCCGACCTCAATTCGCTGGCCCGCTACCTGATCGTGGGCACCCTGCTCGCGCTCGGCGCGGCGGCGGTGGTCGCGCTGTTCGCCGCGCGGCACATCCTGCGCCCGGTGCGCCGACTCGGCTTCGCCGCACGCGAACTGGGCGCGGGGCGGCTGGACACCCGGCTGGACGTGCGCGGCTCGGACGAACTCGCCGACCTGTCCCGTACCTTCAACGACGCGGCGGAGAAGCTGGAGCGCAGCGTCGCCGAGTTGCGCGCGCTGGAGTCCTCCTCGCGCCGGTTCGTCGCGGACGTCTCGCACGAGCTGCGCACCCCGCTGGCGGCGATGACCGCGGTCAGCGAACTGCTCGAGGAGGAGGCGGACAGCCTCGGCGAGCAGGGCGCGCCCGCCGCGCGGCTGGTGGTCGCCGAGATCGAGCGGCTGGCCACCCTGGTCGAGGACCTGATGGAGGTGTCCCGGTTCGACGCGGGCACCGCGGCGCTGGTGGCCGACGAGGTGGACATCACCGACCTGGTCACCGCGTGCCTGGACGCCCGCGCCTGGATGGACGCGGTGGACCTGCGGGCCCCCCGGGGCATCCTGGCCAAGGTGGACCCGCGCAGACTGGACGTCATGGTCTCCAATCTGGTCGGCAACGCGCTGCGGCACGGCGGCTCGCCGGTGACCGTCGAGATCCACCACGAGCCGCGCGCAGCGGTGCCCGGTATGCTCGCCGCTCCGGGCGAGGAAGACCTGGTGATCGAGGTCTCCGACACCGGTCCCGGCATCCCCGAGGACGTGCTGCCGCACGTGTTCGACCGTTTCTACAAGGCGGACAGCTCGCGGGCCCGCTCCGAGGGCAGCGGCCTGGGCCTGTCCATCGTGATGGAGAACGCCCGCATCCACGGCGGTACCGCGTTCGCCTCGAACATGCCCGGCGGCGGCGCCAAGTTCACCCTGCGCCTGCCGTTGGTGCCGCCCGAGCTCGAAGAGATAATCGACCCGGACGAGGGGGTCGAGGACGACGGCGTACACGCCGACCTCGACGCGGAGAACGCCGAATTCGCCGAGCACGCCGGACCTGCCGGGCAGGTCGAGCCGGAACTCGACGGCTCGGGCGCCATCCACTCCGACAGGCAAGACGAGCGAGGAGGCAGGCGTTGAGACCTCGGCGGCGGCTTCCGATCGCGGTTTTCGCGACGACGGGCGTGCTCGCCGCGCTCACGTCGTGCGGGATCCGGCCGACCGAGGGACCGGTGGGGGCCGGGAAACCGGCCAACCGCACGGCGCCGTCCGCGCAGAGTCACCTGCCCGGTTCGGAGCGGCACATCGTGTATCTGGTGAAGGACAACCGGCTGCAGGCGCTGCCCCGGGGCGGCCGGCTGCTGCTGCGGCCCGGCGAGACGGCCCCGGACAAGGCGCGCACCGACCAGGTCAACCAGCTTCTGGAGGAGCTGCACCTGGGCCCCAACGACGCCGAGGCGCTGGACGGGTACACCACCGCGCTGCCCGCCGGCGGCCTGGCCGCCGCGGATCGGCGCGAGGGCGACCCGCCCGCCCTGTTCCGACTGGACGCGCCGCTGTCGGCGCTGGCCACGATCGCGCTCGGCCAGGTGGTCTGCACGCTGCAGAGCGCGTCCGGCGGGGACACGGTGCTGCTCGCCGGCCGGCGTACCGCTCCGGAGAGCTACCGGTGCGAGAGCTATCTCGACATCAGCCGCAAGAACGCGGCCACGCCGAGTCCGGGCACCCGCCCCGGCGGCTCGCCCTCGGCGTTCGAGAAGGACTGGCCGCAGGCCCGCCCCTCCGGGAAGACCCTTACTCCCCAAGGCGGATGATCGGTCGCGCCCTGGGGCGGATGTATCCCGACGGGGATCCGCCTACCTTCGAAGTACGACGACGCCGTATCCGGTGCCGTCGCACCGAGGAGGAACCGCCATGACCATGAGCACCGCGACTCTCAGTCGCCCGCGTCACGGCCGCCGGATCGCCGGCGTCTGCGCCGGCATCGCCCGCCGCTACGGCTGGTCCGTCGGCACCGTCCGAGTGGTGTTCGTGCTGTCCTGCCTGCTGCCGGGCCCGCAATTCCTGCTGTACATCGCGCTGTGGATCCTGCTGCCCCAGGACTGATCCGGGCGGGGAGCCGGCACGGCCCGACCGCCCCGGCGCCTATCATCCGATCAACGGATGGGTAGGCGGGTCGATCGAGTGGTCTCGCGGGACCGGGGAGTTCCGGGCCGTGCGCTCGGTCGGGGGGCGGGGACATGCAACCGGGAAGCACGCACAACAAGAACCTCATCGTCACCATGTCGGTGTTCGCCGGCGTGCTGGTGACCCTGGTCGGGCTGGTGCTGAGCGGCACCCTGGCGGTCGAGGCCGGGCGCACCCAGGCGATGAACTCGAAGCAGTACAGCGACCGCGACGTCGAGGACACCCGCGGGTTCTGGGACCAGAACCGGCAGGACGAGGCCAAGCCTCGGGGCAACGAGATCTCCCCCGGCCAGGAGCAGCCGCAACTGCCCGAGCAGGAGCAGCAGCGCCCCGAGGCGGACTTCCGCCAACCGCCGACGATCCAGGCACGTCGGGTGTCCGCGCCGTACACCGCGCCGGACGTGGCGATCCGGGGCAAGATCTTCTTCCGGATGCCGGAAGGCGTCGCCGAGTGCAGCGGCACCGTCGTGCACCACTCCAGCGGAAACATGGTCTGGACGGCGGGCCACTGCCTGCACGGGGGGCGGAACGGGAGCTTCTACGACCGGGTCACGTTCGTGCCCGGCTACAACGGCGCGGGTCGCACGCCGGCGGAGCGCGAGCCGTACGGACGCTGGCCGGCCCGGCGGACCACGGTGAGCAACCAGTGGGCGCAGAACGCCGATCCGGGCGGCAAGGACGCGAGCGCGTCGCCGTTCGACTACGGCGCCTTCATCGTCGACTCGCGCAACGGTCGCACGCTGGAGGACGCGGTGGGGCCGGGCGCGGACGTGTACTGGAACGCGCCCCGACACCTGCGCGTGCAGTCGTTCGGCTACCCGGGCGACACGCCCTACGACGGCACCACGCTCTACTCGTGCTCGTCGCCGACCACGGACTTCCGCGAGGACGGCTGGCCGCAGCCGGACATGTTGTGGATGGGCTGCACGATGACCGGCGGCTCCTCCGGCGGAGGCTGGTTCGCCGAGGTGGACGGGCGAAGTTTCCTGGTCAGCAACGTCTCGCTCGGGGTGACCTCGCCGACGTCGCGCACCATGACCGGGCCCTATCTGGGGGACGTGGCGAAGGACATGTACGACTCGCTGTAGCGGTCGCGCGCCCACGCTCGGCCGGCCCGCGCCGGGGCCGACGGAGCCGGGACATGACCAAGCCGTGCCCTCGCGCAGGATCGACACGCGATGGACACGGCTCGTACCGGGGCAGGACCGACCGGTTCCGCGCCGACGACCCGGCTCGGCGACAGGGGCGGAACCGGTGCGGACGCCTGGGCCGTACCGGCCTGGGCCATGTCCGGCCTAGAGGGGCAGGCCCGCCAACGGCAGGTTCCCGAGCGGCGACGCGCCCAGCGGCGAGGATTCGCCGGCCGGCAGCTGGTCGGTGGGCAGCGCGCTGAGCGGCGAGCCCAGGCCGCCCTTGGCCTGGCCGCCCTTGTCCGCCATGTCGCCCATGCTCTGCTCCATGCTGTGGGCCGTGCCCTCGGCCACGTTCACGGCCAGGCTGTCGAGCGGCGACTGGCCCGGGGTGAGCACCTTGCCGACGGGCAGCGTGTCGGCGACCTGGCTCACCGGGAACGGCGCGGCGGCGTCCGGCATGGCCGCCTGGGTCGTCGAGGCGGTCGGGGCGAGCCCCTCGACCAGGTCGGTCACCGGCGTCGCGCTCGCGGAGCCCGCGGCTCCCGCTGCCAGTGCCGCACCGAGTCCGGCCGTGATGGCCGCCTTACGCGTTACCGATCGCATGTGCATCCTCGGGTTCTCGATTCGGGCGGGGCGAGACACACCCCGTAACGAAGTGAGACCGCAACGTAGCGAACCGGACGCGGAATACGCAAAACGCCCCCTTCGGGTCAGGCCCGACTGTTCGCCCGCGCGGAAGGAGTTCGGGGTGCGCCCGCGATCCGGATCGATCCGATTCCGCCGGGCGCACCCACGAAAGGTCAGTTCCGACCGAAAAGCCATTCCGACTTGAGCGCGGCGTAACCGGGCTTGATCACCTCGTTGATCATCGCGAGCCGCTCGTCGAAGGGCAGGAAGGCGCTCTTCATCGCGTTCACGGTGAACCACTGCAGGTCGTCCAGGCCGTAGCCGAACGCCTCGACGAGGTGCTCGAACTCCCGCGTCATCGACGTGCCGCTCATCAAACGGTTGTCAGTGTTCACGGTCACCCGAAAATAGAGCCGGCGCAGTAGGCCGATCGGGTGATCGGCGTAGGACGTGGCGGCACCGGTCTGCAGGTTCGAGGTCGGGCACATCTCCAGCGGGATGCGCTTGTCGCGCACGTACGCCGCGAGCCGGCCGAGTTCGACGCTGCCGTCGTCCTTGACCGTGATGTCGTCGATGATCCGCACGCCGTGTCCGAGCCGGTCCGCGCCGCACCACTGGAGCGCCTGCCAGATCGACGGGAGGCCGAACGCCTCGCCGGCGTGGATGGTGAAGTGGTTGTTCTCCCGCTTGAGGTACTCGAACGCGTCCAGGTGACGCGTGGGCGGGAAGCCCGCCTCGGCGCCGGCGATGTCGAAGCCGACCACGCCCAGGTCGCGGTGCCGGTTGGCGAGTTCGGCGATCTCCAGCGAGCGGGCCGCGTGCCGCATCGCGGTGAGGAGCGCGCCGACCCTGATCCGGTTCCCCGCCTCGGCCGCGCGGCGCTCGCCCTCGCGAAAGCCCTCGTCGACCGCCTCGACCACCTGGTCCAGGGTCAGCCCGGCGGCCAGGTGCTGTTCGGGCGCGTAGCGGATCTCGGCGTAGACCACGCCGTCGGCGGCGAGGTCCTCGGCGCATTCGGCGGCGACGCGGAACAGGCCCTCGCGGGTCTGCATCACCGCCACGGTGTGATCGAAGGTCTCCAGGTAGCGCTCCAGCGAGCCGGAGTCGGCGGCCTCGCGGAACCACGTACCGAGCGCTTCGGGGTCGGTGGTGGGCAGGAGGTCGTAGCCGACCGCCCCGGCGAGTTCGATGATCGTGGCGGGACGCAGCCCACCGTCGAGGTGGTCGTGGAGCAGGACTTTGGGGGCACGCCGGATCTGCTCGACCGTGGGCGAGGCAGCGGGCGTGTTCGGGTGGCTGCTGTACATGAAAGGACTTTACCGCCTACGCGCGTAGATCATCTGCCGACGGCGTGAAGATTCGGCCGTGCGTGCACGCCGGGGGCGTGATCGCCGTCCCGGAGCCGGCCCCCGGCGGGGCGTGCGGGCCGGAACGGCCTTGCGCGGCGCGGCACTTCGACGCGGGAGGGCTCGCGGGCGCGGTGCGCGGCCGGGCTCCGTCGTCGGCGGGCGCGGGGGCGGTCGATGGCAGGTCGTCGGGTCAGTCCTCGGGTCGGTCCGGGTGCAGGAGGTTGCCGCGGCGGCCGAGCACGAACTCGCGGAACAGGCGCACGGGCGCGGTCTCCGGTCGGCCCGGCACCCAGGCCAGCCCGATGGTGCGAAAGGCCCGGGGCGCGGTGACGGCCAGGTGCACGGTGCCCGGGCGGGGCACCTCGGGGGCGGGCAGCAGTGCGACGCCCAGGCCCGCCGCGACCAGGCCGCGCAGCGTCTCGGCCTCCTCGCCCTCGAACGCGATCCTGGGCTCGAACCCCGCCTCGGCGAACAGCGCATCGGTGATCCGGCGCAGCCCGTAGCCCGGCTCCATGCACACGAACACGTCCTCGGCCGCCTCGGCCAACCGCACCCGACGGCGGTGCGCGAGCCGGTGATCGGCCGGCACCACCAGGTAGAGCCGCTGATCGTCGAGCGCGCGCACGGCCAGGTCCGGCGCGTCCGGCAGCGGCGCGGTCAGGCACAGGTCGAGTTCGCCGGCCCGCATGCGCTCCAGCATCGCCGAGGCCGAGGCCTGGACGAGTTGGAAGCGGATGCCGGGGTGGTGCACCCGAAAGGCACGCAGCAGGCCGGGAACCGCCTCGGGCCCCATGGTGTGCAGGAATCCGAACGCGACCTTGCCGCGCGCCCCGCCCACGTCCTCGATCACCTCGTCCAGGCCGCGCTCCAGCAGCGCGAGCGCCTGTTCCACGTAGCCGAGCAGGGTGTGGCCCTGCCGGGTGAGCGCCACGCCGCGCCCGGTGCGGGCCAGCAGCGGCACGCCCACGTCCGCCTCCAGCCGGGCCATCGTGCGGCTGAGCGTGGGCTGCGGGATGCCCAGGCCGGCCGCGGCCCGGGTGATGTGCTCCTCCCGCGCGACCGCCGCGAATTGCGTCAGGAGCGGAACGATGGCCGCAGAAACCTCCGCTGATCTGCTGTCATACGACATGGCATGGATTCTTGCCTAAACATGCATTGGACGCATGAAAAAACCGGGCCTAGTTTCGTATCCATGCCCGCCTCGAACAGCTCATCGGACCCCGCCCCAAGCACCGACCCGACCGCTGCTCCGCCACTCCGGCACGTGCGTGGTTCGCGCGCGTATCGCCGGGTGAACCTGGCGCTGTTCGCCGCGGGCTGTTCGACCTTCGCGATGCTCTACGCGACGCAGACGCTGCTGCCGGAGTTGTCCGACGGGTTCCACCTGTCCCCCGCCACCGCCAGCCTCTCGGTCTCGGTGACCACCGGCGCACTGGCCCTGGCGGTGATCCCGGTGAGCATGTTGTCCGAGCGGTGGGGCCGCTCGCGGGTGATGACGATCTCCGTGTTCAGCGCCGCCCTGCTGGGCGTACTGGCCGCCTTCGCCCCGGACTTCGGCACCCTCGTGGTGCTGCGCACGGTGCAGGGCGTCGCGCTGGCCGGGCTGCCCGCGACCGCGATGGCCTACCTTGCCGAGGAGGTCGACGGGCCCTCGCTGGGCTCGGCAATGGGGCTGTACGTGGCGGGCAACAGCATCGGCGGCATGGGCGGCCGGTTGGTCACCGGCCTGGCCTCGGATCTGGGCGGATGGCGGGTCGCCCTGGTGGCGGTCGGCCTGTTGGCGCTCGGGTCGGCGGTCGCCTTCCGAGTGCTGCTGCCGCCGTCGCGCAACTTCACCCCCTCGGCCATGACCGCCCGGCAACTCACCGGCGTGCTGCGCTCGCATCTCGCGGATCCGGTGTTGCGCCGGTTGTACCTGCTCGGCATGGTGTTCATGGCGGCGTTCGGCACGGTCTACAACTACCTCGGCTACCGGCTGCTCGCCGAGCCGTTCGGGCTGCCGCAGACGGTGGTCGGCGCGATCTTCGTGATCTACCTGGCGGGCACGTTCAGTTCGGCCGCCTCGGGCCGGCTGGTCGGCCGGCTCGGGCACCGCGCCACGTTGTGGGCCGCCGCGGCGATCACCGCCGCGGGCGCGCTGCTGACCCTGCCGGACAATCTGGCCCTGGTCGTGGTCGGCCTGATCGTGCTCACGGCGGGCTTCTTCGCGGGCCACTCGGCGGCCAGTTCGGCGGTCGGCCTGCGGGTCACCGAGGGCCGCGCGCAGGCGTCCGCGCTGTACCTGGCGGCCTACTACCTCGGCGCGAGCGTCGGCGGGCCGGTCGGCGGCGTCGCCTTCCACGGCCGGGGCTGGGCGGGCGCGGTGCTGCTCGTACTGGTGCTGATGGCCGCGGCGGGCGCGGTGGCCCACGGTCTCGGCGGCCGGATGACGGGCGCGCCGGCGCCCGCACCGATCCGGCGGCACCCCCGCGCACACGTGCGCTCGACCGCCTGAGTCGCGCGCCGAGGCCGGCCGGGGTCCCGATCGGGATCCCGGCCGGCCTTGGCATGCTGGGCCCATGGACGAGCAGCACGACCCGGCTCCGGGGCCGCGCCCGGGCGATCGCGACGATTTCGGCCGGGTCTACCGCCCGCACACCGTGCGCGCCGGTTGCGCGCTGCTCGGCTGCCTCCTCGTGGTCCTGGCCTCGGCCGTGCTGATCACCGCACTGATGTGGCGGGTCCGGTGACGGGTGCGGCGCCGCCCTCGGGCCCGCGGATCGCTGGGACCGGGGCCACCGGCCCGTGCCCGGTCAGTAGCCCAGGTCCGACGTGCGCTCGGCGGCGGCGATCCTGGCCCGCTCGATCTCGTTGATGTGCGTCTCGGTCCACTCGCGCAGCGCGCGGATCGGCTCGCCCAGGCTGCGACCGAGTTCGGTGAGTTCGTAGTCCACCCGAGGCGGGATGGTCGGGGTCACCGTGCGCAACACGAAGCCGTCCGCCTCCAGAGCGCGCAGGGTCTGGGTGAGCATCTTCTGCGACACCCCCTCGATCCGACGACTCAGGTCCGTGTACCGCATCGTGCCGTCCCGCAGCGCGTCCACGATCAGCACCGTCCACTTGCCGGCGATGTGGTCCAGGACCTGACGCGTGGGGCACTTGGCGCTGTAGACGTCGGCGGGAAGGCCGACCGACTCGACTATGGTCACCATGCAAGGAGAGTAGCGCACCAATTAGTGCCTACTTCCCGTTGGAGAGTGACTCTCCCAGAATTGCGGACATGAGCAACGACACTTCGATCCGCACCGCCTCGGTCGCCGAGGCCATCCGCACCCGCCGCACCGTCCGCCACTACCGCCCCGAGCCGATCCCGGCCGATGCCCTGCGGACTCTGCTCGAACTCGCCGTCGAGGCCCCCACGAGCTGGAACCTCCAGGACCGCTCGATCGTGGTGGTCACCGACGACGTGGGCCGCGCCGGCCTGATCGAGGCGACCGGCGGTCAGCCGCAGACCCGGGAGGCGCCGGTGCTGCTGGTCTTCGTCGCCGAGCCACAGGCCTGGCGCGACGAACACGCCGACGTGTACGAGCAGGCGCGCCGCAACGGGGCCTGGAACGACGCGTTCGTCACCATGTTCGCGGCGGCGGCACAGGAGTTCCAGCAGGGCCTGGCCGCGCGCGGGATGTTGCGCGAGTACGCGGTCAAGGACGCGATGATCGCCGCGACGTACGTCATGCTCGCGGCCGGCGAACTGGGCCTGGCCACGTCGCCGATGAACGGCTGGGACGAGGCTCTGGTCAAACACGCGATCGGCATCGGCGACCGCGACGACCTGGCGATCGCGCTGATCGTCGCCGTCGGTCGGCCGGCCGAGGAACGGCGCCATCCCGGCCGGCGGCCGCTGGAGCGCAACGTGTTCCAGGGCCGCTACGGCGTGCCGCGACCCTGACTTCGATCCGGCACGTCACGCCACGGGCACCGTGTTCGGCCCGTACCCCGGGAGATGGGCCGACCGCCGGGCACACCGACAGGCCCTCGACTCCCGGGTGGGAGTCGAGGGCCTGTGGGTGTGGGTCGGGCGGTCAGGCCGTCGGGCCGATCCGGTCGATCAGGATCGGGGTGGGCTCGAAGGAGGTGCCGGCCGGGGCGATGGTGACCGCGTCGGCGAGGATCTCGCTCGCGTAGTCGAACCGCTCCGGGGTGTCGGTGTGCAGGGTCATCAGCGGCTGCCCGGCGGTGACCGTGTCGCCCGGCTTGGCGTGCAGTTCGACGCCCGCGCCGGCCTGGACCTGCTCCTCCTTGCGGGCCCGGCCCGCGCCCAGGCGCCAGGCCGAGACGCCGACCGCGTACGCGTCCACGCGGGTCAGCACGCCGGACAAGGACGCCGTGACCACCTGGGTCTCGCGCGCCACCGGCAGCTTCGTGTCCGGGTCGCCGCCCTGGGCCTGGATCATCCGGCGCCACACGTCCATCGCGGAGCCATCGCGCAGCGCGTCCGCCGGGTCGATCCGGGTCTGCCCGGCCGCCGCGAGCATCTCGCGCGCCAGTGCGACGGTCAGCTCGACCACGTCCGCCGGGCCGCCGCCCGCGAGCACCTCGACCGACTCGCGGACCTCCAGCGCGTTGCCCGCCGTCAGCCCCAGCGGCGTGGACATGTCGGTCAGCAGCGCGACCGTCTTGACGCCGTGGTCCACACCCAACCGGACCATGGTGCGGGCCAGTTCGCGCGCGTTCGCCAGGTCCTTCATGAACGCGCCGGAGCCGACCTTGACGTCGAGCACCAGCGCGCCGGTGCCCTCGGCGATCTTCTTGCTCATGATCGAGCTGGCGATCAGCGGTATCGCCTCGACCGTGCCGGTCACATCGCGCAGTGCGTACAACTTCTTGTCCGCCGGCGCGAGGCCGTCGCCCGCCGCGCAGATCACCGCGCCGACGTCCTCCAGCACCCGCATCATCGCGTCGTTGGACAGCGCCGCCCGCCACCCGGGAATGGCCTCCAGCTTGTCCAGCGTGCCGCCGGTGTGCCCCAGGCCGCGGCCGGACAGCTGCGGGACGGCCACACCGCACGCGGCGACCAGCGGCGCGAGCGGCAGGGTGATCTTGTCGCCGACACCACCGGTCGAGTGCTTGTCCGCGGTCGGCCGGGACAGCGTCGAGAAGTCCATCCGCTCGCCCGAAGCTATCATCGCGTCGGTCCAGCGGTTGATCTCGGTCGCGGTCATGCCGTTGAGCAGGATGGCCATCGCGAGCGCGGACATCTGTTCGTCCGCGACCACGCCGCGCGTGTACGCGTCGACCACCCAGTCGATCTGAGCCGCCGTCAATTCACCGCGGTCCCGCTTCGTACGGATGACCGAAATCGCGTCCATGCTGTCCGTTCTCTCTTGGCCGCCGCGGCGACCTGTTCGGGTCACGAGCAATTGTCCGGCCCTGTCCGGTGGATCAGGGCACCGTCTTCCATCCCACCGGGCACCCGACGCGGGATGCGAGAACACGCCCTGGTGCCGGGCGTGCCCTAGCGAAGATCCTCGGGCCCGAAGGCGTCCGGCAGGATCTCCCGCAACGGCCGTATCCCGTGCTTGGTTTCCAGCAACATCTCGGCGCCGCCGTGCTCCCACAGCAGTTGTCGGCAGCGCCCACACGGCATCAGTACCGCACCCTCGTGGTCCACGCAGCAAAACGCCACGAGCCGACCCCCTCCGCTCGCATGTAGAGCGGACACCAGGCCGCACTCCGCGCACAGCGTGAGGCCGTACGACGCGTTCTCCACGTTGCACCCGGACACGATCCGACCGTCGTCCACCAGCGCCGAGGCGCCGACCGGATACTTCGAGTACGGCGCGTACGCCCCCCGCATCGCCGCCGTCGCCGCATCCCGCAGCGCGGGCCAATCGATCTCCGACACGCCGTCAGCCCTTCGTGTAGGGCTTGTTGGCCGCGGCCGGAGCGCGCACCTTGCCGACCAGACCGGCCACCGCGAAGATCGTCACGACGTACGGCATCATCTGCAGGAACTGGCTCGGGATCGAGGTGTTCAGCGGCTGCAGCGACGTGGCCAGCGCACTGGTGAAGCCGAACAGCAGCGCCGCGGCCACCGCGCCCAGCGGGCGCCAGCGCCCGAAGATGACCGCCGCGAGCGCGATGTAACCCGCGCCCGAGGTCATGTCCTTCGAGAAGGTGCCCACCGTGCCGATGGTCAGGAACGCACCGCCGATGCCGGCGATCGCGCCCGCCATGATCACGTTGCGGTAGCGGGTCGCGTTGACCTTGATGCCGACCGTGTCCGCCGCCGTCGGGTGCTCGCCCACCGCCCGGGCGCGCAGGCCCCAGCGGGTGTGGAACAGGCCGAGGTGCACGACCACGATCAGCGCGTACATCAGGTACACGATGATGTTCACGTCGAACAGCACCGGGCCGATCACCGGGATGTCCGCGAAACCCGGGATCCGGATGTTCTCGAACACGCCCGGGTTGTTGTACGCCTCGGGGTCCTTCTGCAACAGCTGCGTGTACAGGAAGCCGGTGATGCCGGTGACCAGCAGGTTGATCACCACACCCAGGACGACCTGCTCGACCAGGTAGCGCACCGCGAAGACCGCGAGCAGCCCGCCGATCAGCGCACCCGCGACCGCGCCCGCGGCCAGCCCCGCCCACAACGACCCGGTGACCGAGCCGGTGAGCGCGGCGGCGAACGCACCGAACAGGAACTGACCGTCGATGGCGATGTTGACCACGCCGGAGCGCTCGCCGATCACGCCCGCGAGCGCGCCGAGCACGAGCGGCACGGCGGCCAGCAAGGTGTTCTGCAGGGCGCCCGCGAAGGACATCTGCTTGCCCGCGACCGCCCACACCAGGAACGCGATCACGAACGCGATCAGGAACAGCGCGATGCTCAGCCGGATCGCCACACGCGACCGGTCCAGCACGATCCGCAGCCCGCCCGCGACCATGCACAGCACGGACATCGCGATCGCCACGGCCCGCGCGGGCAGCGACAGGTCGCCGACCTCGGTGGTGTCCCGGTTGGGCACGTTCATGCCGAAGACCGCGTCGACGCCGCTCTCGGTGCCCAGGCCGAACGCCCACAGCGCGTACAGCCCGACCAGGACGAAGCCGATGCCCGTGATCAGGGCCTTCTTGCGGGCCGCGGCCCGCACCACGTCGGCGGCCTCGCCGGTGGGGTTCACCGGGGCCTCCACGTCGGGGGCGATCACGGTGTCCGCCACCTGCGTGCCTCCTTCAGGGTTCCGCTCGCTCATGCCTGGACCCCCACGGTCTCCTTGGCGGCCAACGGCCCGCCCTCGGCACCCTTGCGGGCACCGCGCAGCCGGAAGATCGAGCGCACCAGCGGCGGCGCCGCGACGAACAGCACGATCACGGCCTGGATGACGATGACGATGTCGACCGACACGTTCGCGGACGCCTGCATCACCGAACCGCCCGCGCGCAGCGCACCGAACAGCAGTGCGGCCAGCACCGTGCCCAGCGGCTTGGTCCGGCCGAGCAACGCCACGGTGATCGCGTCGAAGCCGATGCCGGCGTCGATGCTCGGGGTCAGCGTGTGCGCCGGGTTGGTCGAGCTCATCACCTGCGAGACACCGGCGAGGCCGGCCATCGCACCGGCGATCACCATGGCCAGGATCTGCGCCCGGGCCACGCTCATGCCCGCCGTACGGGCCGCGGCCGGGTTGGAGCCCACCGCGCGCAGCTCGAAACCGAGCGTGGAGCGGTTGAGCAGCCACCAGTAGATCCCGGCTGCCAGCAGCGCCAGGACGATGCCGAAGTGGATCCGCAGGTTGTCGCCGAACAGGTTCGGCAACACCGCGTTGTCGTGCGCGTCCTTGCCGATCGGCTGCGCCTGGCCGCCGCGGCGGAAGGTGTCGGTGGTCAACAACCAGCCGAGCATGAGCACCGCGATGTGGTTGAGCATGATCGTCACGATCACCTCGTGCGCGCCGTAGCGGGCCTTGAGGACACCGGCGATGCCCGCGTACAGACCGCCGCCGATCACACCGGCCAGGATCACGAACACCAGGTGGATCACCGGCGGCAGATCGACGACGAACCCTATCCACGACGCGAATACCGCGCCGGCGATGATCTGGCCCTGCGCACCGATGTTGAACAGCCCGGTGCGGAACGCGATCGAGACCGCGAGACCGCCGAAGATCAGCGGCGTGGCCTGGGTGATGGTCTCCGAGATCGGCCGGAAGATGTCCTCGATCGAACCTTCGGAGAAGCTGTCCGGGTTCACGATCGAACCCTTGAACATCGCCGTGTAGGCGTCCGAGACCAGCGTCCAGGAGCTGGAGAGCGCCTCACCCGGGGCCGCGAAGAAGTACTTGTACTCGTCGAGCACGTCCTGGTCCGCGAGGATCATCAGGACGCCGCCGACCACCAGCGCGAGCACGATCGCCAGGAAGGTGACCACGGCCGAGTTGCCGGTGATGATCGCGTCGAGCATGGCTCGGCCGAGCGAGGGCTTGTGCGGCTCAGAGGCGCTCGCCCCGGCCGCGGTCGTCCTGGTCGGCGCCGGCTTCGCCTCGCTCGGCTCACCGGGCGTGCTCTTGTTGTCCTCGGTCACGCTGGGTCCTCCTCCCCCGGGGTTGCGTCGCTGTCGATGGTCGCGGTCTCGGCCGTCGTCCCGGTCGCGGTCTTCGCCGCGTCCGGCTCGGCGGCCGGCTTCGCCTCGGCCGAGTCCTTGCCCGGGATCACGCCGGCCATCAGCAGACCCAGGTCGCCCCGGGACGTGGTGGGCGGCACGATGTCCACGATCCGGCCCCGGTACATCACCGCGATCCGGTCGGCCAGCGCGACCACCTCGTCCAGTTCGGTGGACACGATGATCACCGGGGTGCCGACGTCGCGCTCGGCCACGATCCGCTTGTGGATGAACTCCATCGCGCCCACGTCCACCCCTCGGGTGGGCTGTGAGGCGATGAACAGCCGCAGCGGGCGCGAGAGTTCGCGCGCCACGACGACCTTTTGCTGATTGCCGCCGGACAGCGTGCCGGCCGGCGACTCGATGGTCTGCGTGCGGATGTCGAACTCCTCCACCCGCTGCCGCGCGTTGTCGCGCACCGCCCCCGGGTCGATCGACCCGCGCCGCCCGAACGGCGCCTGCGTGACCATGTCCAGGACCAGGTTCTCGGCCACCGTGAAGTCGCCGACGATGCCGTCGTGTTGGCGGTCCTCGGGCACGAAGCCCACGCCGGAGGTGAGGATCTGCCGCGGGGTCCGACCCGCGAGGTCCTGTCCGTCCAGGCTGATCTTTCCGGCGGCCGGCGTGCGCAGGCCCAGGATGGCCTGGGTCAGCTCGCTCTGGCCGTTGCCGTCCACACCCGCGATGCCCAGGATCTCGCCCTCGCGCAGGTGCAGGTCGACCCGGTCCACCACGGCCTGGCCGTTGCCGTCGAGCACGGTCAGGTCCTCGATCGCCAGGCGGACCTCGCCCGGCTGCGCCTCGTTCTTGTCGACCACCAGCTTGACCGGCCGGCCGACCATCAGCGACGCGAGCTCCTTCTCCGAGGAGGCCGGGTCCGCGGTGCCGACCACCTTGCCGCGCCGGATCACGGTGATCCGGTCGGCGACGGCCTTGACCTCTTTGAGCTTGTGCGTGATGAACACGATGGAGTGGC
The DNA here is from genome assembly GCF_044458105.1 of Embleya sp. NPDC050493. NCBI lineage: Bacteria > Bacillati > Actinomycetota > Actinomycetes > Kitasatosporales > Streptomycetaceae > Embleya > Embleya sp. NPDC050493. The sequence goes on from NZ_JBITHP010000001.1 coordinate 751,127, forward strand.
CGGAGGCGCGCAGCGCGCGCATCACCCGGAACAGTTCCTCGGTCTCCTGCGGAGTGAGCACCGCGGTGGGCTCGTCCAGGATCAGCACCTTGGCGTCGCGCACCAGCGCCTTGAGGATCTCCACCCGCTGTTGCAGACCGACGGGGAGGTCCTCGACCAGCATGTCCGGGTCGACCTTGAGGCCGTACTCGTCCACGAGGTCGAGCACCTTCTTGCGGGCCCGACGGCGGTCCAGCCAGCCCAGCGGCTTGGTCTCCTCGTGCCCGAGCATGACGTTCTCGGCGACGGTGAAGACCGGGACCAGCATGAAGTGTTGGTGGACCATGCCGATGCCCGCGTCGATCGCGTCACCGGCGGTCCGGAACCTGCGGGGGGTGCCGTCGACGACGATCTCGCCCTCACTGGGCTCGTAGAGCCCGTAGAGCACGTTCATCAGAGTCGACTTGCCGGCACCGTTCTCACCGAGAAGGCAGTGGATCTCCCCCGGCTCGACGGTCAGGTCGATGTGGTCGTTGGCGACCAGCGACCCGAACCGTTTCGTGATTCCGCGCAGTTCGAGCTTCAACGCGGAGACCTCCTCGGCTACGCCCCCCGCAAGGGGCCGCTACGGGTTCGACCCGGGTCCCCGCGGGGCCCGGGCGGTACGGACACGGGCGCCGTGGAATCTGCTTCCACGGCGCCCGATCGGGTGGGTCAGCTCTTCGGCTGGTTCTTCGAGGTGATCTTGATCTTGCCGCTGACGATGTCGGCCTTGACCGCGGTCAGCTCGGACTTCAGGTCGGCGGGAACCTTCGAGTCGAAGTCGTGGAACGGCGCCAGGCCGACCCCGTTGTTGGCCAGCGTGCCGATCGTGGACTTGGTGGTGAACTGGTTGTTCGCCGCGGCCTTGACCGCGTTGAACACCTGGGCCTTGATGTCCTTGGTCACCGTGGACAGGAACACCGTCTTGTACTGCGCGGCGCTCTCGTAGCCGTCCTGGTCGACCCAGATGACGCTGGCCTTGCCGCCGCTCTTCTGCACCGCGGAGGCCGCACCGAGACCGGTCTGACCGGCGACCGGCATGATCACGTCGGCGCCCTGGGCGATGAAGTCGTTGGCGATCCGCTCACCGTCGGCCGGCGAGTCGAACTTGCCCGCGAGCGAGCCGTCGCCCTTGACGTCGTCCCAACCGATGACCTGGACGTTCTTGCCCTTGGTCTGGTTGTAGTACTTGACGCCCTGGACGTAGCCGTCCATGAACACGGTGACCGGCGGGATCGGCAGCGCGCCGAAGGTGGCGACCTTGCCGCTCTTGGAGTAGCCCGCGGCGAGGTAGCCGCCGAGGAAGCCCGCCTCGGCCGTGTTGAACTGCAGGCCCTGCACGTTCGGCTCGATGCTGGAGGAGTCGACGATCGCGAACTTCTGGTCCTTGTGCGCCGAGGCGGCGGCCTTGGTCGCGTCGGCCATCAGGCCGCCGACCGCGATGATCAGACCGCACTTGTCGTTCACGAGGCTGTTGAGGTTCGGAACGTAGTCGTTCTCGGTCTTCGAGGTGATGTACTTCACGTCGACGCCGAGCTCCGACTTGGCCTGCTGCAGGCCCGCCCACGAGGAGGCGTTGAAGGAGCGGTCGTCGATGCCGCCGGTGTCCGTCACCATGCAGGCCTTGAAGTCGATCTTGGCGGCCTGCGAGCCGCCCGGTGTGGCACTGCTGCCCGAATCCGACTTCTTGTCGTCGTCCTTGGGCTTGCTACCGCACGCGGCGGTGGCAGTAAGGGCGAGAGTGACGCCGACCGCAGCTGCGGTCACCTTGGATACCCGGCGCACGGGTGTCTCCTTCCGATGAGCGCCCCTTCGGGCGCTGCTCCCAGATGCAGACTCTGACGCGCTTGGTTCCCTGGTAAACGCGCGTAGACCTGCTAGCCGTCGGAGAGCATACCTAGTAAAAGAATATGAGCGACAAAAACCGTGAATCGCCACCGCAACACGCCCCGTTAGCCCGGCCGAGTAGCCGGAGCCGAGACGGGTCGGCGCGGAACCGGGCAGTCCGCGACATGACAAGACGGAAAAGACCCGGTGCCGCACGAGATCGAACGGCACCGGGTCGGAACATTACAGACTCACGAACGCCTGAGGAACGGGGACCGGGGTCGCGATGGTTAACAGTTCCGCATACGTCCCATCTCGGCGTCCCCACCCGCACGGCACGCACCGGGCCCGACCGGGGTCAGCGTGGGGGCCGCAGCGCCAGCCCGACGAACAGCTCGACGCCGATGCCGATCGACCGCTCGTCGACGTCGAACTGCCCCTGGTGCAAGTCGTATACGGGGTGTCCGACGGGTCGCACGCCGAGCCGGGTGAGCTCGCCGGGGACCTGGTCCAGGAACCACGAGAAGTCCTCGCCGCCCAGGCTCTGCTCGGTGCTCTCGACCGCACTCGCGCCCAGCACGTCGGTCGCGACCGCGCGCATCCCGGCGACCGCGTCCGGGTCGTTGACCACGGGCGGAACGCCGCGGTGGTGTTCGAGCTCCCACTTGGCGCCGTAGGTCGAGGCGATCGCGTCCACCAACTCGTGCATCAGATCCGGGGCCTGCCGCCACGCCTCCAGGTCCAGGCAGCGCAGTGTGCCCTCCAGCTCGCCGTACTGCGGGATCACGTTCGGCGCGGAGCCGGACTGGATCCGCCCCCACACCAGGCTGGCGCCCGAGCGCGGGTCGATCCGCCGGGAGAACGCCGAGGGCAGCTCCGAGGCGACCTTGGCCAGCGCGGTGACCAGGTCGGTGGTGCGGTGCGGCCGGGCGGTGTGGCCGCCCGCGCCGGTGAGCGTGATCACCACGCGGTCGCAGGCCGAGGTGATCGCGCCGGCGCGCAGTCCGACCCGGCCGACCTCGACCTTGGGATCGCAGTGGATCGCGTGGATCTCGCCGACGCCGGTCAGCCCGCCGGCCTTGATCACGTCCAGCGCGCCGCCGGGCAACTTCTCCTCGGCGGGCTGGAAGATCAGCCGGACCGGCCGCGACAACAGCCCCTCGCGCGCGAATTCGGCCAGCACCAGAGCCGTGCCCAGCACGATCGAGGTGTGCACGTCGTGGCCGCAGGCATGCGCGCGACCGGGCACGGTCGAGCGGTAGGACACGTCCTTGACGTCGTCCACCGGCAGTGCGTCGATGTCGCCGCGGAACGCGATCAGGTCGTCGCCGGCGACCCGGCCGCCGGGCGACGCCCGCTCGGGTCTGATGTCGCACACCAGACCCGTCCCGGGCAGTAGCCGCGGGCGCAGACCCGCACGCACCAGCCGTTCCCGGATGAGCCCGGTGGTACGGAACTCCTCCCGACCCAGCTCTGGGTGCATGTGCAGGTCGCGCCGAAAGGCGACCAGCTCGTCGGCGAAAGCCGCGGCTTTGGCGGCGGCCTGGGCGTGGAGGGATTCGCTCACCCACGCAAGAGTACGTTGCATCGGTCTTCGCGACGTGGTAGGGAGCGAATTACCCCCGTTCGGGTGAGAAAAAAGCCCCCCGCCGGCGCATGCGCTACGGCCGGTAGGGGTATGACTGTGCGCTCGTTCCCGCAATGGACGACTTCCGCGCGCTCGGCCCCGTATCAACCAAGCGTCCGATTGATCAGGACTCCCCTTGCCGCCCATGGAACGCGTCCAGAATGCGAGACGCGGCGAGCGTCGCGGTGAGACTGCCGTCCCGGACGTCGCGTTCGAGGCCGGGCACGATAGCCCGCACCGCGGGGTGCCCGCGCAACTCGGCCAGCAGCGAGTCTTGCACCGTCGCCCACGTCCAGTCGACCTGCTGTCGACGCCGGAGTTCGGCCAACTCGCCGGTCGCCTCCAGGGTCCGCCGATGCTTGAGGATGGTGTCCCAGACCTCGTCCAGGCCCTCCCCGGACAGGCCGGAGCAGGTCAGCACCGGCGTCGTCCAGGACTCCCCGGCCCGGCGCATCAGCCGCAGCGCGCCCGCCAGTTCGCGGGCCGCCCGGCGGGCGGCGAGCGCGTACTCGCCGTCCGCCTTGTTCACCGCGACCACGTCGGCCAGCTCCAGGACGCCCTTCTTGATGCCCTGGAGCTGGTCGCCGGTGCGCGCGAGGGTCAGGAACAGGAAGCAGTCGACCATGTTCGCCACGGTGGTCTCGGACTGACCCACGCCGACCGTCTCCACGAGCACCACGTCGTGGCCGGCCGCCTCCATCAACACGATCGACTCGCGGGTCGCCCGCGCCACGCCGCCCAGCGTGCCCGCGGTCGGCGAGGGGCGGACGAACGCGTTGTCGTCCACGGCGAGCCGACCCATCCGGGTCTTGTCGCCCAGAATGCTGCCGCCGTGCCGGGAGGAGGACGGGTCCACCGCGAGCACCGCCACCCGGTGCCCCTCGCCGGTCAGCCGGGTGCCCAGCGTCTCGATGAAGGTGGACTTGCCCACACCGGGCACGCCGGTGATGCCCACCCGGTGGGCACCGCCGGCGTGCGGCAACAGCTTGACCAGCAGCTCCTGCGCGAGGTCGCGGTGGTCGGCCCGGGTGGACTCGACCAGCGTGACCGCCCGGGCCAGGATCGTCCGGTTGCCCGCGAGCACGCCCTCGGCGTACGCGCCGACGTCGATCACGCGTGCCATCAGTCGACCGGCAGCTCGTGGTCCAACTGCTTGTACAGGCCCTTGAGCAGGTCCACCGCGGCATCCGCGATCACCGTGCCGGGCGGGAAGACCGCCGTGGCGCCCATGTCGAGCAGCGGCTGCACGTCGGCGGGCGGGATCACCCCGCCGACCACGACCATGATCTCCCCGGCGTCCAGCGCGGCGAGCTCCTGACGCAGCGCCGGGACCAGGGTGAGGTGACCGGCCGCGAGCGAGGAGACGCCGACCACGTGCACGTCCGCCTCGACCGCCTGTCGGGCCACCTCGCCCGGCGTCTGGAACAGCGCGCCCACGTCCACGTCGAAGCCGAGGTCGGCAAAGGCGGTGGCGATCACCTTCTGCCCCCGGTCGTGGCCGTCCTGGCCCATCTTGGCCACCAGGATGCGCGGCCGCCGACCCTCCGCTTCCTCGAACCGGGCGACCAGCGAGCGGGCCGTCTCCACGTTCGGCGACATGCCCACCTCTTCCCGGTAGACCCCGGTCAGCGTGCGGATCTGCGCCTGGTGGCGCCCGTACGCCGACTCCAGCGCGTCGGAGATCTCGCCGACGGTGGCCTTGGCCCGCGCGGCGTCCACGGCGAGCGCGAGCAGGTTGTGTTCCAGATCGCGCGGCCGGGTGCCCTCGACGTCGGCCTGCGCCGCGCCGGACAGCGCGGCCAGCGCACGGCGCACCGCGTCGTCGTCGCGCTCCTCGCGCAACCTGCGCAGCTTGTCCAACTGGCCCTCGCGGACCGCCTTGTTGTCGATCTTGAGCACGTCGATCGCCTCGTCGCTGGCGACCAGGTACTTGTTCACGCCGATCACCGACTGCCGGCCCGAGTCGATCCGGGCCTGGGTCCGCGCCGCCGCCTCCTCGATCCGCAGCTTGGGCAGACCCTCGGCGATCGCCGACGCCATGCCGCCGGCCCGCTCGGCTTCGGCGATGTGCTCGCGGGCGCGCACCGCGAGGTCGTGGGTGAGCCGCTCGATGTAGGCCGAACCGCCCCACGGGTCGATCACGTCGCACGTGCCGGACTCCTGCTGGAGCAGCAGCTGGGTGTTGCGCGCGATCCGGGCGGAGAAGTCGGTCGGCAGCGCGAGCGCCTCGTCCAGCGCGTTGGTGTGCAGCGACTGGGTGTGCCCCTGGGTCGAGGCCATCGCCTCCAGGCAGGTGCGCACCACGTTGTTGAACACGTCCTGCGCGGTCAGCGACCAGCCCGAGGTCTGCGAGTGCGTGCGCAGCGAGAAGGACTTGGGGTTCTTCGCGCCGAACGACTTCACGATGTCGGCCCACAGCAGGCGCGCGGCGCGCAGCTTGGCGACCTCCATGAAGAAGTTCATCCCGATCGCCCAGAAGAACGACAGGCGCGGCGCGAAGGCGTCGATGTCCAGGCCCGCCGCGACCCCGGCGCGCAGGTACTCGATGCCGTCCGCGAGCGTGTACGCCAGCTCCAGGTCGGCCGTGGCCCCGGCCTCCTGGATGTGGTAGCCGGAGATCGAGATCGAGTTGAACTTCGGCATCTTCTGCGATGTGTACGCGAAGATGTCGGAGATGATCGACATCGAGGGCTTGGGCGGATAGATGTAGGTGTTGCGGACCATGAACTCCTTGAGGACGTCGTTCTGGATCGTCCCCGTCAGGTGTTCCGGTGCCACCCCCTGCTCCTCCGCCGCGACGATGTAGAGCGCGAGCACGGGCAGCACCGCGCCGTTCATCGTCATCGAGACCGACATCCGGTCCAGCGGGATGCCGTCGAAGAGCTGGCGCATGTCGTAGATCGAGTCGATCGCGACACCCGCCATGCCCACGTCGCCGGTCACCCGCGGGTGGTCCGAGTCGTAGCCGCGGTGCGTGGCCAGGTCGAACGCGATCGACAGGCCCTTCTGGCCGGCCGCCAGGTTGCGCCGGTAGAAGGCGTTCGACTCCTCCGCGGTGGAGAAGCCCGCGTACTGGCGGATCGTCCACGGCTGGTTGACGTACATCGTCGGGTACGGACCGCGCAGGAACGGCGTGATGCCCGGGTAGGTGCCCAGGAAGTCGAGCCCCTCCAGGTCCTCCTCGGTGTACAGCGCCTTGAGCGGGATGCCCTCGGGAGTGTCGTGGGTCAGCGCGTCCGCGTCCTTGCCGGTCTCCTCGCGCACGGCGTCCCGCCACGCGTCGAGGTCACCGGACGCGGGCGCGTCGAGCTCGACCTGGGTGAAGTCGGGAATGCTCATTTCGCCCCCTCCGGGGATTCCGCCAGGGTCTCGTACGTGGCGTGCAGGACGGCGAGCGCGTCGCACCCGGTGTACACGTACCCGTCCAGGTCGGCTCCGTGCGCCTTTTGGCCCGCGAGCAGGATCCGGCGGGCGCCGGCCGCGCGCAGTGCCGCGGCGACCGGTGCCGCCAGGGTCGCGTACACCTTCTCCGAGGAGGCGAGCACGACGGTCGCCGGCCGGCCGGCCGCCGTCCACCGCTCCAGGATCTGCTCGACCGCACCCTCGTCCACCGCGGTGATGCCCGCTTCGACGGCGGCGATGCCACCGGCGGCGAACAGGTTGCCGGCGAAGCCGGCCCGCGCGGTGTACTGCGCGAGCGGGCCCAACGTGGCCAGGAACACACTCGGACGCGCGCCGGAGGCGGCGAGCAGTGCGTCCGAGCGGTCGCGCAGCGTCTCGTACGGCTCGGCGTAGCGCACCCGGGGCAGCCCGGCCGCGGAGACCGGGACGTCGGGCGCGGGTTCGCGCACGACGGGCGCCTCGGTCAGGTTGGGGAACTCGCTGACGCCGGTGATCGGGTCGGTGCGATCGGCGATGTCCTTGTCCCGCCTGGCCCGCACCTCGGCCAGTTGCCCGGCCAGCCAGCCCGAGTCGAGCACCGCGACGATCCCGCCGCGCCGCTCGATCTCCTGGAAGAACGCCCAGCCGGTGCGCGCGAGGTCGTCGGTGAGCTGCTCGACGAACCACGAGCCGCCGGCCGGGTCGATCACCTGCGCGAGGTGCGACTCCTCCAGGAGCAGTGCCTGCGTGTTGCGGGCGATCCGCCGGGAGAACGGGTCGGACAGGCCGATCGCGGCGTCGAAGGCGCGCACGGTGATCGCGTCGGCGCCGCCGACGCCGGCCGCGAAGGAGGCAACCGTGGTGCGCAGCATGTTGACCCAGGGGTCGCGCCGGGTGGTCATCGCCCACGAGGTCAGCGCGTGCTGGCGCTGGGCACCGGCCGCCGCCGAGGCGCCGGACGCCTGGGCCACCCGGGCCCACAACCGGCGGGCCGCGCGCAGCTTGGCGATGGTCGGGAACTGTTCGGCGGTGGCCGCGAAGCGGAATTCGAGCAGGCCCAGTGCGGTGTCCACGTCGAGTCCGGCATCGGTCAGCGCGCGCAGGTACGCGACGCCGGCCGCGGTGGCGGCGCCCAGTTCCTGGCCTTCCGAGCCGCCCGCCTCGTGGTACGGCTGCCCGTCCACGGCGATCGCCTGCAGAGCCGGGAACTGCGCGTGCACCCGGGCCGCGAGTTCGGCGGCGGCGGCCGGGTCGGCGCCCGCCCCGGTGCGCGCGTGGTGCGAGATCGGGTCGGCGCCCGTGTTGCCGCGCAGTTCGCCGGGGGCGACGCCGCTCGCCCGGAACACCGCGAGCAGTGCGTCGCCGGCCGCGACGAAGTCGGCGCCGGTGGTCAGGGCCACCGGCGCCAGGTCGAGCAGCACCCCGTCGAGCGCGCGGGCCAGGTCGTCCGGCGCCAACGCGCCGTCACCCACCTGCAGGAAGACCGAGGTGACGCCGTTCTCCAGATCGGCGAGCACGCTCTCGTTGGCCCGGGCCGGATCACGGTCGGCGTGCAACTGGCGCACGTCCCAACCGTCCGCGGCGTGTCCGGCCGCGCGCGAGCCCCGGACGAACGGGCTCAGCCCGGGTAGGCCCGGCCGGGCGGCCGCCTCCGTGTACAGCGGGGACAGCTTGATGCCGTCGTAGGTAGTGGTCGCGAGCAGGTCTTCGGGGCGCTCGGGCGCGTCGTTCTCGCCCAGCACCTTCGATTTGCGGAGCACGCCGGCCACGAGGCGCTGCCATTGTTCCCGCGTGGGCTGCGGGAACTGGCTCGCGAAGGTGGACCCGGTAGACGTGCCGCCATCGACAGTAGCCTCCGTCATGGGTCGCATCGTAGGGACCGACGGGGCCGATGAATACGCACTGCCGATGTGATGCCGGCCCTACCCGTCGGTCACGTCTGTGAGCAGGGGCTTCGTGCTTGCCCCGAGCTTTCGTCCGCAAGCGTGGCGCTTTCACCCGTACGGGTGCTGACGGGGCGTCAGTATTTCGTGACCCGTGACGCCCCGGTCACCCGGATGGTTCCCCCGCGCCATGCGGAATGGATCACATCGCGCGCCCTGCCACAAGGGGGCACCCGATCGGTGGCTACCATGGCCGGGGCCGGGCGACCGATACCCGGCCGGGCCGACCGACAACCAGAGGGTCCGACACGGAATGCGGACACCCTCCCAGCCGGCCGCGTCCCCCTTGTACCGCACCCGGAGGGTAGTTTCCGTGCCGGCTGGAACGCTCTACCGCGGCCGGGAAGGCATGTGGTCCTGGGTGGCTCATCGAGTCACCGGCGTCCTCATCTTCTTCTTCCTGTTCGCGCACGTCCTCGACACCGCACTCGTTCGCGTATCGCCCGAGGCGTACGACCAGACGATCGACATCTACAAGAACCCGTTCGTCAACCTGCTCGAGTACGGGCTCGTCGCGGCCATCCTGTTCCACGCACTCAATGGTCTGCGGATCATCGCGGTGGACTTCTGGGAGAAGGGCCCGCGCTACCAGAAGCAGATGCTCTGGACTGTCGTCGGCGTCTGGGTCGTGCTGATGGCCGGGAGTGCCTACCCGATCCTGCAGCACTCGATCAAGACCATCTTCGGGAGCTGAAGTGTCCGCCACCATCGAAAACGCGCCCAAGATCCACGGCGGCGGTCCGTCGATCGAGTCTCCGCGCAGCAAGCGTTCACCGCGTTCGACCAGGACCAACTTCGAGCTCTACAGCTGGCTGTTCATGCGGCTGTCGGGCGTCCTCCTGGTCGTCCTGGTCATCGGCCACCTGATCATTCAGCTCGTCCTGGACGGCGGTGTGTCCAAGATCGGCTTCGCGTTCGTCGCGGGCCGCTGGTCCTCGCCGTTCTGGCAGTCGTGGGACCTCATCATGCTGTGGCTCGCCGAGCTGCACGGTGTCAACGGTCTGCGCACGATCATCAACGACTACGCGGAGCGGGACCAGACCCGGTTCTGGCTCAAGGCGCTGCTCTACACGTCCGCGCTGATCGTGCTTTTCCTGGGGACCTTGGTGATCTTCACCTTCGACCCGAACATCGGCAGCTGACCAGTACCCGAGGACTGAACGAGCATCATGCAGACCCACAAGTACGACACCGTCATCGTCGGCGCGGGCGGCGCCGGCATGCGCGCGGCCCTGGAGTCGAGCAAGCGCAGCCGTACCGCCGTACTGACCAAGCTGTACCCCACGCGTTCGCACACCGGCGCCGCACAGGGTGGCATGTGTGCCGCCCTCGCGAACGTCGAGGAGGACAACTGGGAGTGGCACACGTTCGACACGGTCAAGGGTGGTGACTACCTCACCGACCAGGACGCCGCGGAGATCATGTGCAAGGAGGCGATCGACGCCGTCCTGGACCTGGAGAAGATGGGCCTCCCCTTCTCCCGGACCCCCGAGGGCCGGATCGACCAGCGCCGCTTCGGCGGGCACACCCGCGACCACGGCAAGGCGGCCGTGCGCCGCTCCTGCTACGCGGCGGACCGCACCGGCCACATGATCCTGCAGACGCTGTTCCAGAACTGCGTCAAGCAGAACGTCGAGTTCTACAACGAGTTCTACGTGCTCGACCTGCTCCTGGCCGAGGACGAGGCGGGCAACAAGACCACGTCGGGCGTCGTCGCCTACGAGCTGGCCACCGGCGAGATCCACGTCTTCCAGGCCAAGTCGGTGATCTTCGCGACCGGCGGCTTCGGCAAGGTCTTCAAGACCACCTCGAACGCGCACACCCTCACCGGCGACGGCATGGGCATCGCGTGGCGCCGGGGACTGCCGCTGGAGGACATGGAGTTCTACCAGTTCCACCCGACCGGTCTCGCGGGCCTGGGCATCCTGCTCACCGAGGGCGCCCGCGGCGAGGGCGGCATCCTGCGCAACGCGGACGGCGAGCGCTTCATGGAGCGCTACGCGCCCACCATCAAGGACCTCGCGCCGCGTGACATCGTCGCGCGCTCGATGGTCCTGGAGGTGCTCGAAGGCCGCGGCGCGGGTCCGAACAAGGACTACGTCTACCTCGACCTGACCCACCTGCCGGCGGAGCAGATCGAGGAGAAGCTGCCCGACATCACCGAGTTCGCCCGCACCTACCTGGGCGTCGAGCCGACCACCGAGCTGGTCCCGGTGTACCCCACCGCGCACTACGCGATGGGCGGCATCCCGACCAACGTCGAGGCCGAGGTGCTCGCGGACAACACCACGGTGGTGCCCGGTCTGTACGCGGCCGGCGAGGTCGCCTGCGTGTCCGTGCACGGCTCCAACCGGCTGGGCACCAACTCGCTGCTCGACATCAACGTGTTCGGCCGGCGGGCCGGCATCGCCGCCGCCGAGTACGCCACGTCGCACGACTTCGTCGAGCTGCCGGAGGCTCCGGCGGCCACCGTGATGGAGATGATCGAGCGGCTGCGCGACAGCGCCGGCACCGAGCGGGTCGGCACGATCCGCGCCGAGATGCAGGAGACGATGGACGCCAACGCCGGCGTCTACCGCACCGAGGAGACGCTCAAGCAGGCGCTCTCCGACATCAAGGGCCTGCAGAAGCGCTACCTGGACGTCTCCATCCAGGACAAGGGCAAGCGGTACAACACCGACCTGCTGGAGGCGATCGAGCTGGGCTTCCTGCTCGACCTCGCCGAGGTCCTGGTGGTCGGCGCGCAGAACCGCAAGGAGTCCCGCGGCGGGCACGCCCGCGAGGACTACCAGGCGCGCGACGACGAGAACTACATGAAGCACACGATGGCGTACCGCGAGGTCGACGCGAAGGGCGAGCACTCGATCCGCCTGGGCTACAAGCCGGTCGTGGTCACCCGCTACCAGCCGATGGAGCGTAAGTACTGATGACTGCCGTAGTGGAAGAGACCGCGCCCGGCAAGGGGCACGGAGCCACGGCCGCCGAGCGTGACCACACCCTGATCACGATCACGCTGCGGATCCGCCGGTTCGACCCGGAGACCGACGCGGAGCCGTACTGGCAGGACTTCAAGGTCGAGGCCGACCCGACCGAGCGCATCCTGACCGCGATGATGAAGATCAAGGCGGAGCAGGACGGTTCGCTGACCTTCCGGCGCTCGTGCGCGCACGGCATCTGCGGCTCGGACGCGATGCGGATCAACGGCCGCAACCGGCTGGCCTGCAAGACCCTGGTCAAGGACCTGGACATGGCCAAGCCGATCACGGTCGAGGCGATCAAGGGTCTGAAGCTGGAGAAGGACCTCGTCGTCGACATGGACCCGTTCATGCAGGCGTACAAGGACGTGATGCCGTTCCTGATCACGTCGGGCAACGAGCCGACGCGCGAGCGCCTGCAGTCGCCCGAGGACCGCGAGCGTTTCGACGACACCACCAAGTGCATCCTGTGCGCGGCGTGCACCACGTCGTGCCCGGTGTTCTGGAGTGACGGGCAGTACTTCGGCCCGGCCGCGATCGTCAACGCGCACCGGTTCATCTTCGACTCGCGGGACGAGGGCGCCGAGGAGCGCCTGGAGATCCTCAACGAGAAGGAGGGCGTGTGGCGCTGCCGCACGACCTTCAACTGCACCGAGGCGTGCCCGCGTGGCATCGAGGTCACCAAGGCGATCCAGGAGGTCAAGCGCGCGCTGATCTTCCGCCGCGTGTGATCGTTTGACGCGAGGAGGGCCCGGAACCGATCGGTTCCGGGCCCTCGTGCGTTTCGGCTATCGTCCTTCGACCTCGCGCACCCGGTCGCCGTGCCGCAGGGTCGCGGCGCGCAGCGCGGTCTCGGCGTCGACGCCCCGGCGGGCGGCCAGTTCGGTCACGGCGAGCAGCAGGTCGCCGATCGCCTCGGGGCCGACGTAGTCGTCGTCCTCGAAGGCCGTCGGCAGCGCGGGTGTGGGCACGGTCAGCCCCGCCTTGCGGGTGCGGGACAGGTGCTTCGCCGCCAGCGCCAGGGCCGGCTGGCTCATCGCGATGCCGTCCAGCGCCGAGGCCCGATCGCTCTTCTCCGCCGCCTTGAGCGTGTCCCAGTTCGCCTCGACCGCCTCGGGGGTGTCCGCCTCGACGTCGGCGAACACGTGCGGGTGGCGGCTGATCAGCTTGTCCACGATGCCGCCGGCCACGTCGTCGATCGAGAACGGGTCGGCCTCGTCCTCCTGGGCCACCCTGGCGTGGAAGAACACCTGCATCAGCACGTCGCCGAGTTCCTCGCGCAGGTGGTCCCGGTCCCCCGAGTCGATCGCGTCGACCAGCTCGTAGGTCTCCTCGACCAGGTACCGCGCGAGCGACTCGTGGGTCTGCTTCGCGTCCCACGGGCAACCACCCGGCGAGCGCAGCCGGTCCATCACCGCGACCAGGTCGAGCAGGCGCGCACCCGGCAGGTCCCACGCGCCGGGCAGCAGTTCGATCTCCGGGATCGGCTCGGCGTCCTCGCCGCCCGCGGCGACCTGTGCGAGTGCCGGACCCAGGCCCGGGTCGTCGTCGGTGGCCGCGAGCCAGACCACCAGCCCGGTCCGGGCCCGCTCCAGCAACCGGCGGGCGAGCGCGCGCGGGCCCGCGTCGAGGTCGACCGTCTCGACCTCGACGCCCGCCTCGCGCAGATACGGCAGCTGCGGATGGTCGGCGTCCGCGGTCAGCACGCACCCGGTCGGCGTACCGGCCGCCTCGCGCAGCGTGTGCCACGCGGGCCAGCTCAGCAGACCGGGTGCGACCCGATGGGTCCCGGCGAGCAGGACGAGGCGGGCGGGCGGCGCGGAAGCAGGCGAGTCACTCACCCGGCCAGCCTACGGTCCGGGTCAGGTGCCGCTCTCCGCGCCGGGCGGGACCTCCACGAGGCCGGGTGCGGCGGGCTGGGTGCCCGCGGCGAGCCACGAGTACGTGGCGGGCGTGGTGCTCAGCTTCGCCGAGTCCCAGGCGCCGTAGCGCGGGTTCACGGTGATCTTCATCGAGCTCGCCACGTCGCTCAGGTAGCCGTTCAGCTGGGCCTGGGCCTCGGCCGAGTCGAGCTGGATCCCCCGTGCCTTGGCGATCTCCCGCTTGAGCGCCTCGGTGCGTACGAATTCGTCCACCTCGCCGGGCAGCACCCCCGTCTGCAGCAGCCGGACCTGGAGCGCCTCCGGGCTGCCGAGCCTGGCCTCCAGCGCGCGCCGGGCCTGGAGCACCTGGGTCGCATTCAGCGCGACGTGGTTGCGCCGGGCCGCCTCGTCGACCACCCGACGCGAGATCAGCTGCACCAACTCGGCCTGGTTGGCCTCCAGTTGGGCGCTCGTACCGGCCAGCGACAGGTTGTTTCGGGTGAACGCCTGCTCGAGCTTGTCGACCTTGGCATTCAGGGTGGAGATCTCGATCCGGTCCCCGCCGACCGTGGCGGCGGCGCCGGCCTTGGAGTCCGAGCAGCCGGCGAGCGCGAAGCCGGTGACGAGCACCAGGCCCACCGCGGCCACCCGGGTCCGGGCCGCGGATCGCCGCCGGCGGTGCGCGGAATCGACAGGGACGGAACGCGACGTGCGACTCACACGAACTCCCGGGGCTCGATGGCGCTGTACGGCGGTACGACTGTCGGCCACGGCAGGCGTGCGACCCATGACCAACGATCAAAGATACGGGTGGGCACGCCCGAAGTCCGCATATTCGGCAAGATCATCCGGGCCGATCGGCGGACCGCCTCGGCTTTCCCGGGCCGGCGCACCACGCCGGCCCGGGAACCGCGGCTACTTCTTCGCCGCGCCGATCGGCTCCAGCAGGATCGCGTCCACCAGGTCGCGCGCCCAGGCCAGCAGCGCGACGTCGCGCAGCGGTTGGCCGCCGATCCGGGCGGTCATCGGCTTGGGCACCAGAATCTGGTGGGTGGCCGTCTTGACCAGGGTCTTCGGATAGAGCCGCTGGAGCCGCAACTGCTGCGACTCGCGCAGGTCGACCGGGCCGAACCGGACGAAGTTGCCCTGGAGGGTGACGTCGGCCAGGCCCGCGCCGCGCACGTGCGCGCGGAATCGGGCCACCTCCAGGAGGTTCTCCACCGGCTGCGGCAACGGCCCGTAGCGGTCCACCAGTTCGGCCCGCACCGCGTCGATGTCCGATTCGCAGGTGATCGCCGCGATCCGCCGGTACGCCTCCAGGCGCAGCCGTTCGCCGGGCACGTAGTCGTGCGGGACGTGCGCGTCGATGGGCAGCTCGACCCGGATCTCCGAGATCTCCTCGGCGCCCTCGCCGCCCGCCGCGAGCTCCTTGTACTGGTTGACCGCCTCCCCGACCATCCGCACGTACAGGTCGAATCCGACGCCCGCGATGTGCCCGGACTGCTCGCCGCCGAGCAGGTTGCCCGCGCCGCGGATCTCCAGGTCCTTCATCGCCACGAACATGCCCGCGCCCATCTCGGTGTGCTGGGCGATGGTGGCGAGCCGCTCGTGCGCGGTCTCGGTCAGCGGCTTCTCCGGCGGATACAGGAAGTACGCGTACGCGCGTTCGCGCCCGCGGCCGACCCGGCCGCGCAGCTGGTGCAGCTGGGACAGGCCGAAGTTGTCGGCCCGCTCGACGATCAGCGTGTTCGCGTTGGAGATGTCGATCCCGGACTCGACGATCGTGGTGCAGACCAGGACGTCGAACTCCTTCTCCCAGAAGTCCACGACCACCTGTTCGAGCGCGTTCTCGTGCATCTGTCCGTGCGCGATCGCCACCCGGGCCTCGGGCACCAGCTCACGGATCCGCGCGGCCGCGCGGTCGATCGACTCGACCCGGTTGTGGATGTAGAAGACCTGACCCTCGCGCAGCAGCTCGCGCCGGATCGCGGCGCCCATCTGCTTCTCCTCGTACGGTCCGACGAAGGTCAGCACCGGGTGCCGCTCCTCGGGCGGCGTGGTGATCGTGGACATCTCGCGGATGCCGGTGACCGCCATCTCCAGGGTGCGCGGGATCGGCGTCGCGGACATGGTCAGCACGTCCACGTTCGCACGCAGCTTCTTCAGCTGCTCCTTGTGTTCGACGCCGAAGCGCTGTTCCTCGTCGACGATGACCAGGCCCAGGTCCTTGAACTTCGTCTCGGCCGAGAACAGCCGGTGGGTGCCGATCACGATGTCGATCGAACCCTCGCGCAGGCCCTCCAGGACCGCCTTGGCCTCGGTCTCGGTCTGGAACCGGGACAGCGACTTCACCACGACCGGGAACTGCGCGTAGCGCTCGGAGAACGTGGAGAAGTGCTGCTGGACGAGCAGCGTGGTGGGCACCAGGACGGCCACCTGCTTGCCGTCCTGCACCGCCTTGAAGGCCGCGCGCACGGCGATCTCGGTCTTGCCGTAGCCGACGTCGCCGCAGATCAGCCGGTCCATCGGGATCGGCTTCTCCATGTCGCCCTTGACCTCCTCGATCGAGGAGAGCTGGTCGGGCGTCTCGATGTAGGGGAAGGCGTCCTCCAGCTCGCGCTGCCACGGGGTGTCCGGTCCGAACGCGTGTCCGGGCGCGGCCATCCGGGCCGAGTAGAGCTTGATCAGGTCGCCGGCGATCTCCTTGATCGCCTTCTTCGCCTTGGCCTTGGTCTTGGCCCAGTCGGCGCCGCCGAGCCGGTGCAGCGACGGGCTCTCGCCGCCGACGTACTTGGTCACCTGTTCGAGCTGGTCGGTGGGCACGAACAGGCGGTCGCCGGGTTGGCCGCGCTTGGCCGGCGCGTACTCCAGGACCAGGTACTCGCGCTGCGCGCCCTGCACGGTGCGCTGGAGCATCTCGACGTAGCGGCCCACGCCGTGCGACTCGTGCACGACGAAGTCGCCGGGCTTGAGCTGGAGCGGGTCGACCATGTTGCGCCGCCGGCTGGGCAGTCGGCGCATGTCCTTGGTGGAGGTGCGCTGGCCGGAGACGTCCTCCTCGGTGAGCACGAGGGTGCGCAGCGGCTCGGAGCTGAAGCCGTGGCCGATGCAGCCCGTGGTCACGTGCACGATGCCGGTGTCCGGCACCTGCGCCAGGTCTGCGTCCAGCCGGGCAGCGACCCCCTCACCGGACAACGTCTCGACGAATCGTGCGGCCGGGCCGTGGCCCTCGGTGACCAGCACCACCCGCCAGTCCTCGGCGAGCCGGCCCTTGATCTCGGCCAGCACCCGCTGCGCGTCGCCGCGGTAGGCCTCGGCCTCGACCGCGCCGATCCCGGTGCCCGTGTCGTCGGCGTCAGCGCTGAACGGGCTGAGCGACCACCACGGCACGCCGATCTCGGCGGCGTGCTCGCGTACGTCCGCCAGGCTCCACAGGGATGCGGCGCCCAGGTCGATCGGGCTCTCCCCGCCGCCCGCCGCGGCTGCCCAGGAGGCGTCCAGGAACTCGCGGCTGGTCGCCACCAGGTCCGCCGAGCGGGTGCGCACCCGCTCCGGGTCGCAGACCAGCACGTGGCTTCCGGCCGGCAGCACGTCCAGGAGCAGCTCCATGTCGTCGACCAGGGCCGGCGCGAGCGACTCCATGCCCTCGACGGCGATGCCCTCGGCGATCCGGCCGAGCATCTCGACCAGCCCGGGGTGCTCCACGAGCAGCTCGCGGGCCCGCTCGCGCACCTGGTCGGTGAGCAGCAGTTCGCGGCAGGGCGGTGCCCACAGGCCGTGCTCGGCGGTCTCCAGGGAACGCTGGTCGGCGACCTTGAACCAGCGGATCTCCTCGACCTGGTCGCCCCAGAACTCGACCCGGAGCGGGTGCTCCTCGGTCGGCGGGAAGACGTCCAGGATCCCGCCGCGCACCGCGAACTCGCCGCGCTTCTCCACCAGGTCGACCCGGGAGTAGGCGGCGGCGGCGAGCTGTTCGACGACGGTGTCCAGGGCGATGTCCTGCCCGGCGGTCAGCGCCACCGGCTCCAGGTCGCCGAGCCCCTTGACCTGGGGTTGGAGCACGCTGCGAATCGGGGCGACGACGACCTTGAGGGTGCCGGTGCCGGAGTCGGCGAGGCCGCCCGAGGTCGGGTGCGCGAGTCTGCGCAGCACCGCGAGTCGACGCCCGACGGTGTCCGAGCGCGGGGAGAGCCGCTCGTGCGGCAGCGTCTCCCACGAGGGGTACTCCACGACGGAGTCCTCGGGCAGCAGCGACCCGAGCGCGGCCACCAGGTCCTCGCATTCGCGGGTGGTGGCGGTGACCGCGAGCACCGGCCGGTCCGCGCGGGCCGCGATGGCGGCCACCACGAACGGGCGCAGTGCCGGTGGTCCGACGAGGTCGAGGGCGGTACCGCGGCCCTCGGACGCGGCCCGCACCGCCTCGGCGACGGCGGGGTCCTGGACGACGATGTCTAGCAGACCGGTCAGACTCATGGGCCGGTTGGATCCTCCGCAACGCGAACGGCCCCGACCTTGGAAAAGGACCGGGGTTCCCCGACAACCCTACGCCCGAAGGGGTCGGTGTCGCCCGTGATGACAACGTGTGACTGTGACCAGTACCGCCCACCTCTCCCTCTTGGCAATGCGACTGTTAGGGGGTCCAATGGCCTGCGAAGAGGAATCTGACGGGTCGTCGGATTTCCGGCGGACCGTCGGGAGTCCGGGGCAGCGGCTGGACCAGGGGAGACGACGGACACGATGAGCAGCGCGCAGCAGAAGCTCTACATCGGCGGCGAATGGGTCGAGCCGGAGCGCGGTCACTACGAAGTGATCAACCCGGCGACCGAGGAGGTCGTGGGCCTGGCGCCCGAGGCGTCGGTGGAGCAGGCGAACGCGGCCACGGCGGCGGCGGCGGAGGCGTTCGGCACCTGGTCGCGGACCACGCCCGAGGAGCGCGCCGGCATCCTGGACCGGGCCGCGGACCTGTTCCTGAAGATGGGCGGCGAGGTGGTCCCGCTCGCCTCCGCCGAGACCGGCGCGACCCTGGCGGTCGCGGGCATGATGCAGCTGGGCACCACGTACTCGCGCTTCAAGCGCTACGCCAAGGGCGCGCTGGAGCCGACCGAGTTCGCCCTCAACCCGCAGGCGACCCCGGAGACCGTGCTGAGCCGGGCGGGCATCTTCGGTGCGCAGGAGATCCGCCAGCCGGTCGGCGTGGTCACCTGCATCACGTCGTACAACAACCCGCTCGCGAACAGCGCGGGCAAGGTCGCGCCGGCCCTGGCGATGGGCAACACGGTCGTGGTCAAGCCCGCGCCGCAGGACCCGCTGGCGGTGTACCGGATGGCCGAGGCGCTGGCCGAGGCCGGGCTGCCCGCCGGCGTGCTGAACATCATCACCGGCTCGGGCGTGGACGTCTCCGAGGCGACGGTGGCCTCGCCGCACGTGGACATGATCAGCTTCACCGGTTCGACCCTGATCGGCTCGCGGATCGCCGAGGTCGCGGGCCGCACGTTCAAGCGCCAGCTGATGGAGCTCGGCGGCAAGGGCGCGTGCATCGTGCTCGACGACGCGGACCTGGACGCGGCCGTGCACGGCATCGGCACGGTGTGGAGCTTCTACGCGGGCCAGATCTGCACCGCGCCGACCCGGGTGATCGCCCAGCGCGGCATCTACGACCGGTTGGTGGAGCGACTCGCGGAGCACGCGCGCGGCCTGAAGGTGGGCAGCCCGCTGGACCCGGCGACGCAGGTCACCCCGGTCATCTCGGCGGTGCAGCGCGGCCGGGTGGAGGCGCTGATCGCCAAGGGCCGCGAGGAGGGCGCCCGGCTGGTGGTCGGCGGCGAGCGTCCCGACTTCGAGAAGGGCTTCTACGTCGCGCCCACGCTGTTCGCGGACGCGACCAACGAGATGACCATCGCGCGCGAGGAGTTCTTCGGCCCCGTGGTCACGGTGATCCCGTTCGACGGGGACGAGGAGGAGGCGATCCGGCTCGCCAACGACTCGGACTACGGCCTGCTCTCCTACGTGTTCGCGGGCGACAGCACGCGCGCCTACGGCATCGCCCGCCGGCTGCGCTCGGGCGGTGTCGGGGTGAACACCGTGGGACGCAACATGGAGGCGGCGTTCGGCGGCTTCAAGCAGTCCGGCGTCGGCCGGGACGGCGGCTCGTACGGGCTGGCCGCCTACAGCGAGATCCAGAGCATCGTCTGGGCCGGCGCCTGACCGAACCGGTCCGGGCTTGCGCCCGACCGGCTCGTCCACGACCGCGGACGGCCCCGGGATCCTTCCCCGGGGCCGTTCGCATGTTCGGATCCGGGACGCCTCGGGTTCGCCGGTTTCCCGCATGGGAGTGCGGTTGTGCCCATAGCCTGATGGGCGGTCCGCGGCGCTCGGCCGCGGGCTCGTCAGGGGGGATCACGCACGATGGCACAACCGCAACGCCTGGTCCGGGCCTGGTCGGTGCGCGCGGCAGCCGCGCGCACCCAGGTGGAAGCCGGGGCGCGGGCGCGACGATGGTTGTGGTTTCGCGAGGCGTTCCCGGACATCGAGCGGCTGCGGGTGGTGGACCTGGGCGGCTCGGCCGAGTTCTGGTGGCACGCCCCGGTGCGGCCCGCGCACGTGCGCGTGGTCGAGGCCGCGGGCCGATCCGCCGGGTCGGCCTCGTGGTTGGTCCATGAGGCGGCCGATCCGCTGGAGTGGTCCGGGAGTTGCGACCTGGTGGTGTGCGACGGGCTGCTCGATCGGCTGGCCGCGCCGGCCGCCCGGGCCCGGCTGGCCGATGTCGTGCACGCCTGCGCGGAGCGCTACTGGCTGCGCACCGCCGCCCGGGAGCATCCGCTGGATCCGCAGACCTCGTTGCCCGCGCTGCATCTGATGCCCGGTCACCTGCGGTCGCGGATCGGCGGATCGGCGCCTCGGGTGTTCCCGGCCCGGCGTACCGAACTGGTCTCGCGCTTTCCCGGAGCGGTGGTGCGCGGCGAACGCGTGGCCGGGCTCGTGTCGTCGTGGGTGGTGGCCAAGCCGCGTGCCGATCACGTGCCCGGCCGCCCCTGACGTTGCATCACCAGCCGCTCGGGGGTGGGCGGTTGCGCGAGGAGGGGGAGTCTCGGATGCGTGTTGTCATCGCCGGTCAGGGCTATGTGGGGCTGCCGCTGGCGGTTCGCGCGGCACAGGTGGGTCACGAGGTGGTCGGCTACGACGTCGACGAGGGGCGGATCAAGCGGCTCGCGGCGGGCGAGTCGTACGTCGAGGACATCCCGTCCGCGCACGTGCGGGCGATCCTGGACGCGGGCAGCTACCGCGCCACCGCCGAGCCGCGTGACCTGGGCGGCTACGACATCGCGGTGATCACCGTGCCCACGCCGCTGCGCGAGGGCGTCCCGGATCTGAGCTACATCGAGGAGTGCGCCCGCACCCTGGCCCGCTATCTGCGGCCCGGCGCGTGCGTGGTGCTCGAATCGACCACCTATCCGGGCACCACCGAGGAACTGGTGGGCCCGATCCTGGAGGAGGGCTCGGGTCTGACCGTGGGCCGGGACTTCCACCTGGGCTACAGCCCGGAGCGGATCGACCCGGGCAACCCGACCTGGAACCTGGTCAACACGCCCAAGGTGGTCTCCGGGGTGGACGCCGCCTCGTTGGCGGTCGTGGAGGGCTTCTACGGTTCGCTGATCGACCGCGTCGTGCCGGTCTCCTCGCCGAAGGAGGCCGAGTTGGTCAAGTTGATCGAGAACACCTTCCGGCACGTGAACATCGCGCTCGTCAACGAGGTCGCGATGTTCGCCCACGACCTGGGCATCGACGTGTGGGAGGCGATCGATGCCTGCTCGACCAAGCCGTTCGGCTTCCTGCGCTTCACCCCGGGGCCGGGCGTCGGCGGGCACTGCCTGCCGATCGACCCGTCGTACCTGTCCTGGCGGGTGCAGCGTGCGCTCGGCCAGAGCTTCCGTTTCGTGGAGTTGGCCAACGACGTCAACAACCACATGCCGGACTACGTGATCCGCCGGCTCACCGCCGCGTTCAACACCCGGCGCCGATCGGTCAACGGCTCCCGGGTGTTGCTGGTGGGACTCGCGTACAAGAAGAACACCGGCGACGCCCGGGAGTCGCCGTCCACGCACGTGGCCCGGTTGTTGCTGAACCTGGGTGCGGAGGTCACCGCCGCGGACCCGCACGTGGACCTCGCCCAGGTCGTGGACGCCCGGTTGCGACGGGTGGAGTTGACCGCGCAGACGGTGGCCGCCGCGGACGCGGTGGTGCTGCTCGTCGACCACGACGACGTCGATCTGGATCTGCTGCGCACCGCCGACTACGTGCTCGACTGTCGTCGGGTGCTCGGCGCGGGGCCCAACATCGAGGTGCTGTAGGGCCGTTCCGGCTCCTTCGAGCGCCCGGTGGTCGGAAGTGTCGACCACCGGGCGCGGCTTCGATCGGTGCCCACCCGTTCCTACTCGTGCCGGCCTGTTCCCACTGGTGCCCGCCCGTTCCTACGCGGGTGCGCCCGTTCCCACTCGTGCCCGCCTGTTTCCCGCGTGTCCCCGGGCGGCCGTGACCGGCCGGCTACCTGTACTCGATGATCCTCGTCTTGTGCCCGGTGGCCTTCGTGTGCGCCTTGGCCGCCACCTGTGCCGCGTCCTTCGACCGGTACCGCTGGCGGGCGCCGTCGGACTTCGACGGACAAGCGTTCTCCTGGCAGACCCATCCCCAGGTGCTCATGGACAACCTCCAGACATCACGGGCGCCACTCCCGTCCCGAGGGACGCGAATGACCTGGACGGCCACACCGCAGCACCTGCGGCCGCCGCGTGGTCGCCACTCGACGCGCCATGACACGCTCGTGACGGAACCCGGACGTTTCGGAGAAAAACGTTTTCGTTTCGAAGGCCTAACGCGTCGTTACCGACATACAAAGGATGCAATATCGCGATCAATCATCTTTTCTGACGAATAGGACGAACGAGTGGCGCGGACTCGCTCGCAGGGGTGACGGCACACCGGACGAGCAGGGCGGCTGTCGATCCGGAGCAGGACGTTATGTCAACCGCCGTACGCTCGAACGCATGTCCCGAGCGATCGGCGGTGATCGTCACCGATCCGGGACGTCGTCGGCGATCGGCTCGACCCGCAGCGGCACGGTCCCGCCCGCCACGCACGCGCCGGTGTCCAGGCGCCACTTCCAGTGATGGCGCGGGCACTCCAGCACGCCGTCCGCGATGTCCGCGTGCGACAGGTCCTCGCCGGCATGCGGACAGAACCGCTGCATCCGCACCCCGCACCGCTCGATCGACTCGCCGTGCGCGGCCGATTCGCGCTCGCGGACCATCTGCATGGTCTGCGCCGGGTGCTCGCCGTAGCGCAGCAGGCTCATCAGGGTCAGGTCGAACACGTCCGGATCACGGGCCAGGCCCAGGCGCATGGACAGCAGCGCCTCCTCCCACCCCACCGCACCGTCCACGATCGCGCGCAACACCCGCTGCGGGACCTCGATCGTGTAGGCGGGGTCGACCGGCTCCTCCTCGAACACGATGTCGCCCGCGATCCGGCCCAGCCGCACCGACCAGGAAGACCCGTCCGAGGTCAATCGCACGTCCTTGCGCCAGTCGCCCAGGAAGCGCTTGTTCCAGCTCTGCAACCGGGCCAGATAGGCGTCCATTTCGGCCGGCGCGACCGGCTCGAAGGCCGGCTCGGCATAGGCCCGCCACTCGGCCTCGCGGCGGTCCCGATAGGCGCTCAGATAGGCCTCGGTGCGCCAGTGCGCCACCGGGCCGGTCGGCGCGCCGAGGTCGTCGCCCGGTGCCGCCTCGATCACCCGCACCTGCGGACAGGCCGCCGCGAAGTCGTCGGCGAACGCGTCCCACAGCGGGAAGATCGTCTCGTCCCGGTCGTTGTACCGGGCGAGTTCGGGATCCAGGAACACCGGCGGGCCGGCCGACGGCAGGTAGGCGCGTGCGCCGGTCAGGCGAACCTTGCGCACCAGTGTGTCGAACAGGTCCGAGCGCACCTCGGCGGTCTTCTTGCGCTGGGTCTCCTCCGGATACGCGTACGCGTTCGGGTACCACATCGCACCGGAGAACTGTGCGGACAACAGGTCGACGTCGCCCGGGAGTTCGCCGAGCGGGGTGTTGCAGTCGTTGAGGTCCAGGAAGCGGTAGCCGTCCAGGTCGACGAGCAGGCCGCTGTCCTCCTTGTGGCTGGTGTCCAGCAGCATGGTCAGGGTCAGCCCCGGCGCGGGCGTGAACGACTCGCGATGGCCGAGCACGACCTGCTCGTGGAAACCCAGCGCACTCATCCGCCTGACCAGGGACTTGGACCGGTACCGGGGCAACACCACGGTGATGCCGCGGTCGAGTCGCTCCAGTACCCGCTCGTCGAAGTGGTCCTCGTGCAGGTGCGAGAGATAGAGCAGGTCGTATCGGCCGGCGAGCACCTCGGGCAACAACGCGCGATTGTCCGGGAACGGGAACCACGCGCCGAGGAAGGCGGGGTGGAACCACGGGTCGATCAGCAGCGAGACGCCCGCGTGGGCGACCACGAAACCGGCGTGGCCGAGATGGCGGATCGTGCCGGGCACGGGCAGGCACGCCGGTCCGTCGTCGGGTCCGGGCCTCACAGCCGGCTCAGCGCTCCCGCGAGCACCTCCACGACGCGCTCCTGCTGCGACGCGGTCAGCTGCGGGTACAGCGGCAGCGTCAGGATCTGCTCGGCGGCCCGCTCGGCGACCGGGAAGTCACCACGCGCGTAACCCAGTTCGGCGAAGGCGGGTTGCAGGTGCACCGGCACGGGATAGTGCACACCGGCACCCACGCCCGCCTCGTTCAGCAGCGCGAGCACCTTGTCCCGCTCGGGCACCCGCACCGCGTACAGGTGCCACACGTGCTCGTTGCCCGGCGCGGTGCCCGGCACCCGCACGCCCTCGACCCCGGCGAGCAGCGCGTCGTAGCGGGCCGCCGCCGCCCGCCGCCGCACGTTCCAGTCGGCGAGTCGGCGCAGCTTGGCGCGCAGCACCACGGCCTGGATGGTGTCCAGGCGCGAGTTGAAGCCCAGGCGCGTGTGCACGTACTTGCGCGACGACCCGTGGTCGCGCATCTCGCGCACCGCGGCCGCATATGCCTCGTTGCCGGTCACCACGGCGCCGCCGTCGCCGTAGGCGCCCAGGTTCTTGCCCGGGTAGAAGCTGGTCGCCGCGATGGAGTCGGGCCCCCACCCGCCGGGTGCGGTGCCGTCCTGGGTCGCGCCCTGGCACTGCGCGGCATCCTCGACCAGGAACACCTCGCGGGCCTGCGCCAGCGCCCGCAACGCGCCCATCGGCGCCAGTTGGCCGTTCAGGTGTACCGGGACCACGGCGCGGGCCTCGACCGGACCGCCGAGCGCCTCGGCGGCCCGCTGCGGATCCAGCAGCAGGAACTCGTCGTCCACGTCCGCGAACACCGGCCGGGCGCCCGCCCGGACCGCCGCCTCCGCGGTCGCCACGAACGTGTTCGCGGGCATCACCACACCCGCTCCCGCGCCCACCTCCAGCACCCGCAGCGCCAGTTCCACGGCGTCCGTGCCGTTGGCCACCCCGACGCAGTGCGCGACGCCGGTGAACTCGGCGTACTCGGCCTCGAAGCCCGCGACGTCCGGGCCGCCCACGAACGCGCAGGTGGCCAGCACCCGGGCGATGCCGGCCTCGACCTCGCCGGCCACCTCGGCGTGCGCGGCGGCCAGGTCCACCAGCGGAATCCGGTCCCGGTCAGCACTCATTCGCATCTCCCCCTCGTGAAATCCCCACGGCGGCGGGGGTCGGCGCCGACCGCAGTCGGCGGGCCGGCACCCCCGCCCACACCTCGGCCGGCGGCACGTCCCGCGTGACGACCGAGCCCATCCCCACCAGCGACCGGGCACCGATGGTGCGGCGCTCGCGCACCAGCGCACCGGCTCCCAGGTACGCCTCCCGGCCCACCGTCACCGCGCCCGCCAACCGCACTCCCGCGGCCAGCGTGGCGAACTCGCCCACGTCGTCGTCGTGGGTCAGCACCACGTGCGGCATGGTGTGCGCGTGGGCGCCCACCCGGACCGAGGTGGTCAGCACCGTCTGTGCCATCAGCACCGCGCCCGGCCCGACCTCGCACGTCCGCGGAACCACCGCGCTCACGTGCACGAGCGTGGCCCAGCGCGAATCCGGCAGGCCCAGCCGGGCCACCACCCGCGAGCGACTCCACCAGTTCGTCGGACTCCCGACGCACACCACCACCAGCGCATCCGACCACTTGTGCACCGCGTCGGCACCGCCGAGCACCGGGAAGCCGTCCACCTCGGTGTCCAGACGAGCCGGATCGTCGTCCAGGAAGCCGAGCAGCCGCCACCCCGAACTCCCGCGCGGGGCACGGAAGTCCGGGATCGCCGCGGCGACCTCGCGGGCGAACCCGCCGGCGCCGACCAACAGCAGATCGCGAAAGGACACTAGACCGCCGCCCGGACGCCGGCCGCCGCCCGCACCGCGGCGACCACCCGGTCCTGCTCGTCCTCGGTCAGGTCGTGGAACAGCGGCAGGATCAGCGAGTCCCGGGTCAAACGCTCGGTGGCGGGCAGCGGTACGTGTTCGACGTCCGCGTAGGCCGGTTCCAGATGCGCGGCCATGATCCCGCGCCGCGCCGAGATGCCGGCCCGGGCGAGTTCCCCGAGCAGGTCGTCGCGCGAGACGGGGAAGTCCTCGGGCAGCAGCACCCAGAACGCCTGATAGTTGGTCAGCCCGTACGCCGGATCGGCCGCCGTCTCCAGCCCGGCCACCCCGGCGAGCAACTCTCGGTAGCGCGAGGCCAGTTCCCGGCGCCGGGCGACCATCGCGGGCAGTCGGCCCAGTTGCACCAGGCCGATCGCCGCCTGGATGTCGGTCATCCGGTAGTTGAAGCCGAGTTCGTCGTAGCTCTCCACCACCGGCGCCCCGCCCGCGCGGTCCGCGGCGTCCCGGTCGGCCGCGCTGACGCTCATCCCGTGCTCGCGCAGCCGACGCAACCGCGGTGCCGCGCTCTCGCGCGCGAGCGTGAGCATGCCGCCCTCGCCGGTGGTCAGCAGCTTGCGCGGATGGAAGGAGAACGTCGCGGACATCGCGCCGGCGCCCACCGGTCGCCCCTTGTAGGTCGAGCCCGCCGCGCATGCCGCGTCCTCCACCACCACGATGCCGCGGGCGTCCACCAGCGCCCGTACCCCGTCCAGATCGGCCGGAATGCCGCCCTGATCGACCAGGATCACCGCGCGCGTCGCGGCGGTGAGCACCGGTTCGATCGTCTCCGGAGTCAGGTTCCCGGTGGCGAGTTCGACATCGGCGAACACCGGGCGCGCACCCACGTAGCGCACCGCGTTGGCGGTGGCCACGAAGGACAGCGAGGGCACCACGACCTCGTCGCCCGGCCCCACCCCGGCGTTGATCAGCGCCAGGTGCAGGGCGGTGGTGCACGAGGACACCGCGATCGCCGCGGGCACCTCGACGTACTCCGCGAACGCCCGCTCGAAGGCGGCCACCCGAGGTCCCTGGGCCACCCACCCGGAGCGCACCGCCTCCGCCGCGGCAGCGGCCTCCTCCTCGCCCATCCAGGGCCGCATCACCGGAATTCGTTCCATGCTCATCGTGCCTTCCCCCAGCCCGGTCGCCCGCCCATGCCCGTCCCAGCCGCGTCCGCCCCGCACCCGGTGCCCACCGAACCCCCTCGGTGCCCCGATCGGATCAGACCGCGTCCCGCCACCACGCCACCAGTCGGCGCAGTCCCTCGTCGATGTCCACCTCCGCGGTGAAGCCCAACTCCCGTGCGGCCTTGGTGGTATCGGCCAGCCGCCGGGTCACCCCGCCGGTCGATCGGGCCGGGCCGTACTCGATGCCCAGCCCCTCCGCGCCCATCACCGCCAGCAGTCGCTCGGCCAGTCCGCGCAGCGAAGTCTCGCTCCCGGACGCGATGTTGAACACCTCACCGGCGGCATCGGCTTGCGCGGCAAGGAGGTTGGCGCGGGCGATGTCCTCGGTGTACACGAAGTCCATGGTCTGCAGGCCGTCGCCGAAGATCAACGGGGGTTCCCCCTTGCCGATCCGCTCCATCCAGCGGATCAGCACCTCGGTGTACAGGCCGTGCACGTCCATGCGCGGGCCGTAGACGTTGAAGTAGCGCAGCGCCACGTAGTCCAGGCCGTACATCGTCCGGAAGCTGCGCAGCAGGCCCTCGTTGAACAGCTTGGCCGCGCCGTAGAGCGTGTCGTTGTCGTACGGGTGGTGCAGCTCGGTGGTCGGGAACTCCTCGGCGAGCCCGTAGACCGACGCCGAGGAGGAGGTGACCACCTTGCGCACGTCGGCGGCGACCGCCGCCTCCATGACGTCGTAGGTGCCGTCCACGAGCACCTCCAGCGCGAGCCGGGGTTCCTCCACGCATTGCGTGATCCGGATCGCGGCGAGGTGGAACAGCACGTCGGTGCCGGGCATCAGCCGGGCCAGCAGCGGCCGGTCGCGGATGTCGCCGTCGACCAGCTCGACCCGCTCGTCGGTCAGCGCTCCGGCCAGATTGCCCCGGTGCCCGCGGGTCAGGTTGTCCAGCACGACCACCTGCGCGGCCCCGGCGGCGAGCAGCCGGTCGACGATCGTGGACCCGATGGTCCCCGCGCCGCCGGTGACCACGCAGCGCGAACCGGCGATTTCGACAGCCATCAGAGTTCTCCCAGCGCGACGGTGACGCCGCCCAGTTCCAGGCTGCGCGAGGCCGCCTCCAGTAGTTCCAGGACCCGCAGACCGGCGCGACCGTCGGTCAGCGCCGGCCGGGACGTGCCGATCGCGTCGGCGAATTCGGCCATCACCGCGCGCAGCGCCTCCCGCTCGGGCAGCGCGGGCGAGACCACGTCGCCCACCCGGTAGGAGATCAGCTTCTCCCGCCGGGCCTCCCGGCTGAGCGCGGCGTCCTCGGCGAGGTCGATGCCCTTGTCGTGCACCTGGAGTCGGGCCGCGGGATTGGTGTCGTCCCACACCAGGGTGCGTCGGGAGCCGCCGATGATGGTGGTGCGCACCTTGGTCGGCGAGAGCCAGTTCACGTGCACGTGTGCGATCGCCTCGTTGCTCAGCCGCACCACCAGGTAGGCCAGGCAGGCCCGGCCGGTGCCGAGCGGGTCCGCGCCGTGGGCCGCCACCGAAACCGGGCGCACCCCCGGCGGCAGGATGAAGTCCAGGATGGACAGATCGTGCGGTGCGAGGTCCCACACCACGTCCACGTCCGGCTGGACCAGGCCCAGATTGATCCGCACCGAGTCGAAGAAGCGGATGTCGCCCAGTTCGCCGCCGTGGATCAGATCGCGGATGTGTCGGACCACCGGCATGTAGCAGAACGTGTGATCGCACATCAGCGTCAGCCCGTTGCGCTCGGCCAGTTCGACCAGTTTGACCGCGTCCGAGTGATCGGCCGTGATCGGCTTCTCGACCAGGACGTGCTTGCCCGCCTCCAGCGCCGCCGCGACCAGCTCGAAGTGCGTAGCGGCAGGCGTCGCGATCGCCACTGCGTGCACCGCGGGGTCGGCCAGCACCTCCTGATACGACGTGCTCACCCGGACCGTGCTGTAATCCCCCAGGACCGCACGGGCCCGTGCCTCGTCCAGATCACACAGCCACTCCAGCCGCAGAGCCGGTGTGGCCTGCGCGTTGCGCACCAGATTGGGGCCCCAGTAGCCGGCCCCTATGACGGCGAGCCCGATGGCTCGCCCAGACCCGGAATTCGACATGACGGAACGTCAACTCCCCTGCAACCCCCCGGCCGCGCGGGCCCAGCCGCCGCACGGCACCCCCACCCGAACGAAGCTAGCGCCCGATCCGCTCCGCCGCGGGTCAACCGGGAAATCCGCGGGTCGGACCGAACTGCAAAGATCTTTCCGGGAGTCCCGGTTACACGGGTCGCCGATACGTTTGGCACGCTGTTGCACGCACAGTCACCGATCCGGGCGCCGGCATGATCGATCCGTCGACACAAGCCGCCCGGCCGAAGCAGCACATGAACGAGAAGGGAACGCCACGTGGCCGCGGGTACTCCGACGACGACACTGGCGAAGGAACGTACGGTGGAAGTTGATCCGGAGCTCGAACCGGTGGATCCCGACCCGCGCGAGCGGGTCGCCCCGGGGGGCACCCGGGAGAGCATCCTGCCGGCCGTGGCGGCGGCGCTGTTCGTCGGCAAGCGCATCCGCACCCGGGCCGGCGCCAAGGGCGACACCGTGCCGACGGCGCATCCGCTGGTCCGGGACTTCCTGATGGCCCTCCCGGTCGAGGCACGCGAGCGCTGGCGGGGCCGCTGTCCCGAGGTCGAGCTGGTGTCCGAGCATCTCTTCGAGGCCGAGGCGGCGCGCACCAAGCGGGCGGCCCGGCGACCGTTCACCGTGCAGGAGGCACGACGCTCGCTCAAGGGGGCCAAGCTGACCCTGCGCCGGATCCGCGAGGACGGCGACCCACGACACGACACGTATCAACCGCCGTGCCGGTCCTGCGCACCGATGCTCGAACACTTCGGCGTCGCGTCGACGGAAAGCGGCTGACGTGTCCCGCTTCTCCACCGACGTGGTGCACGAACTCAAGCGGGCCGGCTGGACGGTGGGTCGGCGCCGGCTGACCCAGGCCGAGACGTGGGCCCGGCAGATCAGCGACCACGAGTCGCCCGACGGGCACCGGCACAGCGTGTTCCCGGCGGCGCTGGTGGCCTGGGCCGAGTTCGGCACGCTGCACTTCGCCATCGGCGGCGCGGGCAAGGACGTACTCCGCCGCCCGTTCACCATCGACCCCACCCGCGGGCTGCACCTGCCGCGCACGCTCACCGACGTGGGTCGCGCGCTGGGCACCCCGCTGGCCCCGCTGGGCGACGAGGACGACGGCAGCAGCTACCTGGCGATCGATCCGAGCGGTCGGGTGTTCGGCCTGGACCACACCGGCGAATGGTTCATCGGCTCGTCGATGGACGCCGCGATCAGCACGCTGGTCCTGGGGCTGGCGCCGGTGCGCATCCGCGACGACGGCCGCTGGTAGCCGCCCGGACACGGCCGAGGGCGGGTCCCCGTGGGGCCCGCCCTCGCTCGTCCGTCACGCGACCCGCCACGGTCAGGTGTTGAACTCGTTCTGCGCCCGCTCCAGGCCCTCGCGGACCAGTGCCTCGCACGCGTCGGCCGCTCGGTCCACCTCGAACGCGAGTTCCTTGCGCTCGGTCGCGGAGAAGTCCTTGAGCACGAACGCCGCGACGTCCATCCGCCCGGGCGGCCGGCCGATGCCGAACCGCACCCGCAGGTAGTCGGGTCCGAGCGACTTGGTGATCGACTTCAGGCCGTTGTGCCCGTTGTCGCCGCCACCGCGCTTGAGCCGCAGCACGCCGAAGTCGACGTCCAACTCGTCGTGGACCGCGATGATGTTCGCGACCGGGATCTTGTAGAAGTCACGCAGCGCGGTCACCGGACCGCCGGACAGGTTCATGAACGACATCGGCTTGGCCAGCACCACCCGGTGCGGGCCGATCCGGGTCTCCACCACCTGGGCGCGCGACTTGTGCGCCTTGAACCTCGACCGATCCCGCTCGGCGAGCAGATCGACGACCATGAACCCGACGTTGTGGCGATTCCCGGCGTACTCGGGCCCGGGATTGCCGAGGCCCACGACCAACCACGGACTGTTCTCCGTGCCGGCGTGGGCCTGCGACTCACTCATGATGTTGTCGTCCCCGCGTTCGTCCTACGACAACGAGACCGGATCAGGCCTCGTCGGCCGCGGTCTCCTCGGCGGTCGGCTCCGGAGCCGACGGGGTGAGGATGTGCAGGATGACCGCTTCGGGGTCGCCCGCGAGCGCGGTGCCCTTCGGCAGCTTGATGTCCTTGGCGTGCACCGAGGCGCCCGGCTCCAGGCCGGTCACGTCGATCTCGATGGTGCCGGGGAGCGCGGTGGCGTCGGCCTCGACGGGAAGCGCCGGCACGACGGTCTCGAGCAGACCGCCCGGGGCGATCTCGCCGACCGTGCTGACCGGAACCTCGACCGTGACCGTCTCGCCCTTCTGGACGATCAGGAGGTCGACGTGCTCCAGGTGACGCTTGATCGGGTGACGCTGCACATCCTTGGGCAGGGCCAGCTGCGCCTTGCCGTCGATGTCCAGCGAGAACAGGACGTTGGGGGTCTTGAGCGCGAGCATGAGCTCGTGGCCCGGAAGCGCAAGGTGGAGCGGAGCGGAGCCGTGACCGTAGAGGACGGCCGGCACCTTACCCGCGCGACGGGCGCGACGGGCGGCACCCTTGCCGAACTCGGAACGCGGCTCGGCGACGATACGGACCTCGGACACGACGGGTACTCCTCGAACGACGCGGTGGCGGATGGCGGGGCGGGGTCCCCATGGTGCGGATCGACTGCGGACGGTGATGGCCGGAGTCGGTTCGTAGGTGCCCGAGTGGCACCGGGTCCCCTGCAAAAGCCTTGGAGGAGTACACGACACACAACTACCGCGTCGATCACGGAGCAAGTAGCGCGCATCCCTCGCCGGGCAACCCCGTTAGCCTACCCGCTCTTCTCGGTCACCCCGAAATCGGGTCGCGGCGAACGCCACTCGAACGAGTGACAGCGCGCCCCCCATTCGACGCAAGATACCTCGAAAAGCAGATGGGCACACGTACGCCGCCCGGCCGAACGACCGGGCGGCGTACGTGAGTTACGGCTCGACGACCCGGAGGGGGCCGCCGTCGACGGTGCCGTGGGGTCAGCTGTGGCCGTCGAACAGGCTCGTGACCGAACCGTCCTCGAAGACCTCGCGGATCGCCCGACCCACCATCGGGGCGATCGACAGGATGGTCAGCTTGTCGAACTGACGCTCCTCCTCGATCGGCAGCGAGTTGGTCACGATGACCTCGCTGATCCGCGAGTTCTTCAGCCGGTCCACGGCCGGACCGGACAGCACCGCGTGGGTGGCGGCCACGATCACGTCGGCGGCGCCGTTGTCGTACAGCGCGTCGGCGGCGGCGCAGATCGTGCCACCCGTGTCGATCATGTCGTCGACCAGCACACACGTGCGGCCGGTGACGTCACCGACCACCTCGTGCACGGTGACCTCGTTGGCGATGTTGGGGTCGCGACGCTTGTGGATGATCGCCAGCGGCGCGCCGAGGCGGTCCGTCCACTGGTCGGCCACCCGGACCCGGCCGGCGTCCGGGGAGACCACGGTGAGCCGCTCGCGGTCCACCCGCTTGCCGACGTGGTCGGCCAGCAGCGGCAGCGCGAACAGGTGGTCCACCGGGCCGTCGAAGAAGCCCTGGATCTGCGAGGTGTGCAGGTCCACGGCCATCAGCCGGTCGGCACCCGCGGTCTTGAACAGGTCCGCCATCAGGCGGGCCGAGATCGGCTCGCGACCGCGGTGCTTCTTGTCCTGACGGGCGTAGCCGTAGAACGGCACGATGACCGTGATGCGCTTGGCGGAGGCCCGCTTGAGCGCGTCGATCATGATCAGCTGTTCCATGATCCACGTGTTGATCGGAGCCGTGTGGCTCTGGATCACGAACGCGTCGGCACCTCGTACGGAATCCTCGAAACGTACGTAGATCTCCCCGTTGGCGAACTCGAAGGCCTTGGTGGGAACGAGATCCGCACCGAGCTCCGAGGCCACCTCCTTCGCAAGTTCGGGGTGGGCCCTGCCCGTGAAGAGCATGAGCTTGCGCTCAGGCGTCACCTTGATCCCGCTCACAGCACCGTCTCCTTGCCATTCGCCTCGGCAGAACCGTCGTTCGGCCCGGCCGTTGTGTGCACGTCGCCCGCGTCCCCCTGCGTGGCCGCGAGCGCGCGTTCGGCGGCCTGCGCCGAGGCCGTACCCGCGCGTTTGCGTGCAACCCACCCGTCGATGTTGCGCTGGCGCCCCCGCGCCACCGCCATCGCACCGGGCGGGACATCTTCTGTGATCACCGATCCGGCGGCCGTGTAGGCACCGTCGCCGATCTCGATCGGGGCGACCAGCATGGTGTCGCTGCCCACCCGCACGTGGTCCCCGACCACCGTGTGGTGCTTGTTCACGCCGTCGTAGTTCACGAAGATCGTGGCCGCACCGATATTGGTGCCCACCCCGATGGTCGCATCTCCGACATACGACAGATGCGGCACCTTGGATCCGGGGCCCACCACGGCGTTCTTCATCTCCACGAAGCCGCCGACCTTGGCCCCCTGCGCGAGCCGGGTGCCCGGTCGCAGGTAGGTGTACGGACCCACGGTCGCCTCGGGGCCGATCTCGGCGCCGTCGCTCGTGGCGTTGTACACGTGGGCCCGCTCGCCGACGACGGTGTCGCGCAGCGTGCAGTTGGGGCCCACCACGGCCTCGGCGGCGATGGTGGTCGCGCCGTGCAGCTGGGTGTTGGGGTGGAGTACGGCATCCGGTTCGAACGTGACGTCCACGTCGATCCAGGTGGTCGCGGGGTCGACCACGGTGACCCCGGCACGCATCGCGGCTTCGAGCAGGCGGTCGTTGAACACCCGCCGTGCCTCGGCGAGCTGCACCCGGTCGTTGACGCCCAGGATCTCCCGGTGGTCCACGGCCGCGGCGGCGCCCACCCGGTGCCCGGCCTCGCGCAGCACGTGCAGCGTGTCGGTGAGGTATTCCTCACCCTGGCTGTTGTGCGGGGTGATCTGGCCGAGCGCCTCGCGCAACAGCTTGCCGTCGAACGCGTACACGCCGGAGTTGATCTCGGCGATCGCGCGCTGGGCGGCGGAGGCGTCCTTGTGCTCGACGATCGCGGTGACGGCGCCGCGCCCGTCGGGGGTGTTCTCCCGGACGATCCGGCCGTAGCCGGCCGGGTCGGGCACGACCGCGGAGAGCACGGTGACGGCGTTGCCCTCGCTCTCGTGGGTCGCGACCAGTGCGGCCAGGCTGTCCGCGGTCAGCAGCGGGGTGTCCCCGCACGTGACCAGGACCACGCCGTCCGGCTCCCGGTCGCTCTCGGCGAGCCCGTCCAGGGCGACGCGCACGGCGTGACCGGTGCCGTTCTGCTGTTCCTGGACGACCACCCGGGCGGCCGGGTCCAACGCGGACAGGTAGCTCGCGACCTTGTCGCGGCCGTGGCCGACGACGACGATCAGGTCTTCGGGATCCAGCCGTCGAGCGGCCTCGACCACGTGCCCGACCATGGCCCGACCGGCCAGGGCGTGCAACACCTTCGGAGTGGTCTTGGAACGCATGCGGGTGCCCTCACCCGCAGCAAGTACGACGACGGCAGCCGGGCGGATGGGGCTCACAGAGCAAGGCTCCTCGGCATCGCTGGCGGGGGATGCCCGACGACTCCGAAGGCCGACCTCGGAGAAACGAAATGACGGCACGACGAAGCCGAGCCGAACAAACCGGGCCCTATGAGGATAGCGCCGTCGGGAGAAGGCTCCACGCGCCGCTGCGGCCGGCACTGCCGAGAGGCTCCGCTACCAGGATTTGAACCTGGACCATGGGGACCAAAACCCCGTGTGCTGCCGAGTTACACCATAGCGGAATGAATCGGGCATTCCGCTTGGCAGGCGGGCTCATCCCGTTTTCACGGCACCCACTATGCCGGCCCCTCGGCGCTTCGTGCGCGAATAACTCCCCGTAGACCCCGACGGAACATCGCGGAAGACCGCGGCGCGACGGGCCCGACAAGCCGCTCCGGCGCCCCACGCATGCCTGCGGCCGGGCCGGGAAGCCGTTCGACACAAGGGTTTTGCCATTCGCGCGGCGGAAAAATCGGAGGTCGGGCAGACACCTCACTTTCCGCTCATGACCTGCCATACTGGCGGAACTTACGGCTCCGTAGGTTACGTCGCCGTAGCATCGCCGCCCCCGACCTGAGGGAATCCCTATGACCCCTTCCCCCGGCACCAGCGTGCTCGAAGAACGGAAGTCCGCCACCGACTCCGCCCCGCGCGGCACGCTCGGCGGCGAGCGCAAGCATTTCGCCGAGCAGGTCGCCCTGGCGCTCTTCATCGGCATCCCGTTCCTCGCGCTGGTGGCAGCGGTGCCGGTGGCCTGGGGGTGGGGCCTGTCCTGGCACGACGTGGTGATCGCGGTCGTGATGTACGCCATCACCGGCCACGGGATCACCATCGGATTCCATCGCTACTTCACCCACGGATCGTTCAAGGCCAAGCGCCCGGTCCGGATCGCCCTGGCGATCGCGGGCAACATGGCCGTGCAGGGGCCGCTGGTGCGGTGGGTCGCCGACCACCGCAAGCACCACAGGTTCTCCGACAAGGAGGGCGACCCGCACTCGCCGTGGCGCTACGGAACCGGCGTGGGCGCGCTGGCCAAGGGCCTGTGGTGGGCGCACATGGGGTGGCTGTTCGACGTGGAGCAGACCTCGCAGGAGAAGTACGCGCCCGACCTGCTCAAGGACCGCGACATGATCCGCGTCTCCCGCCAGTTCCCGCTGTGGGTCGCGGTCTCGCTGGCCGCTCCCGCGCTGGTCGGCGGCCTGTGGGCGTGGTCGTGGCAGGGCGCGCTGACCGCGTTCTTCTGGGCCGGCCTGGTCCGGGTCGGGCTGCTGCACCACGTGACCTGGTCGATCAACTCGATCTGCCACGCGGTCGGCGACCACCCGTTCAAGTCCCGCGACCGTTCGGGCAACGTGTGGTGGCTCGCGATCCCCTCGATGGGCGAGTCCTGGCACAACCTGCACCACGCGGATCAGACCAGCGCACGGCACGGCGTACTGCGCGGCCAGCTCGACAGCAGCGCCCGGGCGATCCGCTGGATGGAGAAGCTCGGCTGGGTCTGGGACGTACGTTGGCCGGACCGGGAACGGGTCGCGGCTCGCCGCGCGGCATGATGGGCCAGTGACCGAGAGCAGCAGGCGGAGTGCACCGCGCGGCGGCGGTCGTGTGCGCATGACCGGGAAAGAGCGTCGCGAGCAGTTGATCGACATCGGTCGAACACTGTTCGCGGAGCGTGGCTACGACGCGACGAGCGTCGAGGAGATCGCCCACAAGGCGGGCGTCTCGAAGCCGGTGGTCTACGAACACTTCGGGGGCAAGGAAGGTCTGTACGCCGTCGTCGTGGACCGCGAGACCAGCGCATTGTTGGACATGGTGACCGGCGCCCTGACCGGCGGGCACCCGAGGGAGCTCCTCGAACAGGCCGCCTTCGCCCTCCTGGACTACATCGACCAGAACACCGACGGCTTCCGGATCCTGGTCCGGGACTCGCCGGTGGCCCAATCCACCGGCACCTTCGCGTCGCTGATCAGCGACATCGCCTCCCAGGTCGAGGACGTTCTCGGGCTGGAGTTCAAGTCGCGCGGCTACGACCCGAAGCTCGCCCCGATGTACGCCCAGATGCTGGTCGGCATGGTCGCCCTCACCGGCCAGTGGTGGCTGGACGTACGCCGCCCGAAGAAGGCCGACGTGGCGGCGCACCTGGTCAACCTGGCCTGGAACGGCCTGTCCGGCATCGAACCCAAACCGAGGCTGGTGGGCCGCCGAAGCTCGTGAACGCCGCGCCTTCGCACACACGCCGACGACAGCCGCGGCGACGGATACTATCGCCGGAGATAGTATCGCCGGCGATAGTATCCGGGGAGCTACCACCGGCTCGCCGGGACATCGCCCAGCCCACTTGGACTGCTCGTGCTTCGTTTCATCGGCCGGAAACGGGAACTGCACACCTTGCGGAACACGCTCGACGAGGTGCGGTCCGCCGTCGGCGCGGCGCGGCCCGGGCAGTGTGTGCTCATGCGGGGCAGGCGCCGCGTGGGCAAGTCCACGTTGGTCGAGGAGTTTCTTCGGCAGGCGGCCGTCCCGTACCTGTTCTTCACCGCCGGCGGCGGCTCGGCCGAGGACGAGTTGGCAGAGCTGCTCGACGCGATGAACCAATCCACCCTGCCCGACCACTCGGTCTTCGCCGAGGAAGCCCCGACCCAGTGGAACGCGGCCTTTCGGCTGCTGGCCGAGATCCTGCCCGACGACACCCCGAGCGTCGTGGTGATCGACGAGGTCCCGTACCTGATGGAACGCGTCGACGCCTTCGAGGGCATGCTGCAACGTGCCTGGGACCGATTGCTCTCCCGCAAGCCCGTCCTGCTGCTGCTGGTCGGAAGCGACCTGTCGATGATGCGGGCCCTCGACAGTTACGAGCGGCCCTTCCACCAGCGCGGGCGTGAGATGGTCGTGGGTCCGCTGAACCCGGCCGACCTCGGCGACATGCTGGACCTGGCACCCGCCGAAGCCTTCGACGCCGCGCTGATCACCGGCGGGTTGCCGTTGATCTGCCGGGAGTGGCGCCCCGGAGCGTCGATGTGGGAATTCCTGGAGACGGCGTTGGAGAACCCGATCTCCGCACTCCTGGTCTCGGCCGAACGTTCGCTCGCGGCGGAGTTCCCGGCACAGGCGATGGGCCGAGAGGTACTGCGGGCGATCGGTACCGGCGAGCGCACCTTCAGCAACATCGCGCGAGCCGCCGGTGGGATAGCGCACAGCACTCTCACCCGAGCAGCCGACTTGCTGATCGACAAACAGGTCGTGGCCACCGAACTGCCACTCTCGCTGCGCCCCTCCAAGGAGCGCCGCTATCGGGTGGCCGATCCCTACCTGCGCTTCTGGCTGGCCTTCCTCGATCCCCACATGGCGGAGATCGAGCGCATGCGCGGCGACCTCACTTTGACCCGAATCGGAAGCGGGTGGACCAGCTGGCGAGGGCGCGCCGTCGAGCCGTTGGTCCGCGAGTCCCTGGCCCGGATCCTGCCCGCCGGCGGCCTGCCCGCCGCGCCCGCCGTCGGTGGCTACTGGACCCGGAGCAACGACGTCGAGATCGACCTGGTCGGAGCCGACCGGCAGCCCGTGGCCAAGCGGTTGTTGTTCCTCGGCTCGATCAAGTGGCTCGAAGCCTCCCCGTTCGACGCCCACGACCTGGCCGCGCTGCACAAACACCGGGCGATGCTCACGGAGGACCCGATTCCGTTGGTCGCGGTCTCGCGGAGCGGTGTGGATTGTCGCGGTCTGCAAGCCGTGTTCGGGCCGGCGGATCTGTTGGAGGCGTGGCGAGCCGGATGACGCGCGGGGGAACGGCCGCTGAGGTGGGGTGCGGCGGCCGTTCCCGTCCGGGGGTTACGCCAGGACGGCGCGCAGTCGGTCCAGGGACCAGTCCAGGTCGTCCTTGGAGATGACCAGGGGCGGGGCGATGCGGATCGTCTGGCCGTGGGTGTCCTTGACCAGGACGCCGCGGTCCATCAGGGCCTGGGAGACCTCGCGGGCGGTGCCGTGCGCCGGATCGATGTCGACGCCGGCCCACAGGCCGCGACCGCGGACGGCGGTCACCGAGTGGCCGACCAGGGTGGCGAGTTCGCGGTGCAGGTGGTCGCCGAGGTCGGCGGAGCGCTGCTGGAACTCGCCGGAGCGCAGGATCTCCAGCACCTCCAGACCCACCGCGCACGCCAGCGGATTCCCGCCGAAGGTCGAGCCGTGCTCGCCGGGCGCGAAGACGCCGAGCACCGCGCGCGAGGACACCACGGCCGAGATCGGCAGGATGCCACCGCCGAGCGCCTTGCCCAGGATGTACATGTCCGGCACCACGCCCTCGTGCTCGCACGCGAAGGTGCGGCCGGTGCGCCCGAGCCCGGATTGGATCTCGTCGGCGACGAACAGGACGTTGCGCTCCGCGGTGACCCGGCGCACCTCGGCCAGGTAGCCGGGCGGCGGGACCAGCACGCCGGCCTCGCCCTGGATCGGCTCGATCAACACCGCCACCGTGTCGTCGGTGATCGCCGCGCGCAGCGCCGCCGCGTCGCCGTAGGGCACCACGTCGAAGCCCGGGGTGTACGGGCCGAAGTGCCGACGCGCCTCCTCGTCGGTGGAGAAGCTCACGATCGTGGTGGTGCGGCCGTGGAAGTTGCCGGCGGCGACCACGATCCTCGCCTGCCCGTCCGGCACACCCTTGACCTCGTAGCCCCACTTGCGCGCCGTCTTGACCGCGGTCTCCACCGCCTCCGCGCCGGTGTTCATCACCAGCACCATCTCCATGCCGGCCAGCTGCGCGAGCTGCTCGCAGAACGGCGCGAAGCGGTCGTTGTGGAACGCGCGGCTGGTCAGCGTGACCCGGTCCAGCTGGCGCTTGGCCGCGTCGATCAGGCGCGCGTTGCCGTGCCCGAAGTTGAGTGCGGAATACCCGGCCAGCATGTCCAGGTAGCGCCGGCCCTCGACATCGGTCATCCACGCACCGTGCGCCTCGGCCACCACGATCGGCAGCGGGTGGTAGTTGTGCGCGCTGACGTCCTCGGCCAGCTCGATCAGTCGGGTGCTCTCGGCTCCCGGGCCGGCGGTGCGGCCGACACCGGACGTGTGCTCGGAGGAGGGGACGGGCGAGTGCTGCGTGCTCATGACGTCCTTTCGCAACGGTGGAATTCGATACGCGGTGTGGATCGGTGGGATCGGTGGGATCGGTGGGGACGGCTACGAGGGCGGGTGGCGGTACGAAGGCGGATGACGGTACGAAAAGAGGAAAGCGCACAACGGCGGCAAGAAGGATGAAACTCACCCGAGTGCGCACAGACGGGATACCCCGCGAAGACGTGCGATCAACGATCGGCGCGCAGTTCCAGTACGCAACTGCGCACGCTCGCGCCGTGGGCCGCAAATGCCGACATGTCCAGTTCGATCGTACGGAACCCCCGGCCCGCGAGCCGGGCCGCAAGCGCGGGTGTCGCATCGCCCAGCAGCACGCTGTGTCCGTCGGAGACCGCGTCCAGGCCGAGCGCGAGCGCGTCCGCCTCGTCGACCTCGATCCGCTCCGGGAAGATCCTGGCCAGCCGGCGCTGCGCCCGCGGCGTGAACGCCCCGGGGTAGTAGGCCGCGGTGTGCTCGCCGAGCACGGTCAGCGCCGAGCCGAGCCGGCCGAAGCGCGGGTCGGCGAGTTCGAGCGGGAGCACCGGCAGGCCGAAGAACGCCTCCGCCTCGGCATGCGCGGCCGGCTCGGTCAGCGGTCCCGCCGCGGCCAGCAGTCGCGGTCCGGCCGGGATCAGGTCGCTCTCGCCCTCGTGCGCGAACACCGGTTCCAGACTCGTCCGGAAGCCGTGCCGGTCGAACCACTCCAGGTAGACCGGCGTCTCGGCGGAGCGATCCGCCGCACGAGGCCGCGCGCCCAGCACCCGTCCACCCACCACGGTCGCGGCCCGCGCGGCGAACACCATGCCGGGCAGCCCCGGTCGCCCGGACACCAGGCTCACCCGATGCCCCAGCGCGATCAGTGTCCCGCGCAGCCGCTCCCACTGACCCATCGCGGCGCTCGTCCGCGCCGGGAAGCCGGTCTCCGCCGACAGCCCCCGCAGATCCGGCCGGGCCGGCGAACGGTCGGTCGCGGGCGCGTCCAGGAACACCGGCGGGCACATCACGTAGTGCCGTACCTCGGCCGCCCGCGGTGCGACGAACCCTCGGCGCCGCTGTCGGGGCGCCCGCGCCCGCTCGACTCCGGGCGATATGCGCTCCGACCGCAGCGCGGCGCGGCCCGATCGACCGCAGCACGAGGTGAGGCGCACGCGATATCCCCTTCTCGCGGACGGCGGCAGCGCACGGGCGCACGGGATTTCCGCGAACCCACACCGATCTGCCGTGCCGTTGGTGTAGCCGTGCATGGCGGCAGGCCGGGGCCGCATGCGGTCGTCACCGTGGATATGCGGTCGACGACCCTGTGTATCGGCCCTGCACAGCCTAGGTTGCGTTCGAAGGGGCGGTAAAGCCGCCTGCGTTGTGCACTGCCGCACGATCGTTGCGTCTTCCCCGGGGCGCCCACGCGCTTTGTTGTGCGCCCGGCGTGGGGGTCGCGTGGCTCCCCTGACCGGATCCGCCCCACACGCCTGAGAGAATGGCGTCATGGCATCGACGCGTCCCCGTGTTCTGTCCGGAATCCAGCCCACCGCGGATTCGTTCCACCTGGGCAACTACCTGGGTGCGATCCGCCAGTGGGTGCCGCTCCAGGACAGCCACGATGCCTTCTACTGTGTGGTCGACCTGCACGCGATCACGGTTCCACAGGATCCGAAGGAACTGCGCACCCGCACCCGGACGTCCGCCGCGCAACTGCTCGCGGCCGGCCTCGACCCCGAACGCTGCACGCTGTTCGTGCAGAGCCACGTGCCCGAGCACGCGCAGCTCGCCTGGATCATGAACTGCGTGACCGGCTTCGGCGAGGCCGCGCGGATGACCCAGTTCAAGGACAAGTCGGCGAAGCAGGGCAGCGACCGCACCACGGTCGGCCTGTTCACCTACCCGGTGCTCCAGGTCGCGGACATCCTGCTCTACCAGGCGGACGCGGTGCCGGTCGGCGAGGACCAGCGCCAGCACCTGGAGCTGACCCGCGACATCGCGCAGCGCTTCAACTCCACCTTCGGTGAGACCTACGTCGTCCCCAAGCCGTTCATCGTCAAGGAGACGGCCAAGATCGTCGACCTCCAGGACCCGACGATCAAGATGAGCAAGTCGGCCTCGGCGCCCAAGGGCATCGTCAATCTGCTCGACGACCCCAAGGTCAGCGCGAAGAAGATCCGCAGCGCGGTCACCGACACCGGCACCGAGGTGCGCTTCGACGAGACCGAGAAGCCGGGCGTGTCCAACCTGCTCACCATCCACTCGGCGCTCTCCGGCACCTCGATCGCCGCGTTGGAGGAGCGATTCGCGGGCAGGGGCTACGGCGATCTGAAGAAGGAGGTGGCCGAGGTGCTCGTCGAATTCGTGGAGCCCTTCCAGGACCGCGTGCGCACCTACCTGGACGACCCGGACGAGCTGGACAGGGTGCTCGCCCGAGGCGCGGAGAAGGCCCGCGCGGTGGCGTCCGAGACGCTGGCCAAGACGTACGACCGTGTCGGCTTCCTGCCCCCGGTGACCGGCCGGACGGGAGTCTGAGGCGCAACACATGGCGAAGCGCACCATCGGGGTGTCGATTGCGATCCCAGAGCCCTACGGCAGTGAGCTCCAGGCTCGTCGCGCCGGGTTCGGGGATCCGCTCGCGAACGCCATCCCGACCCACGTGACCCTCCTGCCACCCACCGAGGTGGCCGACGAGGCGATGGCCGAGGTCGAGGAACATCTACGCGCGGTCGCCGCCGGCGAGGCGCCGTTCGACATACACCTGCGCAGCACCGGCACCTTCAGGCCGACCTCGCCGGTGGTGTTCGTTCAGGTCGCGCGCGGCATCCCGGAGTGTGAGCGGATCGAGGCGGCGGTGCGATCCGGGCCGCTGGAGCGCGAGTTGCACTTCCCGTACCACCCGCATGTGACCGTCGCGCACCACCTGCCGGACCATATGCTCGACCTCGCGTTCGCCGAACTCGTGGACTACGACGCGGTCTTCCCGATCTGGGGCTTCAGTCTGTACGAGCACGGCGCCGACGGAGTGTGGCGTCCGCAACGTGACTTCGCGTTCGGCCAGTCGTTGCCGGGTCCCCTGCCCGTGTGACGCCGTCGTGGCCACACGGAAGGTCACAGAGTGGAGTCGCGTGTGGGCCGGACCTCGGAGGGGCAGCAGTCAGCCGTGGCGATCAAGGAACGACTGGCGAGGATCCCGGTCATCGGCCCCACGTGGCGGGCGTATTCGCGGTACGGCGACCGACAGGGCAATCGGCTTGCCGCGGCGGTGACCTACTACGGCTTCCTGTCGATGTTCCCGCTGATCACGCTCGCGGCGGCGGTGGTGGCCGCGGCGCTGGACGCGTCCCAGGTCCAACGCATGCAGAACAAGATCTCCGAACAGATCCCCGGCATCGCGGACAAGCTCGACCTGGACGCACTGGTGCGCAACGCGGGCGCGGTCGGCGCGATCGGCGGCGTGCTGCTGCTGATGTCCGGGACCGGATGGGTGGACGCGACCCGCTCGTCCATCCGGGCGATCTGGGACGTGGAGGAGGAGCCGGGCAATGTGGTCGTGCGCAAGATCGCCGACGTGGGGGTGCTGATCGGTCTCGGCCTCGCACTCATGTTGTCGGTGGGCGCGTCCGCGTTCGCGACCATCGTGATCCGCGAGATCTCCGATTCGATCGGGCTCGAACACCAGCCGGTCGGCCGGATCCTGCTCCAGATCGCCGCGTTCGCGGTCGCGGTCGGCGCGAGCGTGGTGCTGTTCCTCTACCTGCTGGTCGGCCTGCCTCGGCTGACCATGCACCGCGCGGTCGCGGTCAAGGGCGCGCTGATCGGCGCGGTCGGCTTCGAGGTGCTCAAGCTGTTGGTGTCCGGATACATCGCGGGTGTCGCGGGGAAGAGCGCGTACGGCGCATTCGGCGTGCCGGTCGCACTGCTGCTGTGGATCTACTTCGTGATCCGGCTGCTGCTGTTCTGCGCGTCGTGGACGGCCAACGCGCAAGAGGCCGCGGAGGCCGAGGAGAACGCCGACGCGGCGGCCGAGAAGGCGGCGGCCGAACCACCGCTGGACCTGTCCCGCTACCCCGCGAAACGCTCCCACCCGGCCCGCACCTACGGCCTGGCCATCGCCGGCACCGCCACCCTGGGCATCCTCCTGGAACGCTTCACCCGAAACCGCCCCTGAACCCGGCCCTTCGAGGCCACCCTTCAGCCTCGGCGGCGCTTGACGCCACCCTTCAAAGCCCGGCCAAGCAACCCAACAGCCCGGCCGGCGTTTGAGGCCACCTTCAGCCCGGCCGGCGCCTGAGGCCAACCCAGCCCGGCCGGCGCCTGAGGCCAACCTCCCAGCCATCCGGCACCCGCACCCCCTACGGCAGGATGTCGTCCTCGAACCGAACCCCCGAATCCCCCTCGCGCCGCCGAAGGGCGAACAGCACGCCACCCCCCAGCAC
The DNA here is from genome assembly GCF_044458105.1 of Embleya sp. NPDC050493. NCBI lineage: Bacteria > Bacillati > Actinomycetota > Actinomycetes > Kitasatosporales > Streptomycetaceae > Embleya > Embleya sp. NPDC050493. The sequence goes on from NZ_JBITHP010000001.1 coordinate 795,492, forward strand.
GAGCGCCGCCGGCACCCCGAGCCCCGCCCACAGCCCCCAGTTGAAGCCCTTGTCCTCCGAAGAGGACGCCGCCTGCGCGGTCTTGGACTCGCCCGCCTTGGCGTCGGTCGGCTTCGAGCCCTTGTCCTTGTCCTTCTTCCCGCCCGGCGACGAGAGCGGCTCGACGAGTGTGCCGATCGGCTTCGCCTGGGCCAGCGCCGCGAAGCCCCAGTCGAGCAGCTTCCCGGTGTCCTCGTAGGTCTTGCCCTTGCCCTCGACGTGCATCAGGCTCACCAGCAGCGTGTGGCCGCCGCGTTGCGCGCCGCCGACGAAGGTGTTGCCCGCGTTGGTGGTGTAGCCGTTCTTGACGCCGATCATGCCGGGATACTGGCCGAGCATCGTATTGGTGTTCTGGATCTGGAACTTGGCCCCCGCCACACCCGGGAAGTCGGCGACCTTCGTACTCGCGTACGACCGGAAGTCGTTGTTCTTGAGCCCCTCGCGCGCGAACAGCGCGAGGTCGTACGCGCTGGAGACCTGCCCGGGCGCGTCGTACCCGTCCGGCGAGACCACGTTCGTGTCGCCCGCCTGAAGCTGCTTGGCCCGCTCGTTCATCTGTTGCACCGTCGTGGGCACGCCGCCGTTCATCGCGCACAACACGCGCACCGCGTCGTTGCCCGAGCGCAGGAAGACGCCCCGCCACAGGTCCTCGACCTTGTAGGTCTCGTTCTCCTTTATCCCGACCAGGCTGCTGCCCTCGCCCAGGTCCTGCAGATCGGCGAGCGTCACCTGGTGGGTGGTGTTCCGGTCGATCTTGGGCAGCACCGTGTCGGCGAACAACATCTTGAGCGTGCTGGCCGGCGGCAACTTCCAGTGCGGGTTCTTCGCCGCCAGGATCTTGCCGGTGTCCGCGTCCGCGACCACCCACGCCCAGCCCTCGACGGCGGGCAACGGCGGTGTGCCGGGCGGCAGATCGCTCTGTACGCCGGGCTGGGCCAGGCGTGCTCCGCCGAGATCGGACATCGGCGTGGGCGGCTGTGGTTCCTGGGTGGGACCGGCGGCCCGGGCGGCCGGGACAAGACCGAACGCGAAAACGAGCGAGGCAGCACAGAACACGGCCGGCTTCCGAGAAGCCCGGAACCAATCAGACATGTGATGAGCGTACTGGCGGCCCCCGGCTGCGGTTCGCCGACCGCGCCGCCGCATACTGAACCGGGACAAATTTGCTGGGGTTCGACCGAGGAACAGGTGCTTCACGTTGAGGATCGGCCGAGGTATTTCCACCTGTCTGGTGTTGTTCGGCGTCTGGAGCTGGATCCTGTGGCCGAACTTCCTCAAGAACATCTGGGCCGACGACCGGTCCTGGAACGACGGCGCGACGACGTTCTTCCTGATCCATCTGGCGCTGACGATCGTCTCGTTCGTGGCGGGCAACGCGATCGGCTGGCTCGGCATCAAAGGCCTGCGGGCGGCGCGGACCCCGCAGCCGTGACCGACGATCCCGCCCGGTGCCCGGCGCACGCGGTACCCGCCGGACCCGAGTTGTTCTCCCGCGAGTTCATCGCCGATCCGTATCCGGCCTACGCACACCTGCGCGAGCACGCGCCCGTGCACCGCACCACGCTGCCCAGCGGGGTCGAGGCCTGGCTGGTCACCCGGTACGCCGATGCCAAGCAGGCGCTCGCCGACCAGCGGTTGAGCAAGGACCCGCGGCGCTCGGAGGCGGCCTGGAAGCAGGGCAAGGTCGGGGTGCCCGGCGAACAGCGCTCCGGCGTCGGCGCGCACCTGCTCAACCTCGACCCACCGGACCACACCCGGCTGCGCCGGCTGGTGTCGAAGGCGTTCACGCCGCGCCGGGCCGAGGAGTTCCGACCTCGGATCCAGGCCCTGACGGACCGGCTGCTCGACGACTTCGCGCGCGCCGGCGAGGCCGACCTGATCCACGACTTCGCGTTCCCGTTGCCCATCTACGCGATCTGCGACCTGCTCGGCGTGCCCGAGGAGGACCAGGCGGACTTCCGCACCTGGGCCGGGATGATGATCCGGCACGGCTCGGGTCCGCGCGGCGGGGTGGCCCGGGCGGTGCGGCACATGCGCACGTACCTGGCCGAGTTGATCCATCGCAAGCGCGCAACCCTCACCGACGCGGACGACGACCTGATCTCGGGGCTGATCCGGGCGAGCGACCACGGCGAGCACCTGACCGAGGACGAGGCCGCGGCGATGGCCTTCATCCTGCTCTTCGCCGGCTTCGAGACGACCGTCAACCTGATCGGCAACGGCCTGCTGACGCTGCTCACGCACGACGCCGAGCGGCTCGCGGTGCAGGCCGACCCGGCGCTGCTCGCCCCCACGGTCGAGGAACTGCTGCGCTACGACGGGCCGGTCGAGGTGGCCACGTGGCGGTTCAGCACCACCGAGCTGGAGATCGGCGGCACACGCATCCCGGCGGGCGAACCGGTGCTGGTGGTGCTCGCGGCGGCCGACCGGGACCCGCGCAGGTTCGCCGAGCCCGATCTGCTCGATCCGGCCCGCGCGGACAACCAGCACCTCGCGTTCGGACACGGCATCCACTACTGCATCGGCGCACCGCTGGCTCGGCTCGAAGGCCAGATCGCCATCGGCACGCTGCTGAGCCGGCTGCCGGACGTACGACTGGCGCTCCCCGGGGACGAACTGCGTTGGCGCGGCGGGCTGATCATGCGGGGGTTGCAGCGGCTGCCGGTGACGTTCACGCCGGAGGCCCGCACCCCGGACGCGGGATCCGCGGCGACGGGATCGCCGGCGAACTGAGCCGGCCCACCCGCCGGATCGACCACGGCTCGGGACCGGGCGGCCGGGCCGAATTCCGCCGCCCGCGCACGAACGCGGCGGGGGGGGGGGGGGGGGGGGGGGGGGGGGGGGGGGGGCGGGGCGCGGGGGGGGGGGGGGGCGCTGGCTCGGGGTCGGGCGCGCGTGCGGGGTCGGGCGCAGGCTCGGGGTCGGGCGCGCGTGCGGGGTCGGGCGCAGGCTCGGGGTCGGGCGCGCGTGC
>NZ_JBITHP010000002.1:0-50985 GCF_044458105.1 Embleya sp. NPDC050493
CGGACGCCACACCCGCCGGCGGGTGTGTTTGGCCTCTTGCGCCGGCCGGGCTGAGTGGCCTCATGCGCCGGCCGGGCTGGGTTCGCCTCAAGCGCCGGCGGGGCTGAGTGGCCTCAAACGCCGGCCGGGCTACTTGGCCTCAAACGCCGGCGGGGCTGAGTGGCCTCATGCGCCGGCCGGGCTGGTTCACCTCAAGCGCCGGCGAGGCTGAGTGGCCTCAAGCGCCGGCCGGGCTGGGAGGGGCCGGCCGGCGTTTGGGTTGGGTTGGGCTGAGGGGGTGGGTCAGGGGTGGGGGGTTGGGGGGAGGAGGGAGTGTAGGTGGGGGGTGTCTACCGTCAGGCCCGCTTCTTGTGCTGCTTCGAGGGTGAGGTCCGGGGGGAAGCCGTGTGAGTCGTAGAGGGTGAAGACGGTTTCTGCGGGCAGGTCGGGGTGGCCGCCTTCCAGGCGGCGGCGGATTGCCTTGTCGAGGAGGCGGGTGCCTCGGCGGAGGGTGCGGTCGAAGGATTCCTCCTCGCGGGTGGTCAGGTCCTCGATCAGGGACGCGCCGCGGGTGAGTTCCGGCCATGCGGTGCCCAGGTTCGCGACCACGCTCGCGGTGACCGGCGGCAGGATCGGGCCCTCGATGCCGAGCCGGCGGCCGTGCCGGATCGCCCTTCGGATCAGGCGGCGCAGCACGTACTCGGTGCCGTCCTTGCCCGGTCGGATGCCGTCCGCGAGCAGGAACGCGATCGCCCGCGCGTGGTCGGTGAGGACCTCGAAGGACACCCGATCGGGGTCCTCGCGGTCGACGGGGGAGTAGTTCCGGCCCGCCATTTCCTCGACCGTCGCCAGCGTGGGCCGCAGCAGGTCGGTCGATACGACGCTGTCCACGTCCTGGAGCACGGTCGCGAGCCGGTCCAGGCCCAGGCCCGTGTCGATGCCGGTGCGCGGCAGGTCGCCGAGTACCGGGAAGCCGCCGCCGGGCTCGGTCTCGCCGCGCACGCTGCGCATGAAGACCAGGCTCCACAACTCGACGAAGCGCTCGGAGTCGACCGAGGGTCCGCCGTCGCGTCCGTACGCCGGGCCCCGGTCGTAGGTGACGTCCGAGCACGGGCCGCACGGCCCCGGCACGCCCATGGACCAGAAGTTGTCCGCCGCGCCGAGGCGTTGGATCCGCTCCGAGGGCACGCCGACCGAGCGCCAGATGCGCGCAGTCTCGTCGTCGTCCTCGTAGACGGTGATCCACAACCGGTCGGGGGAGAGGTCGAAGTGCCCGGTGAGCAATTCGTACGCGAACCCGATCGCCTCCGCCTTGAAGTAGTCGCCGAAGGAGAAGTTGCCGAGCATCTCGAAGAAGGTCGAGTGCCGGCGGGTGCGTCCGATGTTGTCGATGTCCACGGTGCGCACGCACTTTTGTACCGAGGTCGCGCGTGGGAAGTCGGGCTCGACGTCGCCCAGGAACCAGGGCTTGAACTGGTTCATGCCCGCGTTGGACACGAGCAGGCTCGGATCGGGTGGCAGCAGCGACCCGGACGGCACGAGGCGGTGTCCGCGCGCGGTGAAGAAGTCGAGGAACGTGGAACGGATCTGTGGCGAGAGCATGGCGAATCGGCCTTTGCGAGAGCAACGGGCGGTGGGAGTACACACACGCCGAGCCGGGCCGAGCGGTCTATCGCGCTCGGTTCGCCGGCCCGACGCCGGTAGCTCGCTGCCCGTTGATCCACATATCTCGACGATAACCGAAGGTCCGCCGGAGGCGAGGCGAATATTGCGCCGCGAACCGGCGCCGCCCGGCTGCCGGCATGGCCTACGGTGACGGTCATGAGCGACCAGCCGAGCAGTGAGGCGTCGTACGGCCGGGGTGCCGATCTGCGGCCGGACATGGCCGATCGGCTGCGCTCCTATTGGGGTTTCTCCGCGCAGCGCGAACGCCAGGCCGCGATCGGGCGGGCCGCGCCGCGCAAGCGGCGGCACGTCGAGGTGCAGTGCGGCAAGTGCGGCTCGACCAAGGTGAGCACCGACATCGTCGGCGACTACGTCTGCGGTTCGTGTGCCGCGCGCTGGCGACCGCCGACCGCCGCCGACGGTCCCACGTGTCCGGAGTGCGGTTCGGGCAAGGTGTCCTCGATGCCGTACGGGGACCGCAAGTGTCGGGACTGCGATCACCAGTGGCGGCCCAGCTGACCTGCGGTTTCGGCGGGAAGCCCTTGTTTTGTAAGGCTGTTGCGGATACCCACGGACGCAAACGATCAACGTGGGAGGCAACGCCATGGCAGGACCAGGACCGGCAGGACGTCTTCAGGACCACGTCGCGGTGATCACCGGCTCCGGGGCGGGCATCGGGCGGGGTATCGCCCGGCGGTTCGCGGCCGAGGGTTGTCGGATCCTGGTCAACGACATCAGGGCCGAGTCGGCGGATCGGGTCGCCGCCGAGATCTCCGACGCGTTCGGCGTCGACACGCTCGCGGTCGTCGCCGACGTCACGGTCAAGGCGGAGGCGGTCGGCCTGGTCGAGGCCGCGCTGGGCCGGTGGGGCCGGCTGGACACGCTGGTGAACAACGCGTGGGGCGGCGGCCGGATCAATCGCCTGGAGAACAAGACCGACGAGATGTTCCAGCACGGTCTGGACATGGCCCTGTGGGCCGGCTGGTGGACGATGCGCGCCGCCTTCGAGCCGATGCGCGACGCGGGCGGCGGCAGCGTGATCAACATCGCCAGCCTGAACGGCGTCAACGCGCACCGGTTCACCGCCGAGTACAACGTCGGCAAGGAGGCGCTGCGGGCGCTGACCCGCTCGGCCGCGCGCGAGTGGGCACCGCATCAGATCCGGGCCAACGTGATCTGTCCCGGCGCGAAGACCGAGGCGTTCGCCGCCTACGCCAAGGCGAACCCGGAGGCCGCCGCGGCAGCCGAGTCGGCCAACCCGATGGGCCGGATGGGCGACCCGGAGACCGACATCGGCGGAGCCGCGCTGTTCCTGGCCAGTGACGACTCGCGCTATGTCACCGGCAACACACTGTTCGTCGGCGGCGGCACGCACATCAACGGCTCGACGTGGGCGCCGACGCCGGAGGAGGACCGGCTGGGTTAGGTCAGGACTCGGGCCGGGGGCCGAGGCCGGGGGCGGGCCTGGGCTCGGGCCGGGACAGGCCAGGGCCGGGACCGGGACAGGCCAGGGCCCGGGTCGGGGCTCGGGTCCGGGTTGTCCGGCGACCCTGCCGAGGTCCGTCGAGGGCCGCGGAGGTCCGCCGCGGATGTCCACCGAGGCCGGCCGGGCGTCGGGGGCGGATGCCGAGGGTGGGTGAATCGGGGCATAGTCGGGTGAAGTTCCGTGATGTGCGCCACCTTTGCGAGTAATCGTCAAACTGACGAGTAATCGTGTTATGCTGACGACATGGACACCGCAACCACGGCCTTGCTGACGGACCACTACGAGCTGACGATGCTCGAAGCCGCACTGCGCAGCGGTGCGGCGCACCGTCGTTCGGTGTTCGAGGTCTTCGCCCGCCGGCTGCCGGACGGTCGCCGCTACGGCGTGACCGCCGGTACCGGGCGGCTGCTCGATGCCATCGAGAACTTCCGCTTCGACGACGAGACGCTGCGCTTCCTCGACGAGGCCGGCGTGGTCGGTCCGGCGACGCTGGACTGGCTGGCCGGCTACCGCTTCACCGGCAACATCTGGGGCTACGCCGAGGGCGAGTGCTGGTTTCCGGGTTCGCCGCTGATAGTGGTGGAGGGCAGCTTCGCCGAGGCGGTGGTCCTGGAGACGCTGATCCTGTCGATCCTCAACCACGACGCCGCGGTCGCCGCCGCCGCGTCCCGGATGACGTCGGCCGCCGCGGGGCGGCCGTGCATCGAGATGGGCTCGCGCCGTACCCACGAGGAGGCCGCGGTGGCCGCGGCGCGGGCCGCGTACATCTGCGGGTTCGCGAGCACCTCGAACCTGCGCGCCGGGCAGCGGTACGGCATCCCGACCCGGGGCACCAGCGCGCACGCGTTCACCCTGCTGCACGACGACGAGCGCGAGGCGTTCACGGCGCAGGTGGCCGCGCTCGGGGCGGACACCACGCTGCTCGTGGACACCTACGACGTGGCGACCGCGGTGCGTACCGCGGTGGAGGTGGCCGGGCACGAACTCGGCGCGGTCCGGCTCGACTCGGGCGACCTGCTCCTGCTCGCCCACCGGGTGCGGGCCCAGCTCGACGAGCTCGGCGCGGTCAAGACCCGGATCGTGGTCACCAGCGACCTCGACGAGTACGCGATCGCCTCGCTGCGTGCTGCTCCCGTGGACGCGTACGGGGTCGGCACCCAGCTGGTCACCGGCTCGGGGCAGCCGACCGCGTCGCTGGTGTACAAGCTGGTCGCGCGGGCGATGAGCGACGAGCCGGACGCGCCGCTGGTGCCGGTGGCCAAGAAGTCGCCGGGCAAGCCGAGCCACGGCGGGCGCAAGAGCGCGGTGCGGCGCTACGACGCGGACGGGGTGGCCGAGGCCGAGGTGCTGCGCCCGTTTCGGGCCGATGCGGAACCCGTGCCGGGCGAGCGGGAGTTGTTGGTGCCGCTGGTCGTGGACGGGGAGATCGTGGGGCGCGAGCCGCTGTCGGCGGCGCGCACGCGGCACGCGCGTTCGCGTGAGGAGCTGCCGCTTTCGGCTACGCAGCTCTCCCGCGGGGAACCGGTACTTCCGACCATCTACGAGTAGACGCGGAGCGGGTCCGTCGGACTCGACGGGCCGGTCACGAGGAGGCACGAAGCGATGACCCGGGCATTGATCGTGGTCGACGTACAGAACGACTTCTGCGAGGGAGGCAGCCTCGCGGTCGCGGGCGGGGCGGCGGTCGCCGAGGCGATCCGGCACCACGTGGCGGCCAACGCGGCCGAGCAGCCGCCGGACCCGGTGCACGCGGAGACACCGGCGTACGCGCACATCGTGGCCACGCGGGATTACCACGTGGATCCCGGGGCGCACTTCTCGGCGACGCCGGACTACGTGGGGACCTGGCCGGTGCACTGTGTGGCCGGCAGCGAGGGGGCGCGGTTCCACCCGGCGTTCGCGTCGGCGGTCGAGTCGGGGCGGGTCGAGGAGGTCTTCTCCAAGGGAGCGCACGAAGCCGCCTACAGCGGGTTCGAGGGGGCGGCTTCGGACGGGACGTCGTTGGCGGACTGGTTGCGCTCGCGCGGGGTCACCCAGGTGGACGTGGTGGGGATCGCGACGGACCACTGCGTGCGGGCCACTGCGCTCGATGCGGTGCGGGAGGGGTTTTCGACGCGGGTGTTGTTGGGGCTGACTGCGGGGGTGGCGGCGGGGACGACCACCGTTGCGCTCGCCGAGCTTCGGTCGGCGGGGGCGGAATTGGTGGGGGAGCCGGCATTGCCCTGAGGGCGGGCGGGCTGGGCTGCTTGGCCTCATGCGGCGGGCGGGCCGGGCTGCTTGGCCTCATGCGCCGGCCGGGCTGTTTGCCCTCAAGCGCCGGGCGGGCTATTTGGCCTCAAGCGCCGGCCGGGCTGAGTGCCCTCAAGCGCCGGGCGGGCTGCTTGGCCTCAAGCGCCGGCCGGGCTATTTGGCCTCAAGCGCCGGCCGGGCTGTTTGCCCTCATGCGCCGGCCGGGCTGTTTGCCCTCAAGCGCCGGGCGGGCTGCTTGGCCTCAAGCGCCGGCCGGGCTGTTTGCCCTCATGCGCCGGGCGGGCTGCTTGGCCTCAAGCGCCGGCCGGGCTGTTTGCCCTCAAGCGCCGGGCGGGCTGCTTGGCCTCAAGCGCCGGCCGGGCTGTTTGCCCTCAAGCGCCGGGCGGGCTATTTGGCCTCAAGCGCCGGCCGGGCTGTTTGCCCTCATGCGCCGGGCGGGCTATTTGGCCTCAAGCGCCGGCCGGGCTGTTTGCCCTCAAGCGCCGGGCGGGCTATTTGGCCTCAAGCGCCGGCCGGGCTATGTGGCCCATGCGCGGGGCGGGTTGGATTTTTGGCGGCGGTGGGTGATGAGTTGGCTCGGGTGGCCTCAAGCGCCGGCCGGGTTGTTTGGTTTCAACGTCGGCCGGGCTGGAAGTGGTCGGTCGGTGTTTGGAGTTGGGGGTCAGGTGGTTGGGCCTACCGTGAGTCTTGTTGCGGTGCCGGTGCGGGTGGGGCCTTCCACGGTGATTTTGGTGCCGGTGTCAGGGACCTTGACTCCGGTGGTGGGGGCTGTGGCGGACCAGTACCGGGTGTTGTCGGTGAAGGTGGGGACGCCGGGGCGGGAGGGGAAGTTGCCCAGGCTGCCCAGGTTGATCGCCGAGGTTTGTTCGTCGGTCGCGGTCAGTGCGGCGTCGGCGGTCTGGAAGCGGGTGGGCAGGGGTTTGCCCTTCGGGTCCAGGAGCGGGGCCGGGTGGATGTCGACCGGCAGGATCAGGCCCTCGCCCGGGTGCCGGGTCACGTCGTTGTCGGTGAACGCGGTGTCCCACAGCCAGATCAGCACGCCCTCGCCGTACGGGAAATGGTTCGCCACCCGTTTGCCCAAGGCGAGTTGGTACGGGCCGGCCACAAGCGCGGTGTCGGCGCCTACGTATTGCCGGTTCTCCACGAGGTACCAGCGTTTCGCGCTGCTGCCGCGCCGCGGCGGCAGCGGGATCAGCAGGGCCTGCGGGTCGCCGATCGACTGGTTCGGGGCGAGGTGGACCACGGTCTTCCTGGTGCGGTCCACGACGCGTACGTCCAGCCAGCCCAGTTGCAGCTTGTCCCACGCGGACAGGGCGCCCGGCAGCGAACCCGCGCCGTCCTCGTCGCCGAGGTAGCCGCCGAGGGCCATCAGCGACCAGAATCCGGGCGGACCGTCCGTCGAGTCGTCCCGGTCGTACAGATCCGGCAGGCCCAGGTTGTGCCCGAACTCGTGTGCGATCACGCCCAATCCGCCGTTCTCCGGCTGGATCGTGTAGTCGCCGACCCAGATCCCGGAGTCCCCGATCGGCGTACCGCCCGACCGGTTCGTCGCCGGTCCGGTGCGGCCGACCTGGTCGGCGTACGCGTACCACCGGTGCGACCATACCGCGCCGCGCCCCTGTTCGCCGCCGCCCTGGGCCTTGTCCACGCCGGCGTGCACGATCTCCACGTTGTCGAGGTAGCCGTCCGGCTCGTCGAAGTCGCCGTCCCCGTCGAAGTCGTCCCGGTCCCACCGATCGAACGAGGCCAACTGCTCGCGAAGCTGCGCGGCGGTCGCCCCCTTGGCCAGTCGGCCGTCGTACCAGACCTTCATCGCGTCCCGGACCAGGTCCCACACGTCCTCGCACACGTTGCGGCCGCACCGGTCGTTGCCGTAGCGCGCCTCGTTGTACGGCACCCGGACCCAGTCGGTGACCTCGCCGTCGAGCGAGTAGCGGCCCGAGGACTGGTGGCGGTAGTACGAGGCCAGCGACGGCGCGGCCGTACCCGGGCCGAAGAACAGGTCCCGATAGTGGTCGCGTTCGTAGCTCGATCGCCACGTCGTCGTGGTGTCCTTGGTCCGGTCCGGTGCCGGGATCGTGCCGTGCCGAGGACCCGGCCGGGTGCCGTACGCCTGCCCGTTCCGCGGGTCGAGGCGATCACCGAACTCGACCAGGATCACGAACACCCGTGCCTCGGCGGGCGGACGGGTCTCCGCGGCGCCCGCCTCGCCCGCCGGCACGGTGCGCGAGGTGAGTCCGGGGTCCTCGGTCATCGCCCGCACCGCCGCCTCGCGCCGCTGCCTGCGCCGCTCGGTGAACGGATGCGACAGGTCGTCGTCGCGTTCGACGAAGGGTCCGGAGTCGGCGGTGTGCCCGGCCGGGGGATCGGCCGGCCGGCCGGGTGCGGCCGGTGCGGCGGTCAGGACGAGCAGCGCACACAGCGCGGCGACGACGGCAGGGGTGACACGCCTGGGGTTCACGTGGACTCTCCGGGTCTCGGGCGGTCCTGGGCCGAAGATCACCGCTTCGACCGGTCGCGAGAAGGTGCCCGGAGCCGGGACCGATAAATCCCGATCGCAATCGAATGGTTACACGGCGCCGGCCGAGCAGTAGCGTGAGAGCGGGGGGCGTGCACAAAGGGGTGCAGGGGAGGTGGTGCGTCGTGGCAAGAGGAGATTTCTTCCGACTCGGCTACGGCGTATTCGTCACGATCGTCTTGACGGTCTCACTATTGGCAGCCTGGGAGCCGCGCACCGTGGCGGGAGCTGCCGTCGCCATGGGCATCGGCGTCGCGCTGGGCACGACGACGGCAGTGCTCGGCATTCGCGCGCGGCATCACCCGTCCCGGGTCACGACCCGCGGATGACGGTGGTCCGGGCGGCCTTGTCGTGCAGACACTGGTGCCACGGCTGATCCCAGAATTGCCACAGCACGTTGACCAGCCAGAAGAGCGTGCCCAGACAGGGCACGATCAGGGGCAACGTGTACACGCCGGCGCGGGTCCATGCCATCGATCCACTGATGGGCCCGCCGTCGGCCACCCGCACCACCCGGATGCCCAACACCCGCTTGCCGAGCGTGCGGCCGAATCGATCCAGCTGGAAGCCGTCGTAGAGGAAGTACAGCAGCGAGAAGATCAGCCCCGAGGTGAACTGCGCGCCGAACGACACGTCGTTGTAGTCGTTGTCGGTGACCGGCCACGAGATCAGGCCCGCGACCACGCCGACGATGATGCTGTCGATGATCCGGGCGAGCAGTCGCCGCAGCGGACCGCCGAGCGTGGGGCCCGCGCCATATCCGCCGGCGGCGCCACCGGGACCGGCGCCGTGGGACGGGTCCCGGCCGTATGGCTGGTCCTGACCGTAGGGGCCGCCCGGACCGTACGGATACTGCCCGGTCGGGTCCTGCCCGTACGGCGGTTGCCCGGATGGATCCCGACCGTACGGCGGCTGTTGCCCGGACGGATCCTGCCCGTACGGGGGTTGGCCGGGCGGTGGTTGCTGTCCGTATGGGTTGCGACCCGAGGGGTCGTCACCGTACGGGCCGGGCGGCGGGGGCGGTGCATTACCTGTCATAAACCTGAGTAAAGCGGACAAAACCTGACGTCAGCGTGACGTGTCCGGCCAACCTGGGCGTGTCGCGTCTGTACGGGTGATGAGTGATACGCGTCGAGCGACGAGTGCCGAGTGCCGAGCCACGAGCGATGGGGGCAGGTGGGGCGGGTGACGGACGGCCGGTGACGAGTGACAGGTGACGAACGGCGGGCACGCGCCAGGTGGGCGGTGGGCGGGTGCGCTCGGGCTCGGTCGGTGCGCGCCCGCCTGCCGGCCCGATGCCGTCAGTCCCGAGCGACGAACGTGCGCGCCGCCTTGTCGTGCAACCCCTGCCGCCAGGGCCGGTCGAACAGTCCCCACAGGGCGCCGAACACCCCGACCACGAATACGCCCGGGACATAGAGCACCAGCCATCGCCGGACCGACTGCCACAGCGACGGGGTGTCGTGGCTGTCCAGGTCGGCGACGCGCAGGCCGAACAGGGTCTTGCCGAGCGAGCGGCCCCACTTCCAGGTGGGCAGCGCCTCGTACAGCAGTGCGGCCACGAGCACGGTGCCGAGCACCACGGCGAGCGCGGTGCCGGTGGTGCCGTCGATCAGCCAGATGGTGGTGTCGCGGCCCTCGTAGCGAGCCCGGTCGATCTTGTCCCGGATGTGCTCGACCGCGTCCGGGACGAGCGGGATGCCGACCGCGACACCGGCTGCGAGCGGCACCAGCGCGTCGGCGACCCGGGCGAGCAGCCGCCGACCCAGGTGCGCCGGCCGACGCTCGTTGCTGCCGAAGATGTCGGCCTGGACCGGCCGGAACGGCCCCGCCTCGCCGGCCGCGCGCTGCGGCGGTACCCCGCCGGCCGAGGGCGCCGCGTCGCGCGCCGGACCGGTGGGGGCGGTGGGACCCGTCGGGCCGGAGCGCGCCGCGCCCGCGTCCGCCGGGCCGGCGGGGCCGGGCGTGGTCGGCGGCGCGTACATGCCCGTCGAGGACATGTCGTACAACCCGCCGACGCGTGCGGACAGCACCTCTCCCCGGATCACCCGGCCGCCCTGCTCGATCGCCTCGGGGGCGCCGGACTGTGCGGCCTGGCCGGGTTGTTGTTCGGCGGCGGGTCGGCCGGGTTCCTCGGCCGGCCGACTGCTGTCCGGCACCCAGGCACCGCCGTCCCAGTAACGGATGTGGCCGGTGATCTCCGGATCCGGGTACCAACCCGGTGCGGGTGCAGAGGACATGGGCGGAATTTTGCCGTACCGGACGGGTGGCGGGTACGCCCCGGGTCATATCCGGGCCCGATCGCTCTCGTCGAGCCGGTTCGCCCGGGCCCAGCCCGGATGGCAGCATGGGACCCATGAGTGTCGCTCCCATCGAGGTCGAGAAGCAGAAGCCCGAAGAGGACGTCCGGGCGGAGACCCCTTGGGTGTGCATCGTCTGGAACGACCCGATCAACTTGATGTCGTACGTGACCTACGTCTTCCAGTCCTACTTCGGCTATCCGAAGAAGAAGGCGGAGAAGCTCATGCACGACGTGCACAACAAGGGCCGGGCCGTGGTTTCGTCGGGGACGCGCGAGGAGATGGAGCGCGACACCACCGCGATGCACGGGTTCGGCCTGTGGGCCACCATCCAGCACGACTAGTGACACCCGCTCGGTTCGCTCGGCCCGGCCGGCCCCTCCGGTTCCCGCCCCACACTCTCCGGGAGTTGCACAGCCTGTGAACGGCCTCTTCATGCGCGGACGCTCGGGTCGGCCTGAGATCGTCCTGGAGGACATGCACGTGCGGGTGCTGGCCGATCTGTGCGGTCAACTGGTGGAGATGGTCTCGCCCGACGACGACGTGACCGATCCGCTGGCCGCCGAGCTGGGTCTGACCGGGCTCGGCTCGACCGACGTGCCGGTCACCCCGGACGACCCCGCGCTGGCTCGGCTGCTGCCCGACGCCTACGCAGAGGACGCCGAGGCCGCGGCCGAGTTCCGGCGCTACACCGAGACCGACCTGCGGCTGCGCAAGCGGGACAACGCGCGGATCGTGCTGGCCGATTTGGCCGAGTTGATCGACCTGACCGAACCGCCGGACGCCGAGGAGTTGCGCGGGCAGGGCGGTGAACACCGCGTCGTGCTCGACTCACAGGGTGTGCAGGGCTGGCTGGGCACGCTCAACGATCTGCGTCTGGTGATCGGCACCCGGCTCGAAGTCACCGAGGACATGGAGGAGTTCGAGGCCAAACTGGCCGACGACGATCCGCGACGCTGGTTGTTCGCGGTCTTTCACTGGCTGGGCGGGTTGCAGGACTCGTTGCTCGGGGCGCTGTAGCCGGTCGGCGGGCCGGGGCGCGCGGCGCCGCGGCCCGGCGCGGGGTCGCGTGGGGTGCGGGGGCACCGGCCGCTCGGTGTGCACAGGTGATCGCGTGTACCCCCGGAAAAGGGGACACGCAGGGATCGATCGGAATTCGGGTTTCCGTCCGTGTTCGTTGGTAATACGGCCTCCGTACCAACGAACGGGAGCGATCATGACGGACACCGAGGCGCCTTCGAGCGCGAGTGCGACCGAACCGAGTGTCGACGCCGAAGGGTACGAACGGGGACTCCACAGCCGCCAGATCCAGATGATCGCGATCGGCGGCGCGATCGGCACCGGGCTCTTCCTGGGTGCGGGCGGTGCGATCGAGAAGGCCGGACCTTCGCTGGTGGCGGCCTATGCGGTGGCCGGCGTACTGATCTTCTTCGTCATGCGCGCGCTGGGCGAACTGCTGATGTATCGCCCGGTGGCGGGGAGTTTCGCCGAGTATGCCCGGGAGTTCTTCGGGCCGTTCGCCGGCTTCGTGACCGGCTGGACGTACTGGGTGATGTGGGTGGTCACCGGGATGGCCGAGATCACCGCGGCGGGCGTCTACGTGCAGTACTGGTGGTCCTGGATCCCGCAGTGGGTCACCGCGCTGGTGGTGCTGCTGGTGTTGTTCGCCGCCAACCTGATCTCGGTCAAGCTGTTCGGCGAGTTCGAGTTCTGGTTCTCGATGATCAAGGTGACCGCGATCATCGGGATGATCCTGGTCGGCATCGGGGTGCTGCTCTTCGGCTTCGGCGAGGCCGGCGACCAGGCGTCCGTGTCGCATCTGTGGTCGGACGGCGGGTTCGCGCCCAACGGTGTCGGCGAGACGTTGCTGGTGCTACAGATCGTGATGTTCGCCTTCCTGGGCGTCGAACTGGTCGGGGTCACCGCCGGCGAGGCGCAGGACCCGGAGAAGGTGTTGCCGCGTGCGATCAACACCATCCCGTTCCGGATCGGGCTGTTCTACATCGGCGCACTGCTGGTCATCCTGTCGCTCGCGCCGTGGACCGATTTCCATGCCAAGGAGAGCCCGTTCGTGCTGGTCTTCGACCGGGTGGGCATTCCGGCGGCGGCCGCGATCATCAACTTCGTGGTGCTCACCGCCGCGCTGTCCTCGTGCAACTCGGGCCTGTACTCGACCGGCCGGATGTTGCGCACCCTCGCGGTCGAGGGGCAGGCGCCGCCGCAGGTGAGCACGCTGAGTCCGCAGCGGGTGCCGGCGATGGCGATCACCGTGTCGGCGATCGTGATGGGCGTCGGCGTACTGATCAACGCGCTGGTGCCGGACAAGGCGTTCATGTACATCACCTCGGTGGCCACCGTGGGTGCGTTGTGGACGTGGGGCATGATCGTCGCCTGCCAGATGCGCTACCGGCGTGCGGTCGACCGGGGGCGGCTGGAGGGGCACGGGTTCCGGATGCCGGGTGCGCCGTACACGGGCTGGGCGGTGCTGGCCTTCCTGGCGATGGTGGTGGTCCTGCTCGGGTTCTCCGCGGACACCAGGATCGCGTTGTACGTGGTGCCGATCTGGGTGGCTTTCCTGGTCGCGGCGTACATCCCGGCGCGACGCGGGAGGCCGATGAAGGTCTGATCGGCGGATGGGCGGATGGATGGAGCGCCGGTGGGCGGCCGGCGTGCGTCGGGCGGTGGGGGCGAGGTGTCGCGCGGCTCCCGGAGGCGCTCAGTACGCTCGGGGCATGCTCACCATCACCGCAGCCCTGCGCGATCGGATCGTCGCCCACGCCCGTGCCGACCACCCCGACGAGGCGTGCGGCGTCGTTGCCGGGCCCGAGGGCACCGACCGCCCCGAGCGGTTCATCCCGATGCTCAACGCCGCGCGGTCGCCCACGTTCTACGAGTTCGACTCGGCCGACCTGTTCAAGCTCTACCGGGAGATGGACGACCGCGACGAGGAGCCCGTGATCGTCTATCACTCGCACACCGCGACCGAGGCGTACCCGTCGCGCACGGACGTGTCGTACGCGTCCGAGCCCAACGCGCACTACGTGCTGGTGTCGACGCGGGACGAGGAGACGTACGAGTTCCGGTCGTACCGGATCGTCGACGGGGTGATCACCGAGGAGGAGGTCAACGTGGTGGACGCCTATTGATCCGGTGGGTCGATCCGCCCGCCCGGTCCGGTCGGCGGCTTTTGCGGGGTCGGCCGGTTCGGGGTGATGTGACCGATATGGTGGGCGTTCGCGGCTGTCCGCGTCTCACCTGTCGGTATGGGCTGTTCCGGCATGCGAGATCACATCGGAGCGGACCGGGGGAATGGCTAGCATGACCATATGCGTTATGCGGGCGTGAATACGACGGAAGCAGTGCCGGGCGGTGCCCCGGGCGCGCTTCTGGTCGCGCGCCTGCACGTCGATCTGTGCCGACTCTCCAGCGCCCTCTGTCGCGCTGCGCGCGTGGGCTGATCCCGCTTTCGGATCGGCTCACCAGGCACCCCAGGCAGCAGGCAAGTCCCGCAGCACCGGCGCATGCGAACGATCCCCCGCCCCACGGCCTCCACGGTTTCCACCGTCTCCGCTGGAGCGTCGGGGTGCGGCCCGCGTCCGGACTGCGTTCTCTCCGTTCGAGTCAACACCAGAGGAGCGCATCCATGGCCATCGAGGTCCGCATCCCGACCATCCTCCGCACCTACACCGACGGCGCCAAGGCCGTACCCGGCTCCGGCGACACGCTCGCCGACCTGCTGGTCGACTTGGAGGCCCGGCACCCGGGCGTACGCGCTCGCCTGGTGGAGGAGAACGGCGAACTGCGCCGCTTCGTCAACGTCTACCTCAACGACGAGGACGTGCGGTTCACCGGCGGGCTCACCACCAAGCTGGACGATGGCGACACGGTCACCATTCTTCCGGCGGTCGCCGGCGGCTCGATCTGATGCGCTACGAATCGTTGCTCGACTCGGTGGGCCGCACCCCGTTGGTCGGCCTGCCGAACCTGTCGCCCTCGCCGACCGTGCGGGTGTGGGCCAAGCTGGAGGACCGCAACCCGACCGGCTCGATCAAGGACCGCCCGGCCCTGCACATGATCGAGGCGGCCGAGCGGGACGGGCTGCTCACCCCCGGCTGCACGATCCTGGAGCCGACCTCGGGCAACACCGGCATCGCACTGGCGATGGCGGCCAAGCTCAAGGGTTACCGGATCGTCTGTGTGATGCCGGAGAACACCTCCGAGGAACGCCGCGAACTGCTGCGCATGTGGGGCGCACGGATCATCGGGTCCCCGGCGGCGGGCGGCTCCAACACGGCGGTACGGGTGGCCAAGGAGCTCGCGGCCGAGAATCCCGACTGGGTGATGCTGTACCAGTACGGCAACCCGGCCAATCCGGACGCGCACTACGCCACGACCGGTCCCGAGCTGCTGGAGGACCTGCCGACGATCACCCACTTCGTGGCCGGTCTGGGTACCACCGGCACGCTGATGGGCGTCGGCCGCTACCTGCGCGAGAAGGTGCCGGGCGTGACCATCGTGGCGGCCGAGCCGCGCTACGACGACGTCGTGTACGGCCTGCGCAACCTCGACGAGGGCTTCGTGCCGGAGTTGTACGACGCCGAGGTGCTGACCACGCGCTACTCGGTCGGCTCCGCCGACGCGGTTCGGCGTACCCGGGAACTGCTGGAGAAGGAAGGCATCTTCGCGGGCATCTCGACCGGCGCCGTGCTGCACGCGGCCCTCGGGATCGCGCGCAAGGCGGTCAAGGCGGGCGAGTCCGCGGACATCGCGTTCGTGATCGCGGACGCGGGATGGAAGTACCTGTCCACCGGGATCTACACGGCCGAGAGCACCGAGGCTGCGGTCGAGGGTCTACAGGGTCAGTTGTGGGCTTGAGTCTCGTCGGACTCGGCCTGCGCGGCTGAGCCGCGAGCGGGTTCCCTCGGTCGCCTCCGCCCGCCTGTCGCACACCGAGCCTCCATCGCCCCCGAGCGCCGTTCTCCCGGCGCCGGGGGCGATCGGTTTCTGCGGTCCCGTGGCGGTTTCGGGCCCCGCGATGCCGCGCGCTCGCGATTCGGCGGGTGGGCGGGCCGGAGTGCCCTCAGCCGGTGGTGTCCTCGGCCGGTGTGTCCTCGGTCGAAGCGTCCTCGATCGGGGTGTGCAGCAGGGCGCGGGCCAGGGCGTGGAGGGCGGCGGCCAGGCGTGCCGCCTCGCCCTGTTCGAGCAGGAGCAGGATCGACCGACTCTGGAGGCCGGCCAGCAGGATGTGTGCCTGGAGTTCGGCGTCCAGGTCGGGGCGCTCGGCGGCGAGCAGATCGGCGATGTGTCCGTGCCAGAAGCCGTAGACGGGGTGCGCGGTGCGCGGGTCCTCGTCCGACTTCGCGGCGACGGTCGTGTCGGCGTGGCCGAGGGCGGCCAACAGGCCCTTGTTGCGGGCGACCACGTCGACGATCGCGTCGAGGAAGGCGAACAGCCGCTCGGCCGCCGGGGCGCCCGGGCCCAGGGGCGGCGGCCCCGAGGAGACGGCCTCGGTCAGGGCGAGCGCACGTTCCGCCATCAGTGCGTGCATCAGGCCCATCCGGCTGCCGAAGCGGTGGAACACCGTGCCCTTGCCGACGCCCGCCGCCGCGGCGACCTGCTCCATCGAGATCTGCTCGGGCCGGTACCGGGCCAGGAGCTCCTCGGTGGCCAGCAGGATCGCGCGCCGATTGCGGGCCGCGTCGGCGCGCTCGGCGCGTTCGGGGCGGTCTTGCGTCATCGCGTTCCTCGTCGAGTCGATGGACAACTGGACCGGCGGTCCAGTACTTTCGAAGACAACTTGACCGAAGGTCCAGTTCTGCTTCGGTCGAGTGTCCCCATGCTCCCAGTCGCTCAGGAGGATCGGATGCGACGAGTCCGCTATCACGAGTACGGCGATCCCGATGTCCTGACCGTGGAGGAGGTCGACCGCCCCGCACCCGGGCCCGGGCAGGTGCTCGTCCGCGTCGAGGAGATCGGCGCCAACTTCGTGGACACCAGGTTTCGGCTCGGGCCGGCCGCCGGGCCGTTGTTCCGGCGCCCGTTGCCCGGCGTGCTCACGGGCGATGTGGTGGGGGTGATCGAGGCCGTCGGTCCGGAGGTGACGCAGTGGCACGTCGGCCGCCGGGTCGCGGGACTGGCGGAGGACGCGTTCGCCGACTTCGTCGTCGCGGACGCCGAATGGCTCGTCGAGGTGCCCGACGGGCTCGATGCCGGCGCTGCGGGTGCGCTGCCGATGGCTGCACCGGTGGCGCTGCGGGCCCTGCGCACCGGGCGACTCGCCGTCGGGGAAACGGTGTTGGTGCATGCCGCGGCGGGCGGTATCGGTCATCTCGCGGTGCAGCTCGCCACATTGCTGGGTGCCGGGACGGTCATCGGCACGGCCGGTTCGGCGGACAAGCTCGCCTTCGTCAAGGAGTACGGCGCCGACTTCGCGATCGACTACACCGACCCCGATTGGCCGGCGCGGGTGCGCGAGGTGGCGCCACAGGGGGTGGACGTCGTGCTCGACTCGGTGGGCGGCGAGATTCTGCGGCGGAGCTTCGACGTGTTGGCTCCGTTGGGGCGGATCGCGGTATACGGCGCGGCGAGTGGCGAGTTGGTCGCCATTCCGGTCACGGACCTGTTCGCGTTGCGGTCGGTGACCGGCTTTTCGCTGCTCGCCTGGCGGGCGGCGAGTCCGGCGGAGGCGCGTCGGGACATGGTCGAGTCGGCCGACCACCTGGGCTCGGGCCGGTTGCGCGTTGCGGTGCACGCGCGGCTGCCGCTCACCGCGGCGGCGGAGGCCCACCGGGTGTTGGACGCGCGGGGGCAGTCGGGGCGGGTGGTGTTGGTGCCGTAGCCGGGTGGGCCGGGGCGGGTCGGGGCGGGCCGCGCTCGGTCGACGAGTGCGAGCGGTGCTCGGTCGATGGGGCGGCCTCGGTGAGTGCCCCCGCCCACACCCTGGGCCGCCGCCCCAACCTTGCGCACCGGCTCACCCCATTGCCCGACGGCAACGCCCGAACGCCGGGATGCCGGGGCGGCCAACCACCCACGCACACTTGGTCGCCCCGACCGCGACGCCGACTCGGAGAGCGGCGGAGTCGCCGGTTCGCGGGTGGCGCGTTTCACGGAGCGGCCGGAGGCCGGCGGCGAAGGCGCCCCGCGCACAGCGCGGTTATATATGACGTCGGTCACCCCCGTGCCCGTTGTGCGCCGGGACGTACCCCTCCACTGCGTACTCTCGGGGAGTGGCATTCGTATCCAACGACGCGCCGATCGGAATCTTCGACTCCAGCTTTGGTGGCCTCACGGTGGCCAGGGCCGTGCTCGACCAGCTTCCGAACGAGCCGATCCGCTATCTCGGCGACACCGCGCGGCAGCCCTACGGGCCGAGGCCGATCGCGGAGGTTCGCCGGTACGCGCTGGAATGCCTGGATCGGCTCGTGGACGAGGGCGTCAAGATCCTCGTCATAGCCTGCAACAGCGCGTCCGCCGCGATGTTGCGGGACGCGCGCGAGCGGTACGGCGTCCCGGTCGTCGAAGTGATCAAGCCGGCCACCCGGCGGGCCGCGGCGGCCACCCGCAACGGGCGGGTCGGGGTGATCTCGACCCAGGCGACCAAGACCTCGATGGCCTACGAGGACGCGTTCGCCGCGGCGCCGCACATTCGGCTCACCACACAGGCCTGCCCGCGCTTCGTCGAGTTCGTCGAGCGCGGGGTGACCGGGGGCGACGAACTGCTCAAGGTCGCCCGGGGTTACCTCGACCCGGTCGTGTCCGAGGGCGTGGACACGTTGATCCTCGGCTGCACGCACTACCCGTTGCTCACCGGCGTCATCTCCTACGTGATGGGGGAGCAGGTCACGCTCATCTCCAGCGCGGAGGAGACCGCCAAGGACGTCTACCGCGCACTCGCGGCCGGCGGCCTGATGCGCGACGTCGGGCGGGCCGCGCCCGACCACCAATTCCTCACCACGGGCGATCCCGCCCAGTTCCGCGACGTAGGTCGCCGGTTCCTCGGCCCCGAACTCGCGCACGTCGACGCGCTCGGAGCCCTCACGTGAAACTCACCGTCGTCGGCTGCTCCGGCAGCTTCCCCGGGCCGGACAGCCCCTGCTCGTGCTACCTCCTGGAAGCCGACGGGGTCCGGATCCTGATCGATCTCGGCAACGGCGCCCTCGGCGCACTGCAACGGCACACCACACTCGCCTCGGTCGACGCGGTGCTGCTCAGCCACCTGCACGCGGACCACTGCCTCGACCTCACCTGTTACTTCGTGGCCCGCAAGTACTGCCCGGCCGGGGAACTGCCCCGGCTGCCGGTGTACGGACCGGCCGACACGCACGAGCGGATCGCGCGGGCGTACGACGTCGAGGGCGCGATCGACAACGGGCGGATGGCCGACGTGTTCGACTTCCGCACGGTGGTCACCGGCACGTTCGAGGTCGGCCCGTTCCGGATCACCGCGGACCGCATGCCGCATCCCGTCGAGTCGTACGCCTACCGGATCGAGGTCGGCGGCCGATCCCTGGTCTACTCCGGGGACACCGGTGTCAGCGACGACCTGGTCCGGATCTCGCACGGCGCCGATCTGTTGCTGTGCGAGGCGTCCTTCGAGTACGGACGGGAGGACCTGCCGCACGTGCACCTGAACGGTCGGCAGGCCGGCGAACATGCCGAACGAGCGGGCGTGGGAAGGCTGTTGCTCACCCACATCCCGCCGTGGACGAGCCGCGGACGCAATCTCGACGACGCCCGCAAGACCTTCTCCGGCGCCGTCGAGCTGGCCCTGCCGGACGCCTCGCACACGGTCTAGGCGCACCGGGCGGCCGGTCCGAAACCCTGCGTGGCACCGCTTAGGCTGGGGCCATGTCACGAGTAGACGGCCGTACCCCCGACCAGCTCCGTCCGGTCACGTTCCAGCGCAAGTGGCTCGACCACGCCGAGGGCTCGGTCCTCGTCGAGTTCGGCCGCACGCGTGTCCTGGTCGCCGCGAGCGTCACCGAAGGTGTGCCGCGCTGGCGCAAGGGCAGCGGAGAGGGCTGGGTCACCGCCGAGTACTCGATGTTGCCGCGCGCCACCCACACGCGCGGCGACCGCGAGTCGGTCAAGGGCCGGATCGGGGGGCGTACGCACGAGATCTCGCGGCTGATCGGTCGTTCGCTGCGCGCGGTGATCGACACCAAGGCGCTCGGCGAGACCACGATCCACCTCGACTGCGACGTGCTCCAGGCCGACGGCGGCACCCGCACCGCGGCGATCACCGGCGCCTACGTCGCGCTCGCCGACGCGGTGACCTGGGCGCGCGAGCGCAAGCTCACCCGCAAGGGCGCCAACCCGCTGATCGGTTCGGTGGCGGCGGTCAGCGTCGGCATCATCGACGGCGTGCCGATGCTCGATCTCCCGTACGAGGAGGACGTCCGGGCCGAGACCGACATGAACATCGTGTGCACCGGCGACGGGCGCTTCGTCGAGGTGCAGGGCACCGCGGAGAAGGAGCCGTTCGACCGCGTGCTGCTGAACAACCTGCTCGACCTCGGCGCGCAGGGTTGCGAGGAACTCACGGTGCTTCAGCAACTCGCCCTGGAGTCCTGAGCCGCACCGGAGTACCCAGTCCCGGGCGCCGCGCACTCGCGCATTGCACACCGAGCCCCGCGCACTCGCGCACCGACGCGAGACGAGCGGGCGCAGGCACGGAAGCATCGGGAGCGTCACAAGCGGCGGAAGCGGGGAAGCAGGCCCCCGGGCCGCTTTCCGGCATATCGCCGCAAGTGGTGGTCACGTGCCGGTTGCGAGTGTCACGTACGCGCAACCGGCACGCATCGGGTGTGCCACCGCCGGCCCGGCGCGGGGCCGGACACCAGTACGGTCGTGGCACCTGGTCATCCCGATCAGCAGAGCCACGACCGGGCCGATCGGCCCATCCCTGACGAGGAGCTCCATGTTCCGCGCCACGTACCGTTCCCGCCGGGTCCTGCGCACCACGATCGCGGCCACTGTCATGGCGGGCGCGTTGTTCGCCACCGCCGCGTGCGAGCAGGCGCAGCAGGCCATCTCGTGTGCCGAACTGGCCACCAACCTCACCAACGACATCGCCGCCCTGGGCAATGTGCTGAACGACCCGGCCGCCGCCCGCAAGGCGCTCGACGACCTCCAGAAGACCTTGGACGACAAGACCGAGGACCTGGACTCCAAGGACGCGAAGAACGCCGCGAACGGCCTCGGCGACGTGATCACCCAGCTCAGCACCAAGGCCGCCAACGGCGGGAACCTGACTGCGAGCGACGTGCAGCCGCTGATCAACGGCGCGAAGAACCTGACCGTCATCTGTGTGAAGTAGCAGGCCCGCGAGGCGGTCCGGATCGCATCCGGCACCGCCTAGGCTTGCCGCATGAGCCGTCTCGTACTCGCCACACGCAACGCCAACAAGGTCGTCGAGCTTCAGCAGATCCTCAAGGATGTCGGGCTCGACGTGGAACTCGTCGGCATGGACGCCTATCCGGAGGTCCCCGACGTGCCCGAGACGGGCCTCACCTTCGCGGCCAACGCCCTGCTCAAGGCGCACGCCATCGCGCAGGCCACGGGACTTCCGGCGATCGCCGACGACTCCGGCCTGTGCGTGGCCGCGCTCAACGGCATGCCCGGAATCTTCTCCGCGCGTTGGGCCGGCACGCACGGCGACGACGCGGCCAACCTGCGGTTGCTGCTCGCGCAGTTGTCCGACATCGGCGACGAACACCGCGCCGCGTGGTTCGCCTGTGCGGCGGCGCTCGCCCTGCCGGACGGCACCGAGCGGGTGGTCGAGGGCCGGTTCGAGGGCACCCTGACCCGCGAACCGCGCGGCTCCGGCGGCTTCGGCTACGACCCGATCCTCCAGGTCGCCGACGACACCCGTACCGCCGCCGAGCTCAGCGCCGCCGAGAAGAACGCGATCAGCCACCGGGGCAAGGCGTTTCGTGCCCTGGCGCCGATCGTCTCCGAGCTGATCGGCTGACCCCCGACCCGCTTCGCGGCGACTGCACGGCCGCCCGCCCCGCATCCCGAACCGCCCTTGGGCTGCCGCGCAACGTATCCGGTCACGGGACGCGCCGCCAAGCCCGTTCGCTGCCGGAAATCGGCAACGTTGGTAGCGTTTCGGCGTCGAGGTGTTCGGCACCGTGGTGGGGCTTCGGGGGGAGCGCGAGTGGACGGCGGCGACGGCATATCGGTCGAGCTCGCGGGCGGGTGGGCCGAGGTGCTCGGGGAGGTCTCCGGGACCGGACGGCTGCTGCGGCGGGCGGAGTTGCACGCACTGGCGGAGGCGGGCGAGCGGGCGGCGGAGGCCGGCCACGATTGGCGCGCGCTGGTCGGGCTGTACCTGCGCGAGACGCGCCGCGCGTGGGGCACGCTGCCGGGCATCGGACGCGCGGCGAGTGTCGGCGAGGCGGCCCGCGGCGGAGAGGCGGTGTTGGCCGCGCTGGACGCGGCGATCGCCGCCCTCGGTGCGGGACATGAGCACGCGCGGCGGTTGGCCGTTCGTCGGGAGGAGGCCGCCCGTCGCGAGTTCGTCGACGACCTGCTGTACGGCCGCAGCGACCCGGGCCGCTTGGCCGAGCGCGCCGAGCGGTTCGGGCTGCGCCTGGCCCGGGCGCACACGGTCGCGGTGGCCGTGGGCGCGAACGACTACGACGAGGTGCATGCGCTGGTCCGTCGGGTCGAGCGGGAGTTGATCGGCCGGTTCGGCGAGCGTGACGTGTTGCTGACCACCAAGGACGGCCGGCTCGTGTGCATCGCGGCGGACAACGAGCAGTCGGTGCTCACCGCGTTCGCCGAGTACGCGACCCGGACCGGCCCCGGCCACGAGGGTGCGCATCGGGTCGCGCTGGGCCGACCGCACGCCGGCGCGAGCGGTGTGGTGTCGTCCTACGAGGAGGCGCTGGGCGCGCTCGACCTGGCCGTGCGGCTGGATCTGCCGGGCACCGTGCTGGACGCCGGCGACCTGCTGGTGTTCCCGGTGCTGATGCGCGACCGGGCGGCGATGGCCGACCTGGTCCGCACCGCGCTCGGTCCGCTGGTGCAAGCGCGCGGCGGCGCGGGCCCGCTCCTGGAGACGATCACCGCGTGTGCGGCGGCCGGGTACGTCAATGCCGAGGCCGCCCGCCGGTTGCGAATCAGCGTGCGCACGCTCTCCTACCGGCTGGAGCGGATCCGGACGCTGACCGGATACGACCCCGGTGACGCGCTCCAGCGCTACACCCTGGAGACCGCCGCCCTGGGCGCCCGGCTCCTGGGCTGGCCGGCCGCCCCGCTGTAACCGCGCGCCGCTCCGTCGTCGGGCCTCAGGGCCTGCTTCGCGTTCGGCATCGGGCCCGAGGCAAGTCCCACCTCGTCATCGGGCTTGCCCCGGGCCCGGTACCGGACGCCAAGCAGGCGCCAACATTGCCGGCATCCGGCAATGCGCGCGCCCTGCGGCCGGTGCCACGATGTCGGCGCACGGCGGGCCGAGGGGGTGGGACGGTGGGGGATTTCGTGCGGGCGGCACTGGCGTTTCCGGCCGTTCTGTTCAGCTTCGCGCTCGTCGTGGTGGCGGCCTATTGGCTGCTGGTGCTGCTCGGCGGTGTCGCCGTGGGTCACGGGGGCCACGGGGGCCACGGGGATGGACGTCATGGCGGGCCCTGGGCCCACGGGGGCCATGACGGCCACGGTGGTCACCCCGGTCATGGGGACCACGACCCACGCGACACCGCCGGCGTACCGATCACCGTGACCGTCTCGTTCGCGATCGCGGTGACCTGGTTCGTATGCCTGGTCGGGACCGCGCTGACCGACCGTTGGTGGCTGCGCGCCGCGGCGCTCCCCGCGGCGCTCGCACTCGGCCTGTTCGCCGGGCGCCTGGTGCGGGCCCTGGGCCGACGCTTCCTGCCACCCGAACGCCCGCTGCTGCGGGCCGACTTCGTCGGCCGAACCTGTCTGATCCGGACCGGCCGGGTGGACCCGGAATTCGGCCAGGCCGAGGTTCGGGCCGAGGACGGCTCGACCGCGATCCTCCAGGTGCGCACGGACGAGAGCGGGTTGGTCTCCGGCGACACCGCGCTGATCTTCGACTACGACGCGGCCGGCGAGTTCTTCCGGGTGACCCGCTTCGACGGTGCCCTGGACCCGGACCGCATCCCGCGCTGATCGGGCCGGTTCCCGGACACCCCCGGCCCCGGCTCGAAATCCGTGCGGGTCCGGCGACCCGCCGACTCGCGCCCACCCCTTGCCGGATGCCGCGCGAAGCGGCGTCGAAACCGCCCGTTCGCCAACCAACGTCCCGTTCTACCAAGGGATTTCACTGATGGATGCCATCACCGTGGGCATCGGCGTGCTCATCGCCGTCGTCCTGCTCGTCGTGCTCGTCGTGCTCCTGGCCGTGACCCGGCTGTACCGCAAGGTGTCGCAGGGCCAGGCCCTGATCATCTCCAAGGCCGACACGGTCGACGTCACCTTCACCGGCGCCGTGGTGCTGCCCGTGCTGCACCGGGCCGAGATCATGGACATCTCGGTGAAGACCATCGAGATCCGCCGCACCGGCCGCGAGGGCCTGATCTGCCGGGACAACATCCGGGCCGACATCCACATCTACTTCTTCGTCCGGGTCAACAAGACCGTCGAGGACGTGATCAAGGTCGCCCAGGCGATCGGCGCCGACCGGGCCAGCGATCGCGCCGCGATCCAGGACTTCTTCGCCGCCAAGTTCGCCGAGGCGCTCAAGACGGTCGGCAAGCAACTCGACTTCGTCGACCTGTACACCAAGCGCGAGGAGTTCCGGGACCGCATCCTCGCGGTGATCGGCACCGACCTCAACGGCTACCACCTCGACGACGCCGCGATCGACTTCCTCGAACAGACCCCGATGAGCCAACTCGACGGCGCGAACATCCTGGATGCCCAGGGCATTCGCAAGATCACCGAGCTGACCGCGATCGAGCACGTGCGCACCAACGAGTACCAGCGCACCGAGGAGAAGGAGATGACCCGGCAGAACGTCGAGGCCCGGGAGACGGTGCTCGAACTCGAACGCCGGCAGGCCGAGGCGGAGATCAAGCAGCGCCGGGAGATCGAGATCAGTCGGGCCCGGGAGGAGGCCGAGACCGCCCGCGTCCAAGCCGAGGAGCGGCTGCGCGCCCAAAGCGCCCACATGAAGATGGAGGAGGCAATCGGGATTCAGAACGAGAACCGCGAGCGTGAGGTGGCCGTCGCGCAGAAGAACCGCGAGCGGGTGATCGCGGTGGAGAACGAGCGGATCGAGAAGGACCGCCTCCTGGAGGTGATCGCCCGGGAGCGGGAGACCCAACTGCGCCGGATCGCCGGCGACAAGGAGGTCGAGGCGGAGAAGCGCGACATCGCCGAGGTGATCCGCGAGCGGATCGCGGTCGAGCGCACCGTCGCCGCGCAGGAGGAGGAGATCAAGAAGCTGCGGCTGGTCGAGGAGGCCGAGCGCGAGCGCCAGGCGTTGGTCATCCACGCCGAGGCCGAGGCGCAGGAGCGGCTGGTCAAGGACATCAAGGCGGCCGAGGCCGCCGAACAGGCGGCCGGACACCGCGCGGCCGAGCAGCTCACCCTGGCCGAGGCCCGGCGCAAGGCCGCCGAACTGGACACGCAGGCCGCGATCCGCGGCGCCGAGGGCAAGCGCGCCGAGGCGGCGGCGGTCGGCCTGGCCGAGGCCGAGGTGCAGGAGCGGATGGCCGAGGCGGTGGCCAAGCTGGGCCACGCCGAGGCGGAGGTCACCCGCAGGAAGGCGCTCGCGAGCGCCGAGGGGTTGCGTGAGCGGCTCAAGGGTGAGGCCGAGGGCCTGACCGAGAAGGCCGCCGCGATGGCAGCCCTGGACGAGTCCAGCCGGATGCACGAGGAATACCGGCTGCGGCTGGAGGCGGAGAAGGAGATCCGGCTGGCCGGCCTGGAGGTGAACCGGCAGATCGCCGAGGCCCAGGCGACGGTGCTGGCGACCGGCTTGGAGAACGCCAGGATCGACATCGTCGGCGGGGACAGCATGTTCTTCGACCGGATCATGGGCGCGATGGCGGCCGGGAAGAGCGTGGACGCGTTCGTCGACCGGTCCGAGACGGCCCGCACGATGGCCGGCGCCTGGCTGGACCCGAACGGCTCCACCTTCGTCGGCGACCTCGGCGCGATGGTCACCGGCCTGGGCGCGGGCGGCATGCGCGACCTCACCCTGGCCGGCGCGCTCGCCGCGCTGATCGCCGGCGGCGGACCGCAGACCACCGTGCTCGAGGGCCTGCTCGAGTCGGTGCGGGCCGGCGGGCTCGGCGACACCCGACTCGCCGATCTGGTCCCCGCGCAGCTCAACGGCGCCGGCAAGTAGTCGACGGCGTCCCGAACCAGAGGCAACGGCAGAGGAGTTGAGCCGAACGTGAGCAGTCCGGCCCCGGGCGTGGGCGGCCCCGAGACCGAGTCCGGGACGTACGAGGTCCTGCGCGATCGGCTCCTGGCCGCGGCCCGCGAGCTGGGCGCGCGGGCCGCGGCACTGAACGAGCGCCGGGTGCACACCTACGGCGGCGACACGCTCGACCTGACCGACACCCACCGGGTGCACAGCGAACGCGCCGCCTCGGCCCGCGACATCGTCCAGGTCGGCGGGCTGCTCCTGGTCGGATATCAGGGCGGCGGCGCTTCGGGCGAACCGGTCCGCCCCGCCGACGTGTTCGCGCTGCATCGGCGCACCTCCGACGGCTTCGCGCCGGCGCCGACGGACGCGGTGCCGGGGCTGCTCGACGATGCCCGCTTCCGGCAGGACTTCACCGAACTCTTCCGCTACTTCCGCGACACCCGGCTGCTGCAACTGCGCGACACCGGCACACACCTGCTCGCGGTCTTCCGGATCGGCGAACGCCGCACCGACATCCGAGTGTTGCGCTGGCGGCTGGGCCCCGACGGCAGCCCGACCTACCTGGACGCGCAGGGTGAGCGCGAGCACGTCTTCCCGCCGGCGCACGACTTCGCCTGGACCGCGAGCACCCGCGCCGACCACGTGCCGGGCCGGCATCCGCACATCGCGATCGCGGACACGCTGTACGTGAGCACCCTCGACGGCCGGCTCACCGTCAAGCTGGTCGACGACACCGGGACCGCCGAAGGTGTGTATGCCGAACCGGTCGAGGACCCGCTGCAATCACCGGCCGACGCGGACGTCGAGTACGCCCGGGTCGGGCCGCTGCTGCTGGTGCGGGTGCGCCCGTACCACGAGGACGCGTGGCGACACCTGGTGCACAACACCCGCACCGGCGAGGTGGTGCGCCTGGACGGCATCGGGGCCGCCTGCCGGCGACTTCCCGACGAGCAGGGCATCGTCTTCCCCGGCGGCTACTACCTGAGCACGGGGATCGCGCGCACGTTCGACATCGACACCACCGACCTGGAGTTCGAGTCGACGGTGCGCTCGCCCAACGGCGAGGACGTGCTGTACGTGTTCCATGCCCGCGCCGAGGGCCGTACCGTGCTGCTGTCCTACAACGTGATCCGCGAGGAGGCCGCCGCCCCGATCGTCGGACACGGCCGGGCGTTCTTCGCCGACGGCACGATGGCGGTGCTGCGCCCCGCGGGCGACGAGCCCGGCCGGGTGCACCCGCTCCAGATGTGGCGCACGCCGTACGTCTCCGACGCGTACGCGGCGGCCCGACCCGCCGGCACCGGCCCACTGGCCCGGATCGGCAACCCCGAGCTGGTACGCGGCATCGCCGACTGCCTCTCGATTGCCGCGATGGCCGAGGAGATGGCGCCGACCACGGCGGTGTTCGCCGCGATCGCCGCGGCCGCGGCCCGGGTCGAGGACACCCACCACTGGCTCGCCGACCCCGAACTCGGGCGACTCGACGAACCGTTGACCGCCGTGCGAAGTACCGCGGGCGATGTGGTCGAGGAGTTCCGTCGGGTGCTCGACCTGCGCCGGATCGCCGCCGACGCGGTCGAGCAGGCCGCCGCGAGCACCACCACGCTGATCCGGCGCGTACGCGGGGAACACCCGGCCGGCGCCGCGGCATGCGTGCGACAACTCACCGAACTCCGGCGCGCCCAGGGCCGCCTGGCCACCCTGCGGGAGATCCGCTACGCGGACACCGCCGCCCTGGACGACCTCGACGCCACAGTGGTCGAGGAACTCGCCGCGACCGGGCGGCGTGTGGTCGCCTTCCTGGCCGACGACGACGCGTTCGCCGACACCCACCGCACCGTCGACGAACTGGCCGCCGCAGCCGCCGGGGCGAGCACCGTGGCCGAATCGGCGGCGCCGGCCGAGCGGATCGAGGAACAGGCCGACGGGCTGCGGATCGTCACCGAGGTGATCGGCACGCTGGAGGGCACCGACACCGGCGTGCGCACCGCGATCCTGACCCGGATCGGCGAGGTGCTCGGCGGGATCAACCGGGCCCGCGCGACCCTGGCGGCTCGCCGGCGCGAGCTGCTCGAAGCCGAACAACGCGCCGAGTTCGCCGCCGAGATCGCCCTCCTGGAGCAGACCGTGGTCGGCGCGCTGGCCGCGGCCGTCGATCCCGAGGAATGCGACGAACAACTCGGCCGGCTGCTCGCCCGGATCGAGAACCTGGAGGCCCGATTCGGCACCTTCGACGAGCACCTGGCCAGGATCGACACCGAACGCGAGCGCATCCACGACGCGTTCTCCGCGCGCAAGCAGGCCCGATTGGACGAGCGCGCCCGGCACGGTGCCCGGTTGATCGACTCGGCGCAGCGGATCCTGACCACGATCGGCCGCCGCGTCGCCGGTCTGGCGAGCACGGACGAGATCAACACCTGGTTCGCCTCCGACGCGCTGGTCGGCAAGGTCCGCTCGACCGCCGAGGAACTGCGCCGACTCGGCGATCCGGTCCGGGCCGGCGAGTTGGAGGGTCGGCTCAAGGCCGCCCGCCAGGAGGCCGCCCGGGCCCTGCGCGACCGGGCCGAACTCTACGACGCGGCGGGCACCGTACGGCTGGGCCGGCACCGGTTCGCGGTGAACGAGCGGCCGATGGAGCCGACCCTGGTTCCGGAGGCGGACGGCCTGGCCTTCGCGATCACCGGCACCGACTACCGGGCACCGCTGCGCGAGCCGCTGCCCGCCGCATACCGGGCCTTTCGGGACCAGCCGCTCGGCTCCGAGTCACCGCAGGTCTACCGGGCCGAATACCTGGCGGCGGTGGTACTGGCCGAGCTCGACCTCCCACCGTCGGCCACCCCGTCGGCGGAGGACCTGCTCGCCCACGTGCGCCGGATCGCGCTGCCCCGGCACGGTGAGGGCTACGACCGCGGAGTGCACGACCACGACGCGGCGGCACTGCTGGCAGCCGTACTGCGGTTGCGCGCCGGCGCCGGGCTGCTGCGGTTCACGCCGGACGTGCGGGCGGCGGCCCAGCTCTTCTGGGCCTACGGCGCGGACCCGGATGCCCGGGGGCCGTGGACCACCCGGGCACAATCGCTGGCCCGGGCCCGGGAGACGTTCGGCCCGGTGCCGGCCGTCCGCGAGCTGGCCGCCGAACTCGGCGATCGAGCAGGCGAGTTCCTGGCCGCTACGCTCGGCACGCTGCCCGCGTCCGGTGATGCGATCGGCGCCTACCTCGTCGAGGAACTCGCGTCCGGCGGACCTCGCTTCGCCACCGGCGCCGGGGCCCGGACCCTGCTCGCCGACTTCCGCGCCGCGCTCGGGGGCGAGGGCTCACCCGCCGCCAAGGACTTCGCCGAGGATCTGCGCGCCCTCGGCGACGACCTCGCCGCCCGCCACCAACTCGTCTCCGGGTGGCTCGGCGGCTACGCCGACCGGCTCGACGGCGGGCCGTCCGCGGACCTGCCCGAGGCGATCGCGATCGAGGTGTGCGGCCGGGCGGTGGACCGAAACCTGGTGGACGCGCCGCTCGCGACCACCGTGACCGGTCTGCTCGGCGCCCACCCGCGCCTGGCCCGCGGCGGAACGCTGGACCTGCGACTGGACGAATTCCTGTCGCGCACCGACGAGTTCCGCCGGGTACGGGTGCCCGCATATCGGGCCTACCAGCGCACCCGCGCGCAGTTGCTCGCCGCCGAGCGGGCGCGGTTGCGGCTGGATGCGCACATGCCGCGCGTGTTGCCGACCTTCGTCCGCAACCGGCTGATCGACGACGTCTACCTGCCGCTGATCGGCGACAATCTGGCCAGGCAACTGGGTGCCGTCGGCGACGGACGACGTACCGACAGCCAGGGCCTGCTGCTCCTGCTGTCGCCGCCCGGCTACGGCAAGACCACGCTGCTGGAGTACGTCGCGGCCCGCCTGGGCCTGGCGTTCGTCCGGATCGACGGCCCCGCCCTGGGGCAGGGCACCACGTCCCTGGACCCGGCCGCCGCACCGGACGCCGCCGCACGCCGCGAGATCGAGAAGATCGGCTTCGCGCTGGAGTTGGGCAACAACGTGCTGCTGCACCTGGACGACATCCAGCACGTCTCGCCCGAACTCCTGCAGAAGTTCGTCTCGCTGTGCGACGCGCAACGCCGGATCGAGGGCGTCCGCGCGGGCGAGGCGCGCAGCTACGACCTGCGCGGCAAGCGGTTCGCGGTGTGCATGGCGGGCAACCCGTACACCGAGTCCGGGGCCCGCTTCCGGGTCCCGGACATGCTCGCCAACCGGGCCGACGTGTGGAACCTCGGCGACGTGCTCGGCGGCAGGCAGGACCTGTTCGCGCTGAGCCACATCGAGAACGCGCTGACCGCCAACCCGGTCCTGGCCCCGCTCGCCGGTCGCGAGCGCGGCGATCTGGAACTGCTGGTCCGGCTCGCCCGCGGGGACGGTGCCGCGCGCCCGGAGCGACTCGCCCACGCCTACGATCCGGCCGAGCTCGATCGCGTCGTGGCCGTGCTGCGCCGGCTGCTGCACGTGTGCGAGACGGTCCTGGCGGTCAACCGGGCCTACATCGCCTCGGCGGCGCAGTCCGAGGCGGCCCGCACCGAACCGCCGTTCCGGCTGCAGGGCTCCTACCGGGACACCAACAGGCTCGCCGAGCGGCTCCTGCCGGTGTCGGACGAGGCCGAGATCGAGACGCTGCTGGACGACCACTACGCGGCGGAGGCCCAGACGCTGACCACCGACGCGGAGGCGAACCTGCTCAAGCTGGCCGAACTGCGCGGCCGGCTGACGCCCGCCGAGGAAGTGCGCTGGGCACGGGTGAAGCGGGCCTACCTGGCGGGCCGGGGTTGAGCCGGCACCGAATCCGGCGCCGGCTCCGGGATCCACGCCGGGGTGAGGACGCCGTGCCGCGTCCAGCCCAGCGTGGTGTACAGCGCGTACCCGTCCGGGCTTGCCACCAGGACCCCGGTGTGGGCGCCTCGCGCGGCGGCGGCGTCCCCGAGGGCGGTCATCACCACGCTGCCCAGACCCCGACGGCGGTGTGCGGCATCGGTGCCGATCCGGTCCGCCACCGCGGTCTCTCCGGTCACCGCCATCCGACCGTGGGCGGCGACGGTGCCGTCGGCCGCGCGCAGCCGGACCAGGACCACCGCGCCCGCCGGCTCGACCTCGAGCGTGTAGCCGCTCGGCACACTCGCCGCCGCCCGCCGCAGCGGCCCGGTCATCGGGTATTCCGGCTCGCCCACGGTCCACGCGGGGGTCAGGAGGGGCCGCAGCCGCTCGGCCGGGGCGAGCACCTTGATCCAGGTCCCGGGAGCGGTTCGGGTCCGGGCGAGCTCGGCCGCCCGTTCGACGTCGAAGAGCACGTACCGCACCCGATGGCCCGGCAGGCCCACGTGCAATCGGAAGCCGCCGGCCACCTCGATCGGCGGCGGCACCTCCCGGGCGGGCGCCCAGCCGGTGACCCAGGCTCGGATCAGTTCGGCGGCGGAGAACGGAAGGTGTTCGCGGACGACGGTGGTCACTGCTTCCCCCGGTGGATCGACGACTCGACCCGGAAAGCTTATTGCAAGGTGTTCGCAATAAGCCGCTGACGCTTCGTCACACAACGGTAAGCAGCGGATTCCCCCGCGCGGGCCGCACCGGCGTCACGATGGACACACCTGTTCGGGGCGCGGTTCCGGGCGCGGTTCCGCGAGCCGTTCCGGGAACTGCTCCCGAATCCCTTCCGAGTCCCTTCCCCGAGTCGTTCTTCGAGTCGTTTCCGAGCGTGAGGTGGCGTTGTGCGGCGTTCTGGTCGGTCCGGTGCCGCGTTGATCGGTGTGGTCTCGGCCGCGGTGGCGCTCGGGGTGACCGAGGCGGTGGCGGCGTTCGTACGGCCGGAGGCCACCCCGTTCGTGACGATCAGCGGAGCGGTCACCGATCGTGCGCCGCAGGGGCCGCGCGAGTGGGCGATCCGCACCTTCGGGACCGGTGACAAGGCGTTCCTGCTGACCGTGATCGCCGTGCTGCTCGCGCTGTTCGCCGCCGGGCTGGGCGTGCTCGCCGCCCGCCGGCTCGGCCACGGGATCGCCGGGGTGCTCGCGCTCGGCGCCTTCGGCGCATGGACCGCGATCGACCGGCCCTCGTTCGAAGCCGCCGACCTGGCCCCGGTGTCGGTGGGCACGTTGTTCGGAGTGTTGACGCTGGTCCTGCTGACCCGCCCCGACCTGGTCGACCGCCGCCCGCTCGCCCGCCCGTTGCCGGGCGCGCCCGAGGACGACGTGCGCGAACCGGCTCCGGACACCTCGCGCCGCACGGTGCTCCTGGTCGGCGCCTCCGCCGTCGCCGCGGTGGCCGGTTTCGGCGGCCGGATGCTCCAGCACGCCCGGTTCAACGCGGAGAAGTCCCGTGCCGCGGTCGCGGGGAACCTCCCCACGCCGATCAGTGCCGCCGCCCCGGCCGGCCCCGGACCGGTCGAACCCGGCCTGACCCCGTACCTGACCCCGAGCGCCGACTTCTACCGGATCGATACCGCGTTCACCGTGCCGCAGTTGCGGGCCGAGGACTGGGAGTTGCGGATCCACGGCCTGGTCGATCGGGAAATCCGGCTGGACTACCGGCAGTTGCGGGAGCGCATCGCGATCGAGCGGGACATCACGCTGGCCTGCGTGTCCAACGACGTCGGCGGCGACCTGATCGGCAACGCCCGCTGGCTGGGCACCCCGCTGGCCGACCTGCTGCGCGAGGCCGGTATCCGCCCCGGCGCCGACCAGCTCGTCTCCCGATCGCCGGACGGGATGACCATCGGCACGCCGCTGCGCGAGGTGCTGGACGGGCGCGACGCGATGCTGGCGTACGCGATGAACGGCGAACCGCTGCCGATCAAACACGGCTTCCCGGTCCGGATGGTGGTGCCGGGCCTGTACGGATACGTGTCCGCGTGCAAGTGGATCGTGGACCTGGAGGTGACCCGGTTCGACGCGTTCAGCGCCTACTGGGTCAGGCTCGGCTGGGCCCGGCAGGCCCCGATCAAGACCCAGTCGCGCCTGGACACGCCCAGGGACGCGAGCACCGTCGAGGCCGGCCCGGTCCCGATCGCCGGCGTCGCCTGGGCCCAGCACCGGGGCATCGCCGCGGTCGAGATCCAGGTCGACGACGGCCCGTGGCAGCCGGCCGAGCTCGCGCCGCAGACCACCACCGACACGTGGCGGCAGTACCGCCTGCTGTGGAATGCCACACCGGGCCGGCACACCCTGCGGGTCCGGGCCACGGACGGCACCGGAGCGGTGCAGACCGCCGCGAACGCGGACGTGATCCCGGACGGCGCCACCGGCCACCACCACATCGAGGTCACCGTGCGCTGAGTCCCGGCGGCGGGATCACTCCTCGATCAGCCCCCACGCCTGCGCGATCAACTCGTACGAGCGGATCCGCGCGTCGTGCCCGTACACGTTGCTGATCACCATCAGCTCGTCCACCTGCGTACGCTCGCGCAACTCCCGCATGCCGGCCCGCACCTCGGCCCGGTCGCCGCTGATGTGTTGGCGCCGGTAGTTCGCCACGAACTCCCGCTCGGCGGGCGTCCACGGATAGGCCTCGGCCTCCTCCGGCGAGGGCATCCGGCCCGGGTTGCCGCTGCGCAGCCGCAACATGGACAACGCCTGGGACAGCGCGAGCCGCTCCGCCTGCTCGTGCGTGTCGGCCGCGATCACCCCGGCCGCGATCATCGAGTACGGCTCCTTGAGCGACGCGGACGGCTGGAACGATTCGCGGTACAGCTCCAGCGCGGGCACCGTGTGCTGCCCGCTGAAGTGGTGCGCGAACGCGAACGGCAGGCCCAGGATCCCGGCCAGCTGGGCGCTGTAGCCGCTGGACCCGAGCAGCCACACCGGCGCCTCGGCGGTCGCGAACTCGCCGCCCGCCTCGATTCCGGACGCCGGACCGGGCACCGCGTGCATCCGCGAGTAGGGGTGGTCCTGGGCGAACGACCCGGTGACGAATCCGATCAGCTCGCCGAGCGCCTGCGGGAACTCCTCGACCGACTCGGCGCCGCCGCCGCGACGCAGCGCGCGCATGGTGACCTGGTCGGTGCCCGGAGCCCGGCCGATGCCGATGTCGATCCGCCCGGGGTGCAGTGCCTGGAGCGTGCCGAACTGCTCGGCGACCACCAGCGGGGCGTGGTTGGGCAACATCACGCCGCCCGAGCCCAGTCGCAGGGTGGAGGTGTGCGCTGCCAGGTGGGCGAGCAGCACCGGCGGCGACGAGCTGGCGATGCCGGGCATGTTGTGGTGCTCCGCCACCCAGAACCGATGGAAGCCCCATTGTTCGGCCCGCTTGGCCAACTCGGTGCTCGTGCGCAGCGCCTCGGTCGCCGAATACCCGGTTCCCACCGGCGCCACGTCCAGTACCGACAGCTTCACAGCGTCCACTCCGCGTCCCTCTTCCTCGCCCGTTTCCCGCCCGCCCGATCGGCGCACCCGTGCTCGTGCCGGTGCTCCGCGTTCGCACTGAGGTGCAACCGCAGGACATCCCGCGCTGTTCCGTCGGGTAGGCGTGCAGGGGATCACATTCGGGCATAAGGGACAGCTGTCGCACCCGGGCTCGATCGCCGGCGCGGCTCGGCCGGTCCGGCCCCGCTCACACGCTGCCGGCCTGCCACACCGCGCCCGAGCCGGCCGGCACCAGACCGAGCCCCTGGAGGCCCTTGACCTGCTCGCCCAGCCCGAGTGCCGAGCCGTTGCGGGCGAGCAGCACCACCCCGGAACCGCTGGCCTGCGGCTTCCACAACTGGTTCTCGGCGCGCCCGCAGTCGTCCTGATACGCCCGCGACTCCCGGCCGCCGGACACCTCCAGGCACTTGTGCGAGAGCACCGACTCCAGCCGGACGAAGCCGCCGCCCGCGTCGCGCACCACCCACTGCTGATTCGCCTTGCCCGCTCCCGCCGGGTAGGCGATCACCGCCGCCCGGTCCCGGTTGGTGGCGCCGCTCACGTCCATCGCCCGACCGTCCCCGAGGGTCAGCACATAGCGGGTGCCCACGGCCAGGGCCGGCTTGGCCGACGGGCTCTTGGACGGCGACGCGGACGCCGAGGTGGGCGGGGCGGTGGTCGGCGGCGCAGCGACCTGTGCCGCGACCGGCGCGGATGGAGCGGGGGATGCGCTGCTCGATCCGGGCGACGTCGCCGCCGCGGCGGACTTGTCACCGCCACCGCCGCCGAACACCCCGACCAGGCCGCCGCCCAGGAAACCCACCAGCGCGACCGCGCACAGCGCCGCTATCCAGATCCGACGTCGCGGCATCTGTCCCTCTCCTCTTGGCCGGCTCTTCGTGCGGATCGGGTCATCCTGGCAGAAGAGTTCACCCGCGGGAGGGAGTCATCCGACCCGAACGGGCCCTCCGGGCCCGCGATCCGCGGGCGCGGACGAAGCCGCCGGGTGGTGAACGGCTCACCACCCGGCGTTGTCGGCGATACGGAGATCTCTCGGCGGTCGGCCCGGTGTCGGTGGTCCGAGGTCAGAGGTAGAGGCCGGTGGCCTCGCCGGAGACCTCGATGCGTTCGGCGGCGACCGCGTGCAGATCGCGCTCGCGGAGCAGGACGTACGGAACACCGCGCACCTCGACCTCGGCACGCTCCTCGGGGTCGTACAGGACACGATCGCCCGGTTCGACGGTGCGGACGTTCTGGCCGACCGCGACCACCTCGGCCCATGCCAGCCGCTTGCCGACCTGCGCGGTCGCGGGGATGAGGATGCCACCGCCGGAACGGCGCTCACCCTCCGCCGCGTCCTGGCGGACCAGGACACGGTCGTGCAGCATGCGGATGGGCAGCTTCTCGCCGAGGTCGTGGGCGTTGTTACTCGAAGACTGGGACCTGTCGGAACTCACGCTTCGACAAGCTACCCGCCCGACGCCGAACATGCGTCACCGGGAGGTGTATGTCCCGATCCGATTCCGCCCCGGCCGGGCCCGGCGAGGTCGGCCCGGCGTCGGCGCGGCGGGCCTCAGCGCTTTTTGCCGCTCTTTCGGGCCTTGACCTTCTTGTCGCCGTTGCCCTTGGTCTTCACCACTACGACCAGCAGAATCAGCCCCGCCACCCCACCGGCCAGCGGCAGGATCCGCTCCTTGCGCGGAGCGCCCGTGTCGCTGTCGATGAACTGCGCCCGGACCTTGTCCATGGCGCGAGCCGCGACATTGGCCGGCTTCACCCGGTCGACGATCTCGTCCAGCGTCACCGCCAGATTCGCCCGGGCCGCCTCGATGTCCCGTTCGATCTGCTGCGGCGAGCGCCGGTCCGGCTGGTCGCCGTTCGTGTGCTTGTCGACGGCCTTCCCATCCTTGTGTCCGGCGTTCGCAACGTCGGCCCTGTGCGCACCGTTCACCGACTCCACCCGACTCCGCTCAGCGTGTGCCGTCACCGGACGGCCCAACGCCGCCCGGCCTTGCCGCTCCAACTCCGCCGGAGACAGTTCCCGCCCGTGGTCGCTCACAACCCGTCCTCTCCGGCCCCTGCGCTCGTGTGTTCCCCAAGTCTGTCAGGTACATCCCCGCACCCGCGTCAACCGGGTGCCGTGGCGCCGGCGGGCGGGGTCGACGCGGTTCGGGCCGGGACCGACGACGGGTCGAATCCGTACGGCAGCTCCAGTCGGTGGGCGGCCATCAGGTCACGATCCAGGAGCAGGTCGCGGGTGCCCCCGTCGGCGACCACGACGCCGCCGGCCAGCACCAGCGCACGCGGACACAGCTCCAACGCGTAGGGCAGGTCGTGGGTCACCATCAGCACGGTGACATCGAGCGAACGGAGTACCTCGGCCAGCTCGCGCCGGCTCGCCGGGTCCAGGTTCGAGGACGGCTCGTCCAGGACCAGGATCTCCGGCTCCATCGCGAGCACCGTGGCCACCGCGACCCGGCGGCGCTGGCCGTAGCTGAGGTGGTGCGGCGGGCGATCGGCGAAGCCGGCCATGCCCACCCGGGCCAGGGCGTGCTGTACGCGCTCCTCCAGCGCGGCGCCGCGCAGGCCCAGGTTGGCCGGGCCGAACGCGACATCCTCGCGGACCGTGGGCATGAACAGCTGGTCGTCCGGATCCTGGAAGACGATGCCGACCCGGCGGCGGATCTCGCGCAGGTGCTCCTTGGTCACCGGCAGGCCGGCCACCTCGACGGTGCCGGCGCCGGCGGTCAGGATGCCGTTGAGGTGCAGCACCAGGGTGGTCTTGCCGGCGCCGTTGGGACCGAGCAGCGCGACCCGTTCGCCGCGGGCGATGCTCAGGTCGACGCCGTACAGGGCCTGATGGCCGTCGGGGTAGGCGTAGGCGAGGCCGCGGACGGCCAGCGAGGGGGTGGCGTCGCCGGTCGCTTCACTCACGTGGGTACTCCGTTCCTGGGGTCTTCGCGGTCCCTGGGCTCTGCGCGCCTTCACAGGATGAGTGCACCCGCCCACAACACGAGCGCCGCCCCCGGCAGCGCCGCGGCGGCGGCCCACTGGCTGGCGGTGGCCCGGGTGTCCAGGACGACCGGCATGGTCCCGGTGTAGCCCCGGCTGAGCATCGCCAGGTGCACCCGCTCGCCGCGCTCGTAGGAGCGGATGAACAGCGCCCCGGCGGACTTGGCCACCGTGGGGGCCTGCCGCAGGTCGCGCGCGACGAAGCCGCGCGACTCGCGGGCGATGCGCATCCGGCCCATCTCGGCGGTGATCACCCCGCCGTAGCGCAGCATGAACGACATGATCTGGACCAGCAGCGGCGGCATCCGCAACTTCTGCAGGCCCAGCAGCAGGGCGCGCAGTTCGGTGGTGGCCGCGAGCAGGACGCCCGCGACCACGCCGAGGGTGCCCTTGGCCATGATGTTCCAGGCGCCGAGCAGGCCGTCCCGGCTGACCGACAGGCCCAGCACCTCGACGCTCGGCCCGTTCGCGACGAACGGCAGCAGCAGCGCGAAGCCCACGAACGGCAGCTCGACGAGCATGCGCCGCAGCAGGAAGCCGGCCGGCACCCGGGCGAGCGCGGCGACCGAGGCGAGCAGCACGGCGTACCCGCCGAACGCCCAGTAGGCCTCGCGCGGCGTGGACACGGTGGCCACCACGAAGCCGACCAGCGCGAGCAGTTTGCAGTGCGGCGGCAGCCGGTGGACCGGCGAGTCGCCGGGCCGATACAGCCGATGCCCGGGTCCGGCCGACACGATCAGACGCCGGTTCCCGCGCCGGAGCCGGCGGTGCGGGCGCCGGCGCGGTCGGCGCCGGTGGAGCGCCCGCGGACCAACCAGAACACGCCGGTGCCCACCAGCAGGGTCGCGCCCACGCCGATCACCCCGGCCAGGCCGCCGGAGAGCCGCTCGTCGTGCACACCCTTGACGCTGTAGTCGGCCAGCGGGCCGTCCTTGAACTGATGGTCCTGTTCCTTGGCGTCGATGCCCTTGTCGGCGGACACCTTCTCCAGGCCGTCCGGGCTCCGGCTCGCGTAATAGCTCACGAAGCCGGCCAGGACCAGGGCGAGCAGGACGCCCGCGATCAGCAGCGTGCGGGTACGGACGCGGGTCATCGGGATCCCCCTGCCGAGTGCAGTTCGAGCGGACGCGCGAGGCCGCGCGCACCGTGGACGAGGTCGGGCCGGACCGCCAGCACGCTGGAGACGGTGGCCGCGGTGATGAGCGCCTCGCCGATGCCGATCAGGACGTGCACGCCGATCATCGCGCCGGCCACCTTGCCGATCGACACGTCGGTGGTCCCGCCGATCGCGTAGAAGCCGGTGAACACGCAGGCCGCCGCGGGGACGGAGACGAGCGCGCCGACGAACGCGGCGATCGGCACGGAGGAGTGCCGCGCGGGCAGCAGGCCCAGTACCAGGCGGAACAGCCCGTAGCCGACCACGACGGTCACGATGCCCATGATGGTGATGTTCAGGCCGAGTGCGGTCAGGCCGCCGTCGGCGAAGAACAGGCCCTGCATCAGCAGCACCACCGCCACGCACAACATGCCGGTGTACGGGCCGACCAGGATGGCAGCGAGGGTGCCGCCCAGGAGATGGCCGCTGGTGCCGCCGGCGACCGGGAAGTTGAGCATCTGGACGGCGAAGACGAAGGCCGCGACCAGGCCGGCCAGCGGCGCGGTGCGCTCGTCCAGTTCCCGACGCGCGCCGCGCAGTCCGACGGCGATCCCGGCGACGGCGACGACTGCGGCTCCCGCCGATACGGGGCCGTCGATGAACCCGTTGGGTATGTGCATGTGGCCCCTCCCGAAATGCCGGATTCGGCTGTCGGATTTTATGGCTTGTCGCCGCAATTGCAAAAGGCTTGCAATTGGGTGACGGTGGCAACAGTGGTGCGCCCGCATCGTTCTTTGCCCGACGTTGACGAACGGGGCGCCCCCCGGGGTGCGCGATCACGCCGACGGGCCGGGGACCCGAATCGGTCGGAGCACAGCGCTAAGGTCTGTCTTCCGTCCCGCGTCGTGGTGCTCGGCGTGGGATCGAAGCAGGCCCTAGCGTTGCGGCGTACGTTGCCGAGCGATCCGAGGAGTTCTTCGTGAGCGACCGCCTCCAGGCGGGCGACACCGCCCCCGCCTTCACCCTGTCCGACGCCGACGGCAAGGACGTCTCGCTGTCCGACTACGCGGGCCGCAAGGTCATCGTGTACTTCTACCCGGCCGCATTGACCCCGGGCTGCACCAAGCAGGCGTGCGACTTCACCGACAACCTGGCGCTGCTCGCGGGCGCGGGCTACGACGTGCTCGGCATCTCGCCGGACAAGCCGGAGAAGCTCGGCAAGTTCCGGGAGAAGGAGAACCTCACGGTGACGCTGCTCGCCGACCCGGACAAGAGCACGCTCCAGGCGTACGGCGCGTTCGGCGAGAAGACCATGTACGGCAAGACCGTCAAGGGCGTGATCCGCTCGACGTTCGTCGTCGACGAGAGCGGCAAGGTCGAGCGGGCGCTGTACAACGTGCGCGCGACCGGCCACGTGGCCAAGCTGATCAAGGATCTCAAGCTCGACGCGGCCTGAGCCCGACTCGGCCCGCTCGGAGTCCCCTTGCCCTGATTCGCCCGATCATCGGGCGGGTCGGGGCTTTTTATGCGGTAAAGCCTGTGTCGTGCCCGTCCCGGCGCGATCTCCTGCCCCAACCTGGGACGCGAGGACCATCCGGGACAAAGGAGACAGGTGCGCGAGGAAGACATCACGGTCGTCGATGCCAAGACCGTGGACACCGCGGTCAGGGCGACCATGCTCGGCAATGCCATGGAGTGGTACGACTTCGGCATCTACGCCTACATGGCGGTGACGATCGGCAAGGTGTTCTTCCCGTCCGGCAACGACGCCGCACAGACGTTGTCCTCGTTCGCCACGTTCGCCGCCGCGTTCCTGGTCCGGCCGCTCGGCGGGTTCTTCTTCGGGCCGCTCGGCGACCGGATCGGGCGCAAGAGGGTGCTCGCGATCACGATGCTGATGATGGCGAGCGGCACGCTGTGCATCGGGCTGATTCCCGGCTATGCCACGATCGGCCTCGCCGCGCCGGGCCTGCTGATCCTGTTCCGCATGCTTCAGGGCTTCTCGGCGGGTGGCGAGTACGGCGGTGCGAGCACGTTCATCGCCGAGTACGCCCCGGACAAGCGGCGCGGTTTCTACGGCAGCTTCCTGGAGTTCGGCACGCTGATCGGCTACATCCTGGCGGCGAGCCTGGTCACGCTGCTGACCGCGGTGCTCAGCGATCACGAGATGCGGACGTGGGGGTGGCGCATCCCGTTCCTGGTGGCCGGCCCGATCGGGGTGATCGGGCTGTACCTGCGGCTGCGGCTGGAGGAGTCGCCGGCGTTCGCGAAGGTGATGCAGAAGTCGGCGGGAGCGAAGGCGGACGAAGCGGAGAATGCGCACGGGCACGAGACCGTGCGCGAGTTCAAGCGGATCTTCCTGGGTCAACGGCGGGCGATGGTCGTCTGTATCGCGCTGGTCGCGGCGTACAACGTCAACGACTACATGCTGCTGTCGTACATGCCGACCTATCTCTCCGACACGCTCGGCTACAACGAGACGCACGGCCTGCTGCAGATCGTCGTGGTGATGATCGTGCTGCTGGCGGTGATCCACCCGCTCGGCGCTCTGACCGACCGGATCGGTCGCAAGCCGGTGATCATCACCGGCTGCGTCGGCTTCATCGTGCTGCCGCTGCCGTGCTTCGTGCTGATCAAGCAGGGCGACCTGGTGCCGATCTTCATCGGCCTGCTGATCCTGGGCCTGGTCCTGGTCTGCTTCCTGGCCACCATGTCCGCCGCGTTGCCCGCCCTGTTCCCGACCGAGATCCGCTCCGGGGCGCTGTCCGTCTCGTTCAACATCTCGGTCTCGCTGTTCGGCGGCACCACCCCGTTCGTGGCCGAGGCGCTGGTCGACGGGACGGGCAACGACTACATGCCGGCGCTCTACATGATGCTCGCGGCGGCCGTGGGCCTGGTCGCCGCGCTCGCGATGACCGAGACCGCCCGCAAGCCGCTGATGGG
The DNA here is from genome assembly GCF_044458105.1 of Embleya sp. NPDC050493. Taxonomy (NCBI): domain Bacteria; kingdom Bacillati; phylum Actinomycetota; class Actinomycetes; order Kitasatosporales; family Streptomycetaceae; genus Embleya; species Embleya sp. NPDC050493. The sequence continues at coordinate 40,980 of NZ_JBITHP010000002.1, forward strand.
CTCGCCTCCCGCGGTGGAGACGATCGAGGAGGCCCGGGAACTGGTGGCCGCGCAGCGGTGATCCCGGGCAGGGCTCAGGCGGTGTGCACGATCTCGCCGCCGACCGCGACCACGTCGCAGACCGTGCCGGGGATCTCGGACGGGGCGATGGTCATGATGTCCCGGGAGAGCACGACGAAGTCGGCGAGCTTGCCGACGGTGAGCGAACCGCGCTCGTGCTCCAGGAAGTTCGCGTAGGCCGAACCCATCGTGTAGCCGTGCACGGTGGTCTCGACGTCGAGCGTCTCGGTCGGGATCCAGGACGGGCCGCCGGCCAGCGGCGCCCGGGTGAGCGCGGTGTACACGCCGACCATCGGGTCCATCTCGGCCACGTTCCAGTCGCTGGACAGCGCCAACACCGCGCCGGCGGCATGCAGGCTGCGCATCGGCCACGCCTTGTGCCAGCGCTCCTCGCCGACGTTCTCCGCCCAGTCCTGACCGGGCCCGGCGATCTCCGGCGCACAGTGCCGCGGCTGCATGCACGCGACCACGCCCAACTCGGCGAAGCGCGACACGTCCGCCGGGTCCAGGCACTCCACGTGCACGACCTGGTGCCGCGCGTCCCGCGCGCCGTTGACCGCACGGGCGTGCTCGACCGCGTCCAGGACGGTGCGGATGCCCCGGTCGCCGGTGGCGTGCACGAAGCACTGGAAGCCGCGTCCGTCCAGCTCGGCCAACAGGTCGGCGAACTCCTCCGCCGGGTAGAACGTCTCGCCTCGGTGGTGCGCACAACCTCGGTACGGCTCCAGGAGCGCGGCCGTGCGCGGTTCGACCACGTCGTCGATGTACAGCTTGAGCGGGCCCACCCGCAGCCGGTCGTCCGCGTACGTGCGCGCGGCCTCGGCGAACTCGTCCAGATCCGCCGCGGTGGTGCCGCGCGGGTGGAACAGCGCCGCGACGATGCGCGAGCGCAGCCGGCCCTCCTGCCGGGCGCGGGTGTACAGGGCCAGGTCGTCGAGCGAGTTCTGCGGCTCGACCACGGTGGTGATGCCGAACCGGATCGCGTCGTCCAGGCTCTTGGCCAATCGGCCGTACTGCCGGTCGGCCGACGCCCACGGCAGGCCCAGGTCGCGCAGTGCGCGGTGCCCGTCCCGGGAGAGGCCGCGGACCGCGAAGTCCTTGATGAAGCCGGTCGGCTCGCCGGTCTCGGCATCCTTGTCCACCCGGCCGAACGGCAGGATGTCGCTGTCCCGGGTGATGCCGAGCCGCTTGATCGCGGCGCTGTTGAGCCACGCGGTGTGCACGTCGTAGCTGAGTACGAAGGCCGGCACCGCGCCCGTGACCGGGTCCAGGTCGCTCGCGCGCGGCATCCGGCCGTCCGGGATCGCCGAGTAGTCGAACGCCTCCGCCTCGATCCACTCGGCGTCCGGGTTGGCCGCCAGCCAGGCGCCGATCCGCTCGTGGATGCCCGCCAGCGTGCGCACGCCCGCCAACTGCACGCACGCGTCGTCCGAGCCGAGCCGTACGTGGTTGTGCGCGTCGATGAAGCCGGGCAACACGCGCCGCCCGGCACCGTCGAGCACGGTGGTGTCCGGGCCGATCCAGTCCGCGGCGTCGGCGTCCGCGCCCACCCACGCGATCCGGCCCGCCCGGACGGCGAGTGCCTCGGCCTCGGGCAGGTCGGGGTCGACGGTGTGGATGCGGGCGTTGCGCAGGACCAGATCGGCGGTGCGGGACACGGTGACTCCAGGGGTGGTGCGGAAACGTGGTGCGGGGGTGGGCCGGGGGCCCTGGGGTGATCGGTGGTGTGGGTCAGTGCTCGGCGAACTGCGGTTCGCGGCGGGCGAGCAGCCAGTACAGGACGCCCGAGACGACCGCGCCGAGCAGGGTGAAGTCGCCGTCGAAGGTCTCCACCAGCGCGCCGGTCCACAACGCGGACTCGGCGGTCAGGCATGCGAAGACGATGCCGGCGCCGAGCGCGATCATCCCGGCGGGATGGAAGCCGTTGCGGTACCAGTAGGCGCCGCCGCGCATGTCGTGCAGGCCGTCGGCGTCGTAGCGGCAGCGGCGCATCAGCGTGTCCGCGATGAACACCCCGCCCCACGGCGCGAACACCACCACGAGCACGGACAGGAAGCTGGTCAGGTTGTCGGTGAAGTTGCCGTTGAACAGCGCCCACAACGAGCCGACCAGGATGAACGCGGTGCTGACCAGGATGCCCTTGGAGCGCGACCAGGGGATGCCGAGCACCTGGAGGTTCAGGCTGGAGGAGTACAGGGTCAGGATCGAGTTGGTGATCGAGCCGCCCACCACGAGCAGCAGGAACAGCGCCTCGAACCAGTCCGGCACCAGGTCGGCGACCCCGGCCACCGGGTCGGTCATGTCCGCCTGGGTGGCCGCGGCCACGCCGACCACGCCGAGCAGCACCGAGGAGAGCATCCCGCCGGCCGCGCCCCACAGGGTGATCGAGCGCAGCGAGGTGTCCCGGGGCAGGTAGCGGGTGTAGTCCGAGGGCATCGGCAGGTAGGAGATCGGGCCGGCGACCAGGACGAGCACGGCGAGCGAGATCGCGTGGAAGGTGTTCGAGGTCTCCGGCGCCGCTCCGGTCTCCAGGCCGGGGACCACGAACAGGATCAGCAGGCCGAAGCCGATGCCCAGTACGTAGGCCATCCAGCGTTCGGCGGCCTGCACGGTGGCGTGCCCCCACATCGCGATGGCGAAGGTGAGCGAGAGGGTGATCGCGAGCGCGACCACCCGGGCGAGGTCGCCGCCGGCCCAGCCGAGCTTGGCGAACAGTCCTTCGAGGGCGAAGGTGCCGACGACGGTGTTGAGAATCGTGTAGCCGATTCCGACGACCCAGTTGAGCAGGCCGGCCGGGAAGTTCCCGTGTACGCCGAACGCGGCGCGCGAGATCACCAGGGTCGCGGTGCCGGTGCGGACACCCGCGAAGCCGAGCGCGCCGACGGCGAAGAACGACAGGCCGGTGACCACGACCACGGCGATGGCGGCCCAGAAGGACAGGCCGAACATCACCGCGAGGGTGCCGTTGATGACGAACGTGAACGACAGGTTCGAGCCGAACCAGAGCCAGAAGACGTCCTTGGCGCTGCCGTGCCGTTCGTCGTCCGGGATCGGGTCGATGCCGTGGGTCTCCACCTGGAAGAGCTCGTCGGAGGCGACCCCCGTACCGAAGCCGGGCGGGGTGACGCTCGGGCCGGCGCTCGCGGTGTCGCCTGTGGAGTCCGTGCGGGGCAGGGTCACCGGACCTCCTCTTCGTGGTGTGCGGCTCGGCTTCGAGGACGTGAGACCGGACCGGAAGCTTGAATGGCATTCAAGGACTTTGAACGCCACTCAAGGTGCGCTGTGGGTGGGGAGGGTGTCAAGAGTTCGTGGCGAAGCCCACCAGAATTTGACTGTCGTTCAAGGTGTCCGTCACCGGCGGGATAGGGTCGAGCCCTTGCGCGAGCGGGTCGGCCGCGCGGTCGAAAGGCGGGTGTCGGTGGTGGCCACGAGGCGGAGCGACGGTCGGATCGCCCAGGACCGGATGCTCGAGGAGGCCATCGCGGCGATCGCCGAGCACGGCTTGGCCAAGCTGACGATGTCCGGCCTCGCGGAGCGCCTGGGCACCAGCGGCGGGCACATCCTGTACTACTTCGGCAGCAAGGATCAGCTGCTGCTGGCCGCGCTGCGCTGGAGCGAGGACCGGCTGGGCGAGGAGCGCGCCCGACTGCTCGCGCGCCGGGTCGCGGCGGACCGCAAGCTGGACCTGTTCCTGGACCTGTATCTGCCGGTCGGCCCGCGCGATCCGCGCTGGATGTTGTGGTTGGAGCTCTGGGCCAGGACGGCCGGCAACGCGGAACTACGGGTGGCGCAGGACGAGATCGACCTCGGCTGGCAGGCCGACCTGGTCACGATCCTGGTCCGGGGCGCGGACCGGGACGTATTGCTGATCGACGACCCGGAAGCGGTCGCGTCGGAGTTGCTCGCGCTGCTGGAGGGGTTGAGTACGCGCACGGTGCTCGGGCTCGGCGGGACGACTCGGGAGAGCGCGTTGGCGATGGCGCGGCGGGCGACCGGGCGGCTGATTCGCTGAGCGGTGCGCGTCGGGGGGCGCCCGGGTGTCGGCGCCGGTGTCGGCGGCGGTACCGGCTCGGCAGGCGGCGCGGGCTTGGCCGGATGGTTGGTCGCGGGGGGATATGTGCCGGCCGCTCGATGCGGCGGGCACTAGCATGAAGCGTGGTCGACCTCGGGGCGTTGTCGCGCAGGTCGGTCGCGCGCGGCCGTGGCGCAATTGGTTGACGCAGCAGGTTTAGGTCCTGCCGTCCGAGAGGATATGAGGGTTCGAGTCCCTTCGGCCGCACAAGTGGTGATTTTCCGGTGGTTTTCGGCCGGTCTTGTGCTGGCGGCCCCGACCCCGCGCACGCTAGCTTGCGGCATGTCGTCCCTGGGGAGGCGCCATGCACTGCGAGTACTGTCCGAAGGTTTCCGGCGGCCGGGTGCAGACGCCCCCCGCGGAGATGATCGTGCCGAAGATCGCCGGTGACTGGGTGGGGTGGGTGCGGGTCGCCGAGGGGCGGGTCGAGACGTTCGGGCGGGCGGTGCCGGCCAAGCCCGACGCGGAGTGCGTGATGAGCTTCGGCCGGCGGATCTTCGAGGGCTCGCCCAAGCGCGGGCTGCACGCCGAGATGGATTGCCTCCAGCAGGCCCGGATGCTCGGACTGCCTTTGGCGACAGGCGAGTTCGCCGACCCCGGAGCCGCTCTCGGGAGCGCTTGTTGTCTGTTGTGCGCCACCGGGCTGGCCGCGGTCGGCATCCGGCGGGTGCCGGCTGTGGACCCCGATCCGAACGCGTGCATGAACTGGCATGCCCCGGCGTTCCTGTTCGAGGATCCGCTGCTGTGTGTGGGGCTGATGGGCGATCGGGCGGCGCATCTGTGGTTGCGGCACCTGACACCGCCGGTGCGCCGGCAGTTGCGCGGGTCGTTGACGGGCGCGATGACCCGGCTGCTGGCGGGGCGGTGGGAGTGAGGCGGGGCGGATCGGGCTTGGCGGGCCGAGCCGGGCCGGAGTGAGCCGGCCCGGCAGGGACCGAGCTGTGGTCCCTGCCGGACGGCGGACGGCAGACGGCGGGAAGCGGCCGGTGGAGGGTGGCGGGTGGCCGATGACCTGTGGTCCTCGGGCCGGGGCCCTCGGTCAGACCGCGTGTTCCGTACGGTCGCCGGACCACTCGGTGTGGAAGGAACCCTCGCGGTCCACTCGGCGGTAGGTGTGCGCGCCGAAGAAGTCCCGCTGGCCCTGGATCAGGGCGGCCGGCAGCCGCGGCGAGCGCAGGCCGTCGTAATAGGACAACGCGGCGGCGAAGCCGGGGGTGGGAATGCCCAGTTCGGCGGCGGTGGCCACCACCCGACGCCAGGCGTCCTGGGCGCCGCCGATCGCGTTCCGGAAGTAGTCGGCGGTCAGCAACGAGTCGGGCTTGCGGTCGGCGTCGTACGCCTCCCGGATCCGGTTCAGGAAGCGGGCGCGGATGATGCAGCCGCCGCGCCAGATCTCGGCGACCGTACCCGGGTCGATCGACCAGTCGTATTCGGCACTGCCGGCCTCGATCTGGTGGATGCCCTGCGCGTAGGCCACGATCTTGGACGCGTACAGCGCCTGCTCGACGTCGTCGGCGAAGCGGTCCGCGTCCTCCCCCTCGAGCGTGTTGCGGGTCGGTCCGGGCAGACCCTGCGCCGCCGCGCGCAGTTCGGCGTGGCCGGACAGGGACCGGGCGAACACCGCCTCGGCGATGCCGCTGACCGGAACCCCCAGGTCGAGGGCGGTCTGCACGGTCCAGCGGCCGGTGCCCTTCTGCTCGGCCCGGTCCTGGACCACGTCGACGAACGGCCTGCCACCGGCCGCGTCGGTGTGTGCGAGCACCTCGGCGGTGATCTCGATCAGGTAGGACTCCAGCCGGCCGGTGTTCCAGGTCTTGAACACCTCGGCGATCTGCGCGGGTTGCATCCCCAGCGCGCGATCGAGCAGGTCGTACGCCTCGGCGATCAGCTGCATGTCCGCGTACTCGATGCCGTTGTGCACCATCTTGACGAAGTGACCGGCACCGTCCGGGCCCATGTGCGCGCAACACGGCACGCCGTCCACCTTCGCGGCGATGTCCTCCAGGATCGGGCCGAGCGCGGCGTAGGACTCCGGGGAGCCGCCGGGCATGATGCTCGGGCCGAGCAGGGCGCCCTCCTCGCCGCCGGAGATCCCGGTGCCGACGAAGTGGATGCCGCGCTCGCGCAGCGCGGCCTCGCGGCGGCGGGTGTCGGCGAAGTGCGCGTTGCCGCCGTCAATGATCATGTCGCCGGGTTCGAGAAGCGCGGCGAACTCGTCGATCACCGCGTCGGTGGGCGCCCCGGCCTTGACCATGATCACCAGCCGCCGCGGCGGCTCCAGTAGCGCCACGAACTCCTCGGCCGTATCGGCGGGTAGGAAGGTGCCCTCGCCACCGAATTCCTCGACCAGCGCACGGGTCTTGGCCGAGGTGCGATTGTGCACGGCGACGGTGTGGCCGTGCCGGGCAAAGTTGCGGGCCAGGTTGCGCCCCATCACGGCCAGTCCGGTGACACCGATCCGAGCTCGCTCCGCCATCTTCGTCAACTCCTGCTGTCTGTCCGGGCATCCGGAGAGGAGGGACCGGGGCGACCGTCGAGACGGCGAATCCGATCCATGACCGACCTGTGCGATCACTGCGACAACATCGTCCGCGCCCGGCGTTAATCCCCCGCTCGCAACACGCCGGCCGTGCCCGGACGCCCCCGTGGCCGGCAGCATCGCCGGATGCGCCGGAATCCGAATGTCGTGCTCTCCGTGGTGGCCGCCGCCTACGGGTTGTCCTCGATGGGGGACCAGATGGCGATGGTCGTGTTGACCCTGCGATTACACGATCAGGGGCGGTCCGGGGCGGTGATCTCGGCGCTGGTGATCGCGAGTGTGCTGCCGCTCGTGGTGGTCGGGCCGTTGGCGGGCCCGTTGCTCGACCGGGTCGAGAGCGGTCGGCTGGTCGTGGCGGTGACCGGGTTCCAGGCGGTGGTCGCGCTCGGGTTGGCGCTCACCACGGACGTGGTGGCCACCATCGTGCTTCTGGTGCTGCTGGGTGCGGGCCTTGCGGTGGTTTCGCCGACCCTGCAACTGCTCGTACCGGAGATCGTGGGCGATGCGGACACGACACGAGGGTTCGCGCGCTTGGAGACGTTTCGTTCGGTCGGCAATGTCGCGGGGCCGGCTCTGGCCGGGCTGTTGGTTGCCGGGGTCGGTCATCGGGCCGTTCTGCTGGGCAACGCGGGGTCTTTCGCGGTGGTGGCAGGAGTGTTCCTCGTACTGCGGATCCGCCGGGAGCCGGCGGCCGGCGACGCCCGACTCGGGTGGCTCGGCCAGGTGCGGCAAGGGGTGGACGTGCTCGGGGGCGATCGGTTGCTGCGAGTGGCGATTCCGGCGTTGGCCACCGCAGTCGTGTTCACCGCAATGATGAATGTGGCGCGGGTCTTCTACATCCGGGACGACCTGGGCGCCTCGGATGCCGGGTACGGCTGGCTGGTCACCGCACACACCCTCGGGATGCTCCTCGCCGCGGCGTTCCTGGCCACGCGCGTTCCGTTGACCTGGCAACCCCGGGTCCTGGCCGGGGCCGGGGCGATGATGGGCGCCGCCCTGTTCGTGAGCTCGACCGTGCCCGTATTCGCCTTCGCCTTCGCCGCGTTCGTCATCACGGGCGTGGCCAACGCGCTACAGAACCTCGCCATCCGCAACCTGATCCATGCCCGTGTCCCACGCGAGACGCGAGGCCGCGCTTTCGCCTCCTCCAGCGCGGCCCTCAACGGTGCGAACCTGACCGGCACGGCACTCGCGGGCCCGGTCGCAACCTCACTCGGCGGGGCCGGTGCACTCCAACTGGCGGGCGCAGGAACCTTGTTGGCGTCACTGGCCGCGGCACCCACCCTCCTGCGCCACCGCCTGATCGACCCGACGGCACACCCGATCTCACCGACCACCCGAACCACGAACCCGACGGGCGATTGAGTCGGGTCCCCGGGCGGGGCCGATCGGGCTGCTCCGGCGGGGAAATCCGGTTGTCGGGGGATTGCCGGCACCGGTACCCATGTGGCCATGAAGTCATCGATTCGCCGTACCCGGCACGCGCTGCCGCGGGGTGAGGCCGAGGTCTGGGCGCCGGTCTCCGTGCGGTACGGGATACCGCCGTACGGCTGCAAGTACCTGTACACCGCCGGTGTGCTGCGCGAATTCATCGCGTCGGCGGGACTGTTGGTGAGCCACGGGCAGTATCTCGCCGCCGCGTCGTTGTCGCTGAACGGTGCCGAACTCGTCGGGCGGTGTGTGTCGGAGCGCACCGAGCAGGGCGTCACGCAGCGGTTGCGCAACGGGCTGAACCATCTGGAGAACCTGGAGAGAGCCGAGGAGGGTGAGGCCATCCCCGAGGCGGATGCGCTGGTCAAGCTGCGCGGTTTCACGGCTCACCCCACCCTCGAACCGCCCGCCGGGTCGGAACTGCAGTTCTCCCACGCCACGTTCGAGTACCTCCTCGACCGTTTGGCGCTCGCCGCCGACCGCCTGTGGACGGACGCCGACGCGAGCATCGTTCGGAAGTTCTCCGGCGCGAAGATCGCCCCGATGCGTACGGACGGGAAGAACCTCTACGTCGAGGCTCTGCTCGCGCACCTCGACGCGGGCCACACGCCGGGCACGCGGATCCCGTACGAGGAGAGTTGGCGGGCGCACTCCGCAACGGTGGTCGGCCGCTGACGTATCGGCCCTCCGAGGCCGTCGCGCGATGACCGAAACGCGACATCGGTCGGCCCGTCAGCCGGGCTCGGGGCGCGCCACGGCGCGGGCCAGGCGGAGTACGCCCGCGCGGATCCGTTCCGGGCCCAGGTCCGGGAGCAGGGCGGTGACGTGTTCGGCCGCCAGGGATGCCAGGAGCGCGTGTGCCGCGTGGTCCGGGTCCGGCGTCGTCGCGTCGTCCAGCAGGATCGTCACATGGCGGTGCCAGAAGCGGTAGGCGCCGATGCGGTGGCGGGCGCCGGGAGAGGACGTCTCCGACATGCGGATCAGGTCCAGGTGCTCCAGTAGGTAGTCGAAATAGGCGTCGACGAATGCGGTGAGGCGTTCGTCCGCCGGTGCTCCCGGGCCCAGGGGTGGTGGGCCGTGCAGGATCGCCTCTTGCAGTGCGCGCTCTCGGGTGTCGAGAAGCGCCGTGGCCAGGCCCGATTTGTCGCCGAAGCGGCGGAAGAGGGTGCCCTTGCCGACGCCGGCTGCCGCCGCCACCTGGTCCATCGATACCGCCGCCACCCCGTGTTCGGCGAACAGCCTTGCGGCGGCGTCGAGTACCGCCGCGCGATTGCGGGCCGCGTCGGCGCGCTCCCTGGGGGGTGGGGTGCGGAGCAGGTCCAGATGGATTGCGGAACCGGACTGCGGTCCGTTAATGTCGTCGTGAGCCACAACCGGACTATAGTCCGATTCTCGCCACGATGGAGGCACCACCATGACCGCACTGATCACCCGGGACGAACTGCGCGCCGAGATCGCCGCCGGCACCGTCACCGTCGTCGACGCGCTCGGCGGCGAGTACTGGGCCAAGCAGCACCTGCCCGGCGCGCTCGCCCTGGTCCGGGGCGAGGTGGACACGCTCGCCCCGACCCTGCTGCCCGATCGCGACGCGGCGATCGTCACGTACTGCTCCAACCCCGCCTGCCCGAACAGCGGCCAGGTCGCCGACCGCCTCACCCACCTGGGCTACAGCAACGTCCGCAAGTACGCCGAGGGCATCGAGGACTGGACCGCCGCCGGCCTCCCGACCGAATCCGCCTGACCGGCGACCCCGGCCGACCCACGGACCCGACCGGCGACTCCCGCCGGTACGCGGAAGGGCGCCCCCCCCCCCCCCCACGGGGCCCGACACCCACCGCGCGGTGGGGGGCACCACCACCGGCGGGCCGAGAGAGACACAGACGCCCCCCCCCCCCCGGAGCGAC
>NZ_JBITHP010000002.1:50994-122227 GCF_044458105.1 Embleya sp. NPDC050493
CCCCCCCCCCCCCCCCCCACCCCCCGCCCCCGCCCCCCCCCCCCCCCCCCGGCCCCCCCCCGCCCCCCCCGCCGGGCCCGGGGGGGGCCCCCCCCCCCGCGGGGGGGCCCCCCTTCCGCGTACCGGTGTGGGTGCCGGCTACCGCGGTGCGTCGGTGAGGTCCGTGATCCGGCCGCCGGCCAGTGGGACGCGGTACCAGACGTCGATCGTGGAGTCGCCGAAGTGTTCGGTGACGATCACCGTCGCGCTGCCCGCGCCGCTGCCCTCGTAGTGGACGTCGCGGCTCTGCGGGGTGTTCTGGGCACGGAAGACCGGGTCGGCCATGTTCTGTTCGGCCCATGCGTCCAGGCGGGCGTTCAGCTCGGGGGTGAGGAACTCGTTGCGGACCTCGGTCGGGTCCATGTTCGGGTTGGTGCCGTTGACGGCGGACAGGTACTGGTCGTAGAAGGCGGTCACCTTCTCCACGACACCGATCTGTCGGGACTGATGCGCGCCGGGCGGTGCACCGCCGTCGGCGGCGAGTGCCGGAGCGGCGGCGCCGGCGGAGAGGAGGAGTCCGGCGGCCAGTGTGATGGCGGCCGTACGGCGAATCCTGGCGGTCATGTCGACCTCCGCTTGCTCGGGGATGTGCCCTTGCACCGATGGAGACGCCCAACCGGTGGGGCGGGTTGCGACATTTTGCCCGGCTTTACCATTCGGGAATCGATCCGTACCCGTTCAGGTGCCGTCGGGCGTCCCGGCCAGCGCCTCTTCCGCGTCGTCCAGTACGGACTGCGGCAAGCGGGTGTAGGAGAGCAGCCGGCCGCCCGAATCGCGGATCCGGGTCGCCACCTCGCGGGCCCAGATGTTCTCCACGAACAGCACGACCACCAGCGAGTCGGGCGGCATGACCTGCCCGATCTGATCGGCGTCCTCGTCCCCGGCCAGCCCCAGCATCTCGCGCGCGGCCAACTCCGCCGCCATGTCGCGCAGCCCCTCGAACTCGCTGACCTCGTGGCTGCTCACCTCGCCCGAGACGTCCTTGACCACGATCAGCGCGTCGATCAACCGCACGTCCCCGCGCTCCTCGACCGACTCGAACGCGTCCAGCACGGCCGAGGTCAGCCGTTGGCCCGGAAAGCCCAACACGATGGCGTCGACGGGTCCCAACTCGGCCATGCTTCCTCGTCTCGGGGAGTAGGTGCGGCGGTGGAGAGTGGATGCGGCAGTGGCAAGCGGGTGAAGCGGGTGAAGCGGGTGAAGTGGGTGCGGCGGTGCGAGGCGCGGCTGCGGCGGTGAAGCGGAGCATGCTCGCAACTTCGTTCCCGTTCCCGCTTCGCGCACATTCATGTGTCGCCGCGCGACCCCACCCGGATCCGCCGGACCCGGCCCCGGTCCCGATCCGCACCGGGCTCACCCCTCGTACGCGACCACCGATGCCGCCCGCTTCGGGGCGTCCGTGCGTTGCCACTGCCCGAGGTACACGTTGCCCTTCGCCGGTACCACCCGTGAGGACACCTCCGCCGGCAACACGACCTGCCAGGCCGGTTTGCCGGTCTTCACCTCCAGTGCGAACAGTCGGGCGCCGTCGTCGCCGGTCGCGCCGGTCGACGTCGCGTCCATCGAGACGTACACCTTGCCGTTGGCCACGACCGGCGTCTCCAGCGCGCCGTGTGAGGGCATCTCGCGCTTCCAGACGACATTGCCGGTCTTCGCCTCCAGCGCGTAAACGGCGCCCTTTGCCACCGACGTGGCCGGTCCGTTCGTGGGCGACGCGGTGCCGGTGGCGGAGGGCAGCACACCGGCCTGCGGCTTGGAGGGGTGGCTCGCCACGTAGACGACGTCGCCCACCCGGGTGATGCCGGTGACGTTGCGGGTCTCCATCTCGTGCTTCCACGCCTGCGCCCCGGTGAGCGGGTCCACCGCCACCACGCCGGACCTGGCCTCGTCGTCGGACGCGTCGTAGACCAGGAAGGCGGTGTCGCCGGCGAGGGTGAGGCCGTTGCAGGATCCGCCCTTGACCGGGATCGGACCCCAGATCGCGGCGCCGGTGTTCGCGTCCCGGGCGTAACGCTGCCAGGTGTACACGCCGTTGCTCCGGCCGGAGGTCACCAGCGCGAGCACCCGATCGCCGGCCGGCACCACGTTGCGACCCCACGGGCAGTCCTTGAACGGGATTTCCCACTGGTGAATGCCGGTGCGGTCGTAGGCGTGGATCACCGCCGGGTTCGAGGAAGTCCTGGGCTCGGCCAGCACGTAGACCAGGCCGCCGGCGAACACCGGGGTCGCCGGCAGTCCCGTGTCCCGGGACATGTCCGCCTTCCACATCTCCCGGTGCGTGGCCGCGTCGATCGCGACGATCCGCCCGGGGCCGGCGCCGAACGTGTTCGCCTCGGCGACGCCCAGATACAACGATCCGCCGTCCAGGCCCGCCGGCAGGTTGACCCAGCGGGCCGCGTATTCCAGGGACCAGCGTTGTTCGCCGTCGACCGGGTCGAAGGCGTGCACGGTGCAGGTCGAGGGCTGGGACGGCTCCGGGACGGACGCGGAGGTGTCCACCGTCCAGGAGACGACGAACACGTGGTCCTTCGTGGTCAGCGGTGCGGACACCGAACTGCCGGCGGTGGCCTTGCGCCAGACCTGCTTGCCGGACTCCGCGTCGATCGCGGTGACCTGGCCCTTGCCGCCGCCCGTGCCCTCCGCGACGTGGTAGACGAGCTCGCCCTGCACGCTCAGCGAGGAGCCGGCGGCGGGGCCGGCCTGGTACGACCACACCTGCTTGCCCGGGTTCGTCTCGTCGCCCATCAGCAGCCACCCGATGCCGCCGCCCGCCGCGGCCACGGCGCATGCGCCGCTGCCGAACAGGAAGGTTCGGCGGGCCAATGCCTTCTTTCCGATCGGCGGGTCCGGGACGTCCCCGGTCGGCGGGTCCGGCAGGCCGACGGTCGGCGGCAGGCTCGGCTGGGGCGGTGGGCCGGACCCATCGGGAGCGACCGGCGTGCCCGGGCCGATGGGTGCTGCCCGGGTCGTCGCGGCGGATGGGCCGTTGTCCGCCCCGATGCCCAGGGCCCGAGTCGGCGGCTGCGGGGCGTCGTTCGCCACCTCGACCGGCGTTGTCGGATCGCCCAGGTGCCGCCGCTCCAGCTCGGCGGCGAGTCCGGCCGGCAACCACGAAGTCGCGGACGGCGGTTCGTCGTCGCCCATGCAGCGCTCCAGCACGGCGATCGGCTCGGGCCGACGGGTCGGGTCCTTGTCCAGGCATTCGGCGAGCAAGTCCCGGACTCCGTACGGCACATCGGTCAACGACGGTTCCTCGCGCAGCACCCGCAACATCATCTGCAGCTGCGGCAGCGGCGGATCCTGATGGAACGGCCCGCGCCCGGTGGCCGCGTACACCAGCACCGAGCCGAGCGAGAACACGTCGCTCGCCGGCCCGAGGGCTCGGCCCGCCGCCTGTTCCGGCGACATGAACGCCGGCGACCCGACCACGCGACCCGTCCCGGTCAGTCCCTGGCCGCCGTCGTCCACCGCACGCGAGATGCCGAAGTCGATCACCCGCAACCGATCCCGGCCGAGCACGACATTGGACGGCTTGAGGTCGCGATGGATCAGGCCGGCGCGGTGGATCGCCATCAGCGCCTCGGCCAACTGCGCGCCCAGGACACGCAGCGCGCCCTCGGGCAGCGGGCCGTACCGGGTGATCGCCTCGGACAGCGACAGTCCGGTCAGGTATTCGGTGGCCAGCCACGGCGGTTGCGCGTCCGGGTCGGCCTCGGCGATCGGCGCGGTCCACGCGCTGTCCACCCGCCGGGCAAGGTCTATCTCGCGCCGGAAGCGGTCCCGGAAGCCGTGGTCCGTCGCGAACTCCGGGCGTACGGTCTTGACCGCGACCCGAACCCCGCTCGGAGACGTGCCGAGGAACACCTCGCCCATCCCGCCCTCGCCCAACCGGCCGCGCAGCCGATACGGCCCGAGCCGCGTCGGATCCCCGTCGCGCAGTGCTTCCATGACCACCGTTCCCCGTTCCGGTCGTACAGGAGAGGCCACTTTAGCCGCCGCGCGGAAGCGGGAATCAGGTGCTTCCCCCTCGGAAATACTGTCGCCAGATCTGGATTTGCCGGGTCTCGGCGTGATCCGGACCCAGCACTCGGGTGAAGTCGGCGATCAGCGGGTCGTACAGGGCCAGCGCCTCGCCGCGATAGCCCGCGAGGCCGCGATTGACCGCGTGTCCCGCGCGGGCGACCAGCGATTCCAGGCAGTCCGCGCCCAGGATCCGGATCGAGTCCAGGGCGAGCGCGCCGTACATCGCGGCGGCCCGGAGCGGATCGCCGGACTCGCCGGTGAACCGGGCCTGGAAGCTGCGCGCGGTCAGCGTGCTCTCCGCCTCGGCGCCCAGCGCGCGGGTCATGTCCGCCACGAGTTGGGTGAACAGGGCGACCGCGCGCGGTGGTTCGCCACCCTCGCCGGTGAATCGGGCGTGACACAGCCGCATGTCCAGGGTGACCCAGTCGCCGGCGCCCAGGTGTTGCGCGGCGACCGGGATCAGGCCGGCCAACAACTGGGCGGCGCGCCGGGGATCGCCGTCCAGGCCGACGAAGTGGGTGTATGCGCGGCGGATGTTGAGCGTGTCGCGATCGGTGCCCCCGAGCACCCTGCTCGCGACCTCGCCGAGTTGGTGGTAGAGCCGGACGGCCGCCGCGGGATCCTCGCGCATCCCCCACTCCCAGACGACGCCCACCTGTTCGTTGATGCGGGAACGCGAGGGATACGGCTCTTCGAGCGGACGAGGGGGCCGCACGATGCGGAAAGGCGAATCCATGCTCACCTCCGAAGATGTCGCATCCGAGTGTGCGACTTGCGCCCGGTCCACCGGTAGGGGTCGGTTGCCGTGCTTCGTCGTCCTTGGTCGTCCTTCGGCGTCCTTCGTCGCTCGTTCGGTGGACCGCGCACGATTGTGGGGGTGGGCGACGTTTCCTCCGGGGGCGGTGGCGGAAATACGGTATTCGTACATCAGTTCGAGTTATCGTGTTCGAATGGCGCGCTCGGACTTTCGATGCGGTTCGATTCGAAATGCGCGGATAAAGACCTCAAATAGCGTCAGAAGCCGCACTGGGTACGCCCGTTCGAGGTCGGTTGGATGATCTGTCCGTTTATAGGCGCGTCGTTCGACGCACCAGACCCGGCACTCGCATACAGTTCGGTCGAGTGGAGGATGACGAGATAGCCCGGACGGGGCCGGGACGAGCGGACGCGGAGGTGCCCATGGGCGCATTGCGCAAGGCCGGCTCGTGGCTCGGGATCGGTTCGGGGGACGTGGACGACGACCTGTACCGCACCGGCGCGGGTGCCTACGAGACCGGTACATACGACGCGGAGGACGACGACACGGGGTCGCGCTGGGTCTACGACGACGAGCCCGAGGAGTCGCGTTCGCGCGCCTTGGAGGGCAGCGTGGTGCCGGCGTCGGAGGTGTTCGCCGCGCGGGCAGCCGCCTCGGAGACGCCGGCCCGGCCGAGCACGCGGATCGCCGTCGTTCACCCGAAGAGCTACCACGAGGCCAGAGCGATAGGCGAATACTTCCGGCAGGACATTCCGGTCGTGATCGACCTGACGGCGATGGACGAGTCGGACGCCAAGCGGGTCGTCGACTTCGCCTCGGGGCTGACCTTCGGCCGACGCGGTGCGATCGAGCGGCTGGCGAAGCGGGTCTTCCTGCTCATGCCGGCCGACGCGCGCCTGTTGACGGGGGACCCGACCCAGCAGAACCACGACGGGTTCTTCAACCAGGCGTAGCCGGCGGGCAGGTGTGTGGCCGGCGGGCGGGTGCGGTCGGTTTTGGTTGGTGTTCGGTGTGGTCGGCCGCCGGGTGTGGTCGGCGGCTTGGACCGGCCGCCGCCGTGCACGACAGGACGGACCCGGGCCCGGGTGGGGCCGGGTCCGTACGTCGTTCAAAGGTCGAGTCGGTCCAGGTCGGCGGGTGTGTCGATGTCGAACGGATCGGCGACGTCGGCACACTCGATCAGCCGTAGCCGAGCGCGCTGTTCGGTGAGCAGGACCCGGGCGCCGGCGTCGCCTTCGGCCGTGCGGGCCAGTTCGGGCCACCAGGCGCGGCCGAACAGGACGGGGTGACCGCGCTTGCCGGCGTAGGCCGCCGCGATCAGGTCCTCGGGCGTGCCGGAGGCTGCGATCAGGCGTGCGACGGCGGGGGCGCCCACGCCGGGCATGTCCACGAGGGTGACCACGAAGGCCTCGGCGTCGGCGGGCAGAGCGGCGACTCCGGCGGCGAGCGAGGAGCCCATGCCGCTCGCCCAGTCGTCGTTGCGCACCACGACGGCGCCGCCCAGATCCGCCTCGGCCAGCACGGCGTCGGCCTCCGCCCCGAGCACCACCACGACCCGGTCGCACCCGCCGCGCAGCAACTCGCCGACCCCGAACTCGACCAGCGGCCGTCCCCGGTGCCGCAACCGAGCCTTGGCCCGACCCCCGAGCCGCCGCCCACCCCCGGCGGCCAACAACAACCCGACCACATGACTCACGGGCGCTCCTTCCTGTCGGACGACGCCGCCCCTCGCTCGGGACTTCGTATCCTCACGCTTCGCTCCGGGTCGCGAAGTCCACGCTTGCGGCTTCGCGGCTCTCCGAGTGTCGCGCGTCGATCACGGGGGCGGGCAGAGTCGAGGGTGCTGATGCGCCGGGGGAGTGGGGCAGTCTGCCATGGTCACGGGTGGGGCGCGTTTGCCTGGGCGGGTCGTGAGGGCGGCGAGTGGGGCCTGCGGGGGACGTGAGGAGCGAATCGGGGTGGTCGGCATCGGGTGGGTGCTTGGCGCAGCCGATCCATCCGCACGCTGCCGGACCCGGTGGGTTAGCGCGGAGCGGGTGGGATCGAGCGCTTGCCGGCCGTGACCCGCCGGGCCGCATCGGCCGCCCGGCGCAGTCGACGCGACAGCCGCGCCCCGATCAGCACGCCCACCCGGCACCGCAGACCACCACGCACACCGCGCCGAGCATCAGGACCCGGTCCAGCGAGGCCAGGTCGCCGGTCCGGTCCCGGTAGCTGGATCGCAGCGACAACCCGTGCCCGTCCACCCCGACCGCCGCCCAGATCCGGCCGTCGGACGGTTCGGTGGCCCGATCGCCGCCGGGTACCGCCTGTCGCGGCGCCCTGGGTAGTTGCGGATCGTCCACCCGGCTGCCGAACGTGGGCTGCCCGGTCCGGGCGAACTCGCGCAGGGCCAGGTCGATCCGGTCTTGTTGCGCAGCCGCTGCACGTGCACGTGCACCACGCGCGTGTCCCCGCCCCACGCGTATTCGCACACGCCTTCGAGCAGGGTGTCCCGACTGAGCACCGTGCCCGGCGACTCGGCGAACCGCAGCAGCAGCTTCATTTCGGTCGGCGTCAGTGCCGGCACTGCGCCACCCCGACGCACCTGGACGCCGTCCGGGTCGATCTCCAGGTCCCCGAAGCGCAGCGGCCCCGGGTCCGCGTCCGGACCCTCGGTACGCCGCGTGCGTCGCAGCAGGGCCCGGATCCGCCCAGGCCTCGTGGACCGGACCCGCGTCGCCGACTCACCCCGGCTCTGCGGGAGGACTTCCTGCGATAGCCGCCGACCCGCCCTCCCGCCGGCCGGCCCGTGTGCGAGTGCGAGGACAATGCGACCCGGGCGGGGGCGCCACCGGGGAGGGGCTGGGCGATGCGGAGCGGGTCGAGCGGGTCGAGCGGGTCGCGTTGGTCGACGCCGCGGGTGGCGGCGCAGGGACCACCGCCACCGCGCCCACCGCGGCCGCGGTCCGGAATGCGCGGGTGGGCGCTGCTCACGGTGCTCGCCCTGGCCGTCGTCGCCGGGGATCACGCGCTCGCGTTCCGAGAGGCGCTGACGGGTCGCCAGTACGACGGGGACGACGGACCGCGATGGATCGTCGGGCTCGTCGTCGCGGGCGTCCCGTTCCTGGCCTGGGTGGCCGTCATGCGGTCCGATGCCCTTTTCCGCCCGGGTGAACCTCCCCGGGAGCTGACCCGATCGGCGATCGCGCCCTGGCTGATCCCGGTCCACCAGTGGTGGGCCCCCTTCGGCCTGATGCGGGCGATCGTGGCCGCCACCGCCACCGCCGCGTGGTTGCGGGCCGTACTGCGGGCGTGGTGGACGTTGTGGATCGGGATGTGGACGGCCTGGTGGACCTCGGTCGGAGTGGGCCTGTCCGCGGACTCCGCGGGCCGTGGCGCCGACGCCTGGGTACGCGGAGCGGACGCGACCTTTCGCGCGGTGGCGGTGCTCGCCGCGCTCGCCGCGATCGTGCTGGTGGGCGGGCTGACCCGGGCCCGGGCCGGTTGCCGGGCGGAACCCGCGGTGGAACGGACCTGGGCGGAACTGCACGGGGACGGACTCGACTTCGCGAGCCGTGCGTCCGTCGTGGCCTGTTGCTTCCTGGCGCTCCCGGTGTGCTGGGTCGGCTCGGTGTACGTGGCCACCGGCCCGCTCTCGGTCACCCTGTCCCACGACGAATTCGTCGGCACCTGGCACGACACGGCCGGCGCCGTGGTGACGCTGACCGCCGACGGGCGATTCGTTGCGCACGGCCTGCCCGGATTGCCATGGCAGCGGAGCGAGCCCGACCACCTGCCCGTGCCGCTCGGTGAGCGGTGGTCGGGAGAGGGCCGTTGGACGTACGAGAAGGGTGCGCTCACGCTGTCCGGGCCGGCTGTCGACGGCTCGCAGTCGCCGTCTGCCCCGCGGGAGTTCGCCCTGGAGGCTCTGCGGCCACGCGGCTCGCACGGACATCCCCGTCTGTTCACCGAGATCGGCGATCCGGACCGGAGCCTGCGCTACGAACTGCGCAAGGGCTGAGGAGCGACGCCGGTCCGGCACGGCCGCTCGGCCGAGGTCGACCCACTTCCGGGGTGGTGTGTTGCCGACTACAGTCGTGACTCGTCGTGGGGGCGGGGGTGCGGTGTGTCATCCGATGATGCGATGCGGCGGCGGACGCGGGAGCGGGAGCTTCGGGAGCGGGCCGCGGTGGCTCGGCGGGAGGCCCGGAGGTCGGCCGGCTCGGAGGGGGAGCGGCGGGTCGTCGCGCAACTTCTCGTGTTGACCGGTCAGGGCTGGCGGTTGCTGATCGACCGGCGGTGGCCGGGGGCCGAGAGTTCGCCCGCGGGTCTGCTGGCGGTGGGTTCGGGCGGGGTGTTCGTGATCCACGTCGAGGACGAGCCGGCCGCTCCGGAACCGGTCGACGGATGTCTGCGGGTCGACGGTCGAAGCCGCGAGCACGTGGTGGACGCCCTCCTCGCCGCCACCCGGAGCACCGAGTCCGCCGTCCAGGAACTGGGTCTGGCGCCGATCGCCGTCGAACCGCTGATCGTCTTCGCCGGTCACCCCGTGGACCGGCGGCTTGGTCGGGTCCGGCTGCTCGGCGAACGCGAGGTGGCTCCCGCGCTGGCCGGCGCCACGCACAAGCTGAGGGCCGCGACCGTGCGTGCCGTCGCCGAGCACTTGGGTCGAGCCTTTCCGCACCACCGGCCGTGGGCGATCCCGCCGCCCGATCGGCGCGAGGCCGGTCGGGTTCGCGAGGTCGCCGAGGAACCCGCCCTGTTCGACGGTGAAGCGCTGCTGGCGGCGACCCTCGACGCCGAGCGGCGCGGCCCGATCGAGCAGTGGATGACGGTGCTGCATCCCGACCAGGTCGGCCTGGTCCGGCGCAACTGGACCGGTCCCGCCCGGATCAGCGGCCCCGCCGGCACCGGCAAGACCGTGGTCGGGCTGCACCGCGCCGCGCACCTCGCCCAGCGCAGCACCGGACGGATCCTCTATGTCACCTTCGCCAACAACCTGCCACGCGTGCAGGGCACGCTGTTCCGGGTGATGGCACCGCGAGTCGCCGAGCGGGTGGACTTTCGGAGTCTGCACGCCTGGGCACGGGAACTGCTCGCCGAACGCGGTGTCCGCGTCCGGCTGGACAGCGGCACGGCGGACACCGCGTTCGGCCTGGCCTGGTTGCGATCGCGTCGCGAAGGCCGCCTCCCGGAGCTGTCACCCTCGCCGAAGTACTGGCAGGACGAGATCGAGTACGTGATCAAGGGCCGCGGCATCACCGATTTCGCGCAGTACGCGGCGCTGCCCCGCCGCGGCCGAAAGACCCTGCTGCGCAGGTCGGACCGGGAGGCGGTCTGGGCCCTGTACGAGTTGTACGAGCAGTTTCGGATCGAGCGCGACGTCCACGATTTCGGGGATGTCCTGCGGATGGCCCTGGAGGAGGTGCGCCGCGAGCCGGGGCGTACCTCCTACACCTCCGTGATCGTCGACGAGGTGCAGGATCTGACCCTGGTCGGGGTGCAGCTGCTGCACGCTCTGGTGGGTGACGCCCCCAACGGTCTGCTGTTGATCGGCGACGGGCAACAGGCGGTCTATCCGGGCGGATTCCGACTGGCCGACGCGGGCATCGACATCCGCGGCGACCGGGGCCAGGTGTTGCGGGTCAACTACCGCAACCGGGAGCGGGTGTTGCGGACCGCGTTGGCCGTGGTCGCCGACGACGACTTCGAGGACTTCGACGGCGATCGGCTCTCCGGGCGCCGCGATGTCGAACTCACCTACCACGACGGCGAAACCTTCGAGGGCACCTGGCCGACGGGCGCCGAACACGACGGCGCGCTGGTGGCCGCGCTGCGCGCGCTCGCGGACGCCGGGGCGATCGGCGACGCGGCCGTACTGTGCCCCTCCCGCAAGGACATCGAGCACTACCGGCGCCTTTTGACCAAGGCCCGGCTGCCGGTCCTGGCGTTGGAGAGCTACCACGGCGTGGAGGCGAACGCGATCAAGCTCGGCAGCTATCGCCGGGCCAAGGGACTGGAGTTCAAGCACGTGTTCCTGCCCAGGTACGACGCCGCGGTGCGAACCGCCGGAGCGCCGGGCTTCGTCGACGCAAGCGAGGCGGTCCTGGCGGAGCACCACGAGTTGGCACGCAGGCAACTGTTCGTGGCGATCTCACGCGCCCGCGAGTCGGTCTGGAAGGGCCGGATCGGCTGACCGCCCCCCGATCGCCGACGGCCCCGGCCCCACCGGACGCCCACCCCCCCGGCGCGTCGGCGCCCCCGACTCAGGCCACCCCACCCCGCCCCGCCGCACAGCGGGAAAGAGAAAGCGCCCCCTTACGAGCGCTCGCGCCGAAGGCGCACGACGAGAAGGGCCCACCGGAAACCGGCGGGCCCTTCTCGGTGTTGCCGCTGTGCGCCGCCAGGGACTCGAACCCCGGACCCGCTGATTAAGAGTCAGCTGCTCTAACCAACTGAGCTAGCGGCGCTTGCTGCGAGAGAAATACTACCCGATGTTCGGGACCGCTCTCACCCGGGTTTTCCGGTGCACGCGGTCTCACCATCGGTGACGATCACGTTACGGGGACGGGTTCGTCGGGTGCGCTCCCCGCAGTTGGTGTGGCCGAGTACCGTGCTGCTTGTACGTCGTCGCGACCGGTGCCGTCGGCCCGGTCGTGTTCGCGGGGGAGACGCCATGTCGGATGCCGGGGCGGTACGGGCGTTCCGGTCGGCCACGCATCGGGAGGGCGGGGTGGAGCCTCGACTCGTCGCGATGCGGGACTTTCTGGCCAACGCCTCCGACGTCGAGGTGGCCCGCAACCGGGGACTGATCGAGAGTCAGGTCGAGGCGGTCGCCACTCAGCAGGCGGAGACCGCCGCGCGGATGCTCGCGGACGTGCTCGCACGCGATCCGCAGGGCCGGTACCCGCGCGCGGTGGACGCGGTGCTGCGCTGGTGGGTGGTGCAGCCGGGCGACGGTTTCGTCGAGACCTGGAGCACCCTGGAGCAGGCGCTGGCGAACGGGCCGCGCCCGCTGGAGCGGGCGCTCCTGGAGGTGCTCGGCGGCCTGGACCCGCGGGCGCCGGTTCGGCACTGGCGGGTGGCCGCCACCTCGCGCGTGCTGGAACGCCTGGAGGAGCGCTTCGAACAACCCTCCCGACACCTCGACCACGACCTGTGGCGGCTGCTGCCGGTGGTCGCGCCGCCGGGTGCGCCGACCGGGCGCGGCGACTGGGCGTGTGTGCTGGGCGATCGCGCGGCGGCCCGGGGCGAGGAGAGCGAGGCCCGGACGTGTTACCGGCTCGCCTTCGAGCGGGGGTGCGCCGCGGCGGCCCCGCGGCTGGCCCACCGACTCGCCGTCGAGGGGCATCGGGAACTGGTCGGCGGCGACCCGGGCCGGGCGGTGCGGTTCCTGTACGAGGCGGCGATGCTGGACCCGGACCACGCGGAGTACGGCGAGTTGCACCGGGCCGCCGTCGCGGCTCGGGACGGTCGACCGGCCGCCGGCACCCGACCCGGTTCGGCGGCGGCCCTGGTGCCGGCGGCGGCGGAGCTGCTGGAGCGCGGCGACGACATGGGTGCGGTCCGGCTGCTGCGGCGCGGCCTGCGCGAGGCCGAGGACACGGACGCCGGCGGGCCGGATCCGGACATGTGGCCGGTGCGGTTGTTGCTGGGCGCGTTGGAGGACCACGACGCGATGGTGGCCGGCGCGGCACGCGACCTGTTCGAGCGACACGGCGCGGCCTGGTCCCGGCGTACCCCGCTGGGGCCCGGCCTGGTGCTGCACCGGGTCGCCCGGGCCGACCCCGAACTGGCCGCCGCGCTGGTGGAGTCGTTGCCCGCCGAGCTGCGCTCCGGGCGGCTCGGCCGGGCCGTCTCGACGGCCGCCGCGTACCGAATACTGGCCTCGGGTGTACGCGCCCTGGGCGCGGGCAGGCCGGAGGTGGCCCGGGCCCGGGCGGACCTGGCCGAGCGACTGCTCGACGGCGACGAGGCGTGAACCGGCGCGACGTGGACGGCCGGCGAGGCGGGGGAGACGAGGACGTGGACACGGACATCCTGGGGGTGCCGGAGCAGGTGTTCGACAGCGCGCTGCTCGCGGCCACCCGTCGGTTCGCCGGCGCCGCCGCGGTGGCGCGCGAACTCGGCGCGGACACCGTCGAGGTCGCGCACGCGCTGATCGCGCTGGCCCGGATCGACGGCGGGCGCGCGGCGGGTCTGTTCGACCGCCAGGGCATCCCGCCCGACGTGCTCGCGGCCGGTCTGCTCGGCGCCGGCGGACTCGGCGGCGGGTCCGCCGGCGGCGCCGGCGCGGACCCGGGCCACAACGGTCGGTCGGCCGCCGGCCTGCTGGGCGGGCTGCCGGTCACCGGCGATCTGCGGCTCGCCTTCACGGCCGCGGCCGACACCGGATACGTCGACGAACGTGCGCTGCTCGCCGAGTTGTTGCCGCGGCTGGAGGTGGGCGCGGTGGACCTGCTCGTCGGCTACGGCCGGGTCGACCTGGCCGCCTGGCAGGCGGAGGTGGCGGCGCCGCGCCCGGCGGTCGAGGTGCTGCGGGCCGACGGGACGATCGATCCCGGCCCGTTCGGCCCGGGGGCCCGCCGGGTGCTGGCGATGATGGCGACCGAGGCGGCCGGTCTCGGCCATGAACGCTGCGGCATCGCGCTGCTGCTGCACGCACTCGCCACCACCCCGGGCGGCCTGCTCGAACAGGCCTTCCTGTTCCTGCGCCGCGACGTGCGGGCACTGCGCGAACAGACCATCGCGCTCACCGGCACCCGGGGCCGCGCCGCACCGGGCACCGGGCCGGCCGGGCCGGACGAGTCGCTGCGGTCGACCCTGCGCCGGGCGGCGACCTTCGCCGCGACCCGAGCCGACCCGGGTACCGGCCCGGGCGCCGACCCGCAGATGGCCGGCCCGATCACCGAACGCGACCTGCTCGCCGCGCTCCTGGACACCCCCAGCGGGCTGGCGGCCGGCTTCTTTCGTGACATCGGCCTGGATCTGGACCGGCTGCGCCGCTTCGCCGACACCTACTACCGCGAACCCGCCGAGCCCGAGCCGACCCGAGCCGCCGAACCGCTCTCCCCCGAGGAGGCGGTGCGCTGGGTCCGGTCCCGGCTGATCGGCCAGGAGAGCGTGGTCGAGCGACTGGCCTTCCACGTCGAGCTGATCAAGCGCTCGCTGGCCCGCGGCTTCCGACCGGACGACCGACCGCGTGCGGCGCTGCTGCTGTGCGGCCCCAGCGGGTCGGGCAAGACGATGACCGCGCGGCTGCTCGCCCAGGTCGTCTACGGCTCGGAGGACGACGTCCTGGTCTTCGAGATGGGGCAGTTCAGCGCGCGCGAGTCGATCAACAACTTCATCGGCGCGCCGCCCGGCTATGTCGGGTTCGGCGAGGGCAAGTTGACCAACGGGCTGCGCGACGACCCGCGCCGGGTCTTCCTGTTCGACGAGGTGGAGAAGGCCGACGCACGGGTGCTCGACGCGCTGTTGCGGCTGCTCGACGAGGGTCGGATCAGCGACCCGGCCGGCCCCGTCCGCGAGGCGCACGACGCGGTGGTGATCCTGACCACGAACCTGGGCGCGACCCACTCGGCGGCCGAGGCGGTCGAGGACGACGTGGACAGCGTGGAGAACCTGATCGGCTCGATCCTGGCCGAGGGCTCCACCGGCAACACCGCGGCGAGCGCGCGACTGCGCCGCACCATGGAGGGGTTCTTCCGGCCCGAGTTCCTCAACCGCGTGGACGAGGTGATCCTGTACTCGCCGTTCGGCCCCACCGAACTGCGCGGGATCGCCGAGAACGGCCTGGTCCGGCTCGCCGCGCGGCTGCGCGCACAGATCGGCGTCGAACTGCGCTGGACCGACGAGGCCGCCGACCACATCGCCACCGTGGCCTGGCGCGGCCGGCCCGAGGAGGCCGCACGCGGGGTCAACCGGTGTGTCAACGCGGTCGTGCCGAGCATTCTGCGGCTGCTCGACGAGGGCGACGCGGCGGGCCGGCCGATTACCTCGGTCCGGGTCCGGGTCGCGGCGGACACGCTCGTGGTGGGGAGCGGCGATGACTGACCGGGCGACGCTGCGCGCGTTCGCCGCCCGGCTGCGCGAACACGGAGTCGGCGAGGACACGGTGGACGGCGACGCGTACGCCAGTCTGGGCAGCGGCGGCGATGCGCAACCGTGGAGCGCGCGGGCCGAGGAGTTGTGGACGAGCGGCGGCGGCTCGTGGCGCACCCACCATCTCGCGGTGGCGCTGCACGCGCGGGCCTACGACTTGGAGGCGGCCGGTGATCCGGAGGCCGCATTCCCGTACTGGAAAAGGGCGTTGGCGCACTGGGCCGAGCTCTACCACGACAGTGCGTTCTGGGACCGGATGCACGAGCACCTGGAGGCGGTCGGCGGGACCGAGGTGCCGGCGGCGACCGTGCAGGAGGTGCGCGAGCGGTTGCCCCGCGACCTGCTCGCGCCGCATCTGACCCTGGCCGCCGAGCACCGCCTCCACGATCCGCTGCGCGCACGCGCGCACGTGGACCTGGTCCGCGAGTCCGGCTTCCCGCGCTCGGCGGTCCTGGGGGCCCGGGCCGACCTGGTGCGCGAGGTGCTGGCCGAGGCGTCCCGCGACGTGGAGGAGGGCCGCTTCGACGAGGTGGTCGAGCTCCTCGCGTCGTGGCTCGCGGTGGACCCGGGCAACCTCGGGCTGGCCCGGGCCCTGTTGTACGCGGCCCGGCGGCATATCGAGATCGTGGTCGCCGCACCGGGCTGGGCCCGAAAGATCGAGCCGCTGGTCGAGCGGGTGGCCCGGTTGGTGCTGCCGGCCTGGGACGAGATCGGCACCCCCGAGGGCTCGTTCGCGGTCGAGCTGGCCAGGCACGAATACTGGCGCGGGATCGTGGTGCGCGAGCTGGAATCCGGCCCGGCGACCGAACCCGCCGCGCTGGAACAGGCCACCCTGCGCTCGGGCCGGCACCTGCTGCGCGCGCTCGAACTCGACCGCGACCTCGCGGTCAAGAACATGTACCGCGACGTGGAACAACTCGCCGCCGAGGAATGGGCCCTGGCCGCCACCGCCCGACAACGCCAGGGCCTGCCGGACGGCCATGTCCGGGACGCACTGCGCCGGGCGTTGGCGATGTCCGCGCCGGGGCCGTGGGGCCGGCTGTTCATGGCGCGGGTGCTGATCAACCTGCACACCGTGCGGCCGGACGACCTGGCCACCGCCCGCCGGCTCGCGGACGAGGTGGCCGCCGATCCGGAGGCGAACCAACCCGACATCGTCAACGCGCTCCGCGGGGTCGTGCTGTCCCTGGCGTCGGCGCGCGGGTCCGAATGGAGTTGAGCGCCCGATGAGCAGCGCCGCGAACGAGAACGCCCGGGAGAACCCCTGGGCCTGGCAGGCGGGTCGAAACCCCTATCGGGGCACGGCGTTTCAGATCCTGGACCTGGATCCGGACCTGGCCGGCCGGGCGGCGATCAAGGCCCGGGTGCGCAAGCGCAGACAGCGGATCGCCCGCAGTGCGGACCGCTTCCCGGTGCACGGGCGGGTACTCGGTGCGGCCGAGGTCAACGCGGCGGAGGAGGCGCTGGCCGACCCGGCCGGGCGGCTGCTCGCCGAGCTGCTCACCCATCGGCCCGAGCGGCCCGGGCCGGATCCGGCCGAACAGGCCGAGGAGTTGGCCGAGGAATTCGCCGAGCTCGACCCGCCGGAGTCGACCGGCCCGGCCAGGATCGGGATCGACCGGCGTGTGTTCGCCGGCCTGGTGCCGGCTCCCGCGCCGCGCGAGTTCGTACCGTTGTGGACGGAAGAAGGGGCGCACTGATGGCAGCGACACCCGAACGGGGCCCCCTCGCGGCGGACCCACCGACGGAGCCGGCGGATCCCGCGCCGGACCCGATGGCGATCACCGAGACCGAACGGCCGGTCCCCGAGCGCCCGCTCGATCCGCCGTTCGCGCTGGTGTACGACGTGGTGCGGGGTGCGGCGCGGGAACGCGAGTCGGGCCGCGAGGAGATGCGCAAGCGACTGGAGTCGACGCACGAGCGGTACATCGGCCTGGCCGCGGATGCCGCGGTCGCGCTGCACGAACTGCGCGGCAGCCTGGAGGGTGAGCCGGTGCCGACCGTACTCGCCTCGATCGCCCGGCGGTTCGCCACCGCGCTGGACCGGGCGGGGGTGCGGTTCGACGATCCGGTGGGCGAGGCGTACGCGGCGGTGGGGCGTCGCGTGGACGTCGCGCACGCGCCCGACAGCGGCGACGAGGGCGCGATGATCGTGACCAAGACGCTGCGGCCGGGTGTGCTCCTGGACGACGGCGAGGTGATCCGGCGCGCCCAGGTCGTGCTGGGCTTCGTGCCCACCCCGGCCCGGCGCGAGGCTGCGGCACACGCGCACGGCGAGCGGAGCCCGGGCGGGGAGGTGGCGGACGAGCCGGGGGCGCCGGACGGGCCGACGGCGCCGACCGGGCCGGAACCGACGATCGCACCGGGTGGGTCGGCCGCCGCCGAACCGCCGCACGACGGGCCTGATTCGGCGGCATCGGAGCCGGCCACGCCGCAGCGCGACTCCTCGCACGGCGCGACCAACTCGCGTGATGCCGGCGACCGGAGCGACGCGAGCCGTCCGAACGACGCGAACGATGCGAACGACGCGAGCCACGAGAAGGCCGCGAGCCCCCAGAGCCCGGCGAACGAACCGAACGACGCGAACGACCCGAACGACGAAGGCGGTACCACCAGATGAGCATCGTGGTCGGCATCGACCTCGGCACGACCAACTCGTGCATCGCCATACCGGCCGACGCGGAGGTCCCCGGGAAGGAGGAGCTGATCGCCGCCCGCCGGTTGCGGCCGGTCGGCGACTCGCTGATCGTGGCCAATCCGGACCGCTCGCCGACCACGCCCTCGGCGGTGTGGATCGATCCGAGCGGCAGGGCGATCGTCGGCCAGTTGGCCAAGAACAAGGCCCGGCTGCCGGGTGCGCCGCCCGCGATGTTCTTCAAGCGCAACATGGGTACCGACCAGGTGGTCACCGCCGGACACGCGCGACTGACCCCGCTGGAGGCGTCCACGCACATCCTGCGCCACCTCAAGCAGGTGGCCGAGGAGACCCTGGGCGTGCCGGTCGAACGCGCCATCGTGACCGTGCCGGCGTTCTTCGAGACTCGGGCCAAGAACGAGACCACGCGCGCGGGGCAGGCGGCCGGCCTGGAGGTGGTCGAGACGCTGATCGAGCCGGTGGCCGCGGCCCTCGCCTACACCCACGAGCGGGCCCGCGAGCTGACCGAGCCGCAGACGTTCCTGGTCTACGACCTCGGCGGCGGCACGTTCGACACCTCCGTGGTCACGTGGGATCCCGAAGTGGGCTTCGAGAACCGCTCGTTCAGCGGTGACCGCTACCTGGGCGGGTTCGACTTCGACCGCCGGATCGTGTCCTGGATCGCCGCCCAACTGCCCGAGTACGATCTGGCGATCGACACCGAGGACCCCGCCGACGGGAAGGTCGAGGCGCAACTGCTCTCGGTCGCCGAGGGGGCCAAGCACGACCTGTCCCGCTATCCGGAGACCGAGATCGTCAGCCAGTACTGCGAGGACCGGCGCGGCACCCCGATGAACATCGGACTGCCGATCCGCCGCGAGGAGTTCGAGGAGATGATCGCGGACCGGATCCGCGGCACGCTGGAGGACTGCGATCGGGCGCTGCTGCGGGCCGGGATGACCGCCGCCGACCTGGACGAGATCGTCATGGTCGGCGGTTCGTCCCGGATCCCGCTGGTGGCCACGATGCTCACCGAACACTTCGGGCGCGGGCCCCGGTTGCTCAACCCCGACCTGTGCGTCGCGCTCGGCGCGGCCCTCAAGGCCGCGAACGTGCCCAGCCGCAGCGGACACCTGGAGCTGGACCGGCCCGAGGCGCTGCCGCCGGAGACCGACATCGGCGGTCGGGTGCTGGCCGGTCCGCAACTGGCCTCGCCGGCGGGCGCGCAGGTGCTGCTCGGCTCGCACGACGGGCGGGTGCAGCTGGCCGAAACGGCCGATGCCGAGGGCCGATTCCTGTTCGCCGACGTGCCGTTGCGCGAGGGCGAGAACGGTTTCACCGTGCAGGTCGTGGTGAACGGGCGGGAGATCGAGGCCCGGCAGCTGCTGATCGAATCCGACGGCAAGCCGCGTTCCGACGCGACCGGCGACGTGCTCGCGCACGATTTCTCGGTCGAGTTGGTGGACGGCCTGCACGTGGTGGTCCGGGCCGGGACGATGGTGCCCTACCGCACCGATTTCCGGCTGGAGACCGCGTCGCAGGGGTCCAGTCTGCGAGTCGGCCTGGTCGAGGGCCTGGTGCCGATCGGCGAGGTCTCGATCCGGGACCTGCCGACGGATGTGCCGGTCGGCTCGACGGTCGAGGTGACGCTCGAATTCGAGGCGGGCTGGAGCATCCGGGCCGAGGCACGACTGCCGCAGGTCGGCGCCGAGGGCAGCGCGGTGATCGACATCCCCCGTCGGGAGATCCCGGGCTGGCCGGAACTGGCCGAGCGGCATCGCCAGGTGCTGACCGGCTGGGCGGAGAAGCGGGACGCGATTCCGGCCGCCGACGCGATCCGGGTCGGTCCGGCACTGGACCGCCTGCTCGCCGAGATCGCCGAACTGGTCCGGGACCGGGTCGACGCGGGCAAGACGCACCACAAGATCCTGGAGGCGGAGACGCTGGTCCAGGGCCTGCGGGTGGCCACCACGGCGGGCAGCGCGCTGAACCCGGCGATCGGCGAGTTCGAGGACAACCTGGCCTTTCTGGCCCGACTGGCCGACCGGCTGGTGGATCACGACCCGGCCGAGGCGGAGCGCTTCCGCGGCGCGATCCCGGGCCTGCGGGCGACCGGTCGGGCGGCCTACGCGGCGGGCAACAAGATGGACTGGCACCTGGCCAACGAGGCGGTGCGGGACCGGATCAACGCGGCCGAGCGCATGCTGCACGGCGGCCGCTCGCCGCAGCAGTTCACCGCCGCCGAGTTCCAGGTCGCGGTGCTTCAGGAGGTCGAGCACCTGCGCCGCTCGATCCAGGAGATGGACCAGGCATCAGCCGGCCGGCACCGGGCCGACGCGGACGGCTACCTGCGTGAGCTGGACACCATCGCCGAGGACGCCGCCGAGGTGGACGTGCGCGACGAGGCGGCGGGCAATCGCCGGCTGGTGGAGATCTATCGAGGTCGGATCATGCCGCTGCGGGCCCGGGCGGACCGCTGGATGGAACAGATCCGGGAGGGCTCCCCGCACATCGGGCTGCGGCTCCCGAAGAGCTCCCTGGAGAAATGACATGGCGTTCGCGATCACCTGCCCCCTGTGCCGCCGCCGGATCGCCGACCTGACCGAGCGCTGCCCGGCCTGCGGCGGCGACCTGGGCGCGCTCGCGGGCCTCGTCGAGTTGGCCGACCGGCACTTCAACGACGCGGTGCGCGCGGCGCGCCGCGGCCGATGGAACACCGCCGCCGAACACCTGGCGGTCACCCTCGCGCTCAACCCGGCCGACGCCGAGGCCCGCCGACTGCTCACCAAGGTCCGCTACCACCAGGACCCGAAGACCCTCCCGGACCGCCTGTGGCGCAAGGCCCGCACCCGCCTGCCGTACGGCGAACGCCTGCCGCCGGCGCTGCCGCGCGAGGCGGACCTGCGCCGCTTCCTGGAGGAGGCGGGCAGAAGGCTGGCGGTGGCACGAAAATCGGAGTGACGGCCGGGCGGATCGGCGCATACCGTGCCGGACCGGCCATGGATGCCGGGTCTTGCGACCTACCATGGGTGACGTGGATCGCGAGGAGTTCGAGCGGTTGACCGCCATCGCCGACAGTGTGCGAACGCCGACCAACTACAAGATCGAGATCAGCGACGGCACGCTCGTGATGACGACCGGCCCATCCGGCATCCACGAGTTCATCGTGCGTCGCCTGCGCATGCGCATCGAGCGCGGAATCGCCGGTCGCGACGAGTGGGCCGGGATGGCGGTGCACGGCGGGATGGACGTCCTCGACGACACCAACCTGATAAGGCGCAACCCGGACGTGTGCGTCTTCCCGGAGGACGACCTGCTCACCGTGGAGAACCACGTCCCCGCCGCCGATTTGCGGCTTGCCGCCGAGGTCGTGTCGCGGTCGAATCCGGAGAACGACTGGGAGGCCAAGCTGCGCGACTACCCGCGTATGGGTATCCCGGTCTACCTGATCATCGACCCGCGCCAGGGCACGATCACGGTGAATTCCGAGCCGAAGGGCGGCCGGTACACCGCGCGGGCGGCCTACGCGTTCGGCCAGGACGTGCCGCTTCCCGGCTTCGGTTTCTCGATCACGACCGCGGACTTTCCCACGTACCGAGGGGCGGCCGAGGCACCTCACAACATGTGGTCGGCCGTCAGGAGGATGGCGTGCAGGTCGATGGCCGCGTCCCAGGTGGCCCATGTGGAGAGCGCGGCGCCGCCGAGGGCGACCAGGGTGGCCGCGCCGGGGCGGCTCCACGGGGTGGGCCAGCGGTCGGCCGGGGTCGGCGCGAGCAGGGCGGCCACCCGGCGCGGGACCGGGCCGCCGGTCGCGGCCATCGCACCGCGCGGCGTGACCGGCCCGGCCAGCGCGGCCTTGCCCACCGCATGCGCCACGACCCGACGATCGCCCACCACGCGCGCCGCGGCCTCGTCCGCGCAGCGCTCCAGCGCGTACGCGATCGCCGTACGCATCGGCCGCAGCAGCGGATGCGCGCACATCGCCAGCGTCGCCACCAGCAGAACCCGATCGTGCCGGCCGCTCAGATGTGCCCGTTCGTGGGCCAGCAGCGCCCGTCGCTCGTCCGCGTCCAGCCGGGCCAGCATCGACGCCGAGACCACGATCCGAGGCCGGCGCCCGGGGAGCGCGAACGCGGTCGGCGGCCCGGTGGGCAACACGGTCAACTCCGTGTCGCCGGCCGCCGCGACCCCCGCGCGCAGCACCGCGAGCGCGCGCCGCCGACGCCACGACACGACCGCCGCGCACACCAGGGCCGCGGTCAATGCCGCGCTCGCCAGCGAGCCGATCACCTGGACATTGGGAATGGAGGCGCGCACCTGCGGGTCCGACCAGTGGTCGGGCAGCGGTACGCCCGGGAGTTGCGCGGTGCCCACCACGGTCAGCAGGCCCAGGCTGATGGTCGCGCACAGCGCCAGTACCGAGGTCAGCGCGGTGAGCAGGCCCACCACGCGGCGCGGCGCGAGATGGTCGACCGCGAGCCGGGCCACGGGTACCGCGGTTATCGGCAGGAGCAGCGGCAGGTAGACGATCCAACGCACGCGACTACGACCCGCCCTCTTCCAACAACCGACGCAGCAGCGCCTCGTCGTCGGTGGACAGGTCGGAGACGAACCGCGCGAGCACCGCCTGCCGGTCGCCCTCCTTGTCCAGCACCTGTCGCATCCGCCGTGCGGCCAGCCCCGCCTCGTCGTACATCGGCGCGTACACGTACGAGCGGCCCGACCGGGTGCGCCGGAGCACGCCCTTGTCGTGCAGGCGGGACAGGATGGTCACCACCGTCGTGTAGGCCAGCTCGCCGGACAGTTGCTCCTGGACCGCGCCCGCACCCATCGCCGTCGGCGACGTCCACAGCAGCGACAGGATCTCGGACTCCAACTCGCCGGGGCCACGCCGCGCGGGCGGTCCGCCTGCTCTGCTTTCGGTCACTTCGGCCTCCGGTGGATGGGCACAGCGCCCCGGCAGCCTAAACGGTCGTGTTCCGGGATCGGCGACGCGTACCCGTTCCGCCGGCCGCCGGCGCCGGTGTGCACTCGGCCGCGGCGGGCTCGGACCGGGGGTCGGGTTCGGGTGCGGATTCGGTACCCCGGATCGGCGCGTTCAGGCCCGGTAGCCGCGCATCGGTACGTCGAGCAGCACCTCGATGTCCATCGGCGGATCGACCGGGAAGCGCCCGCCCTCCTCGACCGAGGTCCACCCGAGCACGGCGGCGTTGGCGATGGCGTTGGTGATGGTGCGGGACCGGCCGCGGGCCGCCACCGCCGAGTCGGGGCGGCCGCCGGTGCGGACCGGCGTCAGGCCGCGGTGACCAGCGGACGACGAGGACCCTCGGCCGGGCCACTCCCGGTCGACGCCGCCTCGGCCGGCGCGGCGGCGCGGTCCACCCGGAGCGCACAGCCTTCCGCACGCAGCGCGTCGACCAGGACGTCGTGCCGCCGACCACGCCCGCGGGCCGGGTCGGCGTCGGCCGGAAGCAGCACGGCCACCCGCCGCTCGGGCAGCCCGCGGACGAAGGTCGCCAGTGCCTCGACGAGCCGATCGTGCTCGTCGTACACCACGCTCAGCGGCGCATCCACGCCGGAGGCATCCCACGCGGCCACCAGGGCATCCCGGGCGGCCTGTTCGCCGGCCCGGGTGACGTGCACGGCGATCGCCCGACCGGCCGCCCTGTGCGCGGTGCGCAACGCGGCGACGGCGGCGGCGTCCATCCGGGCGATCGGCACCACGACGGCCTGCGGACCGCCCTCGACCCGGCGCGCCTCGGCCCGGTGGATCGAGGCGGTGCGGCGGATTCCGGTGACCCGGCGGATGGCGGCGAACATGGCGGCCTCCTTTCGACCACCTCCAAGCCTCCCCCCGAACCCGGCCGCCCGGCCCATCCGTTGACGCGCTCTTGGCGTTCGGGACACCGATCCGAGCGCATCCCTTACCCGGATCAGGCCGGCCCGAAGACCGTGGCACCCGGCACGTACGGGCTCAGCGACCAGGTGTTGTCACCGCCCCACACCATGTGCTCGACGACCGCGACCCGGGCCCCGGTGTCCGTTCGCACGGCGGTGAGCAGGACCCGATACACCCCGTAGAACTCCCGCACCGGGGAGATCCTCACGTCGGTCCACCCCTGACCGCCGAACACCGCGACGCGTACGGCCGCATCGGTGCGCGCCGCGTGCGAATGCAGTCTGCCGCGCAGTCCGTCCGTGTCCTGTGCGTTGAGCAGCCGGACGTAGCGGCGCAGGTAAGGATCGATGGTGCCCTCGTCGGGAGGTCGGCGCGGATCGTGCAGGTACGTCACCAGGCCGATGAACGCGGCGAGCAGGGCGAGCGTGACCAGGACGGCTCGGCGGGCCGGTTGGGGCGGGGCGGAGATCGTGTCGAGGTGTGGGCGCACGTTGACTCACTCCAAGGGCGGCAGGTTCGTGCGGAGGAACGTCCGAGCGGGTCCTGACAAGCCTTCCCTGGTTGGCACGCACGACCGGGCCGGATGGTTCCGCGGCTCGGCGGGCGAACGGGTGGAGGAGGGATTCGGTTGCGTGTGGCGCTCGCCGGGCGGGCGGCGGTGAGCGTGCACTCGATCGCGGCGAAGGCCGCCCGCGCGGGCATGTCGGCGCTGGTTGGGGCTGCGAGAGCGCTGTGGGTGAGGCTGATCAACGGTTGGGCGGCATACGCGGGCCCGCTGCGGAGCGGGCGGCGAACCGCGGCTGCGGAGCGGACGAGCATCAGGCGCACCTCGGCTCGGCCGGTCATGTGCATGGGTCTCGACTGTTCGGTGTCGGGTGGGTTGCTCGTTGTGCTCCGCAGCCGCAGCCGCAGCCGCAGCCGTGGTCTCCGCTCGCTCCGCGAGGGGCTGCCGGTCCGCTATGCGGCGGTTGGCACGCGGCGTCGGGTTGGTCGGGTGGTCTCGGTGGGGGATGGGCTTCGGTCGAGGTGGGGGATGGGGGCGCGGCCGTTGTGGGTGACCACTCGGCCGGCGCGGAGGGTGATTCGGTCCTGTGGGCGGGTTTGCAGGGCCTCGGCGAGGGAGCCGGCCCGGACCGCGAACAGGTCGGCTGCGGCGCCCGGTTCGAGGCCGCCGGGCTCCAGGCCCAGGACGGTTCGGGCGTGCCCGGCCACCGCGGCCCAGGCCCGGGTCGGCGGCAGTCCGGTGGCGGCGGCCGTGGCCAGCGGGTCGGCCAGGCCCATGGGATGCCCCGCGTCGCGCAGGTGGTCGCCGCCGGCTGCGACGGTGACGCCCGCGGCGATCAGTTCGCGGATCGGCAGGCCGCAGCCGCGCTCCGAGGGCAGTGCCACGACCCGCATGCCGGAGGCGGCGATCGTCTCGCCGACCCGTCCGAGGGCGGACGGTGCGAGGCGGTTCAGGCCGCCCAGGTGACCTGCCGTCACCGGGCGGTCGAAGCCCGACGCGCGCAGCAGTCGGGCCAGGTCGCCGACCGCGAGGAGCCGCGGGTCGAAGCCGTCGTCCAGGTGCAGGTCCAGGCCCACCCCGGCGCGGTCCGCGAGGCGCAACAGGCGGCGGATCTCCCGGCGGCAATCCGGTGCGAACCTCGGCTGCCCGCCGATCACGCCCGCGCCCGCACTCACCGCGTCCGTGATGGCGCGGTCGCTCGTCTCCGGCACCGGGACGGCGACGATCTGCAGGTCGAGCACACGGTGGAACTCGGCGCGCAGTTCGGCCATCACCTCGACCGCGCGCAGCGGCGTACGGCCCTCGCCGACGTCCAGGTGCGTTCGCACGGCGGTCGCCCCGTGTCGGGCCAGCGTGCGCAACGCCTCGCGGGCGCGTCGCCGCAGGTCGCCGAGGTGGTAGCGGGCGGGCCGGACCAGCCAGGATCGCCACGCGCCGTCGCGCCCGTCCGGGTCCGAGCCCACCGGCTCCCAGGTCAGCGCGCGATCGAGGTGTACGTGCGGCTCGGCAGGTGCCGGCAGCAGCAGGTAGCCGGTCAGGTCCAACCCGGCGCAGGCCCCTCGGGCGAGCCGGCCCGGCTCGCGCAGCAGGCCGATCCGACCGTTGCGCAACACCACGTCGCGGGTACGCCCATCCGGCAGGGTGGCGCCGAACAAGGTGATCCTGTCGCTCATCGCTACCCCCTGAGACTCCGCCCGCGCGGACCGGGGCCGGCCGGCGCGGGCCTCGTACCGCATCGTCGTGCCGCCCGGGCCCACTGTGGCCGGGCGCTGTTGCGGCGGCGTTTCGGCATCGTTACGGACCACCCTTCGCGGGTGAAACGGGTACGTAACGCGACCGACGCCGACCGGCAACGGTGAAGCCGTACAACCGTCCCCATGACCATCACCGAGGCGCCCCCCGTCGCCGTACCGGGCCCCCGGCGCCGCCGGCAGCACCTGCCGGCCCGGCCCGGCACCGTGGTGTGGGGTTGGCTGCCCGGGGCCCGGGATCGCCCGGTGCTGCTCGCCGCCTCGGGCGAGACGCTGACCGTGGACACGGTGTCGCACGAGGGACTGCTCGGCGAACAGGGCCGCGACCCGGTCGCCTTCTTCGGCCGGCACCACATCCCGGCCGACCGTGTGCCGGAGGACCACCGCGCACTGGCCGCATCCGACGTCGCGCACGATCCGGTCGTGGACGGTCCGCACGTGATCACCGGCCCGATCTCGGTGGCCGGCGCGCGTCCGGGTGACGTACTCGCGGTGCACCTGCTCGACCTGGCCCCGCGCACCTCCTACGGCGTACTGACCGAGCGGCACGGCCGAGGCCGAGGCACCCCGCCGGTCACTGTGTGCCCGATCCGGGACGGCGTCGCCCGGATCCCCACCGCGGCCGGCGACCTGGCGCTGCGGCTGCGGCCGAGCCTGGCGGTGCTCGGGGTGGCCACCCCCGACGGCCTGCGCCGACTGTCCACCCGGGTGGGTTCGCACGGCGGCAACCTCGACCTGCCGATCCTGGGCGCGGGCACCACCCTCCACCTGCCGGTGCAGACCGCCGGTGCCCTGCTCCATCTCGGCGGCCCGCGCCTGGCGCACGGCCACGGCGCGGCGCTGGAGGGGCCGCTTCGGGTCACCCTGCGCGTCGAGGTGATCTCGTATGAGGCGGCCCGCACGCGATTCGGCAACCCGCGCCGTCCGTTCGCGACCACGGCGGACGCGCTGATCCCACTGGGCATCGCCGCCGATCCGGCCCTCGCGCTGCGCCAGTGCGCCGCCCAGGGTGAGGAACTCCTGGTCGCCGGCCACGGCCTGACCCGCGATCAGGCCCGAACCTACCTGGGCGCCAGCGCCGTATTCGGCACCGGCCGCACCGGCGCGCACGCCCGGGTACCGCTGCCGGGGTAGCGGGGCCTTCCCGGCCGCGAACGGGCTCGCCACGCGGACGGCGCCGATCGCGATATCGAGCGGATTCGCGAAAATGCCCGGGCGGTAGCGTTCCGGGATGAGCACTTCTTCCGCGACCGGGGCGACCGGGGCGACCGGGGCGACCGAGGCGATCGGGGCGACCGCGGCGGCCGGGGCGACGGACGCCACCGAGGCGAACGCACCCTGGCCCCGGACGGCCGCCGAGGCGTTGGCCGTGCAGGATCGGTTGCGGCCGTCGGTGGACACCGTGGGGCCCGGGCCGGGGCCGACGCAGGTGCGACTCGTGGCCGGGCTCGATGTGGCCTACGCCGAGGACTCGGACGAACTGGCCGCCGCCGTCGTGGTGTTGGACGCCCGCACGCATGCGGTGGTGGAGCGGTCCGTCGTGCACGGCGTGGCCACGTTTCCGTATGTGCCCGGCCTGTTCGCCTTCCGCGAGGTTCCGGCGTTGTGGGCCGCGCTCGAACAGCTCGACACCGCACCGGATCTGCTCGTCTGCGACGGTCAGGGGCTGGCCCATCCGCGCCGGTTCGGGCTGGCCTGCCACCTCGGCGTGCTGACCGGGCTGCCGACCGTCGGGGTCGGGAAGACGCCCTTCGTCGGCGTGTACGAGTCGCTGGGGGACAAGCGCGGCGATGCGGCCGACCTCGTGCACGAAGGGGACGTGGTGGGGCGCGCGTTGCGCACCCGCGATGCGATCAAGCCGGTGTTCGTGTCGATCGGCCACGGCGTCGACCTGGACACGGCCTGCGCACACGTGCTGGCCCTCACCCCGCGCTACCGCCTCCCGGAGACCACCCGCCTGGCCGACCAGGCCTGCCGCCGGGCCCTGAAGGCCCATCGGGAAAGCGCACCGACGGCCGACCGGGCGACCCCTCGGCCGTAGTCGTGGCCATCCCGAACGGCGGGCCGATCCGCGCCGCCCGGAACCGCGCCCCGGCCTCCTCGCGCGGCACGCGAAAGAGCCCCCGAACCACCTGCGCAAGGTGGTTCGGGGGCTCTTCGGTCACCGGCTCCCCAAGGGGGGAGGATGGGGAGCCGGCTGCTTCATGGGTGGATCACCCGGTGCGGATCAGTCCGTCGCGATCGCTCGCAGGACGTTCATCCGCGCCGCCCGGAAGGCCGGCATCACGGCGGCCAGCAGGCCGACCACCGCCGCGGCGATGACGATGCCGATGACCGTGCCCCACGGGATCTCCAGGACGTCCAGGCCCTGCTTGGCCAGCAGACGCTGGGCCCCGATGCCCCACGCCATGCCGAGCGCGAGCCCGACCAGGGCGCCGAACACCGCGATCACCATGGACTCCAGGCGGATCATCCGGCGGATCTGCCGGCGCGAGGCGCCGATCGCCCGCATCAGGCCGATCTCCCTGGTGCGCTCGACCACCGACAGCGCCAGCGTGTTGATCACGCCGAGGATCGAGATGATGATCGCCAGGCCGAGCAGACCGTAGATCAGGTACAGGAACGTGTCGATCTGCTTGCCGATCAGTTCCTTGTAGTCGCTCTGGTCGCGCGCCTTGACCTGCGGGAAGGGCTCGAGCGACGCCTTGAGCGCGGCGCCGACCTTCTTCTCGTCCTGACCACCGGCCGCGTTGATGCTCACGCTCTGGTACTGCACGTTCGGGACGAACTTCTTCATGATCGTGTTCGGGATCACGAGGGTGTCGCCCATACCGATGACGTCGTCGGACTTCTTGCGGATCGCGCCGACCTCGACCGTGGTCTTCTGCCCGTTCGGGAAGGCGAGTTCGATCTTGCCGCCGATGCCGAGGTGGTGATCCTTGGCGAAGTCCTCGCCGATGGCCGCCTTGCCCGCCGAGATGGCCGCGTCGCCGCTGCCCTGGAGGTAGGTGGTCCTGATCGTGCCGTCCATGCCCGGGTCCGAGCCGAGGACGAAGTCCTTCTTGGACTTGCCGTCCGCGGTGATCGTCGCGTTGCTCAGGGTCGAGGCGACCACCTCGCCGATGCCGGGCGTCTTGCGCACCGCTTGGACGATGGGCTCGGGGAAGGTACCGGTCATCGACTGGACGGTGTAGTCGGCGCCCAGGGACTTGTCGATCTGCTTGTCGAAGGAGGCCGACATCGACGAGGCCGCGACCGCCATACCGCTGACGAGGGCGACGCCGATCATGATCGCCGACGCGGTGGCGCCGGTACGACGCGGGTTGCGCAGTGCGTTCTCCCGGCTGAGCCGGCCCATCGAGCCGAACAGCTTCGGGTACCAGGAGGCCAGCGCCGGGACCACCGTGCGAGCCAGGAGCGGCGCCAGCACGATGAAGCCGAGCAGCGTGAACAGCACGCCCAGGCCGAGGAATCCGCCGCCCTGTCCGCCGTTCTCCGCGGTGGCCCCCGCGACCAGCGCGAGCGCCCCCAGGCCGAACAGCACCGCGCCGATGATCGAGCGGGTCTTGATCGACTTCTGCGGCGGCGCACCGGCCTCGCGCAGGGCCGCCATCGGGGCGACCTTGCCCGCGCGGCGGGCCGGGACGTACGCGGCGATCACGGTGACGATCACGCCGACCAGGTAGGCCACGATCGGGGTGGAGGTCTTGATCACCAGGGACGTGCCCTTGAGGTTGATCCCGACCGCGCTGATCAATGCCTTGAGGCCGACGGCCAATCCGAGGCCGGCCAGCAGGCCGAGCGTCGAGCCGACCACGCCCAGCAGGACCGCCTCCAGCAGCACCGAGCGGTTCACGTCCGCCCGGCTCGCGCCGATCGCCCGCATCAGGCCCAACTCGCGGGTGCGCTGGGCGACCAGCATCGAGAAGGTGTTGAAGATCAGGAAGATGCCGACCAGTACGGCGACACCGGCGAAGCCGAGCATCGCGTACTTCATCACGTTCAGGAAGCTGCCCAGCTGGTCGTTGGCGTCCTTGGCGGACTCCGCGGCCGTCTGGACCTCGAAGGTCTTCGGGTCGTTGAGCAGCTGCTGCACGCGCTGCTTGAGGTCCTGGTCGCTGACCCCGTTCGCGGCGGACACCGACACCGAGGTGACGACGTTCGGGTCGCCGAGCAGTCGCTGCGAGGCGGCGGCGTCGTCGAACGAGATCAGGGCCGCGCCGGGGTTGGTGGTGGTGAAGGTGACGATGCCGCTGACCTTGACCGGGAAGTCGCCGTTCGGTGCGATCACCCGCAGCTCGTCACCGATCTTGACGTGCTTCTTCTTCGCCGTGTCGGCGTCGATCAGCACCTCGGCCGGGCCCTTGGGCGCGGCACCGCTGGTGATCTTGACCGGCGTGCGGTCGGTCTCGAACCAGTTCGTGGCGATGGTCGGGGCACCCGAGGACGGGCCGACCGACTTGTTGTTCTTGTCGACCACGGTGAGCGATTCGAGGCTGACGTTGCCGTGCGCCTCCTTGACCCCGTCGACCTTGGCGATCTTTTCGATCACCGATCGCGGGAGCGTGGGCGTCTCCCCGGTGAGCGCGAGGTCGTCCTTGTCGAACTCGGACTTGGGCTTGACCGAGACGTCCGACGCCGTGGATTTGAACAGGTCGTCGAAGGTCTTGGTGATCGTGTCGGTGAATACCAGGGTGCCGGAGACGAACGCGACCGACAGCAGCACTGCCAGGGCGGACAGCACCATTCGCCCCTTGTGGGCGAGGAAGCTGCGGAACGTGGCTTTCAACATGGTGGGGGACTCTCCGCCTGTTTCAGCTGGTCCGGGCGCCGTCGAAGCGCTTCATGCGCTCCAGGACGGCGTCGGACGTGGGACGCAGCATCTCGTCGACGATTCGACCGTCTGCCAGGAACAGGACCCGGTCCGCGTAGGACGCCGCGTTCGGGTCGTGGGTGACCATCACGATGGTCTGACCGAGCTCGTTGACACTGCGCCGCAGGAACGCCAGCACCTCGGCGCCGGAACGCGAGTCGAGGTTGCCGGTCGGCTCGTCACCGAAGATGATCTCCGGCCGACTGGCCAGCGCACGGGCGCACGCGACACGCTGCTGCTGACCACCGGAGAGCTCGCTCGGGCGGTGCTTGAGCCGGTCGCGCAGGCCGACGGTCTCGATCACGGTGTCCAGCCAGGCCTTGTCCGGCTTGCGGCCCGCGATGTCCATCGGCAGCGTGATGTTCTCCAGCGCGGTCAGCGTCGGGAGCAGGTTGAACGCCTGGAAGATGAAGCCGATGTTGTCGCGACGGAGCTTGGTGAGCGCCTTGTCCTTCAGGCCGGTGATCTCCGTGTCGCCGATCCAGCTCTGGCCGCTGCTCACCGAGTCGAGACCGGCGAGGCAGTGCATCAGGGTGGACTTGCCGGAGCCGGAGGGGCCCATGATCGCGGTGAACTGACCGCGGCCGATCTGGACGTCCACGCTGTCGAGAGCGACGACCCGGGTCTCGCCTTCGCCGTACGCCTTGGTGAGCTGCTGCGCGCGGGCGGCGATGGTGCCCCTGGAGTCCGCGTCGGTCATGGCAGCCGTGGCCGTAGTCACGAGTCTGTCCCCCAGTCGAGGTGGTAACGGTGGCGCGCTCCGCGGTTTTGCAGTGCACAGGATCACCGTAGGGGTGATGAGGGCCCGGCGAATCCTCTCGAAGGACAGACCCGCTCGTCCTACGCAGGGAGGACCCCGAGTACGCCGATCGACCCTTCCCCCTAGGGGAGGCCCGTACCGGTGAGGTACGTCTCCGAGCGGAGTGAAAGACTCGTCACGCTGCGTTCACCTCGGTTGTACCAACGATCCGCATCCGGACCGGGGTTCCCGAAATGTCGCGACCGGCCTCGGCGCACCGCGGGCGGGGGTGCCGTCAGTCTTGCGAGGGACCCTCCGTGGGCCTGTGGTTGGCGACGATCGCGGCGCCGATCTCGGCCAGGGCGCGGCGCAGGCTCGGCGGGGACACGGCCTCCACGTGCGCGCCCAGCGCGACCAGTTGGCCCACCGCGACCTCCTCGGACTCGGTGCGCAGTCGCAGTTCGCGCCAACCGTCCGGATCCGGCGGCCCGACCGAGGCGAGCGCGTCCGCGGCGACCACCGGGCCGAAGACCCGCGGCAGTTGGCGCAACCCGAACGGTGACACCCGGATCACGCAGGCCGACCGCATCAGCGAGCGGGCGAAATCGTCGTTGCTGTGCGTCCACCACGCCCCGAGGTCGAAGCCGTCGGGTCGGTCGAAGCGCTCCGGCCGGGCGCTCGCGGCCACCACGCGGGACACCCGATAGCTGCGGATGTCGGAGCGGTGACGGGCGACCAGATACCAGACGCCGGCCTTCAGGACGAGGCCGAGCGGGTCGAGCCGGCGGGTCACCTCGCGGTCGCGGCGCGCGTAGCGCAGGTCGAGTCGGCGACCGGTCCACACCGCACTCGCGACCTCGGTCAGGCACGGGACGTCCTCGTCGTGCTGGAACCAGCCCGGCGCGTCCAGGTGGAAGCGCTGCCGGACCCGACCCGCGCGGGTGCGCAGGTCGGCGGGCAGCGTGGCCATCACCTTGGTCTGCGCCGCGACGAGCACGGTGTCCAGGCCCAGCGCGTCCGCGGCGTGCGGCGCGCCGGACAGGAACAGCGCGGCGGCCTCGTCGCCGGTGAGCCCGTCCAGCCTGGTCCGCCAACCCTCGACCAGCCGGATCCCGCCGCGCGGCCCGGTCTCGGTCCACAGCGGTACGCCGGAGCTCTGCAGCGCGGCGACGTCGCGGTAGACGGTGCGGACCGACACCTCCAGCTCGGTTGCCAGCTCGGCGGCGGTGGCCCCGCCGGGGCGGTTCTGGAGGTGGAGGAGGAGAGCCACCAGTCGACCGGATCGCATGACCCGAAACTAGCCCGGAATCCTTGCCAACGGTTGTCAGGAATGGTGCGGCAGGATCTGCATATGACGAGTTGGGCGGAGTTCGAGAAGGCCGAGCCGGAGTTCGCGGCGACGGTGCGGGAGCGGTTCGGGATGTACAAACACCACGTGCTGGGCACGGTGCGGCGGGACGGCGCGCCTCGGCTGAGCGGGCTGGAGGCGGACTTCCGGTCCGAGCAGATGTGGCTCGGCATGATGCCGGGTTCGTTGAAGGCGCGGGATCTGCTGCGCGACCCACGATTCTCGATCTTCGCCAATCCGGGGGAGGGCGCGGAGATGGAGCACGGGGACGTGCGGGTGAGCGGGCGGGCGGTGGAGGTCGTGGACGACGCGGTCAAGGGTGCGTACGTGGCCGAGACGAGTCCGCCGGAGCCGTTTCATCTGTTTCGGGTGGAGCTGGAAGAGGTGAATCGGGTGGGGGTCGAGGGGGAGGAGATGGTCATCCGGGTCTGGCGGCCGGGGTCGCCGGTACGCACGATTCGGCGGGGCAACGATGGGGCGCCTGCGCGCGAGGAGGGTTGAGGGGCTGTTTGGCCTCATGCGTCGGCCGGGCTGCTTGGCCTCATGCGCCGGCCGGGCTGGGTTCGCCTCAAGCGCCGGCGGGGCTGAGTGGCCTCAAGCGCCGGCCGGGCTGGGTGGCCTCATGCGCTGGCCGGGCTGGTTCGCCTCAAGCGTCGGCGGGG
Organism: Embleya sp. NPDC050493; assembly: GCF_044458105.1. Taxonomy (NCBI): domain Bacteria; kingdom Bacillati; phylum Actinomycetota; class Actinomycetes; order Kitasatosporales; family Streptomycetaceae; genus Embleya; species Embleya sp. NPDC050493. Next base: position 84,312 of record NZ_JBITHP010000002.1, read on the forward strand.
CTGCTTGGCCTCAAGCGCCGGCCGGGCTGAGTTGGCCTCAAGCGTCGGCGGGGCTGCTTGGCCTCAAGCGCCGGCCGGGCTGGGTTCGCCTCAAGCGTCGGCGGGGCTGCTTGGCCTCAAGCGCCGGCCGGCTGGGGTTGGGGTGGCGGGCGCTTGAGGCTTGGGTTCGGGTGGGGTGGGGTTCAGGTGGGGGGATTGAGGCCCTGGCCTCTGTGGAGGTGGAGGGTTCGGGTGATGGCGATGTTGGTGAGGAAGGGGCGGTCGTGGGTGGCTACCAGGAGGGCTCCTCGGTAGGCGTTGACGGCCTGTTCGAGTTGGCGGACCGAGGCCAGGTCCAGGTTGTTGGTGGGCTCGTCGAGGATCAGTAGGTGTGGCGGCGGGTCCGCGGACAGGAGGGCGGCCAGGACCGCGCGGAAACGTTCGCCGCCGGAGAGGGTGCCCACCGGTTGTTCGGAGCGGTTGCCCCTGAACAGGAAGTGGGCCAGCCGGCCGCGCAGTTCCGCGTCCGATGCCGAAGGCGCGAAGCGGCGCACGTTGGCCAGGACACTTTCGTCCTCGTCCAGTACGTCCAGCCGCTGGGGCAGATGCCGCACCCCCTCGACGCCGATTCGCACGGTGCCCTCGGCCGGTTGCTCCGCGCCGGTGAGCAGCCGAAGCAGCGTGGTCTTGCCCGAGCCGTTGTCGCCGGTCAGCGCGACGCGTTCGGGGCCGCGCACGATCAGGTCCAGGCCGTCCGGGCCGTACAGTCCGTCCGCGGTGTTCAAGCCCTCGGCCACGAGCACCGTGCGCCCGGCGGGCACCTCGGTCTCCGGCAGCTCGATCCGGATCTCCTTGTCCTCGCGTACCGCGTCCTTGGCCTCGGACAACCGCGTGCGGGCATCGTCGAGTCGGCCCTCGTGGGTGCCCCTGAGCTTGCCCGCGGAGACCTCGGCGGCCCGCTTGAGGTTGCCCGCGACGATCCGGGGCACGCCGCCTTCCAACTGGGCCTTGCGGCCGGTCCGGACCCGGCGGGCCAGTCGTACCTGGGCCTCGGCCAGTTCCCGCTTCTGCTTGCGCAGGTCGGTCTGTGCGGTGCGGACCAGTCGCTCGGCGGTCGCGCGTTCCTGTTCCAGGACCTCCAGATACGCGCTCAGATTTCCGCCGTGGGTGCGGGCCCGGTCCGGGAGCAATTCGACGATCCGGTCCACCAGGTCGAGCAGGACCCGGTCGTGGCTGACCACCAGGAGCACGCCCGGATAGCCGCGCACCGCGTCGTACAGCCGCTCGCGCGCGGACGCGTCGAGGTTGTTGGTCGGCTCGTCCAGGAGCAGTACGTCGGGACGGCGCAGCAACAACGCGGCCAGCCCGAGCAGTACCGACTCGCCGCCGGACAGCGTGCCGACCGTGCGGTCGAGGTCGACGTGCGGCAGCCCGAGCCGGTCCAGTTGTGCCCGGGCGCGTTCCTCGACGTCCCAGTCGTCGCCGACCGCGTCGAAGTGCCGGACGTCCGCGTCGCCGGCCTCGATCGCCAGCAGTGCGGCGCGCGTTTCGGCGATGCCCAGTACGTCGTCGACGCGCCGGGCCGCGTCGAGCGGGAGGTGCTGCGGCAGGTAGCCGAGGTCGCTGCCGACGGTGATCGACCCGGATGTGGGCCGCAGGGCGCCGGCGATCAGTTTGAGCAGGGTCGACTTGCCCGCGCCGTTCACCCCGACCAGGCCGGTTCGGCCGTTGCCGATGGCGAGATCGAGGCCGGTGCACACGGGGGTTCCGTCCGGCCAGGCGAACGACAGGTCGGAACAGACGATCGCGGGGGTGGTCGGAAAAGACATGGGGCGGCTCCCTGGGACGCGTGGTGAACGGATCGCGTGGGACACCGCGCGGCGGGATCGGGAGGGGGCCGGACATGAAGAAGTCGTCCGGGACGGCCACACCGAGGTCGAGAACGCGACCGCGAGCACGAGGGGCTCGAGCGGCGCGATGTCCGGACCTCAGATGCGCAACTGACCATCCAAACGGACGACAATGTGACCGAGCCAGGGTAACCCCGGGCCGGCGCAGACCTCAAAGGGTTTTTCCGTCCGGTGGGGTGGGGGGCTCCGGATCGGTGTCGGTGGGGGCGGAACGCGCGGCCTCGTTCCGGGCCTCGGCCGGACCGGTCCGGCGATCCAGGTGGTATGCGAACGCGGCCGTGCCGATCAGCAGCACGAGCGGCGCGGCGAAGGCGGCCAGGACGTGTACCCGGAGCACCAGCGTCGCGCCGGAGAACGCGCCGAGCGCCATCGCGAACGCGGAGAGCAGTCGGCGGCCCGCGTGCGAGCCGGGCCCGCCGAACAGGCGCACGTCCGCGGCCAGGCCGGTGAGCGTCTGGGACAACACCGTGGTGGTCAGGTCCGGTACGGCCAGCCGCCGGGCCACCGCGTTCTGGAGTCCCATGGCCAGGCCGAGGAGCACGATCAGCGTGTACCGCTCGCCGGTGCCCTGCCCGCTCACCGCCGCGGCCACCGCCAGGGCCACCGCGATCGGCACGGCCTGGAGCGTGCAGCCGAGCCGGAGCAGGTGCAGCCGTCGGTCGCCGAACGTGGCGCCGAGTCGGCCACCGGCGGCGGCGCCCACCAGGAATGCGGCCAGCGCGGCCATCGAGGCGGCCACGGACAGTCCCGGGGCGCCGGCCAGGGCGAAGCCGGTGAAGACCACGTTGCCGGTCATGTTCGCGACGAACACCCGGCCCAGTTCGAGGTAGCTGAGCGCGTCCACCAGGCCGGTCACCACGGTGAGCACGATCAGCAGCGGCGGAAGTGGGCCCACCTCGCGGGGTGGTACGAGGGTGTCCCTCGCCTCCCGAAGCGTGCGGTGCATCGAGGCCCCCTTCGGCTCGGCCGTGCTCCGGGCGGCCTCGAACGCGGGCCCGGGCCGACTCCGACCCGGCTATCCATAGCCCGTTCGCTGCCCGCGGACACCTCGACGGCCGGTGAGCGCGATCACCCTGCCGCCGAGTGGCCGTACCCGTTCATCCCATGCGGTGACATGACCGATCTCGCGGCTCGGCGTGCCACCAACCGTGTCGACGGGCGACTTAGCCTGCTGTGGATTTCCCACATTTACGATCATTTGGGGCACTCGTGCGATCATCCCGCGGCGTGGCCGTAATCGTTCTGGTGGTGGCGGTGGTCGCCGCCATCGGCTTCGTCGTCCTCGCGCGGGGGCACGGCGACGACCCGAAACAGAAGGCCGCGGCGCCGGCCCGAGGTGCCCAGGGAGCGCCCGCGCAGGCACCGACCCTGATCGGCGACGGTTCCACGTCGAACACCGGGGAACAGCCGGGCCGGCTCAAGCCGGAGAAGCTCGCGCCGGGCCAGGTTCCGCCCCAGTTCGTGGTGTTCTCCTGGGACGGCGCCGGCGAGGACGACAAGAAGTTGTTCTCCCGCTTCCGCCAGGTGGCCAAGGAGAGCAACGCGAAGATGACGCTGTTCCTGTCCGGGGTGTACGTGCTGCCGGAGGCCAGGAAGGCCCGGTACCAGCCGCCGCACAAGCCGATCGGGGCCTCGGACATCGGCTACCTCGACGATGCCCACCTGCGGATGACGCTGGAACAGCTCGGCGCCGCGTGGAACGAGGGCCACGAGATCGGCACCCACTTCAACGGTCATTTCTGCGGGCCGACCGGCGGCGGTTCGTGGTCGGCCGACGACTGGCGCAGCGAGGTCGATCAGGCCAAGGCGTTCGTCAAGAATTGGAAGACCAACACCGGGTGGACCGACATGCCGGCGCTTCCGTTCGACTACGACAAGGAACTGATCGGCGGCCGGGCGCCGTGCCTGGAGGGCCAGAAGGCGCTGCTCTCGGCCGCGCCGTCGCTGGGCTTCCGCTATGACGCGAGTTCGCCCGGCGGGCGGCAGGTGTGGCCGGACAAGGTGAACGGGGTGTGGGACCTGCCGTTGCAGCAAATCCCGCTGCCGGGACGCAAGTTCGAGGTCCTGTCGATGGACTACAACGTGATGTTCAACCAGTCGCGCACGGTCAAGGGCGATCCGGCCAAGTTCCGGGAGTGGGAGGACCAGGCGTATGCGAGCTACATGGCCGGCTTCGACCGCGCCTACAACGGGAACCGGGCGCCGCTGATGATCGGCAACCACTTCGAGGGGTGGAACGGCGGCATCTACATGAAGGCCGTCGAGCGCACCATGCGGACCGCGTGCACGCGGCCGGAGACGAAGTGTGTGAGCTTCCGCGATCTGGTGGACTGGCTCGACGTGCAAGATCCTGCGGTGCTCTCGAAGTTGCGGACGTATGACATCGGGGTGAAGCCGAATTGGTCTTCGCTCGGTGCGCCCGCCGCGCCCGCCGCTCCCGCGGTTCCGGTGGGGGCTTCCGGTGGGGGCCGGGCTGCGGCTGTGCGGGACCGGTACTGATCGGGCCTGCGGCCCGCTTGGCCTCAAGCGCCGGCCGGGCTGAATTGGCCGGGTCTTCGGTTGGGTGGCCTCAAGCGCCGGCCGGGCTGATTTGGGCGGGCCCTCGGCTGGGTGGCCTCAAGCGCCGGGCGGGCTGATTTGGCCGGGGCCCTCGGCCGGGTGGCCTCAAGCGGCGGTCGGGCTGATTCGACCCGGTCTTCGGCCGGGTGGCCTCAAGCGCCGGCAGGCTGATTTGGGCGGGTCTTCGGTTGGGTGGTCTCAGGTGCCGGGCGGGCTGGGCTGTTCAGCCCGGCCGGCGTTTGAGGCCGCCGGCCGGGGGAGGCGTCAGCCGTGGGCGCGGCGGTCTTCGCGGAGGAGTTCGGGGAGGGTTACGGCGCCGGAGCCGTAGCGGCTGGCCACGTCGTCGGGGTTGGAGATGCGGCAGCGTTTCATCGACAGGCAGCCGCAGCCGATGCACTGCTCCAGGCCGTCCCGCAGTCGTACCAGTGCCTCGATCTCCTCCTCCAGACGCCCGCGCCAGGCCCGACTGATCTTGGCCCAGTCGGCGGGCGTGGGTGTGCGGCCCTCCGGGAGCTTGCCGAGGGCGTCCTTGATCTCCTCCAGGGAGAGGCCGATGTTCTGCGCCGCGCGGATGAACGCCAGCCGGCGCAGGATGTGCCGCTCGTAGCGGCGCTGCCCACCCGACGTGCGGCTCGCGCTGATCAAGCCCTCCGCCTCGTAGTAGCGCAGTGCGGATGCCGCGAATCCGCTGCGCGCGGTCATCTGGCCGACCGTCAACAAGTCCGTCCCGGTGAGCACGCCGCCTCCTGAAGTCCGGTCCACGATCCGGCCGATTTCCGGTTCGGTCCGCTTGACCTGAAGTGCACTTGAACTTGCAGTGTAGACGGGCAGCCCATCACCGGGTGGGGTGTGGAATTCCCCTGGAGAACACCATGCCTGTCGCACTCATCACCGGCGCTTCGCGGGGGCTCGGCCTGGCCCTGGCCCACGCGCTCGCCGCCCGTTCCTGGACCCTGGTCGTGGACGCCCGCGGAGCCGCCGATCTGGCCCGTGCCGCCGACGAACTGCGCGGCGTCACCGACGTGATCGCCGTCGCCGGCGACGTGTCCGACCCCGCGCACCGCCGCGAACTGCGCGACGTCGTGCGCGAATCCGGTCGGCTCGACCTGCTCGTCAACAACGCGAGCGTGCTCGGCCCGAGCCCGATGCCGCCGCTGGCCGGCTACCCGCTCGCCGAGCTGGCCCGAGCGTACGACGTGAACGTGTTCGCGCCGCTCGCGCTCGCCCAACTGACCCTGCCCCTGCTGCTCGGCGGGCCCGATCGTGGCGCCGTCGTGAACATCAGCTCGGACGCCGCCGTCAACGCCTATCCCGGCTGGGGCGGCTACGGCTCCACCAAAGCCGCGCTCGACCACGTCACCGCGACCCTGGCCGCCGAGCAACCCGGCCTGGACGTGTACGCGTTCGACCCCGGCGACATGAACACCGACCTGCACCGACAGGCGTTCCCGGGCGAGGACGTCTCCGATCGGCCGGCCGCCGAGACGGTGGCGCCGGCGCTGCTGCGGCTGCTCGACGAGCGTCCCACGAGCGGCCGGTACACCGTCGCCGAGTTCGCCGCGGCGGTGACCTCGTGAGCACCCCCGTCGCCCAGGCGGCGACCGAACCCGCCGAGGCACGCGGCCTGACCCGGGACGGGATCCGGCTGCTCGTGCACGCCGAGGGGCGGGTCGAGCACACCGTGTTCCGCGACCTCGGCCGGCACCTGGGTCCGGGCGACCTGCTGGTGGTGAACACCTCCGCGACGCTGCCCGCCGCGGTGGACGGCTATCGCGCCGACGGCTCGCCGGTGACCGTGCACTTCGCCACCCGGATCGACGCCGAGACCTGGGTGCTCGAACTGCGGCACACCGACGGCACTCCCGGGCCGGTGGAGGGCGTGCGCCGGTTCGAGGCGGTGCGCTTTCCGGGCACCGGATGCGGGATGGCACTGCTGCTGGACCCGTATCCGGCGGAACACACCCCGCAGCGGTTGTGGAAGGCCCGGATCACCGTGCCGCACGCCCGGGTGGAGACCTTCCTGGCCGATCGCGGTCGTCCGATCACCTACGCCTACCTGCGCGAACGGTGGCCGCTGACGGCGTATCAGACGGTCTTCGCGCGAGACGAGGGCAGCGCCGAGATGCCGAGCGCGGGACGCCCGTTCACCAACGAACTCGTGGTGGACCTGATCACCCGCGGCGTCGGGATCGCGCCGATCGTGCTGCACACCGGGGTGTCCTCGCAGGACGTGGGCGAGCCGCCGCTGCGCGAGTGGTTCAGCGTGCCCGAGCAGACGGCGAACCTGGTCCGGCAGGCCCGTCGGGTGATCGCGGTGGGCACCACGGTGACCCGGGCGCTGGAGTCGGCGGTCCGACCCGACGGCGAGATCGCGGCCGCGCGCGGCTGGACCGACCTGCTGCTCGGCCCGGACCGACCGGCCCGGGTGGTCGACGGCATCATCAGCGGTCTGCACGCGCCGGAGGCCACCCACCTGCTGCTCCTGGAGGCGGTGGTGGGTCCGGCGGTGGTGCGCCGGGCGTACGACGAGGCGCTCGCCGAGGGCTACCTGTGGCACGAATTCGGCGACAGCTCACTGCTGTTGCCCTGAATCGCCGGCACCGGCACACGATCCCCCGTGCTCGGTACCGGCGGGGCGGGCCGATGCCGACCGCCCGGCCTCAGCGCACGAGTTCGGAGATCGGCCCGTGTCTGTGTCCGGGGCCTCCCGCCGGCAGGTCGCGTCGGGAGCGCACCCACCACAGCACGATCACGCTCGCGACGGCCGCCACGGCGCACCAGGTCGAGGCGAAGGAGTGGAACCACAGCCGCATCGTGACGGCCGCGCCGACGGCGCAGACCAGGCCCAGGAAGCGCAACAATCGGTCCCGGGCCAGCAGCAGCGACCCCAGGGTCGCCACCAGGTAGCCGGCGATCACCCACGGGGCGCCGGGGATGCCCACCGAGTAGCGCACGGTGTTCCCGCAGATCTCGGCGTTCACCGGGCGGGAGGCCAGCGCGTGTCCGAGCGCGCCGGCGACCACCAGGCCGAGCAGCACGAAGAAGGACGCTCGCACCCGTTCCCGGCCGCGCTCCAGCGGCCATTGCGCGGCCACCACGGCGAGTGGGACGAAGGCGGGCAGCAGGGGGAAGGCGATCACCGCCCACGCCTCGCGGGCGATCTCGGCGGTGCCGGCGGACACCGCGCCCCGCTCGCCCTTCCACACCACCGCCTCGACCAGTTGATGAGCGCCGAGGATCACCGGCAACATCGCCATCGGCAGATCGTTGATCCGTCGTACCGAGGCGACGCTTGCTATGCCCACGGCCGTGATGGCGCTGCCCATCACGAGATCGGCTTCGGCGCTCCAACACACGGCTGCCTCGTCTCGCCAGGGGAGGGGTTGTCGGGAAAATCTTCGGAACTGTCGCCTGAACGACTGTCGGAACGCGGTCGGAAGGGTTGTTCCGTGGCAGGCGTACCCGTCGTCGGTGTGTTCAACAGTTCATACGCTCATTCGGGCGCAGTCACCGCCGTGGTCTCGGTCACGTTCCGGTGTAGTGAGCACGTACCGCCGGTTGTCCCGTGTAGTTGGGCCCGGCCGTATCGTCCGCGCCCCGGTAGGTGTACGGAAACACCACCTGCCGCGCCCCGCGCAGCACGAGTCGCCGCCGACGCGCGTCGTACTCGAAGCCCTGGCGGCGCAACTCGCCCGGCAGGTCGGCGGCCGGGGCGCGTGCGGCCGATCCCGGTGGGGCCGCGCCGCCCGGCAGCGCACCCAGCGCGAGTCCGGCCGGGTCGAAGTCGGCGACGAACAGGCCGGTGGGCGTCAGCCAGGACGCGATCCGGGCGAGCAGCCCGAGTCGATCGCCCACGTAGTGCAGACCGTGTACGCAGGTGATCAGGTCGTAGCGCCGCGGCGCGGTCCACCCGGTCGCGTCGGCCGCGATCAGGTCGAGTCCGGCCGGGCGGGCGGCGGGGAGGAAGAAGTCGACGAGGTCGACGCCGGTGATCCGTACGCCCTCGGCACGCGGATCACCGGCCGCTTCGAACAGCGCCCTGCCGGACCCGCAGCACAGGTCGAGCCACGCCGTCCCGGGGCCCAACCGGGACAGCGGGTCGAAGCCCAACTCGCGTGCGTAGCTGTTGACTCCGCGCAGACCCCGCTCGCGGTTCATCGCGTTGTTCGCCACGACCGGCGAGCGGGTCAGCGTTGCGTCGTCCAGCAGTGGCGGGTCCTCGGGGGTGGTCATCCGGACAGGTTAGGCAGAGCGTGCGGGTGGGTCGTCGGCCGGTGGGTCAGTTGCCGGCGGTCCACTGCTCCCAGGTCAGGTTCCACGCGCCGTAGCCGTTGTCGGCCGCGACCGGCTTCTCCTCGTTGCCCTTGACCTGGACGATGTCACCGCGGATCGAACGGTCGTACAGCCACTTGGCGTTCTCCAGCGTCATGCTGATGCAGCCGTGGCTGGTGTTGGCGTTGCCGAACGGGTTCGTCGTCGCCCACGTGTTCGCGTGCAGGAAGGTGCCCGACTCGGTGATCCGGATCGCGTTCGGCACGGCCTTCTGGTCGTACTCGTTGCCCAGGCCCACCGTCTGCGAGTTCATGTCGAGCGTGGGGTAGCGCTCCTCCATCACCATGATCCCGTTCCACGTCGTGTACTTGGGGTCCTCGCCCGCGGTGATCGGGATCGTCTTGACCACCTGGTCGTTCTCGGAGACGGTCATCGTGTGCGCGTTGGCGTCCACGACGGCGATCCGCTTGGTGTCCGAGATCTTGAACGAGAAGCTCTTGAACTGCTTCGACATCACGCCGCCGCCCAGGTCCACACCGCGCAGGTTGAGGTCGACCTTCACCTGGGTGCCGACCTGCCAGTAGTCCTTCGGCCGCCATTCCACCCGCGAGTTGCCGAACCAGTGCCACGCGCCGTCCACCGCCGGGGTGGCGGTGACCTTGATCGCCTCCTGCACCGCCTTGTGGTTCTTCACCGGCTCGTCGAACGTGATCGAGACCGGCTGACCGACGCCGACGGTGGAGTCCGCGTCCGGCATGAACGTCGCGGTGGCCGCCTGGGTGGGGTTGAGCACGGTGAACGCGGCGGTCGCGGTGGTCGGCTTGTTCTCCGCGTTGGTCGCGGTCGCGGTCACCGTGTACTTGCCGCCGTACATGAACGGCACCTTGGGCTTCCACGTGTTGCCCGCCAGCGCGCCGTCCACCGACTCGCCGCTCGCGTTGAGCACCTTGACCTCGGCGACCTTGCCGCCCCCGACCGCGATCGTGATCGGCATCCCGGGCTCGACGCCGGTGGTCTTGTCCGCGGGGGTCAGGGTGACGACGGCCGGGTCCACCGGGCCGGCGCGGTTCTCGCCGGCGGCCTTGCCCGGGTTCGGCGCCTTCTTCGCGTCGTCCTTGCTACAGGCTCCGGTCAGCAACAACGACGCGGCGACCAGCGTGGCGACTCCGACGCGTCGGGTGGTTCGGTTCATGGACAGGGTCCCCCGTGCTCGTTCCCTCAGGTGGATTCACCAAAGGGACGCCGGCAGCGCTGCCGGCGTTGCGCGAGGGACCCTGTGATCACGGTCTCAATCGAGGTGTGACGCTGGGTGTGCGTCGCCCGGTCGGACCGCCGGGGGCGCGTCCGCGGCACGCCCTCCGGCGGTCCGGCCCGGTCACTGCTTGGTCGCGCTCGTGGCCAGCCACTGCGACCAGGTCAGGTTCCACGCGCCGTAGCCGTTGTCCGCCGAGACGGTGCGCTCCTTGGAGTTGATCACCTTGACCACGTCGCCGCGATCCGCGTGGTCGTAGAACCACTTGGCGTCCTCGGGCGTCATGCTCACGCAGCCGTGGCTGGTGTTGACCCGACCGAACGGCGGATTCGACTTGTCGTACCAGTAGTTGCCGTGCACGAAGGTGCCGGAGGTGGTGATCCGGACCGCCGACGGGACATCCGGGATGTCGTACTCCTTGCCCAGGCCCACGGTCGCCGAGTTCATCCGGGTCTGGGTGTACTTCTCCATCACCACCATCACGCCGCCCCACGTGTCGTACTTGGGGGACTCGCCGGTGGTGACCTTGATGGTCTTGACCACCTTGCCGTTCTCGGTCGTGGTCATCGTCTTGGCGGCCACGTCGACGGTGGAGATCCGGGCGATGTTGCCGATCGCGAAGTTGAAGCTCTTGTACTGCTTCGAGCCCGCGCCGCCGCCCAGGTCCGCGCCGCGAAGATTCAGGTCGACCTTGACCTTCGTGCCGGCCTTCCAGTAGTCCTTCGGCCGCCACTCCACGCGCGTGTTGCCGAACCAGTGCCATGCGCCGGACACCGCCGGAGTGGCGGTGACCTTCATCGCCTTCTCCGCCTCGGCCTTGTTGGTGATCGGCCGGTCGAAGCGCACCGACACCGGCTGGCCGACGCCGACCGTCCCGCCGTCCGGGAAGATCGACGCGGTCACCTCCTTGCCCAGCGTCTGGGTGGTGAACCTGGTGGACACCGTCGTCGGCTGGTTGTCCGCGTTGGTGGCGGTGGTGCTGACCGTGTACTGACCACCGGGCGTGAAGGGGACCTTAGGCTTCCAGGACTTGCCGTCCGCGGCGAGGGTGCCGTCGACCGGCTCGCCCTTGGCGTTGACCACCTTGACCGCGGTGATCTTGCCGCCCTCGACCGCGAAGGTCAGCGGGTCGCCGAGGTCGACACCGGTCGCGCCGTCCTCGGGGGTCGTGTTCACCTGGGGTGCGGCGCCCTTGGCCGGTTCCTGGGGCTTGCCCGACTCGGTGCCGCCCGCGGCACCGCCGGACGCTCCGGGGGCCACCTTGGACTCGCTGCCCGCGTTGCTCGTCTTGTCGCCCTTGTCGTCTCCGCCCAGCAGCCCGCAGGCCCCCGTGAACAGGATCGCTCCGGCGACCAGGACGGCCGGAACGGTGCGCCGTCGCATCGCTTTACCTGCCACTTTTCGGGGTTCCCTTCAAACGGGTCGAGAAAATGGAGGCCGCGCGATGCGAGTCTCCGCATCATTGACTTCCGGAGGCCCCCTCAGGTTGCTCCCTGGGGGATGTGATGTGCGTCTCGTATCGAACGTGGGAACCCCGCTTCGGACCGTGCTCGAAGCCCCTCTCGGGGTCCGAGGCACCGGTCGAGGGCCGATACGGCGGGGGATTCCCGGGTTCGTGGCCGTCGTGCGGGCGCCTCGCGCCGAGCGAACCGGTCGTCGAGCCGGCTCCGGCGCCCGGCTTGCGCGGGCAACGTTCGCAAAGATATAGCGACCGTGTCGCCGTGGAAGCGGAATGCCCGGATGCGCGACACAGTGGCCGAAAACCGGCCTCGGACCGAGAAATCCGGCCGATCGTGCGTGGGTTCGAAGGATCCGGCCCGGGTCTTCGGGTCATCCGGCGCGGGAGTCGCGGCCCGCGCTCGCCCTTCGTCTCCACTGCGCGTCGGCGAAAACGCGTTCGCGGGGCCTTCCTCGACGTGACACTGATCACCGTTCGGGGGTGCGTCGCCGGCATCCGCCGCCCCGGCGGCCCGGTGCGACCGGCGTGCGCGGCGCCGCGCGGTGCGCGGCCGAACCGCCCCGCGCCGGCCGGTCCGAGGGCTCGGCCGAGACGATCGCAGCCACCCGTGCCCGGGTCGCTCGTCGTTCCCGGGGCGGCCGGTTCGGATCGACCGCGCGGCCGGCCGATGTGCCGATGAGCCGGTCGGCGGGCGGGAATCCGGCGCTTTCGACCGGTTCGGCGGGCCGATCCGCACTGTCGGCCCAGGTCCGTCGCAGGCCCTCGACCGCGCCGAGCCGATCGTGCCGGCGAGCCGCTCCGTCCTGCGCAGAGATGGTAAGTCGCGGACATATCAGGGCGGTTGACCACACATCAGGCTACGCATGCGTCCGGAAGGTCGGTGTTGGGCACGTCCGGATCGGGCCCGGTAGGCTCACGCCCGACCAGCCCCCGGCAACGAGGATCCGCTTGATGTCAGCTGCACACATGCCCCCTCGCGACCGGTCCGGACGACCGCCCATGGGACGGGCGCTGCTCGCCTTCGCGGCCGTGTCGATCATCACCGCAGGCGCGGTCGTGTGGGCGGTGTCCGCCGTCGGGTCCAACCACCGCACCGCGGTGGCGGTGGGCGGCGTGGCGGTCGCGCTCGCGCTGGCCATCGCCGTCGCCGCCACCGTGTACGCGATCGGCACCGCGGACCTGTTGCGTGCCCGGATCGCCGAGATGGAGGGCGACGCGGCCCGGTGGAACGACGACAACCGGGACCGGATGACCGCCTACGAGGCCGAGGCGACCCGGCTCGCCGACGAGACGCTGCCCGCGCTGGTGGCGCTGCTGCGCGGCGGTGCGTCGGTGGACACCGCGCTCGCCGGCGTACCCGCCCCGCAACACGAGGCATTGCAGCGCACGTTGGCCGCCGTCGCCCGCGAGGTGGGACAGGGCGAGCGGATGCGCGCCGCGGCGATGTCCGCGTGTGCGAACGCCGCCGGCCGGGTGCAGGCGCTGTCCACCAGCATGCTCGCGGACCTGCGCGAGATGGAGGGCCGACACGGCGAGGAGGTGTTCGGCGACCTCCTGCGGCTGGACCACAGCACCGCCCAGGCGGGTCGGCTGGCGGACAGCATCGCGGTGCTCACCGGCGCGCGCTCGGGTCGCCGGTGGACCAAGCCGATCGTGATGGAGAGCATCCTGCGCGGCGCGGTCGGCCGGATCAGCGCCTACCAGCGGGTGCGGGTGCACTCGACCAGCGAGGCGGCGGTGGCCGGCTACGCGGCCGAGGGCGTCATGCACGCGCTCGCCGAACTGATGGACAACGCGACCAAGTTCTCGCCGCCCTCCGAGCAGGTGCACGTCTATGTCGAGGACGTGCCCGCGGGCATCGTGGTCACCGTCGAGGACGGCGGCCTGGTGATGGGCGAGTTCGCGCTGCGGCGGGCCGAACAGGCGGTCGCGGCGGAGTCGTTGGACCTGACCACGCTGTCCGGGACCCGACTTGGCCTGGCCGTGGTCGGCTGTCTGGCCCGCAAGCACGGGTTGACGGTGTCCTTCCGGCCCTCCTCGCGCGGCGGCACCGGCGTCGTGATGATGATTCCTCGGCAACTGGTCGGTGAGGCCCGCCCCGAGCCGCGCAAGCGGGCCGTACCCGGCGCACGTGCGGCCCAGGCGCGTCCCGTCGAGGCGAAGCCGGTCGAGCCGGCGCCGGCCGCCGCGGCACCCGCGGTCTTCGAATCGGTGGTCGAGCCGACCCCCGCGGCGTCCGAGCCGGCGCCCGCACCCACCCTCTCCGGGCTGGCCAAGCGCCGTCCCGGGCAGACCCTGGCCGCCGCGGCCAAGGCGGCGGAGCGGGCCGAGTCGCGCCCGGATCCCGCCCCGCGCGCGGCCAAGCCACGTCCCGCCCCCGGCGCCCGCTTCGGCGCGTTCCGCCAGGCGGTCCAGGGCGAACGGCCGGGTCGGGACGTGACGGCGTCCCCCGACGACAATTCCTGATCGCCCCATCGCCGGGTCGTACGCAACGAGAGAACGGAGGCGGGGGTCGGCCATCCGGACCGGATGTCCACCTCGGAAGCCCTATGAGCGCAACAGCACACGGCACCGACGCACAGCGGATCGGCACCCAGCGGCAGCCCGAGCGTGATCTCGACTGGCTGCTGGAGAACCTGATCGAGCGCACCCCGGGCACCCGGCACTCGCTGGTGTTGTCCAAGGACGGCCTCAAGTTGTGCCGCACCGCGGGCCTGACGGTGGACCAGGCGGACCAACTCGCGGCCATCGCGTCCGGCATCCAGAGCCTGTCGCACGGCGCCTCGATCGAGTTCGGCGACGGCAGCGGCGGCGTCCGACAGTCGATGACCGAGTTCCACGGCGGCATCCTGTTCATCGTCGAAGCCGGCGAGGGCGCCCACCTCGCGGTGATCGCGGACGACGACGCGGACGCCGGCGTGGTCGGCCACAACATGAACGAACTGGTCGAGCAGATCGGCGAGTACCTGAGCGCACCGGCCCGGCAGTTCGACGAAGGCGGCCGATCGGCATGATCCGGCGGCCAGTCGACAGCGGGGACCCGGACCGGCTGTACACGGTCACCAACGGTCGGACCCACGCGAACGAGGAAGCGTTCGACCTGGTCACGCTGATCGTCAGCGAGTGCGAACCGAGCCCGGGCATGCAGTCCGAGCACGTCCGGATCCTGCGGATGTGCGATCGCCCCACCGCCGTCGTGGAGATCGCCGCCGAACTGGGCCTGCCCGTGGGCGTGGTGAAGATCCTGCTGTGCGACCTGCTCGACACGGGGCGGATCACCGCGCGGCACCCGCGCACCTCCCCGCGCCGGGCGCAACTACCCGATACCGAGATCCTGAAGCAGGTGCTCGTTGGACTCCACAACCTCTGAGCTCGCCACGTCCGAGCCGGCCGTTCGTACCCCCCTGGCGAGCACCGCGCGTGACGGGCTCAAGATCGCCATCGTGGGCGGGTTCGGCGTCGGCAAGACGACGATGGTGCGCTCGGTGAGCGAGATACGTCCGCTCAACACCGAGGAGACGATGACCCGGGCGGGCGTGGGCATCGACGACGCGCGCAGCGCGGACGGCAAGACCACGACCACGGTCGCGTTCGACTTCGGTCGGATCTCGCTCAACGACGAGATGGTGCTCTACCTGTTCGGCGCCCCCGGCCAGGAACGCTTCTGGTTCCTGTGGGACCGGCTGTTCTCGGGCACGCTCGGCGCGGTCGTGCTGGTGGACCCCAGGCACCTGGAGGACTCCTGGTACGCGATCGACCGGCTGGAGCACCACGGCATGCCGTTCGTGCTCGCCCGCAACAACTTCGGTCCGCCCGAGCACACGCTGGAGCAGGTGCGCGACGCGCTGTCGCTGCCCGCGGAGATTCCGATGGTCGACTGCGACGCGCGCAGTCGGGAGTCCAGCAAGGCCGTGCTGATCGCGTTGGTGAACCACCTCTACACGTTGTCTGCCGCCCGGGAGCGCGCCCTGTGACCACGCCTTCGGACCTCAACGACCCGAACGCCCCCGCGCCGCCCGAGGGTTGCCCGGCGCACGCGGCCGGCGGGCCGCCGGCCGCGGCACACATCGACGCCTCGCACGCGAACGCCGCGCGGTTGTCCGGCCCGGGGCTGTGGCAGGACCCGCACGGCATGTACCGCAAGCTGCGGCAGGAGCACGGTGCGGTGGCGCCGATCCTGCTCGACGGCGACATTCCCGCGTGGTTCGTGCTCGGTTACCGCGAGGTGCACCATGTGACCGCGAACGACCAGCTGTTCGCCCGTGACTCGCGGCGCTGGCACGCGTGGGACCGGATCGCGCCGGACTGGCCGCTGATGCCGTTCGTCGGCTACCAACCGTCGGTGATGTTCACCGAGGGGCCCGAACACCGGCGCCGCTCCGGGGCGATCAGCGACGCGCTCGCGGCGGTGGACCAGTTCGAGCTGCGGGCCCAGGCGGAGCGGATCGCCGACCACCTGGTCGACGAGTTCGCCGGGGTGGGCGAGGCCGAGTTGATGGCCGACTACGCGCACCGGCTGCCCTCGCTCGTGGTGGCCGGGCTGTTCGGGCTGCCCGAGCAGGAGACCCCGGCGCTGGTGCAGGACCTGGCCGGTTCCCTGGACGGCGGCGAGGGCGCGGTCGAGGCGCACCTGCGGGTACGGGCCACGATGGCCCGGCTGCTGGAGCGCAAGCGGGAACGGCCGGGCGCCGACGTGCCCTCGCGACTGCTCGCGCACCCGGCCGGGTTGGCCGAGGAGGAACTGATCCAGGACATGCTCGTGGTGATGGCCGCCGCCCAGCAGCCCACCGCGAACTGGATCGGCAACACGCTGCGGCTGATGCTGACCGACGACCGCTTCGCGCTGACCCTGTTCGGCGGCCGGCGCAGCGTCGGTCAGGCGCTGAACGAGGTCTTGTGGGAGGACACGCCCACGCAGAACTTCATCGGCCGCTGGGCGGTGCGCGCGACGGTGCTCGGCGGCCAGAAGATCAAGGCCGGCGACCTGCTCGTGCTCGGCCTGTCGGCGGCCAACACCGACCCGCAGGTACGGCCGGACTCCTACGTCGGCGCCGCGGGCAACAACGCGCACATGTCCTTCAGCCACGGCGAGCACCGCTGCCCCTACCCGGCCCCCGAGTTGGCCGAGGTGATCGCGCGCGCCGCGATCGAGGTACTGCTCGACCGGCTGCCGGACGTCAACCTCTCGGTGCCCACCCGGGATCTGGTCTGGCGCGACTCGGTGTGGATGCGCGGGCTGGAGAACCTTCCGGTCGAGTTCACCCCCGCGTACGTGGGCTGATCCGGGCCGGTTCGGGCGGGCGGGGTGCCCGCCCGCCCCGAACCGGACTCAGGCCGCCGGCGTGAACGTCACCGGCAGCGCGACCGGGCCGCGGGTGAACACGCCCTTCTCCGCGGGGGCGAACCCCGGTGCGAAGGCCAGATCGGGCATGGCGTCGAGGAGTTGGTTGGTGCCGACCTCGACCTCGGCCACCGCGAGCAGGGCGCCGACGCAGAAGTGCCGGCCGAGCGCGAAGGACAGGTGGTCGGCCGCCGCGGAGAACGCCGTCTTGGCGGTCAGGTCCTCGCGGAAGATGTCGAACCGGTCGGGGTGCGCGTAGCGCCGGTCGTCGCGGTTGGCGGCGCCGATCAGGCACGTGAGCGTGCTTCCGGCGGGCACCACGCCGCCGCTGAGTTCGACGTCCTCGGCGGGCTGGCGCATGATCATGTGCACCGGCGGTGAAAAGCGCAGCGTCTCCGCGAAGGCCCGCGGGATCAGCGACCGGTCCGCGCGTACCGCGGCGAGTTGCTCGGGGTGTTCGAGCAGGTTCTTGAACAGGCTCGCGATCGCCTTATCCGTCGTTTCGCCGCCGGCGGCCAGGAGCAGGCTGCAGAACGCCTTGATGTCCTCGTCGCTCATCCGGGTGCCGTCGATCTCGGCCAGGCACAGCGTGGACAGCAGGTCGCTCCCCGGGTTCGCGCGCCGCTCGGCGATCAGCGGCAGCAGGTACGCGGCGAACTCCTCGCGCGTGCGCAGCCCGGCCGCGGCCACGTCGGGGTCCTGGCTCAGGTTGCCCAGGAACGCGATGACCGCCGTGTACCAGCCGCGGAAGCGCTCGTGGTCCGCCTGGTCCAGGCCGAGCATGTCGGCGATCACATCGACCGGGAAGCGCTGGGCGAACTCCGGCACGAGGTCCACCGAACCGCGCTCGCGGAAGGTGTCCACGAGCCGCCGGGCGTTGCGTTCGATCACCGGCATGAACGTTTCCTGGAGGGTGTTGCCGCGAAAGGCGGGCGCCACCAGCGCGCGCCGCACCGAGTGTTCGCGCCCGCTCATCTGCAGGATGGTCCGCCCGTGTACGGGCTCCAACTGCCAGTCGTAGTTGTCGGTGGTGAACACCGGTTCCTTGAAAGCCCGTTCCAGGTCCGCATAGCGCGAGATGATCCAACTCTGCATGCCTTCGTGCCACAACAACGGGTGTTCGTCACGCATGCTCCGGTAGAGCGGATACGGATCGGCCGCGAACTCGGGCGAAAGTATGTCTGGCACATCCAGGGCGGTCATCGAATCCCCTTGTCCCACAACGCAATCGAAGATCATCAACCAACCCGTCCAGGCTATGGACCGCGCCGGCCGGGGTCCACCCCTGTCCATGCGGTGCCGTATTCACCGAGACGAACAAATGTTCCCGTGGCGTTCCGGTCGTGGCGATGCCCCCGGATGTGTCCCGCCACACCGACGCGGTTGACCGATGCGTGGGCATGGGCAGTGGAATCTTGGATTCTGGAGGACCGGTTCCGCGATCCGACTACCCTGGTCCGGCAGACCATGGACAGGGCCGGAACGACGCGCGGCCTCCGGAGGAAGAGGAGTCGCACTCATGGGGCACTCGCTGCGATTCTCTCCGCAGATCCTGCGGCGCATCGGTGAAGAACTCGTCCAGCACCCGGACTACGGGGTCATGGAACTGGTCCGCAATGCATACGACGCGGATGCAAGGAACTGCCACATCCGCCTTGCCGACGCTGGCGAGCCAGGCGGCTGCCTCCGTGTGGTCGATGACGGCGACGGAATGACTGCCGAGGATCTGGCCTCGAGCTTCCTGTTGATCGGGAGTTCCGGCAAGACGCACGATGGTGCGCGGTACACGCGGTCGGGGCGGCGGAAGGTCGGGGAGAAAGGCTTGGGCCGAATCTCGGCGCTGCGCCTGGGGCACCGTGTGTCCGTCCGCACCAAGCCGTGTTCGGAACCCGGTGCCGAATACGCCCTGGACATCGACTGGGACCGCATCGACAAGGCCCAAGCAGTCGAGGACGTGCTTCACGAGGTACGGCGCACCGAAACGACAGAGGCGCCCGGCACTGAAATCGTTGTACATGACCTGCGTAAGGGATTCGCCGAAGCGCACGCGTCCCGTTTGGCGAGGGGACTGCTTCTGGTGAGCGGGCCGCCGACGCGTGCCACCACGTTCCGTATCACCTGTGACGCCCCGGGGTTCGCCGCTCTTGAGCGCGATGTGATGAGTCCCTGGGAGCAGTTCACCGAGGCGGTCGAGTTTCGCCTGGTCGCCGAGCTTGATGAGAACGGCCAGGCCAGGGCGGTACTCTACAACTGGCGTGGCGAGCCCGAGTATCAGGGCGATCACTCCGACGTGGGACGCGGTCGTACACAGGATGCACGCGGCAAGCCCCCTGTCCTTCAGTTCCAGGCGCCTGCAGCATTCCTGGAGGTTTGGACGTTCAACCTCAACCCTGGGGCGTCAGCCGAGCTTCGCCATGTGCAGCAGGACACCGAGGGACTGAAGTCCTGGTTGAAGCAAGTGGGCGGAATTCACCTGTTCCATCGGGGCCTTCGGGTGCAGCCGTATGGGGATCGCGGCGACGACTGGCTTGCCATCAACGTCCGAAGGGCGGGCAGTCCCGAGGGGCGTCCTTCGACAAACAACTCTTTTGGTGGAATCTGGGTCGAGGACCCTGGTGACGTCTTGCGGCCGAAGACGGATCGGAGCGGCTTCGTCGACGACGTTGCCTTCCTCGAACTACAGGCGTTTGCACGACATGCTTTGGACTGGGCGGCCGAGAAACGGCTCGACAGACGGGAGGCTCGCCGTGTCGGGAAGGTGCGCAAGACCCGGGACAAGGCCGAGGCGGCGGAAGAGGAGCTGAACCGAGTCCTCGAAGCGGCCTCCGACCGCGCTCCGACACTCTTCGACAACGAAGCCGCACCTTCCGACGTAGCTCGCATCAAGATCGCCGCTCGTGACTTGGTTGCGACCAAGCAGGAGGAGATCCAGGCGCTGCGCGAAGACCTACTTCTCTACCGGACTTTGGCGACGGTTGGCACCAGCACTGCGGTGTTCGCCCACGAGTCCATCAAGCCCGCGGCTCGCATCGTTACCCTCCTCAAGTCCGTGCGAACGCGGCTTCAGCGTGTGATCACCGGCGAAGACTACGAGGCCGGATTCGCGAACCCAATCGAGAGCTCGATCAGTAGCGCCGAAACCGTCAACACCTTTGCCCGCCTGCCATTGGACTTGCTGGCCAAGCGTAAGCGTCGTGCGGAGGATGTCGACGTCGATGTCGCCTGCCGGGAGACCGTGCAACTGTTCATGCCGTATCTGCGCCTGGGGCGGATCGATGTACAACTCGACTTGGATGCCCGGCAGTCCGCAGTGCGCACGACGGTTGCGGACGTCGAATCCATCGTGTCAAACCTGCTTGCCAATGCTGCGCACGCGTTCACTCGTGAGGATGAAAGTGATCGGGATCGGATCATCCGGATCAGCACTCGCCGAGAGGGCGCCGTCGTGGCACTGTCCGTACACGACAGCGGGCCCGGCATTCGAGGCCTGAAGGTCCACGAGATCTGGCAGCCCGGCCGAACCACGCGGGACAACGGGACCGGACTTGGTCTCACGATCGTTCGGGACATCGTCGCCGATCTCAATGGGAGCCATATAGCGGAAGAGACAGGGGAGTTGGGTGGAGCCAGTATCCTGATCGAGCTGCCTGCCACCGACGTGGTGGATACCGACACCTGACCGGGGGATCACATGGGTGTAGCCACACTCGACCCAGGGGCCCGGATCCTTGTTCTCGACGACGACGTCGAGGATGCCGAGGCTGCAGCCGGCACTTTGCGGGACGCCGACTTCAGAGCCGATTCGCTCAGTGACAACGCGGCCGGACTGAGTGTGGATTCCTTCTTGGCCGACGTCTGCGCGGGCTATGACGCCTTGGTCTGCGACCACGTGCTCAGCCGCGATCGGCGATTCGGATTCACCGGAGCGGAGTTGGTCAGTCGTGCAAACCAGCGCACAGACCGACCGTTACCGGCTGTGCTGCTTACGAGTCATCGCGGTACCGATCAGACCGGATCGATCAGTCGATGGTTGTCCGGCATCCCGGCCGTCGTCGACAAGCCGGAACTGACCGACGGCATCGTGCCGGCCCTCGACTACACCGTCCGCGAACTACGCGGAGACTTCAGCGAGGAGCGCCGCTGTTTCCTGACTCCGATCGAGGTGCTCGAAGTCTTCACCACCGGCGAAGTGAAGCGTGCCCGAGTCGTCGTGGTGGGTTGGCACATGCAGAAGAGCGTTTGGATGCCACTGGAGCCGGCCCTGGCAGCCACCGGCCTGAACGCTGCTCAGTTGGAGGGCCGTTGGCTGGAAGCGAAGGTCAATTGCAACGCGAAGCGTCCCGACGACCTCTACTACCGTGACATCACCATCGCTCCCGATCTGCCGGAGGACTGGTTCACCTCATGACTGGAGTTCGACCCCCATCTGCGATGCCCGGGACGAGTGGGCTGGGGATGAGGATCCTGGATGTCGGGCACGGCAACAGCGCGGTGATCTGGGATGGGACGACGTGTTCGGTCGTGGATGTGGCGCCGGGCGATCTGGTCAAGTCCGAGCTCCAGCGCCTGGGTTGCATTAGAATCGAGCACCTAGTCGTCTCACATTCCGACAGTGACCACGCTGGCGGGGCGGGCAACGTGATCGTGGATGATGCTCGGACCATCGGCACGGTCTGGTACAACGCGGACGGCGACAAGAACACGGCGGTCTGGGAGAGGCTTCACCGCGCGATTTACACACGCAAGCGCATGGGGGGTCTGGACGGCCACCAGGCCATCCATACCGAGATCGGTCAGGAACTGCACAACGGGCGGGCCTGGCTGGAAGTCGTACATCCGAGCATCGTCATGGCTGGCACCGGACCGACCAAACGCCATCGGACGTTGGGGCGCCTCACGGCCAACACAGTCTCGGTCGTGGTCAAGGTGCACTTGGACAAGGTTCCGGCCGTGCTCCTTGCCGCCGACATCGACGCCGTTGCGTTGCGGGCGCTTGAGGAGGTCGAGAGCGACTTGTCGGCACCCGTCCTGGTGTTTCCGCATCATGGAGGTCGTCCGGGTCACGCCGACCCGGCACGCTTCGCCGAACGAATGACGCAACTGGTCGCGCCGAAGGTGGTGGTCTTCTCCATTCTCAGCGGCGGGCGTACCAACAATCCGCATCCTGACGTGGTTGCAGCGGTACGCAAGGCCGCCCCGCATGCCCACATCGCCTGTACACAGGTGTCACGGCACTGCCACAGCCTCGCCGGACCCCTGCCCGACGACCACTTGGCTGCCGGGGAGGCAGCGGGTCGCAGCAAAGGCCGTTGTTGTGTCGGGAGTCTGACAGTGACCAAGACCGACGCGGGACTGGAGTTCGAACCCCTTCTGCCGGAACACGCGTTGTTCGTCTCGCAGCACGTGAACGCGCCGATGTGTCGGACGCCCGTCCTGCCGATGCCGCGCGTGGGTGACGCCCCGGGCTACTGACCTCGGACAGCCTGTATTGCCGACCGCGGTGTATCACGGCCCCTGGATGCTGCAGAATGCGATGCACGAAGATCGACGGCGTGAATGTTGCCGGATCGCACCTGGGGACAGGGGACTGAGGGTGGGGACCGCAAAGTACGCGGAGTTCGTGTTCGGGCTGTCGCAGCTCGTCGAAGACGCCGCGTCGGATCGCTGGTCACGTATCGAAGACGACGTGCACCATGCGCTCAACGGGCAGGCCGCATCCGAGGCACGTCGTCTGGTGCCTCGCGAAACGCGCCGTGCGATTGGATGCTTTTTCACCGCAGGACTGATTCGACGCGAATTCGACACTCTTATGCGGTCGGAACATGATGGACAGGAACTCTTTTGGGACCCCACGTGCGGCGCCGGTGACCTGTTGCTCTCTGCGGCCGGCGGGCTGCCGTTGGCCGAAAGCCCAGCGCTGACGGTGCACAGGTGGGCTTCCCGACTCAGAGGAACCGATCTGCATCAGCCGTTTATTGATGCTGCTCGGCTCCGTCTTCTGCTACTCGTTCTGTATCGGCATCGTGAACGTGGTCAGCTTGGGGGTCTGTCCGCGGCCCAAGTGGCGCGCGCGTTCCCTGGACTGACACAGGGCGACGGCTTGACTGAGCTGCGGATGGCAGCCGGGGCGCGCCCCGGACGGGCGGTCCACCTGCTGCTCAATCCTCCGTATGGGCCCGCTGCCGCACCCGCTGCCTGTTCTTGGTCAACTGGTAGGACGTCTTCGGCCGCACTGTTCACTGCGGCGGCGGTGGATGTGCTCGGCCGACGAGGACGGATGACTGCCGTACTCCCCGATGTGCTTCGCAGCGGCAGCAGATACCGAGCCTGGCGTGCCTACATCGACGAGCGCGTGTCTGTGGAAGGGATCCGTTCGAACGGGCAGTTCGATGACTACACGGACATCGATGTCTTCACGATGACGGCGGTTCGTCGTACTGGTGCGGTCGTGTCGCGTGATGCCGGATGGCAGACCGGTGCAGCGGGAGACGAGGGTACTGCGACCGTCGGCGATTCATTTACCGTGTCCGTCGGACCCGTCGTCGACAATCGTGACGTGCGAGAGGGTCCCCTGGTGCCGTATCTGACTGCACGCCAACTCCCTCCCTCGGATTCGATGGGAATGCCTGAGCGTACGCGTCGATTCAACGGGAAACTTCTAACGCCCCCGTTCGTGGTGGTACGCCGCACCTCTCGTCCAGGACAGGGCGTCGGCGGACGTCCGCGTGGCGCGGGAGTTCTGGTGTTGGGTGATCAACCGTTGGCTGTTGACAACCACTTGATCACATTGGTTCCGACGAAGCGGGTGGGCCGCGGGGTGCGCCAGTGTCGAGATCTGTTGCGCACGCTCGGCAGCCCGTCGACCGCCAAGTGGCTGGACGAGCGCATTCGTTGTCGGCATCTGACGGTCTCGGCGGCAAAGGCGATCCCATGGGCTGGATGACCGGTCCGCATGTTCTTGTCCCAAGGAGGAACCAGAGGCACAGCCTCGGCCGATTCCGAGGCGGAGAAGTACTGCTGGTTGT
The DNA here is from genome assembly GCF_044458105.1 of Embleya sp. NPDC050493. Lineage (NCBI taxonomy): Bacteria > Bacillati > Actinomycetota > Actinomycetes > Kitasatosporales > Streptomycetaceae > Embleya > Embleya sp. NPDC050493. Next base: position 108,109 of record NZ_JBITHP010000002.1, read on the forward strand.
CGCTCACCTGCGACGGCGGCAGACGGCCGCTCGCTGGCTCATGCCACGCCCCCACAACGACGACAAAACGGCGATGGGGCCCTCGGTGAACCGAGGGCCCCATCGCCGTTTCGCAAGGTGCGCCGCCAGGGACTCGAACCCCGGACCCGCTGATTAAGAGTCAGCTCCATACGTATAGTTGGTGCCGAGTTCGGGGCCGCCGGACGCATCTTGCTCCGATATGGGCGGCAACAGACGCGGGAGAGCATCACACGTACGCGCGGCGTTCCCGAACCGCGGCTCCCACTACGCTCCCACCACCCGGAGCCGAAGGACAAGTGGTCTGCTGGCGGAAAGGTTGGGCGGCGCGCCCGGCTGTGGATGTGTGTCGCGATCAGTCGTCGCTGGCGCGGATGGGCACGCGGTGTTCGTTGCGCTCGTATGTGCGCCGGGTGTTCTTCTCGATCTTGGAAGCGACTCGTGGTCGAGGTCGAGCCCGGTCATCTGGGCGAGCGCGGCAAGGTAGAGGCAGACGTCGGCGAGTTCTTCTCCGAGGTCGGGGAGGTTCTTGCGCCATGCGGTGAACGCTTCGCCGACCTCAGCGGTAAGCAGCCCGAACTCGAGTGGCACGTCGGTGGTGTTGAAGCGTTTGAGCGTCTTGTTCCCCCGGGCCAGCTTCTGGGCGGTACGGCAGATGCTCCCGAAGCCTAGCGGGGCTGGAGTCCCGGATGCCTGAGCATGGGCGGAGTGTCATCCGGTCGACGGAAACGCCGAACCGCTGCATGAGTACTAAGTGGCTCTCTCGGAGCCGAGGTCACAGTCGCTGTGACCTGGGCTTTCTCGTTCTCCTTAGCTACGGCTCTCTCGTGCATGGTCGAGCCGAGTCGCAGGTCTCGTCGCGCGTGGCCGATGCGTTCCCATGGGTGCAGTGGCGGTGCACGAGCGGCTGAGACGGCGCCCACGCACGGCTGCTCTGGTGCCGCGCGCTGTTGTGGAGGACCGACAAAGACCGCCAGTTTCGAAACCCTCTCGCGCAACCCCAAGTGTCATGTGCAGCGATCGCAACCGTCTTGTATGACCATTCCGACAGCCCGCGCCGGAGTCGGCTCGGGCTGCTGCGCAGCGGCAGGCTGGGCCGCAGAAGCTCGCGGCTATTGCGGGGCTGGGTAGGCGGGCCATCCTGCATCCAGCTGTGGCGAACTGGACCGACGCGTTGCGGCAAGATGTGTCCCGGTGTCGTGAGTGCGATGCGGTGAGACGGTAGTGGCAACTGAGAGCGTGCAAAGACCAACAGCCAGGTGGCGTTCGGTCGGTGCGCCGCGGACAACGAGAAGGAGGCGCGGGTGGCACGGCTGACCCTGCCCCAGTTGGAACGGCATCTGTTCGCGGCGGCGGACATCTTGCGGGGCAAGATGGATGCCGCGCAGTACCAGGAGTACATCTTCGGGATGCTGTTCCTGAAGCGTGCGTCCGACCAGTTCGATGACGTACGCGGGCGGGTCATTGAGCAGCGGCTGCGCGCCGGCGACTCCCAGAGTCGAGCCGAGGCTGTCGCGGAGGCGAAGAGCTACTACGCGAGCAACGAGTTTTACGTGCCCGAGCGCGCACGCTGGTCCTACATCGCCGACCACGCGCGTGAGGCCAATCCGGGGGACCTGCTCAATAAAGCGCTTGGGGAGCTCGAGGAACACAATTCCCTCGCTCTCGGTGGAGTGCTGGACCACATCGACTTCACCCGCAAGGTCGGCAACTCCCCCTTGAGCGCCACCGCCGTTCGGGACTTGATCGATCACTTCGGGCGTTATCGCCTGCGTAACGAGGACTTTGAGTTCCCTGATCTCCTGGGACACGCATATGAGTATCTGATCGGCGAGTTCGCCGACGAGGGCGGCAAGAAAGGAGGGCAGTTCTACACTCCTCGCTCGGTGATTCGCATGATGGTCCGTCTCGTGGAGCCGCAGGAGGGCCACTCGGTTTATGACCCGTGCTGCGGTTCCGGCGGCATGCTCATCCTCGCCAAAGAGTACGTCGAAGAGCACGGGCACGACGCTTCGACGCTTGCCGTATACGGCCAAGAGGAGAACGGAAGCGCCTGGGCTATGGCTCGAATGAACATGCTGCTGCACGGTGTCACAGGCGAGGGTATCGAACACGGGGACACCCTCGCAGACCCGAAGCACGAGGACGCCCAGGGCGAACTTCTTCGGTTCGATCGTGTTCTTACCAACCCGCCGTTCGCTCAAAACTACAAGCGTAAGGGAATGTCTCACCCTGAGCGCATGGAATACGGCTGGGTCACGGAGTCAGGTAAGAAGGCCGACCTTATGTTTATCCAGCACGTACTCGCTGTGCTGGAGCCGGATGGCGTGGCGGCCTCCGTTATGCCCCATGGTGTGCTGTTCCGTATGGGTGAAGAAGCCAAGATCCGTGAGCGGATGATCGAGAATCGCCGCCTGGAGGCGGTGATTGGCGTTGGACCGAACATCTTCTACGGCACGGGCATCCCGGCCTGCATTCTGATACTTCGCGGCTCGAATGGACTGCCGACAGGAAAGCGGGACGGCGTGCTCTTCATTAATGCCGACCGTGAATTTTCTGCGGCGCGTGCCCAGAACATGGTTGATCCAGAGCACGATGAAAAGATCGTCACCGCGTTCCGAGAGCGGAGGCACATCGACAGGTTCGCTCGCGTTGTCTCAATCCAGGAATTGAAAGAGAACGACTACAACCTGAATATTCGCCGTTATGTTGACAACACGCCGACGCCCGATTCCCATGATCTTCGGGCTCATCTTCACGGAGGTGTTCCGAAGTCAGAGGTCTCGGCAAAGTCTGGATCCTTCGAGGCATACGGCGTAGATGTAGCTGCCCTTTTTGACATTCGAGATGCGGACTACCTCGATTTTCCTCAAGTTGGATACGAGGCGGTTTTGGCGGAAATCCCCGCTCTGGCACAGCCGTGCGAGAGCAGGCTTAACTTGGTATATGGCCAGTGGTGGGACGCGCACGTGGCGCACATTGTCGAACTAGGGATCAATCCCGCTCTTACCCCAGATAAGAGCGGCGAGCTGATGAGGACGCGTGAGGAACTTCTAACTACCTTCACACGGGACCTGCTGCCTGTGGGCCTGCTCAACCGCTTCCAACTCGCTGGCGTCATCGCAGCATGGTGGTTCGACGTGCAGTACGACCTAAAGAGCCTTGTTGGACATGGGTTCCAAGGGGTGATCCAACGCTGGGTCGCCAACATTGAGTCGGCGTTCGAGGAGCCGGAAGATGCCGACACGAAGACGCTTGCCAGACTGCGGGGTGACCAGCGCAAGGCCAGGCGGCACCGGATCGTGCCTGCGCTGATCCCCGAATATGTAGGACAACTCGAGAGTGCGGAATCACTCGTGGCTGAACTGGATGGCAAGATCAAGGCTGGCGTGCCCACGAAGACTCTAGGTGCCGAACCGGATGATGAGCCGGATGAAGTCCTCAGCGCAATCGAGTTGCGTAAACTTAGGGAAGTTTTGAAATCGGCCAAGGGTGAGGTGAGTCGACTCCGGGCGGTATTTGTCGAGGAATTGAAGAAGGCCACGGCAGTGCTCTCTGCCGAGGAGGCCCAGGCGACAGTCCTAAAATTCCTGGAAGATGATCTGCGGGCAAGAATGGATCGAATCGTGACGGCAGGACGCCAAGAATTGATCGCGGCGTATCAGCATTGGGGCAAGAAATATGCGGTGACTCTGTCTGCTTTGGAGCAGCAGCGCGATCGTGCAGCCGAGGAGTTGGACGCGGTCCTGAAGGAGCTGGGCTATGCGTGAAGGACAGGATATCGGGACGCGAGATGGGTGGGTTCGTCGCAGTCTGGGGGACATTGCTTCGCGAATTACCGTGCGAAACCTGAGCGACAACCGAAACGTTCTCACGATCTCAGCTAAGCATGGACTTGTGAGTCAACAAGAATTCTTTAACCGCCAAGTCGCCAGCTCGGACCTCTCTCAGTACTATCGCCTTGAGCGCGGGGACTTCGCGTATAACAAGAGCTATTCCGCAGGGTACCCTGCAGGCGTTGTCCGACGCTTGGAACGATATGAGGCTGGCGTGGTATCGCCTCTGTATATCTGTTTCCGAGTGAATGGCGAGGGCGCAGATCCTGGGTTTATTTCTCACTACTTCGAGTCCGGAATCATGAATGATTCGATCTTGCGCATCGCGAAGGAGGGTGCTCGGAACCACGGGCTTCTAAATGTAAAGGTCGACGACTTCTTCTCGCTTGAAATTAACCTCCCTGAGCCGGAGGAGCAACGCTGCATCGCGGAGGCCCTTGACGCGGTCGACCGGAGCATCCTTGATGCTGAAATGGTTGAGCTGAAGCAAAGACAGGCAACATCTGACCTGGTATCGGTGGCGCTGTCACGCATGCGACATGACTACGTCCAATTGCGCGACTGCGTGCGGCCAGGGATTCCTATTGGATACGGAATTGTGCAAGCCGGCCCGCATGTAGAAGATGGCGTCCCGTACATCAGGACTGGAGATATGTCTGGCGATATTATTGATCCTGATTCCCTACTTAAGACCTCGCCGGAGATTTCACAATCGTACGCACGTACCCGAGTAGTTGCTGGCGACTTGGTGGTGACTATTCGAGCAACCGTCGGAAAGGTGATGATGGTGACCCCAGAACTCGACGGTGTAAATCTTACCCGTGGTACTGCGAGGGTTGCACCGTCTGACGCTTTGGCTCCTGGGTATCTTCTGTGGGCACTCCGGAGCAAGCGAGCACAAGAGCAGTTTGCAGCTGCCGTGAAGGGGACGACATTTTCCGAGATTACCTTGGACCAGCTGCGTGATCTGACCGTCCCTATCGCCCGTGAGCGAACTGACCAAGAGATGTTGGTCCGCTTGATGGATGCCTCGACACGTCGTTCAGCTGTGGAGCAAGCCGTAATCTCGAAGCTCAGGAGCCTCAAGAGGTCTCTCGTGGATGATCTGCTCGCGGGTCGAGTCCGCGTGGATGTCGGAGCCGGACGGTAGCGTCGCTGCACTTGTGTGACCTGTGGGGGAGGAGAACATCGTGTCGGAGGCGGGCCTCGAGCACGTCCTTGTGCAGGAGCCGCTCATCGCACAGCTGGTCGCCATGGGCTGGCGGCACGTGCGGGGCAGTACGCCCGGTGCGGTGAGACCAACGAACCCGGCGGCGTCCCTCAGGAGCTCCTTCTCAGAGCCAGCGCTCGAGCAGGTCCTGCGGCGCAAGCTGCGGGAGCTGAACTTGGACGCCGACGGTAACGCGTGGCTGGACGATGCTCGTCTGTCCCATGTGGTGAACGCGCTGACGAGACTGCCGCCGACTACTCTCCTCGAAGCCAACACCTTGCTGACAGATCTCCTACTGAGCGGAACCACCGTCGAGGGGCTTGCCAGCTGGGATGCTGGCCGTGATCAGCGGGTGCAGTACATCGACTGGGTGCGCCCAGAGCGGAACGACTTCCTTGTCGTCTCGCAGTTCCGCATGGATGTGCCGGGCACCTCCGGTCAGAAATCGGTTGTCCCGGACTTAGTCTTGTTCGTGAATGGCATCCCGATGGTTGTCATTGAGTGCAAGAAGCCAGTCATGCATGGCGGCTCGGTCTCAAATGCGATCGACCAGCTGCGCCGTTACGCGAACCAGCGGGGAGAAGGAAGCCACGCCGAGGGCAGTGAACGGCTCTTCGGGACTGTCCAGCTCACGGTCGCGACTACTGGTGACAGAGCCATGCTCGGCACCTACACCTCACGCCCTGAGCACTACACCGTCTGGCGAGACCCGTACCCGCTGACCAAAGCGAATCTTGCAGTGGAGCTTGGCAAGGGGGAAGGGGCGCTGTGGGCGCAGGAGATCCTCGCTGCAGGCGTGCTGCGCCCGAGCCAGTTGCTGGACGTGGTGAAGAACTTCGTCGTCTTCATGGATGTTGCCTCTGACGACGGGGGCACCCGCAGGGTGAAGATCGCGCCCAGGTACCAGCAGTACCGTGCCGTAAGTCGTGCCGTTCGTCGTCTGCTCACCGGCAAGACCAAGCAAGAGGATGGCAAGGACGATCAGCGGGGCGGGATCATCTGGCACACCCAGGGATCCGGCAAGTCGCTGACCATGGTGTTCCTTGTGCGCAAGATGAGGTCGACGTCTGGGCTGAGCCAGTTCAAGATCGTACTTGTCACCGACCGCACTCAGCTGCAGAGGCAGCTGTCAAAGACGACAGAGCTCACCGGCGAAAAGCCTCATGTGGTGAAGCGCTCGGCTGGCGTGCCCGCAGCGTTGCGCAGGCAGGGCGCTGGTCTAGCGTTCGTGATGTTGCAGAAGCAGATTGACGCCGCCAAGGTGAAGCAAGCCGCCGCCGCGGACATCCTCACTCATGACCGTGCTGTTGGCTGGGGACAGCTCAACGACAGTGAGTCGTTGCTGATCCTCGTGGACGAGGCCCACCGGTCCCACGGTTCGAAGTTGCACCAAAATCTGATGGCGTCCCTCCCCAACGCTGTCCGGATCGGCTTCACCGGGACGCCGATCATCATGCGCGCGAAGAATCGCACCACGGGCATCTTTGGCACGTTCATCGATCAGTATCGACTCGCAGATGCCGAGGAAGACGGTGCGATCGTCCCGATAATCTACGAGGGGCGGATCGCAGAGGCCGCCATTACCGATGCTGAGGACCTCGATGATGCGTTCGCCACGTTCTTCCCTGAACTGACCGACGAGGAGTATGAGAAGCTTCAACAGCGGTACGCCACAACCAATGATGTGCTCAGCGCCGACAGCCTGATCCTGAAGAAGGCCCGGGACATGTTGGCACACTACGTCTCCAACGTGATGCCCAACGGCTTCAAAGGCCAAGTCGTCGCGCACTCCCGCAAGGTCGCAGTGCGCTACCGCGATGCGCTGCTCCAGGCCCGCGATGAACTGGTAGCCGAGGCTGAGAAATTGTCGTCGACAGTCCGGGACAAGCCTGCTGAACGGCTTACGGGCAAGCAGGCGATCGCAGTTGCGGCGTACCGGCAGTTGGAGCTGCTCAAGGCGATCGACTTCGTGCCAGTCATCTCCGGTGACAACAATGACGATGACGACACAGCTCAGTGGACTGACGAGAAGGGCCACGAGGACGTCGTCGAGAGGTTCCTCAAAGCGTTCCCTGACAGGTCGGCCAAGGGTGAGAAGCCCGTCGCTTTCCTGATCGTGCGGACCATGCTGCTGACCGGGTTTGATGCTCCGATCGAACAGGTGATGTACCTGGATCGTCGGATCAAGGAAGCGGACCTGTTGCAGGCCATTGCCAGGGTTAATCGCACCGCGCACGGCAAGACGGCTGGGTTCGTCGTGGACTACGCCGGCATCTCCCAGCACCTTCAGGCAGCCATGGACGCGTACGCGTCCGAAGACGCTGAAGGAGTGCCAACCGACTTCAGTGCTGAGATCGCCAGACTGGAGCCTCGACGCAATCGCCTGAGGATGCTGTTCATGGAGCGCGGAGTCACCCCGATCGGCGACAAGCAGGTCGTCGAGGAGTGCGTCCAGGTCCTCGTGGACGATGAACTGCGTAGCCGGTTTGACAGTGCCCTGCGTATGTTCCTCACTACCGTCGAGACCGTGATGCCACGGCGGGAAGCGAAGGACTATCTCGCCGACGCCCGCCTGTACTCGCTCATCAGCACGTGGGCACGTGCACGCTACCAAGACAGCGGTGACTTCGACGCCTCCCTTTACGGCGAGAAGGTCCGCGAACTGATCGATCAGCACATCACCGCTCTCGGTGTGAAACAGGTGATACCGCCTCGTCAGCTCACCGCCTCAGACTTCAGCGACAAGGTCGAAGCGTTGCGCGGCGCGAAGGCGCAGGCATCGACAATGGAACACGCCATCCGGCGCCACATCGAAGTTCACCTCGGAGAGGACCCGGCGGAATACACCAAGCTGCGTGAGCGGCTGGAGGAGGTCCTTCGGGACTACGCCGACCAGTGGGAGCAGCTGGTGCTCCTCTTCAAGGATTTGACGGGCAAGGTCATCGCTGTTCACGAAGGAACGAGCGATCACGGGGATATGAGGCTCGCGGCGTGGTCCCCGTTGGAGCGTGCGTTGTACGGCGAGATGGTGTCAGAGCTCGTCACCGATGGTGTCCTGACAGACGAGGTGCATGACCGTCTCATCGCTGCCGCGGACAGGATCGAAGACGAAGCGACGAAGCATGTGCGAAAGAAGAATTTTTGGTTCAATCCAGTTGCCCAGGGGGATCTGCGCGCGGCGGTGTTCCGCGTACTGATTGACCTTCATGCGGCAGAACCTTCGCATGTTGACCACCTCGCGGACAGTTTGTTGGACATCCTGGGCCACCACCGTCATTCACTTCAGAGGTCCGACTGACGTGGGAGCACTCACTGCAGCCGAGCGGCTGGGCCCAGTTCGCGCTGGCCCGCTGCAGGTCGGGCGCCTCGATATCGATGTCGTCGTGGTGCCGGATCGCCAGAGCATGCGATTGACGGTTGAGCGTGACGCACGCGTTACGGCGACTGTTCCGGCAGGGATCGATGTCGCGGAGTTGATCTCCGCTGTCAAAGGCCGACGGCGTTGGATCTACAACCAACTGGACGTACGTTCGGAGGACGCAGCCATCCGGCCGTTGAAGGAGTTCGTGACCGGTGAGGGGTTCCACTACTTGGGTCGCAGCTTCCGGTTGAAGCTGGTTGATGAGGCTCCGGTACCGGTGAGCCTCGTACGCGGGCGATTCTTGATGCGCCGGGACCGCCTTGACCGCGCCGAAGACGAACTCATCGCCTGGTATTGTAAACGTGGTCGCGCCTGGCTCCCCGCTCGAGCTAAACCATGGATACAGCGAATGCGGGCGCCAGTGCAGGACATTTCTGTGCGGCGACTTGGATACCGATGGGGGTCGTGCCACCACGACGGCAGAGTGAACCTTCATTGGGCAGTGATGCAACTGCCAGCGAGTTTGATCGATTACGTCCTGGTACACGAACTCGCCCACCTGCACAGGAGCGATCATTCCAAGGAGTTCTGGGCCGTGGTCGCTCGTGCCATGCCGAACTACGTAGCTCGGCGCAGCGAGCTCGACAAGCTGGGCGCGACACTCTGGCTTCCTTGAAGTGGCAGGAGTGTTCGAGTCGCCGGTGAACCCGGCTCTACTGTCGGGACTTTTGCACTCCCAGAGCGCGCTGGGTGCCTGCCTGTTCGTCGTGGAAAGGTGGCTTAGTACTCCAGCAGCGGTTTGGCGTTTCCGCAGGTCAGAGCCGCTTTCTGCGTCCTGCTTCTAAGGCTTGTCCCGCAATTGATCTTGGGGCGTGTGGATCGGGGTTCTTCGCCGGGTCAGCCGGCGAGGGTGAGGTTGTGCAGGCGGGCGATGCCGAGCATGGCGTGGTGGACTCCGGCGCCTTTGAGTCGGCAGTCGCGGAGGATCTTCCAGGTCTTCATGCGGGCGAAGACGTGTTCGACGCGGGCGCGGACACGGCGGTGGGAAGCGTTGTGGTCGTGTTTCCGGTCGGGGAGTTCGTCTTGGCCTCGTTCGCGTCGGTGGGGCACCAAGACGCCGGTGCCGCGGTAGCCGCCGTCGCCGAGTGGGTGTTGGTCGAGCCGAATCTGCCTCTGGGTAAGCGGGTAATCCCTGAGCCGCGACGGCAGTTCAACGCGGTGGTGAGGCGATCCCCAGCGGCAGCGCGTGGCCCGTGGCGGGACGTGATCCCAGCTCGTGGCCGCAGCACCGCGTCGACCTTCCACGCGTTCTGGCCCGCCGAATTGTGCTGTGCCGACGCCCGCGAAGACGCCGTGCGGCGTGGTGCGGCAACGAGAACGAATGTCGCAGGGCGCAGCGCCGGAGCCTCTCGGCGCGCGTCGCCGCTGGCGGAGCGCGAGGCCAGGAAGACTCCTTCGGCCAGTTCGGGCAGCGTGGGCGGGTCTTGGTCGGCGAATGGACGTAGCGGGACCCGGATGTTTAGCCTGCGGCACGTCGTCCATCGCGTGCTGCGCGGCACCTCCGACATCCCTGCTGCGGGGTCGTCTCCGTCACCAGTGACGCCGGCGCGCGCGGTCCCGACGCCGCCACGCCCTCTTGGTCCCCAGCCCCCGACCAACTAGAGCCCCGGGCTCCTCGACAGCGAACCCGCAGGTCAGGGGCAGATCTGCCACCTGCTTGCCACTTGCTCGCCGGTGGCGGGCCGGTGGCGAAGCCGCGCCGTACTTCTGCCTCGCTTGCCGTGTGCGGGTCGTCTTGTTGAGGGCCGTTGCGTCCGGCGCGTGGAAGGTCGTTGCGTGTGCGGCGGTGTGCCGATCGCGGTCGGCGGTCGGCTGGTGAGTGAGATGCCGTGTGTCACAGGTTGATGCCGTCTTCGTGTGCGGCTGTCGTTTTGGGCGTGCGGATCCTCCGTAAGGGGTGAGGAGTTCTTCACGGACGGAGGCGACGATGCCGGCGATACGGATGGGTGGACGGTCGTTCGGACGGTGGGGTGGACGTCCTCATCGTCCGGGGGTGTGCGCGGCGGCGCTGCTGGTCAGCGCGCGATCGGGCGGACGATGGTGTTACGTACTGATTGGAGTAGTTGTCCCTGCCCACCCCAATCTGCGGGGCGAGGGGCGGGGCGTGCAGGCGCGGTCTGTGTCTCTGGCGGTGTGCCATGTCGGGTGACGAGGTCTCCTGGCGTCGTATCCAGGCCGTTGCTGCGCAGTTGACTGATTGCGACCGTCTGATCCTCCGGACGCTGTCCACGCACCGTGTGTTGACGACGCATCAGATCACAGAGCTGGCCTTTGATAGCGGCATCACGGCGCGGCATCGGATGCAGAAGCTCGTCAAGGTGGGCGTGGTCGACAGCTTCCGTCCGCGTGTGGACCGTGGTTCGCGTCCGCTGCACTTCGTGTTGACCGCGACCGGTGCGACGACGGTCGCGGTCGACACCGGTGAGGACGTGCGTCTGGCAGTGCGGCGCGCGCGGCGTGACCGCGCGTTGGGTGTGGCGTCGACGTCGCGGTTGGGGCATCTGCTCGGGGTCAACGGCTTTCACACCGGGCTCGTCGCGGAGGCCCGCGCCTCGCGCGGTGAGGCTGAGGTTGTGCGGTGGCTGACCGCGCGCCAGCTGCGGCCTGACGGCGACCAGTACGTCCGCGTGCGGCCGGACGCAGTGGGAATCTGGCGCGAAGGCGACGACGAGTACGCGTTCGCGCTGGAGTTCGACACGGGCAGCGAGCGGCTGGCGCGCTTGGCCGAGAAGGTCGACGGCTACGCGGGCCTGTTCAACCGGACGAGCGACGACGCATTGCTGTTTCCCGAGTGGTTCGGTGAGCTACTGGCGTTGGTGCTCTTCTGCTTCACCCGCCTGGGCCGGGAGCAGAACGCGCGGGCCGCCTTCCGCCGCGCGGGCGGTGACGTTCCGCTCGCGACGGGTGCCTGGGACGGCGAAGGTTCGCCGGCTCGCGCGTTGTGGCTGCCAGTGACGGGCGAGGCACCGTACCGGTGGCGACTGGCGGGGCTTGGCGCGTACGGCTGGCGGCAGGCCGTGTGGCAGTCGACGCAGGCCCGGCGCGGTTGGTGGCAGCGCGGGGGAGAGTGATGCCCCGGCAACCCGACGATGCCGTCGCAGGCCCGGCGGGCTGGGGTCGGGGCGTGTCAGACGTCGCTGCGCCCGCCCTGGTGCGCGCCCGTGCGGCCGTGTTGGGGTGCGTCGCGCCCTGGTCGGCGGCGGGTGGGGTGTGGGGCAGGGCGGCGGTGTTGGGGGCGTGTCGCGGGCGCTGTCGGCGCCCGCGCCCTCCCGGTCAAAGTGGTTGCGAAAATCCTTTAGTTGTCCGGGAGTTCAGGGTGTTTCTCGGCGTGGCTCGTAGGCGGTTCTGCGTCAGTCGCAGCGCGTGCCGAAATCTGTGCTCTCGGCGGTGTCGTTTTGGGGCGGCAGATCCTCCGTACTGGTTGCCGGGGCTTGACCCGGGGCGGGTGCAGAGCGATCGATCGTCGTCGGCACCAGGGGATCCCGCCCGTCCGGGTGGTCCGCTGGCGCTAATGAGCCCATGAATCCGCCCATACGGATGAGGAGTTGGTTTCCCGTGTCCGGTACGACGTTCAAGCGCTGCGGCTGCAAAGCCCCGCTGCTCCATCCCGACGGCAGCCCCGTGCGGGATGCCGATGGTCGTGTCAAGCGTCGTGAGTTGGGGGCGTCGTGTCCGAAGCTGCGCCGGAGGTCCGGGAGTTGGTCGCCGACGCACGGCACGTGGTGGTGGCTGTTCCAGGTTCCGACCCCGGCGGGGGTGAAGCGGCGGCATCTGAGGCAGGGCGGGTACGCGTCGGAGACGAAGGCCGCGGAGGTGATGGATGCGGTAGTGCGGTTGCTGGCGCTCACCGATCAGGCCGACGACCCGGTCGCGACGCGGTTGCGGATCGCGGATCTGGTGCAGGCGGCGATCCGGGCGAAGGAGCCGTTGCCGGACTACGACGAGACCCGGCGTCGCCTGCGGTCGACGCGGCCGGTGGACGAGATCGTGACGGTGGAGCAGTGGCTGCGCGAGTGGTTCGCGGGGAAGAAAGATCTGCGGCCGACGACGCGGCGCTCGTACGAATCCCATCTGCGGCTGTACCTGATCCCGCACCTGGGATGCGTCCGTCTAGGCCGGCTGCGGGTCGCGCACCTGCACGCGATGTTCACGGCGATCGAGGACCGCAACGAGGAGATCGCGGCGAACAACGCGCAACGGCGGGCCTTGCAGCACGCAGCGCGGGCCGCGTGGCACGCGCGCGATCTCGATGCCGCGCGGACGGCCCGGGCGCGGTTGGCGGAGTTGCCGCCGTTCGCGCGGCCGGTGGATGCCGGGTCGCGGCAGCGGATCCGCGCGACCTTGCGGTCCGCGTTGACGGATGCTGCGGCGCAGGAGCTCGTGACCGTGAACGTGGCCAAGCTCGTGTCGGGGTCGAAGCCGCGGCCGTTGATCTGGACGCGGGAGCGTGTCGCGGTGTGGCGGAGGACGGGTGAGGTGCCGTCGGCGGTGATGGTGTGGACGGCGGAGCAGACGATGCGGTTCCTCGCGCGTGCCGCGAAGGCCAAGGTCTGTACGCGCTGTTCCACCTCGTGGCGGTCACGGGGTTGCGGCGCGGGGAGGTGGTCGGGTTGCGCTGGGCGGACCTGGATCTCGGGTACCAGGTCGCCGGGCGGATGGGAGTTGGCACGCTGCACGTCGGGGAGCAGATCGTGCAACTCGGGTGGGACACTGCCACCGGGAAGCCGAAGTCCGATGCGGGGGAGCGCAATGTTGCGCTGGCGGCGGACTCGGTGCACTTGTTGCGGGTGCACCGGCAACGGCAGAAGACCCGGCAGGTCGCGGCCGGGAAGGAGTGGACCGACACCCGGCTACGTGTTCACCGACGACAGCGGCTCGCCGCTGCACCCGGCCGCGGTCACGGACTTGTTCCAGCGGTTGACCCGGGAGGAGGAGCTGCCGCCGATCCGGTTGCACGACCTGCGGCACGGCGCCGCCACCCACGCGCTGACCGCGGGAGTCGATGTGAAGGTGGTCCAGGACATGCTCGGGCACTCGTCTTCGACGCTGACGCGGGAGACGTACACGTCGGTCGCCGACGAGGCCAAGCACGCTGCGGCGGACGCGATCTCCGCGTTCCTCAGCGCCGCATACACGACGCGCAAGCAGCCACGGCCGTTGCTGAAACTCGACCTGCCGAAGGCTGCGGAGCTGTATGGAGCGAAGGCGGACTCGCCGTACGTGCGGCGGATCAACCTCGACCCGCGCGTCGAACCGGACGCCGGGACCGGATGGGAGCTCGCCGCCGAACGCGACCGCCCCGGCACTTGGCACGTACTCCACGACGGTGACGTTGTCGGCGCGATCGAACGGCACACCACGGTGACCGGCCCCATACCCGAGGCTGGCAAGCAACACGCCGCGGACTTGTGGTCAAGCTCGGCGCGAACGCCAAGGGGCTGTACCGCTCCCGTGACCTTGCTGCCGCGGCGATCATCCACCTGGAGATCGCGACCCCCGACAACGTCCGTGCGCTGCGACCGGCGTGAGAGCCTTCGCACCGCCGCGGGGGGGGGGGGGGGGGGCCGGCCCCCCCCCGCGGGGGGGTCAAGGGGGGGGGGGGCCCCACCCCCCCGGCCGCCCCCCAACCCACAA
>NZ_JBITHP010000002.1:122237-162537 GCF_044458105.1 Embleya sp. NPDC050493
CACCGGCCCGCGCCCCCCCCCCCACCCGCCGCGGGGGGGCGGGGGGGGGGGGGCGGGCCCCCGCGGGGGGGGGGGCGGCCCCCCCCCCCCCCCCCGCGGCGTACGTGCGTACTCGGGTGGCGGGCGCCCATCGCAGCGGTCAGCCCGATACCGAAACGATCAGCGCCCGGCGCCCGCGATGCGGGGCATTCGATCAAGCGAAACGACCGTGATCGGACACTGGCTCCCACCACGCTCCCACCACAAGATCAAAATGACGAAGGCGTTCTCAATGAAATCGAGAACGCCCAGGTCAGGGTACTGATCATTTGTGCGCCGCCAGGGACTCGAACCCCGGACCCGCTGATTAAGAGTCAGCTGCTCTAACCAACTGAGCTAGCGGCGCTTGCGTTGCGTGGGAAACATTAGCAGGGGTCGGCGGTGATCGAAAATCGACACCCTTCGACACGCTCGGATGGCGGCCGGGGGCGCGCAGGGAGCGTATCGAGGGCGCGCAAGGTCCCTCGTAGGACTTCTTTGAGGACACGGGGAGGACGCCGTTTTCCGGACATCGGCAAAGAGGTCCCCCGGGCCCTCTCACGCCGGGTACCGTCGGCATCACAGCCTGCACAGCACACCGCACGTCGTAACCGGGAGGGCCGATGGCCATGCGGCAGGGGGCCGGTCCTTCGTCCGGGAATGTCCGGCTCAAGGCCCTACGGCACTCGCATGGCTGGGTTTCCCAGCAACAATTGGCCGATGCCTTCGAGAAGAAGGCACTCGAATGCGGGCTTCGTCTCGGCGTCAGCGTGCGGCAGGTGCGGCGGTGGGAAAGTGCGGACCCGCCCTGGCCGACCCCCGATTATCAGCAGGTTCTGCAGGCTTTGTTCGAGCGGCCGTTGACCGACCTGGGGTTCACCCCACCGTGGCAGGCGGAGCTGGCCGAGTACGGCGAGGGCTTCACCGACGCACACCCCGTCGCCGAGCAACCGAGCGCTCCATCGGCGTTCCCCGCGCCCGCTCGGGAAACCGGGCGGGCGCTCGATCGCGTGGAGCACCAGGGCTTCGGCGAGGCCCGGGTCCGCCGGCGCCCGCCACCGGCCGGCGGCCCGGTCGGCGGGGCGATGGCCGCGCCCGTGCACCAGGCACCCGCGGACGGCCGCCAGGTGCCGCCGGCGCGCTCCGGGCGTCCGGTGCCCCCGCCGGGCCCCGTGCCTCCCCCGCGACCGGCCGCACCACCGGGTCCGGTACCGCCGCCCGGACCCGCGGTCGTACCTCCCCGGACCACCCCGGAGACCGGCCCCACGGTGGTCGGCGGGCGGCGGCTGGAGGGCGACGGCCCGCCCGGGCTGCCGGTTCGCCCGCCGCTGCGCGCGATCGGCCCACCCGTCGCCGAGCCGCCGGCCCGCACGCTGGAGATCGCCACCCCCGCGGTGCTGCGCCAACTGCTGCGGGACACCCCCGACCCGGGACCGCTCGCGGTGCCGATGCACTCGCGGGCCGGCCAGTTGACCGTGGTCGGCGCGGACCAGTACGCGATGCTCACCCGCACCTACCGACAGATGTACTGGGTCGCCCCCGCCGCCATCGCCTACCCGTCGGTGATCGCCCACGTGCGCCTGGGCACCCAACTGCTCGACGCCCCCGGCCCCGCCCGGGCCCGCCGGATCCTGGGCGCGTCGCTCGCCGAGACCGCGATGCTGGCCGGCCGGATGGCCTTCTTCGACCTGGCCCGCCCGCACGACGCGCAGGACCACTACCTGGTCGCCTACCGCGCCGCCAACGAGGCCGGCGACACCCTGCTCGCGG
Source organism: Embleya sp. NPDC050493 (assembly GCF_044458105.1). Taxonomy (NCBI): domain Bacteria; kingdom Bacillati; phylum Actinomycetota; class Actinomycetes; order Kitasatosporales; family Streptomycetaceae; genus Embleya; species Embleya sp. NPDC050493. The sequence goes on from NZ_JBITHP010000002.1 coordinate 124,026, forward strand.
CCGCCGTGCTCACCCACACCGCGTTCATCCCGGCCTTCGACGCGGCCCCCTCGGCCGCGGAGGACATCCTCGACTTCGCCCGCAAGACGGCCACACGCGGCGCGCCGATGGTGATGCTCGCCTGGTTCGACGCCGTGCAATCCGAATTCGAGTCGTTGCGCGGCACCCCCGAGCGCGGGCTGCACCTGCTGGACCGGGCCGAGGACCTGCTGTGCCACCCGGACAACACGCCCACGCCGCCGTGGTTGGACTTCTTCGACGCCTCCCGGCTGTGGGGCTTTCGGGGCAAGGCCGAACTCACCGCGCGCCGGATGGACCAGGCCCAGGGCTCACTCAACGACGCGCTGCAGAACCTGCCGCCCAACGGCGACAAACAGCGCGCGGTGATGTACGCGGACCTGGCCGAGGCGGCCTTCCAGGCCGGTCAGGTGGACGAGGCATGCGGCCGGCTGTTCCAGGCCGTCGACATGTTGCGGGTGCACTGGTACTCGATGGCGATGGACCGGGTGCGGGTCACCCGCAGGCAGTTGGAGCCCTACAAGAACTCGGTCGCGGTCCGCCAACTCGACGAGGTGCTGGAGTCGTTCAGCGAACTGGCACCCACCGACGAAACCGGATTCGTGGCGCTTCCCGGGGCGGACGAGTAGCGCCGAATTCCCCGTGTCGGTGACATGGTCCACACTGACCCGGGACCGGACGGTTCGACGACGAAAGCCGTACACGAGACATGCGCACGACGGGTACCACCGGCGCGATCGCCGGCAGGCTGGAGCAGTTGCGCGGCACACTGCCCACCCGCAATCACAACGCCCGCACGGTCGCCGCCCTCGCGGCCAACCCCGGTTGCGCCCGCCGGGGCGTGCTGGACGCGGCCGGCATCGAGAAGACCGTGCTCGCCGACCGACTCGGCTTCCCGGCCCGCTACGGCGGTCGCTCGCCGTTCGCGATCGGGCGCGGCAACGTGTTCGAGGCCCGGGTCAAGGCGGACGGCGGCACCGAGTTGCGCCGACTGCTCGCCGAGACGCTGGGCGCGAACCCGGACACCGGCGCGCTGGTCGACGTGGACCACGAGAGCGCCGGCCGGCCGAGCCGTGAGGAACGGGTGGCCCGCACCCGCGACGCCCTGGCCCGGGCGGCGCGCGGCGAGCCGGACGCCTGCGCGATCCTGGACCACCCGCTGCTGCCGCTGGACGTGGCCGGCCGGCGCGCCTACCTGGAGCCGGACGCGATGGCCTGCCGGGTGGCCGGCCGGCTGTACGTGGTGGAGATCAAGTCCTTCGCGATCATCGACGGGTCCGCCGACCCGGGCAAGCTCGCCTCGGCCACCCGCCAGGCCGCGGTGTACGTGCACGCGCTGCGCCGACTGGCCGCCGAACTTGGTCTGGACCCGGATGTGGTGGCCACCGACATCGTGCTGGTGTGCGCGCAGGACTTCTCCAACCGCCCGGTCGCCGTCGTGCTCGACGTGCGGCGCGAACTGGCCACCACCCGGCGCCGGTTGGAACGCCTGTCCGGGGTGGAGGAACTGCTCGGCGAACTGCCGGACACGCTGACCTTCGACGTCGACGGCGAACGGGTCGGGGCGGCCGTCGCGCAGGTGCCCGCCGCGTACGTCCCGGACTGCCTGTCCGCGTGCGAACTCGCGCTGTTCTGCCGGGACGAGGCCCGCAGTTGCGGTCCGGGCGGCGGCAGCGTGGGCACGCTGGGCACCTCGGTGCGCGGGGCGCTGGGCGGGATCGAGGACATCGCCGACGCGCTGGCCTTGGCCGACGGCACCCGCGCCGCCCGGCCCGGCGAGGAGGACGTGGCCAGGCTGCTGCGCCGGGCCCAGGCACTGCGGTCCGAGGTGTTGGGAACCGCTACGCCGTGGTCCGTGTCGCCGTCGGCCGAGCCGTTGCGCACCCGGGTGCCGGGCGGCGTCGGGTGAGCGCGATCGCCGCGCTCGGCCGACTGCGCGCCGCCGCGACCGGGGTGGCCCAACCGGCCGCGACCGTACGGCACCGGCATCTGTCTCCCCGGCCGCTGGTGCTGGTGCCCTATGTGCTCGCGGGCGAGGCGTTCGCCCCGCTGGCCGTGCTGGTCGGCACCGACCGGGACCGGCCGCACCTGCTCGCGGTGCCGCAACCACGCGACCGCGACCGGCGGTTCGCGCACGCGGCGGAGCTGGGCCGGCTGCTGCTGCCCTACCTGGGCGCGTTCGCGGCCGAGACGGAGACGATCGAGCGGCGCGGCGACGACCCGTACGAGCGCAGCGTGGACGCGCCGCAGGTGCTGGTGCCCACGGCGGGCGGCGTCGAGTATCTGCGTCTGCTCGGCCGGTCCACCCGATTCCGGCGCACCGACGGCGAGTTCGCGGTGGCCGAGGAGGTTCCGCTGCTCGGCCGGTGGAGCACGTGGCTCGCGGACCGCGCCGGTGTGCCCGGATCGAGCGTGCTGTTGGCGATGACCGATCTGCTCACCCAGGCGTGGGTGACCGGCCAGAGCGCCCTGGAGGACGGCGACCTGGCCGCGCTGCTCGCCTGGATCGACCCGCCGGCCGGGCAGCGCGGGGATCAGGCGGCCCGCGAGGTCGAGGGCGGCCCGACCGCGGGGCCCGCGACCGATCCGGCGTTCGACGAGCGCCTGGTGCCGCTGATCGCCGCATTCGACGAGGCGGTGGCGGCGGAACGGGCCGAGGCGGCGGACACCGGTGTGCGCACCGATCCGGGGCCGCGCGGTCGGGATGCCGAGCAGGCGATCCGCACCGCGCTGGCCGCCGAGTTGTTGCCGACCTGGGATCGCATGTGGCGCGGTGTGGAACTGCTCGGCGCGCTGCCCCCGGGCGGGTCGGTGGCCGGGCGTTGGGAGGCCGATCGGGCCTCGTACAGCTTCTTCGCCGCCGATCTGGCCGACCCCGAGTCGCGTCCGCAACCGCGGGTGCCCGGTGCGGTCTCGGCCGCGGCCCAACTGGCGACCCGGGAACGGGCGCAGGCTCGGTTGGATGCCGAACAGGTGCGCGACGACCCGCTGTTGATGGCCGCCGTCCGGCTCGCGGGGGAGGCCTTCCGCGGCGAGCTGATCGCGGTGGACGCCGAGCGCACGGTCACCGAGCCCGGGAAGAAGACCGCCCGCCCGCGTCCGATGTTGACCTTCGCCACCGACGACGAACCGCTGTTCGGGCCGGGCACCGACCTCGCGTGCGTCGAACGCCCGGACGCGAAGGCTCGGGTCCTGGAGACCGAGCCCGGCCGGGTCGTGCTGGAACTGCGCGGCGGGATGGGCGGCGGCAAGGCGCCCAAGCCGGGCAGCGTGCCCGAACCGGGCGAAGTCCTGTGCTGGACCTCGCTGATCGCCGAATTCCGGCGCGGCCCGGACTGGCCCGCGGTCGAGGACACCCCCTGGACCCACGGCGGCCCGCCGCCGGAGCCCGAGCCCGAGGCCGCCCCGGAGGCGGACGACGACGCGTTGGAGGAGTGGTCGTGACGACCGTGCGGACCGCTCACCCCGAGGGCGACCCGGCCGCGCTCGCCGCCGCCGCGACCGACGCCGTGCTCGCCGACCTCGGCTCCGGTGCGCATCGCGGCGTCGTGGTCGACTCGCCCCCCGGCGCGGGCAAGTCGACCCTGGTGGTGCGCGCGGCGGGGGAGCTGGCCCGAGGCGGCGAGCGGCTGATGATCGTCGCGCAGACCAACAACCAGGTCGACGACCTGCTGGTCCGGCTGGTCGAGGACCACCCGGGGCTGACCGTGGGTCGGTTGTCCGCCACCGGGTACCGGCTGCCGCCCGCGCTGGTGGGCACGTCGGTGCTCAACGCGGAGAAGGCCGAGGCGCTGGACACGTGTGCGGTGGTGGTGGCCACCGCCGCCAAGTGGGCGCTCGTGCAGGACCGGCGCTGGCCGTGGGCGATCGTCGACGAGGCGTACCAGATGCGCTCGGACGCGCTGCTGCTGGTGGCCCGGCTGTTCGACCGGGCGCTGTTCGTGGGCGACCCCGGCCAACTCGACCCGTTCGCGACCGTGGACACCTCGCGCTGGCACAGCCTCAGCTACGACCCGTCGCAGAGTGCGGTGGTCGTGCTGCGGCGGCACAACCCGGATCTGCCGGTGCATCGACTCCCGGTGTCCTGGCGGCTGCCCGCGAGCGCGGCGCCGCTGGTGTCGGCGGCGTTCTACCCGTTCACCCCGTTCCGGTCGGGCACCGGTCCGGGCGAGCGGCTGCTGCACTTCGGCGCGGCCCGGGCCCACGACGCGTACGACGCGGCCGTGGACGTCGCGGCGACGTCCGGGTGGGGCCTGCTGGAGTTGCCCGCGCGGTTCACCGCGGCGGCCGACGACGAGGCGGTACAGGCGGTCGCCACGCTGGCCGCGCGGCTGCTCGCCCGGGGCGGGACCGCGATCGGCGAGCGCACCCCGGACGGGGTGCCGCTGGACGCGTCCCGGATCGCGATCGGCGTCAGCCACCGCGAGCAGCGGGCGCGGGTCGAGTCGGCGCTGCGCGAGCTGGGCGCGTCCCGAATCGTGGTGGACACCGCGAACCGGCTCCAGGGTCGCGAATTCGACGTGACCGTGGTGCTGCATCCGCTCTCGGGTCGTCGCGACGCGACCGAGTTCCACCTGGAGACCGGCCGGCTGTGCGTGCTGGCCTCGCGGCATCGGCATGCGTGTCTGGTGGTCGCCCGGGCCGGCATCCCCGAACTGCTCGACGCGCATCCCACCGCCGACCCGGTCCACCTCGGGGTGCCGGTCAGCTTCCCGGACGGCTGGGAGGCGAACCAGGCGGTGCTGGCCGAACTCGCCCGGCACCGGGTCGCACTGTCCGGGTGAGCACACCCGCACGCCGGTCGGGCCGGGCCCGACCGGTGCGCGGGCCCCGGTGCGGCGCCGGCTACTCGCCGCGCTCCAGCAGCAGCTTTCGGCCGTGCTCGATCATCTTCGCCGTGTACTCCTCGCCCCAGCCCGCCCGCGCCGCGACCTGAGCCGTCGTCAGGTGGTCGAAACGATTCGGATCCGCCATCCGCGCCGCGGCCATCGCCTGGTAGTCCACCGCCCGGTCGGCCGCCGCGCGAAACGCCTCCGCCAGGTCCGTCGAGCGGGCCAGCACCTCCTGGGGATCGGTCAGATCGTCCAGGTCGAAGAAGCGTTCGTCGGGCGGCTCGGGTACCGCGGGCTCGAACAACAGCGGCGCGGGCCGCATACGGGGCTTGCGCGACTCGGACGGCATGCGCGGATTCCTTCCGACAGTGCAGACGTGCTGACGACGAAGACGGACACGGGGGAGCGGCGGGATCGGCCGAAACCGGCCCGCAAGATCCCGCGCCCTTGCCATTGTCGCCAACCCGACGCCATCCGAAAGACCCTTGCCCGAAAGAGGGACGACAGCCCGGCACGTGCCCCGATAAACCCCGAATCGGCGGCGCGAACCGGGCCGTGCAGGCGGTTTCGGCGGCCGGTAAACCTCCCGGCGCCGGTCCGCACGGGCGGATGCGCCCCCTCGCACAGTGGCGAGGGGGCGCATCGCGTCCTACCGGTACCGGCCGGGTCGAGCAGATATTGGGGGAGCCGCTCGTGATGTCAGGTCCCCGACCGGTACGTGCGTGGGGCGATCTCAGATCGCCTGCTGGTGACGCTCGGCGAGCGCTCGGGCGGCCTCGGCGATCGCGGCGCGGACGTGCCGCAGCGTCGTCAGGCGGTTGTCGGGCGTCGGCGGCACGAGCCACACGAGCGGCCCGTCGTTCTGCTCCGGCGGCGGCGGGAAGGTGATCCAGGCACCCCGCCCGTGGTGGCGCGGGCCGAGCCGGCGCTCGCGCGGCCGCATCGGCATCACGGCGGTCGGCGGTACGAGGAACCCGATCCGGCGGTAACGGCGGTCGAAGATGACCGGACCGACCGGCACGCGGTGCGCGTGCAGCGTCGCCAGGGCCTCGCGGCCGAGCCGGTCCTCCACCTCGATCACGTCGAACGTCTCGCCGGCTGCGACCAGGCGAGGGGCGTACGGGTTCCGAAGCGCGTCCTGCGGCAGCGCTGCCAGCGTCGTTCGGTTCACGTCGGCGTCCATCGGTGAGGCGGTCCTCTCGTTTCGTCGTGGAAACGGAATCGTCCTCGGGGGCCGGGAGGTCCTCGAAGCGTCCTCTTCGTCCTGCACAAGCCCGAAGCGTCCGACTTCGGGGGCGTCCGCTTCTGCCTTAGATGCAACCAGGTCGGCACACCGTGTGACGAGGCCCGCGGTGGGACTCCTGCAGGACGCGCTGAGGACTCTTGCCGCCCTAACGGGCTAGAGGCATGACGCCGCAGGTGGGACGGGGTCACGATCGAGATCCAGCACGGAGCGGTCGGGCCCGGTCTACCGCGTGACCGGGTCCACGCAGTCATGTCCGTCACCACGACTGTCCGTCACCACGACGCGTATGGGAGGACGCGGTGCAACGACGTACCTTTCTGGCCGGCGCCGCCGTCGCCGGCCTCACCGTCAAGAGTTCCGGCGCATACGCCTCCTCGGGGCCGGCAGCCGCGCTCCCCGATCCCACCGCCTATGTCGCCACCACCGCCCGACTGCGATCCCGCTACTGGATCGAGGAACCCGGGCGACTGCTGCCGGTGGTGGCCGAACACGCCCGCGACGGCGCCCGGCTGCTGGCCGAGGGGCCGGAGGGGGCGCACTACTCCGCGATCGCGGAGACCGCGCTGCTCGCGTCGAGGATCGCCTTCTTCGACCTGAGCCTGCGCGGGCCGCACGTGCGGCGCTGGCAGGACCTCGCCCTGGACGCGGCGGACCGGGGTCGGGACGGCTCGCTGGCCGCCGCCGTGCTCGGGCACATGGCCTTCGCGCCGGCCTGGACCGGGCGGGGCGGGGAGGCCCGGGACACCCTGGCCGCGGCGCGCGAGCGCACCACGGGCGGGGACGCCGGGCCGACGCTGCGGGCGTGGTTGGACGCGATCGCGGCCGAGGCGGAGGTCCGGCTCGGCACGCCGGACGCGGCCTTTCCGCTGCTGGACCGCGCCGCCGAGACGTACGCGCCGCCGGAGACGCCCGGCTCGTGGACGGCGGACGGGCCGCCGGCCTGGCTGGACTGGTTCTCCGCGGCCCGCCTGGAGGGCTTCCGGGGTGCCGCGGAGGTGGCCGCCGGGCGCTCGGCCGAGGCCCGGGCCAGCCTGGAGCGCACGCTCGCCGGGTTGCCTGCGCACAGCCACAAGCAGCGGGCGATGACGCTGGCCGAACTGGCGGCGACGGCGGTGGGCGCGCGTGAGCCGCAAGACGCCTGTCGGCTGTTGGAGGAAGCGCTCGATCTGGTCGGGGTACAGGGGTATGCGACGGCGGTGGATCGGGTGCGCACGGTGCGGGCGTCGCTGGCGCCTTGGGCGCGGGAGTCGTTCGTGCGGGAGGTTGACGATCGGTTGCGCTCGGGTGGCGGGGCGCGGCCGATGGGGGGCTCGGCGTGACGTGCACGGTCTGTGGCCGAGGTGGCCTCATGTGCCTGTTTGGCTGTTTGGCCTCATGCGCCGGCCGGGCTGGGTTCGCCTCAAGCGCCGGCCGGGCTGGTTCGCCTCAAGCGCCGGCGGGGCTGTTTGGCCTCATGCGCCGGCCGGGCTGAGTCGCCTCAAGCGCCGGCGGGGCTGGGTGGCCTCAAGCGCCGGCCGGGCTGGTTCGCCTCAAGCGCCGGCGGGGCTGGTTGGCCTCAAACGCCGGCCGGGCTGAGTTGGCCTCAAGCGCCGGCCGGGCTGAGTCGCCTCAAACGCCGGCGGGGCTGCTTGGCCTCAAACGCCGGCCGGGCTGGTTCGCCTCAAGCGCCGGCGAGGCTGAGTGGCCTCAAGCACCGGCCCGGCTGAGGGGCCGGCGTTTGAGGGTGGTTTTCATGGTTCGGTGATGCCGTTGATGCGGGCGACTGCGGCGGGGAGTTCGCCGAGGGATTCCAGGCGTAGGTCGGTGACTGCGATGAGTTCGGGGTCTTCGGCGACCAGGTAGCCCCAGGGGCCGCGGCGTACGTGGGCGGTGCGGAGGCCGGCCAGGTGGGCCGGGCGGACGTCGTTGTCGAGGCGGTCGCCGACGTACAGGATCTCCTCGGCCGGGCACGGACATTCGGCGACGAGGCGCTCGAAGAAGGCCGGCTCGGGCTTGCTGATGCCCCAGTCGTCGGAGGTCGCCAGCAGGTCCACGCCCAGGTCCAGGCCGCGCAGGATGACGCCCGCGTTCACGGTCTGGTTGCCGACCACGCCCAGCCACAGGCGCTGGTCGCGCAGGGCCTTCAGGCACGGTCGGGTGTCGGCGTAGAGGTCTTCCTCGCCGAACCACTCGGGAAAGCCCGCCTCGGTGCGCGCGGCCCGCTCCACGGTCAGGTCGAAGCCGGGCCGAAAGCGCTGGAACACCTCGCGATAGTCGAGGCCCTGCGCGATCACCGCCCCGAAGGTGGCCGCGAACGTGTGTCGGGGCACCCCGAGCCAGTCGGCCCAGGTGCCGTACTCCCGCGATTCGTCGACCAGGGTCTCGCCCACGTCGAACACCACGGCGCTGATCCGCATTACCGCTCCCCGCTGTCGTCGCCTGTCGGCCCCGTCTCTGGTTCGCCGTGCCTCCGTCCACCATGCGGGGTCTGGGCCTGTCAGGCCGAGCCCGACCGGGTTCGTCCGCCGTTGCGGCGGCTTGTCCGATCGGCATGTGCCCGATGACGGAATCCTTGCCGTTGTCGGGCGCGGGACCACCCAGAAGGTACCGCTTGCCTGCGAGGCAAGCGTCGTTCGGAAGTCGTATCCGGCTGACCTTGATCGAAATCGTTCATTGGGCACGATTCGATGTGATCAGGCGACGCTTCTTTGATCGACATCGATCGGTTGACCGGTCTGTTTCGACTCGGCCCGGCGCATCGCCACCCCGTCGCGCGCCCGGTCCACCCCGCGCAGCACCCACGGCGACGCGAGCGCGCCCAGCCCCATCACCGCGAGCCCCGCGACCACGTCCGCGAGGTAGTGGTTCGCGGTGCCCAGTACCACCACGACCACGAAGAGCGGATAGAGCACGCCCAGGACGCGCGACACCCGACCGCGACCGTGCCGCCACAACTGCCACCCGCACCAGGCGGCCCAGCCCACGTGGAGGGACGGCATCGCCGCGTACTCGTTGGTCATGTGCTCCATGCCGCGCGGCGCGCTGGCACCCCCGCCCCACCAGCCCCAGGACGCGAAGTGCGCCATGGTGTCGGTGAAGCCGTCGATCATCCGCGGCGGCGCGGTCGGGAAGAGCATGAAGCCCGCCAGCGAGACCACCGTGGCGATCGCCAGCGTGGTGCGCGCGCCCCGGTAGCGCTCGGGGCGCCGCCGCCACAACCAGAACAGCACCAGCGGGGTCACCAGGTAGTGCAGCGTCGCGTACGCGTAGTCGCAGACCACGCCGACGAGCACGTGGTTGGTGACGACCTGGTTGAGCACCCGTTCGGGGTCGAGGTGGGTGAGCGACTCGAGGTGCAGTATTCGCTCGGCGTTGCGCAGCGCGGCGTCCACGTCGCCGCGGACCACGAGTCGGCTGAGCGAGTACGCCTCGTACAGCACCGCGATCAGCAGCAATTCGGTCCACCAGCGCGGACGCCGGCGGGTCGCGGCGGGGGTCGGAGGCATCCGTCCAGTCTGCAATACCCGCAGGCCGAACCCGGCGGCGCGTCCGGACGGTCCGGCCGGCACCCGCCGCCGGGCCCGGTGCGGAGCGGCCTCCAGGCCATTGATGACACGTGTCACACATGATAGAACGTGTTTCACTTTTGTCCGGCGGGCAGCCGCCGACAGCAGGGCGGGGACCGGACGTCGGCAGGGACGCCCGGCCGCGCCGGTCGCACCCGTGCGACGTGGATACCGGAGGTTGTCGTGGCCGACCCCGACGAGGTCACCCGCCCGCAGACGAGCACGCGGGACCTGGCGACGGTGCACGACCAGCTGCTCGCGTGGCTGAGCGGCCGGCTGCCCGAGGGGGCGGCTCCGGAGATCTCCGAGCTCAAGGCCCCCTCCGGCAACGGGATGTCCAGTGAGACGCTGCTGTTCGACGCGACCTGGACGGTGGACGGCGAACGCCGCACCGAGCGCTGCGTGGTGCGGATGCGTCCCTCGATGGACGCCAAGCCGGTCTTCCCGACGTACGACCTGGACAAGCAGTACGCGGTGATGACCCTGGTCGGCGAGCGCTGTTCGATCCCGGTGCCCGCGCTGCTGTGGAACGAGCCGGACGAGGGTCCGCTCGGCGCCCCGTTCTTCGTGATGCGGCGGGCCGAGGGCGCCGCGCCGCCGGACGTGATGCCGTACACGATCGACGGCTGGATGCTCGCCGCCACGCCCGAGCAGCGTCGCCGGCTCCAGGAGGAGTCGGTCGCCGTCGTCGCCGCGATCCACGAAATCGACGCGAGCCCCGAGGAACTGGCCTTCCTCCAGTACGAGGGCACCGGCGAGACCGCGCTGCGCCGGCATCTGGACGACCTGCGCGCGTTCTACGAGTGGGGCATCGAGGGGCAGCGTGTCCCGCTCCTGGATCGTGCGTTCGCGTGGCTGGAGGACAACTTCCCGGCCGAGGTCGGCCCGGACGTGATCAGCTGGGGCGACGCCCGGATCGGCAACATCCTGTACGTGGACTTCGAGCCGACCGCGGTGCTGGACTGGGAGATGGCCGCCGTCGGTCCGCGCGAGCTGGACATCGCCTGGATGATCTTCATCCACGCGTTCTTCCAGGACATCGCCACCCGCTACGGCCTGCCGGGCCTGCCCGACCTCATGCGCACCGAGGACGTGTGCGCGCACTACGAGAAGCTCACCGGCTACACACCGCGCGACATGCGGTACTTCGAGATGTACGCGGCGGTGCGCCACGGTGTGGTGATGGCCCGCATCGCACACCGCCAGTGGCACTTCGGCGAGCGCGAGCAGCCGGCCGACCTGGACGAGACGGTGCTGCACCGCGGACTGATCGAGGCGATGATGGCCGGCACGTACCGGGAGCGCGCCGACGGGAGCTGAGCCCCCGTCGTCGCGACCCGCACGCCCGCCGTGCGACGGGTGCGCTCCCCGAGCCCGGTGGGTGCGCACCCGGACAAGATCCCGAGGGGTTAGGCTGGGCTCTTCACCATCATCCGTAGCGGGCGCCGTGACCCGTGCGGGTGATCGTGTGTGACGGGCGACATCACGCGGACACCGTCCGTGTTGTTGTCGGTAGCATGAATCACCGGGGGCGACTCCGGGGGTAGCTGCCGGAGGTGCCGCATGACGATCGGGGGACTCGACCCGCCGGCCGGTGCAGGTGTGCCCAAGGGTGCACCGCGAGCCGCGGGTGACGTTCCGAGCCGGAGCATGTCCGACCGCGTCGGACGACTCTCCCGCCGGCCTGTCCAACAACCCATCCAGCGACTGGGTCTGGCCGCTGTCACCTTCCTCACCGGAAGTCGTCGACGCACGCCGGACGCGGTCGAACCGCTGCTCCAGGTGCATCGTGTGCACCACCCGAAGGCCGATGTGACGGCCATTCAGGAGGCGTACGCGGTCGCGGAGTTGTCCCATCGCGGGCAAATGCGCAAGAGCGGCGAGCCGTACATCACGCACCCGCTCGCGGTGGCCACCATCCTGGCCGAGCTGGGCGCGGACACCACGACGCTGGTCGCGGCGCTGCTGCACGACACCGTCGAGGACACCGACCTGACGCTGGAAGAGGTCCGCGCGGCGTTCGGCGACGACGTCACGCACCTGGTCGACGGCGTGACCAAGTTGGAGCGGGTCGACCTGGGCGACCGGGCCGAGGCCGAGACGATGCGCAAGATCATCGTGGCCACCGGCCGGGACCTGCGGGTGACCGTGATCAAGCTGGCCGACCGGCTGCACAACATGCGCACGATCCGATATCGCCGCCGGGCCAGCCAGATCCGCACCGCCGAGGCCACGCAGGAGGTGTTCATCCCGCTCGCCGAGCGGCTGGGCATCCACGTGCTCAAGTCGGAGCTGGAGGACATCGTCTTCGCCACGCTCCGGCCCGAGGAGCACGCCGCGACCGCGCGCACCGTCGGCGCCAGCCAGGCGGCCACCGACGAGGCCGTGTCCAAGCTGTGCACGACAGTCAAACGTGCGCTGCGGGACGCCGGGATCGAAGCGGAGGTATCGCCGCGTGCGCGGCACCACGTATCCGTGCGCCGAGTACAGAAGCGGCGTGGGCGCGAGGAGCTGGGCCCGTTCGACCTCTGCCGGCTGATGATCGTGGTGGACGCGGACACCGACTGTTACGGCGCGCTCGGCGTACTGCACACCTGTTGGTCGCCGATCGCGGGCGAGTTCAAGGACTACATCGCAACCCCCAAGTTCAACCTGTACCAGTCGCTGCACACGGCGATCACGCTGCCCGAGGGCGACAAGGTCGAGGTGCTCATCCGCACCCGACGCATGCATCGTCTGGCCGAGTTCGGCGTGGTCGCGCACACCGGCAAACCGGACACCGGGCCGGACGCCCCCGAGCAGCTCGCGTGGTTGCACCGGCTGCTCGCGTGGCAGGGCGGCATCCCGGACGCGCACGTCTTCTGGAGCTCGCTGACCGCCGACCTGTCGGCGGACCGCGAGCTCCTGGTGTTCACCCCCGGTGGCCGTCCGCTCACCCTGCCCGCCGGATCCACGTGTGTGGACGCGGCCTATGCGATCGACGAGCAGACCGGCCACCGATGTATCGGCGCACAGATCAACGGCCGCCTGGTGGCCCTGAGTTCGGTGCTGGCGGACGGCGAGACGGTATCCATCATCACCGCCCCGCCGGGCGCTGCGGCACCATCCAAGGAATGGCTCTCGTTCGTCCGCAGCCCCCTGGCCCGGGTCGCGATCGAGGCCTGGTTGGCCAAGTACCCGCACGGCATAGAGGGCCGGATCGATCCCCTGCTCGCCCCGCCGCTGGGCAATCTGGCCGCCACCGGCGAGGCCGCCCGGGGCGCGTCCACCCCGGGCCCGACCGCACCTGCCGGGGACGCCGCCCAGGCCCCGGCACGGACCCGGCGCCCGCCGTCCGACCCCGGTGAGGCCGTGGTCAGCGTGCCGGGCTCGCCCGGAGCCCCGGTCCGACTGGCCCGCTGCTGCACCCCGGTCCCGCCGGACGAACTCGCCGGCTTCGTGATCCGAGGCGGCACGGTCGCGGTACACCGGGCCGACTGCACCAACGTGCAACAGATGCGCCGCGCGGGCCGGGACGTGGTCGCCGCGACGTGGCTGCCGCACCAGGCCGACCAGGGCTACCGGGTCACCGTGCAGATCGAGGCCCTGGACCGCCCCCGACTGCTCGCCGACGTGACCGCCGCGATCGACGCGGAGGGCGCCGACATCACCTCGGCCTCGATTGCGCCGCCGCAGCAGATGCGCGTACGCCAGACGTACACGATCCGGCTGGCCGACCTCGCGACCCTGCCGAAGCTGCTGCGGGCGCTGCGTCGGGTGCAGGGCGTCTACGACGTGTACCGGGCTCGTCCGCGGGTGCACCCGCGGGTGGCGGACAACTGACGTCGGGCGGCGGTTCGGCTACTGCTGCGGTTGTTGTTCGTGCGCTTCGTGCTGTTCCTGCTCGGCGGGGGCGGCGGCGGGGTCCGCGGTGTCGCCGCGCAGGACGTCGTTGAACCGGGCCAGGTGGTCGGCGAGGGCGCCCAGTTCCTCCTTGGGCCAGGCGGCGAACCGTTCCGCCATCACCGCGAGGCTGCGTTGCCGGGCGTCGGCCAGGCGTTGGTGGCCGGCGTCGGTGAGGGTGATCAGGTGGGACCGCCGATTGGTCGGATCGGTGGTCCGGGTGATCAGCCGGGCCTCCTCGAGTGCGGTCAGCTGTCGGCTGATCGTGGTCTTGTCCAGGCTCAGTCGGCAGGCGAGTTCCTTGCCGGTGGAGGTACCGCGCTCCTCCAGGTGGGCAAGCAGGTGGTATTCCGCCTGGGTGATCCCCGCCGCGTGCAGCGGGGGACCCATCAACAGCCGAATCAACCGGGTGGCCGCACCCACTTCGCGGACCACTCGCCGCTCAACGCTGTCCGACATCGCCTTGCTCCTCAACACCGTGCGCCCTGAATGTGCGCCAAGAGTGCCCGAAACAGTTGCAAAACACAACAAGCTGTAAGGGCCATCCGAGTGCCACTCCCCGAAGCCCTCGAATCCACCCCCGAATCCACCCCCGAACCCGACCGCGAGTCGACCGCGAGTCGACGGCGACCCACGCGACATCCGACCGGGATCGACGGTGCCGAACGGGGCATCGGGCGTCGATCGCCGGCCGGGCGGCTCCCGTCCCGCCGTCGTCCACCCGGTCCGGGCATCCGGACGCCGCTGCTCGGGTCACGGCATCCCGGGCAGGTCCGGCAGGTCCGTGCTGACCCGGAGGGGGAAGTCGGGGCGGCGCTTTTCCAGGAAGGCCGACACGCCCTCCCGGACATCGGCCGAGCCGCCCGTCCAGTGCAGGGCGCGGGACTCGTGCAGGTGGGCGGTTTCCGGGTCGGGCACGGTCTGCATGCCCCACAACAGTCGCCGGGTCAGCGCGACGGCCACCGCCGGGGTGTTCTCGGCGATCGTGCGGGCCAGTTCACGGGCACGCGGGAGCAGGTCCTGCGGCGGGAGCGACTCGCGGATCAGGCCCGCCTCCTTCGCCTCCGTCGCGTCGAAGACCCGGCCGGTGAAGCACCATTCGAGGGCCCGGTCCAGGCCCACCACCCGCGGCAGGAACCACGTCGAGCAACCGTCGGGAGTGATCCCGCGGCGGGCGAAGACGAAGCCGAAGCGGGCGGCGGAGGAGGCGATCCGGATATCCATCGGCAGCGTCATGGTCGCGCCCACGCCCACCGCCGGACCGTTGATCGCCGCGATCAGCGGCTTCTTCGAGCGGTACAGCCGCAGCACCAGTCGGCCGCCGTCGTCGCGGAACGTGTCCGCGTCGTCCACCGCCTCCTCGAAGCGCTTCGCGTGTGCGGCCGGGTCGAACGAGTCGGCGCCCAGCTCCAGATCGGCTCCCGCGCAAAACGCCCGCCCGCTCCCGGTGAACACCACCACCCGGACCTCGTCGTCCGCGTCCGCCCGGTCCAAGGCGTGCGAGATCTCCCGGCGCATCCGGTAGGTGTACGCGTTGAGGCGGTCCGGTCGGTCCAGCGTCACGGTCAACACGTTGTCCTCGACGGCCGTCGAGATCTGCTCGTAGTCCACCCAAGCCCCCCGGTTCGCACGCGTGTCGGTGGTACCCGTCCGGCCACCCTGCCGGGTGATCATGTCGATTGCCAGGGTTCCCGCAATGCGATCTCCGCACTAGCTTTGATGCGCTCCTACCCCGGTACAAGTCGCTCGCAGTGTGCAGGAGGTGGACCCACCGGATGCTGGATCGGACACAGGCCCTGGCCGAGCTCACCGGACCCGAATCGGCCTACGCGATCGAGGAGGTCGTCCACGACGGCATCCCCTGGCGGGTTCTGAGCAA
Source organism: Embleya sp. NPDC050493 (assembly GCF_044458105.1). Classification (NCBI taxonomy): domain Bacteria; kingdom Bacillati; phylum Actinomycetota; class Actinomycetes; order Kitasatosporales; family Streptomycetaceae; genus Embleya; species Embleya sp. NPDC050493. The sequence continues at coordinate 139,428 of NZ_JBITHP010000002.1, forward strand.
GGCTCCGCCGACGCTGCGCGCGGTCTTCGAGGACCTGGCGGCATATGGGACCCGGGACGCGCTGGTCGCCGGCGACGAGCGGATCGACTACGCCGAGCAGCATCGACTGGTCGCCCACCTGGCCCGGCACCTGGCCGTCGAGTGCGGCGTGCGGCGCGGCGATCGGGTGGCCATCGCCATGCGAAACCACCTCGAATGGCCGCTCGCGTTCTGGGCGACCCAGGTCATGGGGGCGGTCGCGGTGCCGCTCAACGCGTGGTGGACCGCCGACGAACTGCTTTACGCCGTGGAGGACTCCGGCAGCACGGTGCTGATCTGCGACGGCGAACGCGCCGACCTGGTCCGGGGCCGGCCGGCCCCGAGCACGGCGCCCCGGCTGCTGGTGGTCCGTCCCGAGGAGCCGCCGGCCGCCGGCGAGACCGACCTGTCCGCGCTGCTGCGCTCGTTCACCGGCGAGTGTGCGCTGCCGGCGGAGGGCCCGGAGCCGTTCGACGACGCGACCATCCTGTACACGTCCGGCACCACCGGACGGCCCAAGGGCGCGGTCGCCACGCATCACAACCACACCACCAACCTGCACACGATGCAGCTGATGAAGGCCGTCGGGCTGGTTCGACTGGGCCTGCCCGCCGCCGAGTTGGCCAAGGGTCCGGCCGCGTTCGAGGAGCTGCGGGCGGGCCTGCCCACGCCGAGCAACCTGCAGGTCTACCCGTTCTTCCATATCGCCGGGCTGGCCGGTCTGTACATCGGCGCGGCGCAGGGCGCGAAGTTGTGCCTGATGCACCACTGGGACACCGCCACGGCGCTGGAGCTGATCGAGACCGAGCGGATCACCACCGCCAACATGGTGCCCACCCTGCTGCGTCGCCTGGTCGAGTCACCGCTGCGGGCCGGACGCGACCTGTCCAGCCTGACCAGCCTGGGCGCCGGCGGCTCGCCGGTGCCGCCGGACCTGGTCGGGCAGGTGGGCGCCATGTCCGGCAACCCGATCGTGCCGTTGAACGCCTACGGGATGACCGAGACCACGTGCGTGGTGGTGGCGAACTCGGGCGACGACTACTACGCCCATCCGGACAGCGTCGGGCGGCCGGTGCCCACGACGGATCTGCGGGTGGCCGATCCGCTGACCGGCGAGGAGTTGCCGACCGGGCGCACGGGCGAGATCCGCTTCCGCGGCCCGCAGGTGGTCCGGGGCTACTGGAACCGGCCGCGGGAGAGCGAGGAGGCGTTCCCGGACGGGTGGTTCCGCACCGGGGACCTCGGCTACACCGATGCCGACGGGCTGCTGTACGTGGTCGACCGGCTCAAGGACGTGATCATCCGCGGCGGGGAGAACGTCTACTCGGCCGAGGTCGAGGCGGTCCTGTTCGAGCATCCGGCCGTATCCGACGTCGCGGTGGTCGGGGTGCCGCACCACGACCTCGGCGAGGAGGTGGCCGCCGTGGTCCGGCTGCACGTGGCGGGCGCGGTCACCGCGGCCGAACTGCGCGGGCACGTGGCGCGCCGGCTGGCCGCGTTCAAGGTGCCCACGCTGGTGCGGTTCACCGAGCGGGCGTTGCCGCGGAACGCGGTGGGCAAGGTGCTCAAGCGCGAACTGCGCGACATGCTGACCCTGTGACGTCGGGAGCGCCGCTCACGCCTCGTCCCGGAAGCCGTAGCCGTCCAGGCGGTGCTCCCAGTGGGTGAGGTCGTCCCAGACCTCGATGACCAGCTCGTGATTGGGCCCCAGCACCCGGATGACGTCCGGGACGAGCGCACGCAGATGCAGCACCGCGCCCACGTAGTTGCCCGCCTCGCCGTCCCAGCGGGCCCGTTCGCGGCGGACCCGCAGGGTCTCCAGGTGGTCGGTGCCCAGCACGTGGACCTGATCCTGCAGCAGGTTCTTCAGCAACTGCGCCGCGTCGGCCGGGCGGCCCGCCTTTCCGGTCCAGTGCGCCAGTGCCCGCCGGGCGCGCAGCGTGTCCGGGGACAGCGCGCCGCGCAACCGTCCGCCGTCGGAGATCACCCCGCGCAGCAGGGTTATCGCCGCGACCGGATCCCCGTCCTTGCCCAGCCGCGCGGCCAACTGCTCGCGCAGCATCAGCGTATCCGGGTGGTCCACCCCGAACTCGCGCATCCGCTGCCCGAGTTCGGCGCGCAGCGCCTGGAGCGAGTCGCTCGCGTGGACCGGGCGCGGCTCGGCCACGTTCGGGACCAGCCGGACCGGCTCGTCCCCCGTCGGTCGCGGATCCTCCGCCACGATCGGGTCCGAGGTCGGTACTCCCCACGGTTGCGGTGCGAGGTTGCGCGGCGGCACGACCGACAGCTCCAACAGCCGATCGCACACCTCCGCCGCGCTCGCCGGCCGGTTCTCCGGTCGCTTGGCGAGCAGCGCGAGCACGAGCGCGGCCAGGTCCTCGGGCACCTCCAGCCGGGTGTTGCGGACCGACTCGGGTGCGCGTTGCAGATGGGCGGTCATCATCGAATGCGGACGGTCCAGGCCGAACGGCGGCGCACCGGTCAACAATTCGTGCAGCACACAGCCCACGCTGTACAGGTCGGCGCGGCCGTCGATGCGCCCGCCGAGGATCTGCTCGGGCGACATGTAGGCGGGCGTGCCGATCATGCTTCCGGGCATCGTGATGCCCGCGCGCGAGGACACCTTCTCCATGTATCGCGCTATGCCGAAGTCGAGCACCTTGACCACGCCGCGCGAGGTCACCATGACGTTCGCGGGCTTGATGTCGCGATGCAGCACGCCGCCCGAGTGCGCGACGTCGAGGCCCTCGCACAGCTGGATCGCCCACCCGACCACGTGGCCGAGCGGCAGCCATGCGCCGTCCGCGACGAGCTGCGCCAGCGAGCGGCCGGTGATCAGCTCCATCGCCAGATACATGACCTTGCCGTCGGTGCGGCGCATGTCGGCCGGTCCCGGGCCGAGCGCGGAGGTGATCTGCGCGTCGTGCACCGTCTCGGCCTCGTGGGTGAACACCCGGGTCTCGGGATCGAGCCGCTCGCGGTCGAGCCGTTCCCGGTCGGACAGCTCCGGCTCGGTCGGCCCGGGACCGGTCCGGCGCTCGACGACCTCCTTCCGGCCCTGGTCGTGCACGACGATGATGTTCGGCGAGGACAGCCCGCCGACGATGATCGCCTCGCGGCCGAACCGGTCCACGCTGTTGTTGGACGCCCCGAACGACTCCTTGAGCACCTTGACCGCGACGAACCGCTGCATCTTCTGGTCCCAGGCCCGCCACACGGTCGCGTTGCCTCCCGAGCCCAGCCTCTTGTCCAGCCGATATCGGCTGCCAAGCCACAACTGAGCCACCGCAAACGCCTCCCCGTACGCGCCGTATGGATGTGATTCTTTCGTAGCAGCGTGCGTGCGGGGAACGGTATGCGACATCACCACCCGCACGCCGATCGGGTCGGCCCCACGGAGATCGCGGCGACCCTCGATCACCTGCGGTGACGGCCACTACGGTCGAGGCCATGACCGAGATCGTGGTTGTGAACTCGCCCGACGAGCCGCCGGACGCGTGGGATGCGAGCGTCTTCCTGGCCGGCCCCACCCCCCGCGCGGCGCACGTGCCCTCCTGGCGACCGGCGGCGCTGAAACTGATCCGGGAGCGCCGGCGCCGGCCGGGCCGCCTGGTGGTGTTCGTGCCCGAGCCCGGCGAGGGGCAGTCGTGGCCCACGCATCAGGTGCAGCGGGACTGGGAGTTGCGCAATCTGGACCGCAGCGATCGGGTGCTCTTCTGGATCCCGCGCGATCTGCGCGACCTGCCCGGACTGACCACCAACGACGAGTGGGGCTGGCTCAAGGACTCGGGCCGCGCGGTGCTGGGCACTCCGCCGGACGCACCGCACGTGCGCTATCAGCGGGCCTATGCGCTCGGTCACGACGTGCCGGTATGCGACACGCTGCCCGCGACGGTCGACACCGCGCTGGACGCGCTCGGGCTCGGCGCGCCGCGCACGGGCGGGGAGCGGGACATCCCGTTGAACGTGTGGCTGACCCGGGCCTTCGAGGATTGGTACGCGGCCCAGCGGGCGGCGGGCAACACGCTGCTCGGCGGCCGGATCGCGTGGGTGTGGCGGCGCGGCGCGGCCACGTGGTTGTGGGCGGCGCACGTGAAGGTGGCGATCGCCGCCGAGGGCGGTCGGGTCAAGGACGACGAGGTGGTGCTCGGCCGGCCGGACGTGACCGCGGTGGTGCTCTACCGGCGGGCCGAGCCGCTCACGGCGAGCACCGTGGTGCTGGTGCGCGAGTTCCGCTCGGCGGCCCGTACGAAGGACGGCTTCGTGCACGAACTTCCGGGCGGGAGCGGGTACACGGCGGCGGACGGGTGTACCGAGGTCGGCCAGGAGACCGGTCTGGCGTTGTCGCCGGAGCGGCTGCGCCCGCACGGCTCGCGGCAACTCGCGGGCACCCTGACGGCGCATCACGCGCACGTGTACTCGGCCGAACTCACCGAGGCCGAACTGGCCGTACTACGCAGCGACCCCGGCCCACATGGTGTGGCCGGGGACGGGGAACGCACTGACGTCGAGATCACGACGTACGGCGAACTGCTGCGGTGCGAGCGCGTCGACTGGTCGACGCTGGGGATGCTGGCGGCGGTGTTGACGGGCGCCGCCGAGGATCAGCGGTAGTTGCCCAGGCCCGTGCAGGGGGCGTGCCGCTCGACCAGGCAGACGGTGTCGTCGACGGTCATCAGCCGGCCGCCGACGATCTCCGGGGTGCGGAACGCCGGAGTCTGCACGGTGACGAGCGGGCGCGGGCTGAGCGCCGCGACGTACGGCTCGCCACAACGGGTGCACATGGCGGGGGCGGTGAGGGTCTTGAGCATGTCGGCTCCTCCGTGACTGGTGACGTTAACCTTCCGTTCACCTTCGATTCGGTCTCCAGTTTCCTTCTTGTCTGTGGAAATGTCAACTCTGTTGGCCTACGAGGGTGGCGGCCCATATGGCATCCTGACAGGGTGGATCACGAGGATGTCGACCGGGAGCACCCCGATTCCGCCGGAGCGGGCCTGACCAGGGCCGCGAAGGCGTATCGAAGGACCGAGAAGGCGCACGAAGAGGCGCGTCGAGAACTCAAACGGGCGGCGGTGCGGGCCATGGCCGCGGGGGTCAAGCAGTCCGAGGTGGTCAAGGTGACCGGGTGGACGCGCGAGTACCTGCGCCGGCTGAGGAAGGACAGGAAGGACCACGGCGACGACTGAGGCCGGGCCCCCTCGGGGACCCGGCCTCGGTCGTGTGCGCCCGGCGCGCCCGGCTCAGGCGTTGTCGAGGTCGTCCAGGTTCTCGAACTCGGACATGTCGGCCGGGCCGGGCACGTCCTGGAGCGCGCACAGCACGTGCCGTTCGACCACGTAGGTGGTGCCGGCCGCGTTGAACACGTGCCCGGACACGGGGGCGTCGATGCGCGAGAGGTAGCGCCGCTGGGTGGGGATCAACTGGGCGATGTACGGCTCGTTGCAGCGGGTGCAGGTGGCCGGGGTCGCGGTCGGCGAGGCCGAGGCGTAGCGGTCGAGCGCGTGCACGAGCCGGTCGGCCAGGTGCGCGGCGGTGCGCTGGGCGGTGGCCACCCGGGTGGGGTCGCCCGCCTCGCGGGACTCCGCGCAGGCGCGCATCGCGTCGCCGATGCGGCGCAGCGCGACCTTGTGGAACGGCGGTGCCTCGCTCGCGAGCGCGTCCGCGCGATCGGCGATCGAACCGGCGGAGCCGGCGAAGGCGGGGTGCCGCTGGGCGCCGGCGGCGCCGAGGGCCGAGACATCGGCGGCAAGACCGCGCAGCGCGGCCACGTGCTCGGGCGTCAAGCTCATGATGTGCCGTTCCTTTCTGCCGTCCGACGGGAGGCAACCCGTCCATAGTGAACAGATTCGATCGATAAACGCCATGGAATGTGACGATCGGCACGTTGGTGCCCGGTTTGCACATGTTTGTCGAGCGGTAGGCGTTTCTGTCGCCCACCATTCGGGGCCGCGCGGGCCGGCATGCCGGGTTCGCGCCGATTCGACCCCGAGCCGAGCGAGGGGCGGCGGTGGCGGCGGTACGTCCTGGGCGTCGTAACGGTCGCGGCGACGTAACCATTACGCAATGGCCGAAAAGATTCCCTTGTGACCGGCGGAGCCGGGGGAGGAGAGTCACGACCAACATCGTTTTAGGGGGAAATGCATGCGCACCATCAAAGTCGGGCTGATCGCGGTGATGCTGACCTGCGCGGTCGGAGCATGTGGGAGCGACGGGGACGGCGGCGGCTTCGGTGGGCTCGGGGCCCCGAAGACCACCGAGGCGAGCTCGGACGCCACGGCGACGGGGAAGACTCCGACGGGCCGGGCCACCGACGAGGACACCCCGCCGCCGACCAGCAGCCGACCGACCACGTCGCGCCCGCGCACGACGGCGCCGGCCTCGCCGACCTCGACCGGTGCGAGCGGTGGCGGCAACGACTGGAGTTCGCTCTACTCGACGAACTTCCTCAACGGCTGCCTGAGCACGTCGAACAACAACACCCGGTACTGCCAGTGCGCGCTGACCGAACTCCAGGGCAAGTACAGCCAGGCCCAGATGAACGCGTTCGACCAGGAGTACGCCCGGACCAACAAGCTGCCGTCCGAGTTGCAGACCACCGTGCAGAAGTGCCTGAACACCTGAGCAGACCCGACGACGGTCGAGCCGTGCGGGGGCACGGCGGACCGGCGTGAACGGGCCGTCCCGCCGCCGCGACCCGATGCGGCCGGCGGGACGGCCCGCGCTCAGTGGGCGATCGCGTCGATCAGCGCTCGGGCGCCGCGGGCGAGCAGTTCGCCGGCCACCACGACGCCGAGCTTGTCCGGCTCGGCACCGTGGTCGGTGGCCTCCAGCAGATCCGCGCCGTCGGTGGAGTACACCGCCGCGTGCAGGGTCAGGCCGGTCTCGGTGCCCGTGCAGTAGGCGGCGATCGGGCTGTGGCAGTGGCCGCGCAACTCGCGCAGCAGGGCGCGCTCGGCCTCGACACAGGCCCGGGTGGGCGCGTCGTCCAGGGCCCGTGCGGCGGCCAGGACGGGCGCGTCGTCGATGCGGCACTGCAGGGCCAACACACCCGCGCCGACCGCGGGCAACATCTGACCGGTGGTCAGGATCTGGGTGATGCGCAGCCCCTGGCCGATGCGTTCGAGGCCCGCGACGGCCAGGATCAGGGCGTCGTATTCGCCCGCGTCCAGCTTGGCCAGCCGGGTGTTCGCCGAGCCGCGGATCGGCACCGCGGTCAGTCGCGGGTGACTGCGCCGCAGTTGCGCCGCGCGCCGGACCGAGCTGGTGCCGACCCGGGCGCCGGGCGGCAGGTCGGCCAACCGCGCGCCGACCACGCAGTCGTGCACGTCGTCCCGGGGCAGGTAGGCGGCGACGGTGAGCCCGTCGGGCAGCGGCACGTCGCCGGGCATGTCCTTGAGACAGTGCACGACCAGGTCCACCTCCCCGTCGAGCTGCGCGCGGTCGAGTTCCTTGACGAACGCACCCTTGCCGCCGAGTTCGGCCAGGCTGCCGCCCCAGCGGTCGCCGCTGGTGGACATCGGGACGACGACGGGTTCGTGCGGACGTCCGGGCAACAGGGAGGCGACGAGCCGAGCCTGGGCGAGGGCCATGGGGGAGGACCGGGTACCGATGCGGAGCTGCATGGCCGACACGGTAGGCCTGCGGCGCGCCCGGCACCGCATTTTCCCCCGGCCCGATCCCTCGAACGTGGGACGCCGACCCGCGGGTCGGTCGGGAAGTCGGCCGGACCTGCCGTTCGGCTCAACCCTCGTGTCCTTCGGGCGGTTCGCCGCGTTGGCGGGTTGCGCCCTTCTCGGCGTTCGAGAGCGTCCGTATCGAGACAAGGAACCGTCCCATGCAGCGCATCGTCCGCGGCCTTCTGGTCAGCACGGCCGTCATCGCGACTCCCATCGTCGGCGCGACCGTGGTGGTCGCCGCCCCGGCCGGCGCCGACACGCACACGGTCCGGGCCGACACGATCGACACGGCGGGCGGCATCCGCGGCAACGGGGCCGACCTGCCGGGCTTCATCGACCCGGCCTTCGCCCAGCGCTGCTGACGCTCCGTCGGCGGCCGGCACGGGCCCCGGGTGCGCCCGCGCGGACGGCCGCACCGGGCGGGGCCGTGACTCCCCGGCCCGATGCGGCCGTGTTCCGGTGGTGCGCCGTCCCGGGCGCACCGGTGCGGCTCCGGGCCGAGAGGCAGCCCGCCTCGACCCGGGAACCGCGGCACCAGGCCGTGTCCGGCGGATCCTGGTGGGGTCGCGCCGCCTGGTACCGCGTCTCGCCGCACCGGAGAAACAGCCGAGTGGAACCACTGTGCGACTGCTTCTCCGGCACGGCGAGCCACGGCGCCGGACGACGCGACCTCACCCACCGAGATCCACCGGACACGGCCTAGAGCACGAGGTCCGCACTCAGCCGCAGGTCGCCCACCGAGCGGCCGACGCGCAGCGTGTACGCGCCCGGCGTGGTGGTCCACGCCGCGCCCCGCTCGTCCCAGCGGGCCAGGGTGCGTGCGTCGATGTGCACCGTGGTGGTGACCCGCGCGCCCGCCTCGGCGTCGATCGCGGCGAAGCCGACCAGGCGGATCGGCTCCGGCCGACCCATCAGCGTGCCGTCGGCGGTCTCCAGGTACACCTGCGCCACCTCGCGACCCGCCCGCCCGCCGGTGTTGGCCACGGTGATCTCGACGCTCACGCCGCTCGCGTCGCCCTTGACCGCGACCTGCTCGTACGCCCAGGTCGTGTAGCCCAGACCGTGCCCGAACGGGTACGCCGGCGCCGCCTCGCCCAGGGCCCAGGCGCGGTAGCCGATGTTGCTGGACTGCACCGCGTAGTGGTGCTCGTCGTTCACCCGGGCGGTGGAGTAGACCGGTACGTCGGCCTCGGCCGCAGGGTAGGTCGTGGGCAGCCGGCCGCCCGGCTCCACCACCCCGGTGAGCACGTCGCCCAGCGCCGCGCCGCCCTCCTGGCCGGGCAGCCATGCCCACAGCACGGCGGCGACCTCGTCCCGCCACGGCATCAGCACGGGCGAGCCCGCGTTGACCACCACGACGGTCCTCGGGTTGACCGCCGCGACCCGGCGCACCAGTTCGTCCGAGCGGCCCGGCAGCGCGAGGTTCTCGCGGTCGAAGCCCTCGGACTCGATGTCGTCGGTGGTGCCGACCACGACCACGGCGACGTCGGCGGCCCGCGCGGCCTCGACCGCGGCCTCCAGTTCGGCCTCGTCCGACCGACGCGGATCCGCCCAACCCAGACCGAGTGCGGCCATGAAGAACCGCTCGCCCTGGCTGAAGTCGACCCGGATCCCCATCGGCGTGCCGGCCGTCGCCTCGACCTCGATGCGGGTGGCCTCGGGTCGCATGATCATCTCGATCACGTCGGTGCCCTCGGGAGCGGTCATGTCCACCGTGCGGGTCGCGCCGTCGATGCTCACCTCGAACCGGCCCGCGCCGCGCACATCCAGGATGTTGGTCCCGGACACCGTCGGGGTGACCGTCGTGCGCAGCCGGATCACCGCGGCCCCGGCCGGAATGTTGTCCGGCCAGAACATCAGGCTGGAGCCCGACCGGTGCTCGGAGGAGAGCACGGTGCCCGCGGCGTCGAGGAACTCGGCGCGCAGGCCCGGCTCGCCGCTCTCCGGGTCGACGGCCGTGTCCAGGGACAGGTCGGCGAGCGCACGGTGGGTGAACGCACCCTCGGTCAGCGTCAGTTCGACGTTCTCACCGAGTGCGGCCCGCAGGCCCTCGGGGATCGAGACCACGTACGCGGGGTTCACGTGTGCGCTGCCGCCGCCCTGCGCGGACAGCCGCAGCGCGTTCGGGCCGATCAGCGCGACGCGGGAGAGCGCCGAGGGGTCGAGCGGGAGCGTACCGTCGTTGCCCAGCAGCACCATCGCCCGCGCGGAGATCGCGCGCAGCGTGGCGACCGCGTCCGCGGGCGTGGTGGTCGCGGCCGGCGTGCGCTCGCCCAGCACGCCCACCCGGGCGGCGAGACGCAGGATCCGGGTGACCCGCTCGTCGATCAGCGATTCGGCGACCCGGCCCTCGCGCACGGCGGCGAGCAGCGGTTCGCCCCACACCTTGGCCGGACCGGGCATCGCGATGTCGGTGCCGCCGGCGGCGGCGGCCTCGGTGGAGCGGACCGCCATCCAGTCCGAGATCACCACCCCGTCGAAGCCCCACTCGTCCTTGAGCACGCCGTTGACCAGCCGCGAGTTCTCGGTCATGGTCTCGCCGTTGACCCGGTTGTACGCGCTCATCACGAGCCAGACCCGACCGGTGCGCACGGCCTCCTCGAACGGCACGAGGTAGACCTCGCGCAGCGAGCGCTCGTCGATCCGCGAGTCGTAGGACATCCGGTCGTCCTCGGTCTCGTTGCCGACGAAGTGCTTGATCGTGGCCCCGACACCGGCGGACTGCACGCCCTCGATGAAGGCGGTCGCGATCCGCGCGGTCAGCAGCGGGTCCTCGGAGTAGCACTCGAAGTGCCGACCGCCCAGCGGGCTGCGGTGCAGGTTCACCGTCGGTGCCAGCAGGACGTGGATGTCCTTGTCCCGGGTCTGCGCGCCCATCACGAAGCCGGCTCGGCGGGTGACCTCGGGATCCCAGGCGGCGGCGAGCGCGGTGGGGCTGGGGAACAGGAGCGAGGTGTCGCGCTCGTCCCACGTGACGCCGCGGACGCCGACCGGGCCGTCGGAGACGCGCAGCTTGCGCAGGCCGATGCTCGGGATCTCGGGAAGCGACCAGAAGTCCTCGCCGACGATCAGCGAGAGCTTCTCCTCCAGGGTCAGCCGCGCCACCAGGTCGCGCAGCTCGTCGTCGCCGGGCTCGTTGTCGGTGGGGGTGCTGTGAGACGCCATCGTCTGCCTTCCGCTTGCGTAGCCGATCGACCCGCGGTCCGGGCGACCCGCCGAACGAGTCGCCCGGAGGATCCCGTCGTACGGTAGTCGCAAAACCTATTGCACGGTAGCTTTGTTATCGCGACGTGACATACACCTCGACAGGCTCCCGCCGGGACACGGCAGGATGACCACATGGACGCACAACCGGAGGACCTCCCCGTCAACCCGCCGACCCCGAGCCGGGCCGCCCGGGCCAGACCGCGCGGCCGCGGATACGCGTCCGGGGACGCCCGACGCACCCGCATCCTCAACATCGCGCTCCAGGAGTTCGCCGAGAACGGCTACCGCGGCACCTCGCTGGCCCGGATCGCCGAGCGCGCCGAACTGACCCAGGCCGGCCTGCTGCACCACTTCCGCAGCAAGCAGGAGCTGCTGATGGCGGTGCTCGACCTGCGCGATCGGATGGACATGGAGCATCTGGACCTGGGCGTGCTCCCGCTCGGCGGCGAGGCGGCCCTGGGCAAGCTCGCCGAACTCGCCGAGCACAACCGCAACATCCCCGGGCTGGTCCAGCTCTTCACCGTGCTCACCGGCGAAGCGGTGACCACCGACCACCCCGCACACGACTGGGCCCAGGACCGCTACGCGGTGCTGCGATCGAGCATCACCGCGTCGCTGGAGGCCGGCCGGGCATCCGGCGAGCTGCGCGCGGACGTCGATCCGCCCGCGGTCGCGGCGCAGGTCTTCGCGATGATGGACGGCCTGCAACTGCAATGGCTGCTCGACCCCGAACACGTGGACATGGCAACGCTGTTCCGCGACTACGTGGAGCACCTGCTGCGCCGCATCCGGGCCTGATCCGAGCCCGGCCCGAGCCCGGCTACGCGGTCGTGCCCTCGCCCGCGGTCAGCTCGCGCAGCACCGCGCCCAGGTCCCAGTTGGACAGGCCGGCCAGCGCCTCGCGGAAGACGGTGAGCCCGAACAGATCGCCCCGGGCGGTCATCCGACCGGTGGCCAGTGCCTCGCGCGGCGCGTGCCGGTCGTTGAGCAGGATCACCCGGCGCGCGGTGTCGTAGTCCATGTGCACCACCAGATCCGGACCCGGCAACAACCCCGGGCGCACCAGCACGCGGCCCTGGAAGACGTCCAGGTGCAGCTCGGCCGGGTCGTCCCGCTCCGGCACGTCGCTCACCACGATGTCCACGATCGCCGGATGCGGCGTGCGCTTCTCCGGATCGGGCGTGATCAGCCGGCTGAGCCGGGACACCGCCGCGATCCACGCGTCCGACATGAACGGGTGCCGATCGAGCGCGGGCTCCTCGTCGCCGACCGGCTCCGGCCCGCCCCGGGTCGGCTCGGGCTCCTCGCGCAACACCTTCCCGAGCTCCTCGCCGAGCCGACGCGCGGCCGTACGGCGCATTGCCCGGGCCAGTTCGGCCTCCACCGCCCGCAGCGCCAGCGGTCGCATCCGGCGGATCATCTCCGCCGTCTCGTCCGCGTCGCCGTCGGCGGGCAGCAGATGCGACTCCATCAGCCGACCGAACCCCTCGGACACGTGCTCCATCGCCGCACGCAACATCCGCAGCTGCTCGGTGACCGCGGCCACCGGTACGCCGGCCGCGTGCAGCTCGGCGCCCACCGCGAGCTCGCGCGGACTGGGCACCCGGAACACGGTCAGCGAGTCGTCCTCGGGTTCGAGCAACCCCAGCCGCACCGCCCCGGCGAGCGCGACGGGATCGGACAGGCCGCCGAACATCGCGATCAGCTCGGCCCGGGTCATCCGCTCCGGCGTCTCGTCGCTCCACGGCCCGCTCGCCTCGGCGACCAGCCCGAGCACCGCGCCGAGACTGCGCCCGCCGTCCCACGCGTCGAGCAGTTCCTTGATGCTCACCAGGCTGTAGCCGCGCTCCAGCAACTGGCCGATCAGCCGGAGCCGGCCCAGATGGCCGTCGTCGTACAGGGACACCCGCCCCTGTCGCCTCGGCCGCGGCAACAGCCCGCGATCCTGGTACGCGCGTACATTGCGTACGGTCGTGCCCCCCTCGCGGGCGAGGTCCTCGATCCGGTACTCCGCCAACCTCGTGCCTCACGATCCTCGTGCCCCGTGTCCGCGGCCAACGTAATGCAGATGTGTTCGAGGTTCGATGCGGATCCGATCGAGGTTCGATCACGGGACGCCGGGAAAGGCGCCGGAAGACACGGAAAACGAGCGGCGAGATCACGGCGGAGCCCGGATCGCGCGCGCGGGGACCGTCAGGGAATCACCACGACCGGTCGTTTGGCGTGCTTGACCAGGCGGCACGCGACCGAACCGAAGATCCGGCTGGCCAGCCCGGTGGACCCGCCGACCACGATCGCGTCGGCGGTGAATTCGCGCGCGACGTCCTCGATCTCGTGGCAGATGTCGCCCCCGCGCTCGACCAGGATCCACGGCACGTCGCTGAGGTGATCCGCGCAGGCCAGCTCCAGGCCCAGGGCCTCGGAGCGGCTGTCCGGCACGTCGATGAAGACCGGTGGCTCGCAGCCGGCCCACACGGTGGCCGGAATCCGGTTGGCCACATGCACGATCACCAGCCCGCCACCGAGCCTGCGCGCCATGCCGGACGCGTACGCCAGGGCACGTTCGCTGGACTCGGACCCGTCGAAACCGACCACGACGGGATGTTGGAACGCGGGATCGCGCTGATGAGGAGAGTCGGGACGGAGCAACGGAGTGCCGTCCGGAAGGTCACTGAACTCGAAAGCAGCCATGGGAATCGGGCGTCTTTGCTGTGGAGGGGCGCCTCGGGGCTTCCTGGTACCAGATTACTGCGCCGACCCGCACATTCGAAGTGTCGACCGGGGTTCTCCCGGACAAAAACGACACCACGACGCGTGCAGGTCGGGGCTCGGTGCGGTTCGCCGGACCACGCACGGGGATGGCGCCCCCGACAAAGCCTCGGCGAGACACGCACATTAGCCGGACAACGCCGTGAATGGGGAGACCCGGGCAGCCGTGTGGGTGATTGTGATCCGGTCGCAGTCGGTTCCCGGCACTCACCGAGGGCGGTCGGCGGCCCGGTTCGGGCCGGTTGCCGGGCTCGTTCGGGCCGGCCGCGGAGACCGCACGGGGCGGCTTCGGGCCCGTTCGAGGGTGCGCGCTGACGCCGCAGGAGGGAACGGGCGTTACCCCGGGCCCCGCCCGAGCGTTGGTCAGGACGACACCGTGCGTCCGGGCGACCGCGTCGAAACGGGCGGCGATCCGCAGGTTGGACGCCGACCCTCCCTCACGCCGACCCGCGCCGCGGCGCCGACGTCGAACCTGTCTGACGGCCCGTCACGCGCCGGGCCGTCGGCGGGTTCGACGTACTCCCGGACGCGCGTGCCCGTCGGCGGCCTCCACTCGTCCGCCGGCGGGCCGGTTCGCGGGCGCTCACATGGTCAGCAACACGCCGCCGTAGGCCGCGCCGGCGATCAGCACCCAGGACGCGAAGCCCAGGAGCAGCGCCCGCCAACCGGTGCGCACCAGCCGATTCAGGTCGACCATGCTGCCCAGGCCGAACAGCGCGGCGGCCAACAGCAGGTCCTGCGCGGTGCCCGCGACCTCCAGCGCCGAGGTCGGCAGCAGACCCGTGCTGCGCACGCCGACCATGGCCAGGAAGCCGACCACGAACAGCGGCATCAGGGCCGGCCGCCGCGCCCCCGCGGCCCCGGTGTCGCCGGCTCGCGCGGCCCGGCGGCGCAGCGCGTACCCGGTGCCCACCACGATCGGCGCGAGCAGCAGCACCCGCATCAGCTTGACCACCACCGCGGTGTGCAGCGCGACCGGCCCGGCCACGCCGCCGGCGGCGACCACCTGGCCGACGTCGTGCACGCTCGCGCCGACCCAGCCGCCGTACCGCACCGCATCCAGGCCCAGCGGCGCCCGCAGCAGCGGCAGCGCGACGATCGCCAGGCTCCCGCACAGCGTGACCAGCGCGACGGCGGTGGCCACGTCCTCCTCGTCGCTGTCGCTGACGCCGTTCATCGCGGCCACGGCGGAGGCGCCGCAGATCGAGAAGCCGGTCGCGATCAGCAGCGGTTGATCACCGGGAAGACCGATCCGCCGCCCCAGCCACCGGGTGCCGACGAAGGTCAGGACGACCACCCCGATCACCATCGCCACCGGCGCGAAACCGAGCCCGACGATGTCGCCGAGGGCGAGCTTGAGGCCCAGCAGCACCACCCCGGCGCGCATCAACCGCTTGCCCGCGAAGCCCAGCCCCGGTGCGGTCGCGGCGGGCAGCGCGCGCACGTTGGCGGCGAGGATGCCCAGGGCGACGGCGACGGTGAGCATCGGCAGGCCGGGCCAGGCCCGATGCGCACCCCAACTCGCGGCCACCGCGAGCACCGCCGCGAGCAGCCCCGGCCACAAGCGCGGCTTCGCCGGCTCGGAGCCGGCCGAAAGCTGCGTGCGGTGCGTGCGGTGCGCGGCGGTCAGGGTCATGAATCCCACCCTCGACCCGGCGCACTCGTCCGGGTAGCGGTCGATTGCCTGGTAGGTCATAGGGTTTGGCTATGACCTCGCCGGCGCGTCCCTCGGACCGACTGCCCGACCTGTACACGCTCGAACTGCTCGTCGCGGTGACCGAAAGCGGCAGCCTGGGCAGCGCGGCCCGCCGGTTCGGCATCAGCCAGCCCTCGGCCAGTGCGCGGATGCGCACGCTGGAGCGGCGGCTCGGGGTGCGACTGCTGGAGCGCAGCACCACCGGCTCGGTGCCCACCGCCGCCGGTCTGGTGATCACCGACTGGGCCCGCGGCGTGCTCGACCAGGCGCACGCGCTCGTGGAGGGGGCGGCCGCGCTCAAGGCCCGGCAGGAGGACCGGCTGCGGGTCGCGGCGAGCCTGACCGTGGCCGAACACCTGGTTCCCGGGTGGCTGACCGCGCTGCGCGAGGCGGTGCCCGGAGTGCACGTGGGCCTGCAGGTGACCAACAGCCTGCACGTGATCGAGGCACTGCGGGCGGGCGAGGCGGACCTGGGCTTCGTCGAGGGGCCGTGGGTTCCGCGCGACCTGCAGTCCGCGGAGGTGGGCCGGGATCGGCTCGTGGTGGTGGTCGCGCCGACCCACCCGTGGGCCCGGCGGCGGCGCCCGATCGCCGCGGCCGAGTTGGCCGCGACGCCACTGCTGCTGCGCGAGGCGGGTTCGGGCACCCGGGAGACGCTGGAGCGGGCCCTCGCCGCCTATGACGGAGTCGCCGTGCCGGCGCTGGAGTTGGGCGCGACGGCGCCGTTGCGCTCGGCGGCGATCGCCGGGTCCGCGCCCGCGGTGTTGTCCGATCTCGCGGTCCGCGAGGACCTGGCCGACGGGCGTCTGGTGGCCGTGCCGATGGCCGATCTGCCCGCCCTCGACCGGATCCTGCGGGCGGTCTGGCCGCGCGGTCGGGAACTGCCGGAGGCGGCCCTGCACCTCCTGCACGCGGCCCGCAGGCGCCCCGGGGCCTGACGGCTCCGACGAATGTCGACAAGTTCCGCGATGTGACCACCGTCACAAACACGCATATCTACATAACGTCACGTAGAGAACACCATGCATAGACAAGGTAAGAGAGAGTAAGTTCCGATCTTGGGTTACGTGAGTGACGCCTGTGACCTACTGGGGCGTGAGGGGTGAAGGGGGCGATCGGGGCCATGAGCAGGATCGACAGCCGTAAGGACCGGCGACGAGGGCGAGCCCGCGTGGTCGATGCCGACCACCCGGCCGAGATCGCCGCGATCGACGGCGTCGATGCCGTCCCGGTCGGCGATGCGGACGCGGTGGTGATCGTCGCGGCGTCCACCGTGCTGTCCGAGGCTCCGCCCGAGAGCGACTCGATCGAGGACGACGGCGACCTCACCGACGACATCGACTTCGACGGCGAGTACGACCCCGACGCCGAGGGCGTCCTGGCTCCGGGGCGCGAGCGCCCGCTGCTCGGTCGACGTCGCCCGGACACGATCGCGGTGTTGCTGTTCGCGAACTCGCCGATCCTGGAGAGTTCGATCCCGATATCGGTGTTCGGGGTGGATCGACGCGACGCCGGCGTACCGAACTACCGATTACTGGTGTGCGCGGCCGAACCCGGACCGCTCCGCACCACCGGCGGCGTCGAACTGATCGCGCCGTACGGCCTCGACGCCCTCGCCCGGGCGGGCACCGTGATCGTGCCCGCGTGGCACTCGCCGTCCCGGATGCCACCGCCGCCCGTGCTGGAGGCGCTGCGCCGGGCGCACCGCGAGGGAGCCCGGATCGTCGGCCTGTGCGGCGGCGCGTTCGTGCTCGCCGCGGCCGGCCTGCTGGACGACCGTCCGGCGACGACGCACTGGATGTACGCCCCCGCGCTGGCCAAGCGCTACCCGAAGGTCCGGGTCGACCCCCGCGAGCTGTACGTCGACGACGGTGACATCCTCACCAGCGCCGGCACCGCGGCCGGCATCGACCTGTGCCTGCACCTGGTCCGCCTCGACCACGGCCCGGACGCGGCCAACGCGCTCGCCCGCCGACTGGTCGTGCCCGCCCACCGGATCGGCGGTCAGGCGCAGTACATGGACTTGACCCTGCCCGAGGAGATCAGTGGCGACCCGCTGGCCACCGTCATCTCGTGGGCGCTGGAGAACCTGGCCGAGCGTTTCGACATCGAACAGTTGGCGACTCGCGCGTACATGAGTCGGCGCACCTTCGACCGGCGTTTTCGCACCCTCACCGGCAGCGCTCCGCTGCAATGGCTGCTCACCCAGCGGGTGCTCCAGGCCCAGCGGCTGCTGGAGACCACGGACCTCCAGGTCGAGGAGATCGCCCGCCGTTGCGGGTTCCGCTCGCCGGTCGCGCTGCGCGGACATTTCCGCAAACAACTGGGTGTCCCGCCGGCCTCCTATCGGGAGACCTTCCGCACCCGCAGCCCGGAGGAGACCGGCGACGAGGAGGTGTGTGCCCGGGCCGTAGGGTGACCCTATGAACGACCGCTTGGTCTGGATCGACTGTGAGATGACCGGACTCGACCTGTCCCGGGACGCGTTGGTGGAGGTGGCGGCCCTCGTCACCGACTCCGAGCTGAACATCCTGGGCGACGGTGTCGACGTCGTGATCCGCCCGCCCGCCGAGGCGCTGGCCGGCATGCCCGATGTGGTGCGCAAAATGCACACCGCTTCAGGTCTGCTGGAGGAGCTGGAGGCGGGCGTCAGCCTGGCCGAGGCCGAGGCCGAGGTGCTCGCCTACATCAGGAAGCACGTCCCGGACGGCCGCAAGGCACCGCTGTGCGGCAACTCGATCGGCACCGACCGGGGCTTTTTGGCCCGGGACATGCTCGACCTGGAAGCCTTCCTGCACTATCGGGTGATCGACGTCTCCTCGATCAAGGAACTGGCCCGCCGCTGGTATCCGCGGGTCTACTTCCAGAGCCCGCCGAAGGCCGGCAACCACCGCGCGCTGGCCGACATCCACGAGAGCATCGAGGAACTGCGGTACTACCGCGAGGCGATCTTCGTCCCGGACCCCGGTCCGGACAGCGACACGGCCAAGGCGATCGCAGCCAAGTACGGCCACAAGCCGGCCGAACACGCGTAGGCCGTATCCGGCGGATCCTGGTGACGCCGCCGAACCGGGCCCGGAATCGATGCCGCGCGGGGCGCCGGATCGGCCTCGCGGAAACCCTGCGGCGAGCAGCCTCCGCGAGCCTGTACACTTTTCCTCGCCGGGACGGAACGCCCCGGCGATGGTGGGTGTAGCTCAGCTGGTAGAGCACCTGGTTGTGGTCCAGGAAGTCGCGGGTTCAAGTCCCGTCACTCACCCCAGACGAGGTCCCGAGGCACGCGAGTGCCTCGGGGCCTCGCTCGTTTTGCGCCGGTTGTCGCCTCGATGTGCCCGATGTCGCCGTTCGCGTTGTGTGCGGCGCCGCGTGCGGCGTAGCGTGCGGTCACCTGAGGGTTACGCATGCGTCATCGGGAGGGTTTCGATCATGAGCACCGGCGAGTCCGAGCAGCCGTCGCGGCAGCAGTTGGACGACGAGAAGGCCGCGCTGTACGCCATGGACATCAGCGGTGTCACGTGGATCGGCTACGGCGAGGACACCACCGGCGAAGGCATCGTGGAGACCGCCGAACTGCCCGGTGGGGGCATGGCGATGCGCAACTCGATCCACCCGGAGGGGCCGATCCTGCGGTTCACCGAGGGCGAGTGGACCGCGTTCGTGCTCGGGGTGCGCGACGGCGAGTTCGACCTGGACCGGCTCGCCGAGCCGCTGCCGGAGCAGCGCGGCTGACGCCTTCGCCGAGGTTCGCTCCGGGCGCCGCCCGGCGTCCGCCCGCCGTCCCGCCCGGCGGCTGACCTGACGCTTCGTCAGACCGGCGGGCCACGGGCGTCATCCGTTTCGCCCGTTTGGCAGTCCGTGTACCGGTTATCCCTCGGTGGACGTCCCACCGACGAGGGAGATCCGTGTCCACAACCACCTCCGGGGTGGAGATCAGCGCGGTCGGCCTGGCGGCATCGGGACCGGACGGCACGATCTTTCGCGACGTCCGGCTGACCGCGCCCGCGGCGGGCCTGACCGTGCTCGTCGGGCCCGCCGGCGCCGGCCGCACCTCGCTGCTGCTCGCGCTCGGCGGCCGGTTCCGCACCGACGCCGGCAGTGTGACGGTCGCGGGCAGCCGCAGCGCCGCGACCGCCCGGGCACACACCGCGGTGGCCCGCGCCCGCCCCGGCCTGGACCTGGAACCCCACCTGTTCGTCGCCGAGACGGTCGCCGAGCGCCGGGCCGTCGGCGGCGGCCGGCCCACCGAACCGGCGCTGGCCCGGATGTACGAGTTGTTGCGGATCGACCCGCCCGACCGGGTCCTGGTCGAGCACCTGGCCGCGGTGGACCAGTTGTTGTTCTCGGTCGCGCTGGCCGCGGCCGACCGGCCCGGCGCGGTCCTGGTCGACGACGTGGACAGCGGCATCGCGGGCGCCGACCTGCTGCGCGCGTGGCGGGCCCTGCGCGAGTTGGCCGACACCGGCATCACCGTCGTCGCCACCGCGACCGATGCGCCGCGCGGCGCCGACGTGGTGGTGGACCTGCCCGGACACCACCTGTACCCGAGAGGCGGTACCGCCTGATGGGTGTGCTGCGCCTGGCCTGGCTCGAACTACGGCGCTTCCGGGGGCCGTTGCCCCGGCTGGTCCCGGTCATGCTGATGCTGGTGCCGACCCTGTACGGCGCGCTGTACCTGTGGTCCAACTGGGATCCGTACGGCCGGCTGAACCAGGTCCCGGTCGCGTTCGTGAACGAGGACCGGCCGGTGGACGTGCGCGGGCAGCACATCGACGCGGGCGGCCGGCTGACCGAGGTGATCCGCACGGACGAGAACTTCAAGTGGAAGGTCACCGACGCGAAGCAGGCCCGCAAGGGCTTGGAGGACGGCGACTACCACTTCGTGGTCACCGTGCCGCCGGACTTCAGCGCGACGCTGGCCACCACGGCCTCGGCGCAGCCCAGGCAGGCGAAGTTGTTCATGACGCTCGACGACGCCAACGGCTTCATCATCGGCAAGATGGCCGAGGTGGCCAAGACCCGCCTCCAGCAGCAGGTTTCGGCCACCACGCAGAGCACGCTGGTGCAGCAGCTGTACGGGCAGACCGGGGAGCTCAAGGATCAGTTGGCCCGATCCGCCGACAATGCGCGGCAATTGGCCGGCGGCGTCGGCACCGCGCCGCCGGATCAGCTCCGGGAGGGAGCCGAGCAGCTCGCCGGCGGCCTGACCCGGTTGAACGAGGCGGTGCCGGCTCCACCGCCGGCGCAGGCCGCGGGCGAGGACGCGCGGGTGCTCGGCGCGCCGGTGACGATCGAGGTGACGAACCTGCATCCGGCGGATCTGTACGGCCGCGGGTTGGCGCCGTTCTTCTTCGGCATCGCGCTGTGGGTGTTCGGGCTGGTCGGCTTCCTGCTCCTGCGGCCGTACAACCCGCATGCGCTCGCGGGGCGTGCGGGCGCGGTCAAGGTGGCCCTCGCCGGTTGGTTGCCCGCCGCCGCGCTCGGCGTGGCGGGTGCGTTCGTGTTGTACGCGGTGGTGCAGCTCGGGCTCGGACTGGACGCCGACGATCCCGGTCTGAGCCTGCTGTTGATCGCCCTGGCGGCGGTCACCTTCGTGGCCATCGCGCAGTTCCTGCGGGCCGCGCTCGGCGCGGTGGGGGATGTGCTGATCCTGGTCCTGCTGATGCTCCAGCTCACCTCGTGCGGCGGGTTGTATCCGGTCACCACGACGCCCGAGCCGTTCCAGGCGCTGCATCCGGTGCTGCCGATGACGTACCTGGTGAACGGTCTGCGGGTCACCCTCACGGGTGGTGAAGGGGAACGATTGGCGGTCGCCTTCGCGGTCCTCGGCGGCTATCTGGTGGTGGCGCTGATCGCAACCGTGTTCGTGGTCCGGCATCGGCGGATGTGGACGATGGCGTCGCTGAAACCGGCCGTGGAGTTGTGACCACGCACTACCGATGGGTCAATTCGCTCCCCCGTACGGTTGTACCCGGGGAGCGCAACCACGCCCGCTCCGTGCACGTCGCCCACAATCAGGGGGTACCGCGGGTTTGCCACCTGTGGTGGAGGAGGGAGAATCAGCGGCGATGAACGAGCAGGAGATACAGAAACTGAGGGCCGAGGCCGAGACCCGGGTGCGGGAACTCGGGCCCGAGCACCCCGGTTCGCTCGACGCGCGCGCCGCGTGGGCCCGGGTGGTCGGTGACGAGGGCAGGCCCGCAGAGGCCGCTCGGATGTTCGGCGAGCTCGCGGGCGACTACGCGCGCGTGCTCGGCCCGCAGCATCCCGACACGCTCCTGGCCCGGCACAACCATGCCTACTGCCTGGGGTTGTCCGGGAATGCGGTCACCGCCGAATCGCTGGCGCGCGACGTGGCGGCCGACTGTGTCCTGGTGCTCGGTCAGGACGATCCCGAGACGCTCAACGTGCGTGCCGGGTGGGCCCGATGGATCGGCGAGTCGGGCGACGCCGCGGGCGCGGCGCGGATGTTGCGGCCGATCGTGGAGGAGGCGACCGACGCGCTCGGGCCGGTGCATCCGGACACGCTGACCATCCGACACCAGCACGCGCACTGGGTGGGCCGATCCGGCGAGACGATCCAGGCTGCCCGGTTGATGGCGGCGATCGCGGACGAGCGCGGCGAGGTGCACGAGCCGGACGACCCCGCGGCGTTGACGGCGCGGCACGACCGGGCGATGTGGGCGGGCGAGGCCGGCGACGTGTCGGTGGCTCGGGACGCGCTGATGCACCTCGTCGAGGACGCGACGCGCGTGCTGGGGCCGGACCACCACGACACGTTGGTGATACGGCACAACCACGCGCACTGGACCGGCGAGTCCGGCGACCCGCTGGGCGCCCGGACGTTGCTGACCCAGCTGGTCGCGGACTGTACGCGGGTGCTCGGCGAGCAGCACCCGGACACCGAGAACGCTCGACGCGGGCTGATGTGGTGGACCTACGGGCCCAAGGCCAACGACCCGGCGCCCACGTTCGCCACGGCGGTGGGCAACAGCTCGGTGCGGGCGGGGCGGCCGGCGAAGGAGCCCAAGCCGGCGAAGCCGCCGAAGCCGGCAAAGGCGGCGAAGGTGCCGAAGCCTGCTCGACCGGCGAAGGCGAAGCGGCCGGAGCCGGCCGGGGAGGCCGGCGGGCCGATTCCGTCGGCCGACGTCGCGTCGCCGTCGCCGGCCGCATCGGCCGCGCCGACCGAGGTGGTCTCGGTCGGGCCCGGAGCCGGGGGCGTCGTAGCGCCGCCGCCCGTGGAGCCGGACGGGGACGTCACCGCGTTCGCGCCGGTGGCCGGGCTCACCTCGGACACCGAGGAGAACGCTGCCGCGCCGGCCGCGCGGCCCCTCGCGACCGAGGAGACGGCCCCGGAGCCCGCTTCGGGTCGGCCGGCCGGGGCATCCGCATCCGCGCGGGACGAGGCGCCGGAGAGTGCGGTGACTCGGGTGTCGAGCGTGGCGCCCGACGACGAGCCGACGCACGTGAGTCCGCCGGCTCGGCCGACGTCGGCGCCGGCCGGTGCCGCTTCGGCCGGCTCGGCGGATGAGGTCACCCCGGTCGGGGAATCGACCGGGGGACGCGACGAAGAGCCGGACGAGGCACCGGGCGAGAGGGCCGGCGAGAAGAAGTAGTCGCGAGACGAAGTGGGTCACGACGTGTGTGGGGGGGGGGGGGGGGGGGGGGGGCCCCGCCCCCCCCCCGGGGGGGGGGGGGGCGGGGGGGCGGGGGGGGGGCCCCCGCGGGGGCCGGGGGGGGGGGGGGC
>NZ_JBITHP010000002.1:162547-203956 GCF_044458105.1 Embleya sp. NPDC050493
CCCGCCCCCCCCGCGCCCGGGGCGCGCCCCGCCCGCACCCCCCCCGCGTCCGCGTCCGGCGGCCCGGGCGGGGGGGGGCCCCCCGCCCCGCCCCCCCCCCCCCCCCCCCCCACACACGTGTTCGGTCGGCCGTCGCGGCCGGTTCGTCCGACCCGGCGCTCGGCCGGGCGGAGCGCGCGGCGGCGGAAGCCGTTCGCCACCGATCGTGCGTGTCCGCCGACATGGTTCCGGCCGGGAACCTTGCGCCCGTAATGACCACTTGAGGCCGTCATATGTACGCAACCTGATCGAAACGGGGAAAGGTCAGGATGCAGGACAGGTAATGGAGGAGGTGTCGCGTGTTGTACCGACTGAGGGTGTCGCTGCCCGATCGGCCCGGATCGCTCGCGCGGGTCACGCAGTTGCTGGGTGCGGCGGGCGCCGACGTGATGCAGATGACCGTGCTCGAACAGCTCGGCGGCCGTGCGGTCGACGAGTTCACGCTCTCCTGGGATGGCGAGCGGGACATCGCCGCGCTGGTCGCGGCCATGCAGCGCTCCGTGGGGGTTCGCGTCGAGGGCTGCTGGGCGGCCGGCGAGGTGCCGGGATCCGCGCCGGAGCTGGACGTGCTGGGTCAGGTGGCGCGCGATCCGGGACGGGCGGTGGCCACCCTGATCGACGCGGCGCCCACGCTCTTCCACGCCGACTGGGCGGTCGCCACGCGCGGCGGACGGGGCCGGCAGTTGGTACACCAGAGTTGGCGGGCCCCGGAGGCGCCTGCGCTGCCCGCGCTCACCCCGATGCGGCCGCTGGCCTTCGCCTATGAGGGTGACGCGATCGGTCACGGCGCGGCGGCGCCGATCGGCGCGTCCTGGCTGACCCTGTACGTGGTCCGGCACGAGGGCCCCGCCTTCCACCGCACCGAACTCGAACGCCTGGGTCGCATCGTGGACGTCGCCCTGGGCGTGCTCGGCGAACGCGGCGCGGCGAAGGCCGCGGGCGGCACCGGGTAGGAGCCCGGTCGGGCGTGTCCCGTGCCGCCTGCATGCCCATGCCCGGCACCATGTCCGACGCCCCCTTCCGCGCCGCCCTCGCGGGTTTTGGGATGCCCGGGATGGGAACCATTCGCTGCTATTCGGCGTGTAACGATCGGAACAACTATGATTGTGTAATTGTGCGCGCACTTCGGGCATCGAGCCGAGCGCACATCGAGCGCGGGGGCCCGACGAAGGCGACGACGACGTGCAGGACAAGGATGGGACGTCCCCGGCGGCCGACGCCGTCCCGGGGGCGTCGGGCGGGGAGCCGGGGCCGGGAGGTCCGGGTCGGATAGAACGGCGCGTCCGGGATCGGCGGCGTCGTCGCCGTCGCATCCTCGCGTGGACCGCCGCGGGGCTCGTCACCGTACTGCTTGCCGCCGGGGGCTTCGGCTGGTGGTTGTACGACCGTCTCAACGGCAACATCCGCACCCAGGACTTCGCCGATCAGCTGACCGATCGACCGCCGCCCACCGGCGGGATGAACGTGCTGCTCGTGGGCTCCGACTCGCGCGCCGGCGACAACGCCGAGTACGGCCGGGACGAGGGCGGCACCCAGCGCTCGGACACCACGATCCTGCTGCACGTGCCGGAGGGGCGGAAGACCGCGATCGCGGTCAGCTTCCCGCGTGACCTGATGGTGAACGTGCCCGCCTGTCGGACCACGGCGGGCGGCACCCAGCGCGCCTACTTCGGCCAGTTCAACAGCGCGATGGAGGTCGGTGGCGTGCCGTGTGTGGCGGCCACCGTGGAACGGCTCACCGGCGCCCGCATCGACCACCAGATCACCGTCGACTTCACCGGCTTCAAGAAGGTCGTGGACGCGCTCGGCGGTGTGCCGATGCACATCGACCAGCCGATCGACGACAGGGCCGCACATCTGCAACTGCCCGCGGGCGACGTCAATCTCGACGGCGAGCAGGCGCTCGGCTTCGTGCGGGTGCGCAAGAGCATGGGCGACGGCAGCGACATCCAGCGCATCGCCCGTCAGCAGGAGTTCCTCAAGGCCCTGATCAAGAAGGTCCAGGACGAGAACCTGCTGACCAACCCGGCCAGGGCGTACAACGTGATGGATGCCGCCACCAAGGCGATCACCACCGACTCCGGGATCAACTCGCTGGTCAGCCTGTACGACTTCGCCAACGGCCTGCGCAGCATCCCGTTGGACCGGATCGAGTTCACCACCACACCGCTGGTCGACTACGCGCCGGATCCCAACCGGGTCGCGCTCAAGCAGCCCGACGGGGCTCAGTTGTTCACCCGGCTTCGCGACGGTGCGCCGGCGCCCATTCCGCCGGCGCCCGGAACTGCCGCGCCGGGTAGCACGAATCCGGGCACTGCGGGACGTTAACCGTCACCCGGCCGTGACCCCTGGTCGTTGAACTGTACGGTGCAGGGGTCCACCGACGACGCAGCGTCCGGGCCCTCGGGGCAGACCCGGTAATGGGGCCGCCCGCGACGCTTTACGGTGGACTCGCGAGGGTGCTGGGTGCGGACCGAGGGGCTGGTGGCAGGGGCGCCATGACGGGTCGGGTTCTTCAGGTGGTGCAGGGCACTCGTTGGCGACGGCGCGCGGGTGAGTACACCTCGATCGGGGCCGCGGTCGGTGCCGCGGCGGCGGGCGACTCGATCCTGGTCGCGCCCGGGACATACCGCGAGGACGTGTCGATCGCCGTCCCGGTGACGGTGGTCGGCTCGGACGGTCCAGGGACGGTGGTGCTGACCGCAGCCGACGGCGTCGCGCTGACGATCACGTCGGACGCGGCCGTGCACGGTCTGGTCGTCGAGGGCGGCGCCGGCGTGTTGTCGCCGGCCATCGTGATCGAGGGCTGCGCGCCGATACTGGAGGAGTGCGTGGTCCGCGCCGCCTCGGTGGTCGGCGTCGAACTGCGCGCGGGAGCCGACCCGATGGTGCGCCGCTGCCGGGTGAGCAACCCGCAGGGGGTGGGCATCGGGGTGACCGGCCGCTCGCGCGGCACCTTCGAGGACTGCGAGATCGGCGACACCGGTCGCGAGGGCTTCGACGTGCGCGAGGGCAGCGCGCCGATCCTGCGTCGCGGGCGGGTGCGCGACGCGTCCGGGCACGGGCTGCGATTCACCGGCCCGGGGACCACCGGCAGCGTGCAGGAGTGCGAGATCCACGACGGCTCCGACGCGGAGCCCGCGGTGTTCGTCGGCGACCAGGCCTCGCCGCACCTGACCGGCCTGCACATCCACGACGTGGGCGGCGGCGGCATCTGCGTCGCCGGCGGCGCCGCGCCGATCATCGCCGACTCGCGGATCGAGCGGGTCGGCTGGGCGGGCATCTCGGTCGGCGGGCAGGGCAGCGCCGGATCGCTCTCGCGTACCGAGATCACCTCGGTCAAGGGCACCGGCGTCCAAGCCGACGACCTGGCCACGTTCTCGCTCGACGACTGCACGATCCGTGATGCCGAGGGCAACGGCGTATCGGTCGACCGCGGCGCCAACCTGACCCTGGTCGGTTGTCGGCTGCGCGACATGGGCCGCAACGGCGTCGACGTGCACGGCCACTCCGAGGTCACCCTCAGCGGCTGCACGATCCGCAGCTTCGGCCGCAACGGCCTCTCCCTCGCCGACCACGGCGCCCGCGCGTCCGCGATCGACTGCGAGTTCCACGACTCCACGGGCGGCAAGCCGGCCGTGTGGGTGGCCGACGGTGCCGACGCCGCGCTGGGCGAGTGCCGCATCCACGACGTGCTGGACGGGGTCAAGGTGGCCGGCTCCGGCACCGGCCTGTCCATGCACGACTGCGAGATCCACGACGTGGACGAGACCGGCATCGGGATCGGCGCGGGCGCGGTGGTCTCGGTCAAGTCCTGCAAGGTCCGCAAGGCCACCACCGGAGTGTGGTTCATGGAGTCGGACTGCGGCGGCATCATCGCCGACTGCACGATCGAGGACACCACCGACGGCGTCTCGGTCACCGGCGCGGCCGGTCCCACCGTGCGCCGGGTCCGGGTGGACCGGGCGACCGGTGAGGGCATTCGCATCTCCGGCGGCGGGCGCGGCGACTTCGAGGACTGCGAGGTGCTCGGCGGGCGCGGCTACGGCGTCAACGTGCGCGAGGGCTGCCACCCGGTGTTCACCCGCTGCACCACGCGCGACAACGCCAAGGGCGGCTTCGAGTTCGCCGGCCCGGGCCCGGTGGCGGTCGAGTGCACGTCGCAGGGGGACGGGGCGAGCGGCGCCGAGACACCGGCCGCCGGCGGGATTCTGGGTACGCCGAGCCCGGTCGCGGCGGCCGGCGCGCAGCCGCAGGGCGTGGCCAGGCTCACCGCCACACTGCCGATCCCGGGCGCGCGCGACGGCGTGGCCGCCGACGAACACGTCGCCCAGACGTCCGGGCGCACCGTGGACGAATTGCTCGCCGAATTGGACGGCCTGGTCGGGCTGGCCGGCGTCAAGACCGAGGTGCGCAACCTGATCGACCTGATCTCGGTCGGCCGGCGGCGCGAGGAGGCCGGCCTCAAGGCGCCGACGCTGCGCCGGCACCTGGTCTTCACCGGTTCCCCGGGCACCGGCAAGACCACGGTGGCCCGGTTGTACGGCGAGATCGCGCAGGCGCTCGGCGTGTTGCGGATGGGCCACCTGGTCGAGGTCTCCCGGGTCGACCTGGTCGGCGAACACATCGGCTCGACCGCGCCGCGCACCAAGGAGGTCTTCGACCGGGCCCGCGGTGGCGTGCTGTTCATCGACGAGGCCTACAGCCTGGCTCCGCCGGATCCCTCGCGCGACTTCGGCCGGGAGGCGATCGACACGCTGGTGAAGATGATGGAGGACCACCGCGACGACGTCGTGGTGATCGTGGCCGGCTACACCGACGAGATGGAACGCTTCCTGGGCGCCAACCCCGGCTTCGGGTCCCGGTTCTCGCGCACCATCACCTTCCAGGACTACTCGGCCGACGAACTGGTCGAGATCACCCGCAAGCAGGTGAGCGAGCACGAGTACGTGCTCACCGACGACGCCTGCGACGCGCTGCTCGGCTACTTCCGCCGGCTTCCGCGCGGTGCCGCGTTCGGCAACGCGCGTGAGGCGCGACGTACGTTCGAGGCGATGATCGAGCGGCATGCGACCCGGTTGGCCCAACTGCCGGGCGCGGGCATGGAGGAGTTGCGCACGTTGCATCCGGAGGATCTCCCCGAGTTGCGGTGAATCGGCCCGCGTGGGCGGGGTAACGGCCGATGAGTGCGGTCGTCCCGCGCCGCAGGGGGATGGTGCGCAAGGTTGTGGATGGTTTGCGACGGCGAAGGAGCCTCACGTGCCGGTCATGGGCATCGACATCGGCGGGACCGGGATCAAGGGCGCGCCGGTGGACACCGACGCGGGACGGCTGACCCACGAGCGGGTGCGGCTGCTCACGCCCGAACCGTCCGAGCCGCAGGCGGTGATCGGTGTGGTCCGCGAGGTGCTGGAGCAGTTCGCCGACACCGACGGGCCGGTCGGCATCACCTTCCCGGGCGTGGTCCGGGACGGCATCGTGCGCACCGCGGCGAACGTGGACAAGTCGTGGATCGACCTGGACGCCGACGCGCTGTTCACCGCGACGCTGGGCCGACCGGTATCGATGGTCAACGACGCGGACGCGGCCGGGGTGGCCGAGATGCGCTTCGGCGCGGGCGCGGGGAAGCGCGGCACGGTGCTGATGCTGACCTTCGGCACCGGCATCGGCAGCGCGCTGTTCGTGGACGGCAGGCTGGTGCCCAACACCGAGCTGGGCCACCTGGAGCTGGGCGGCCACGAGGCCGAGCACCGGGCCTCGGCGGTGGTCCGGGAGACGCACGATCTGTCCTGGGAGAAGTGGGCCGGGCGGGTACAGGACTACCTGCGGCACGTGGAGATGCTCTTCTCCCCGTCGTTGATCATCATCGGCGGCGGGATCAGCAAGAAGCCGGAGAAGTTCCTGCCGTACATCAAGGTCCGCGCCGACCTGGTGCCCGCGAAGCTGCACAACGACGCGGGCATCGTGGGCGCGGCGATGCTGGTGACCGGCGACTGACGACCGACGCCGAGGCCTTGCGCGCCGACGCACTCAGAGTGGATCGCCGTGGGTCTGCTCGCCCGCCAGGAAGGTGGCGAGCACGTCGAGGTCGGTGATCGCGCTCGGCGCGACCGTGTACGGGTCGGCGGACAGCACCACCAGGTCGGCGTACTTGCCCGGGGTGATCGAGCCCGCGATGTCGTCGGCGAAGAGTTGGTAGGCCGCGTCCAGGGTCTGCGCGCGGATCGCCTGGGCCACCGTCAGCCGCTCCTCGGGGGCGAGCACCCTGCCCCGGCGCGAGCGTCGGGTGGTGGCGACGGTGATGTTGTGCAGCGGGTTCTCCGGCGTGCTGGGCGGGTCGTTGTGCAGCGAGATCCGCATGCCGGCGGCCACCGCGGACCCGGCCGCCGCCCAGCGGGCGCCGTACTTGGGGCCGAACAGCTCGTCGGTGAGCACCTCGCCCCAGAAGTAGACGTGGTCCATGAACACGCTCGCGGTCACCCCGAGGGCCGCCGCGCGGGTGAACTGGTCCGGGCGCATCGCGCCGACGTGCTCGATCCGCAGCCGGTGGTCCGGGCGCGGGTAGCGGGTGAGCACGCTCTCGTACACGTCCAGGATCATGTCGATGGCGAGGTCGCCGTGTGCGTGGCAGGCGAGTTGCCAGCCGTGCGGGAAGTACGCCTCGACCACTTCGGCGAGTTGGTCCCACGTGTAATTGGTGCTCGCGTGCGGGCGTTCGCCGCCGCCGAGTCGGTGGGTCAGCTCGGTGTCCAGGTACGGGAAGGACACCGCGATCGTGCCCGCCCAGGGCGAGCCGTCGACCCACACCTTGATGCCGTTCTGCCGGATCAGGTCGTCGCCGGCGTCGGGTCGGCCGGTGCTGCGCAGGGCGGCGGAGGCCGGTTCGTACAGGCGCAGTCGGGTGCTCGGCGCGGGCCTGCGGGCGGGGTCGAGCAGCGCGTCGCGCCACGGCGCCAGACAGGCCATCTCGCCGGCCATGGTCAGGCCGACGGCGCTCATCCGGGCCAGGGTGTCGGCCAGGCCGGGCGGCAGCACGTCGCGGCGGCCGGGGAGCGGTCCGGTGGGCGTGGTGATCTCGGCGATCGCCTCGATGCCGTAGGCCGAGCCGTCCGGCTCGCCGTGCGGGTCGCGCCCGTATCGGCCGCCGGGTGGGTCCGGGCTGTTCCGGTCGATGCCGTGTCGACGGCCGGATTCGCGGTTGTACCAGGCCAGATGTCCCGAGTGGTGCACCACCACCAGCGGGCGATCGGGGGCGAGTCGGTCCAGGAAGTCCTGGTCGGCGAGCGGCAGATCGGGAAACGAGAGCGGGTCCCAGCCGTACATCAGCTCGTGCCCGTTCGCGACGCCCGCCCGGATCGTGGCGAGCACGGCCTCGGCGGAGTCCATCGACGCGGCCCGGATGTCCGCGACGGATCCCTTGCCGAACAGCAGTGCCTCGGCCACCGCGTGGCCGTGCGCCTCGACGAATCCGGGGAGCACGCAGCGCTCGCCCAGCTCGACCACGCGGGTGGCGGGCCCGATCGGCATGTCGGCGGCGTCTCCGACGGCCAGGATGCGACCCGCGCCGATCGCCACGGCCTCGGCGCGGGGTCGGTCCTCGTCCACCGTGATCACGGTTCCGATCAGGACCAGGTCGGCGCTCGGGGTGTCCTGGGCCATGGTGCGGCTGCTCCTGTCGGGACTTTCGGAACTTTCGAGATCCCGGGCGATCCTGGGGATGTGTGGGATCTGCGGGATCTGCGTGGGCTCGGCCGTGGTCGGTGCGCCGGGGTCGTGGGCCCGATGGGGCGGGTGTGGTCTACGGGGCGGATGGTGCCACCGATCGGGTACCCGGTCGATCCCGGCGCGAAGCACGCAGTATGCCGCCCAGCAGCTCGGCGATGTTCCACGCGTCGTCGATGCCTCGGTGGTGGGTGCCCTCCAGCGGGAGGCCGGCGTGCTCCAGGGCGGCGGCCATGCCGAGTTCGCGGTCCAGGCCGTGCGCGAGCGAGTACAGCGACTTGGCGTTGAGGTGGCGGGTGCCGAACGGGTACGGGACGCCCTCGGCGGCGCACTGGCGCTCGAACTGCTGCCGGTCGTAGTCGCCCCAGCTCGCCCAGACGCGCTGGTGGGTCCTGAACTCGCCGCGCAGCAGGGCGCATGCGTCGGCGAAGGTGTGACCGGTCGCCACATCCGCCTGGGTCAGCGTGGTCAGCTCGGTGCAGAACGCGCCGACGGTGGAGTGGGTGGGGCGAACCAGGATGCCGTGCCGGTCGACGCGCTCACCGGTGGCGATGTCGAGGGTGGCGAGGCCGATCTCGATGATCTCGTTGCGTTGCCCCTCCGGGGTCGGGCCGTCCCAGCAGGTCGCCTCGACATCGATCACCAGCAGCAGGTCCATCAGTCGTTTTGCCATGCCGGTCAGCACAACACCTCGGTGGGCGTGCTACCACTGGTTTTGTTCTGACGGTACGTCAGATGTTTGGTCCACCCGTCCACGGAGGAGTTCGAAATGGGTACGCACAAGACATCACCCGAGACCGGCGTCGTGATCACCGGCGGTGCCTCGGGCATCGGGCGGGCCACCGCGCGGGCGCTGGCGGCGACCGGCCGACCCGTCGCGCTGTGGGACATCGCGGCGGGCCCGGTCGAGGAGGCGGCCAAGGAGATCGAGGCCGAGCACGGGGTGCCGGCGCTCGGTCTGGCCCTGGACGTCACCGACACCGAGGCCCATCCGGCCGCGATCCACGCCTCGGCCGAGGCGCTGGGCACGATCGGCGGCTTCGTGCACGCGGCGGGCATCGTCGACTCGACCCCGATCACCGAGGTCACCGCGGAGAACTGGGACCGCGTCCTGGACGTCAACCTGCGCTCGTTCGCGCTGCTGGTCCAGGCCCTGACCCCGCACCTGCGCGAACACGCCGGGTCCGCGATCGTCGGCATCGCCTCGCTGAACGCGATCGTCGGCAACGCGCTCAACCCGTCCTACTGCGCATCCAAGTCGGGCATGCTCGGCCTGAACCGCTCGATCGCCGCCAAGCTCGCCGAGTACCACATCCGCAGCAACGTGGTCTGCCCCGGCTACATCGAGACCCCGATGCTCGCCCGCTCCTTCGCCCGCCCCGGCACCCGGGAGCGGATGGAGAACAGCTCCCCGCTGCGCAGGCTGGGCCGCCCGGAGGAAATCGCCGGCGCGGTCCGCTTCCTCCTCAGCGACGAGGCCTCCTTCGTGACCGGCACCCACCTGATGGTCGACGGAGGCATGACGGAGACCGTCTGAGCTCACGTCTCCCGGCGGTCGCGGCGCCCCCTCAAGGCCCCACGACCGCCGGGAGGCGTAGCTCGGACGGGTGAGCCGAGGAGCGACGAGCCGACGCGGGCAGGTGGCGCTGCCAGAATTACGGTGAACCGGCGAGGGAGCCGACGTCCTCGGGAGTGCGCGCCGAGCCGGGCACTGTGACCATGCTGCCGGCGTTCGCGCCGATCGTGCTCGACCCGGGCACGTTGCTGCGGATGCGGTGACGGGGCGCCGATCAGGGTTCGGTTTCGGTCCGTCTACTTCGGGTGGAGTTCCACCATCGTGACCTCCGGGGGAGCGCCGATGCGGACCGGTGGGCCCCAGAAGCCGGCGCCTCTGGTGATGTAGAGCATCGTGTCGTCGACCCTGTGCAGGCCGGCGACGGCCGGCTGGTCGAGCTTGACCAGGAGTTGGACCGGGAACATCTGGCCGCCGTGGGTGTGGCCGGAGAGTTGTACGTCGACGTCGTACTTGGCGGCGTCGTCCACCTGGACCGGCTGGTGGGCGAGCAGCACCACCGGGCGGGACGGGTCGCGATTGCCCAGTGCCTTGGCGAAGTTCGGGCCGTCGTGGTGGGACTTGCCGGTGACATCGTTGACCCCGGCCAGGTCGAAGGCGGCGCCGCCCCGGGCGATCTCCAGCCGGTCGTTGGCCAGCGTGCGTACGTTCAACTCGGCGAGTTCGGCGACCCAGTCCGCCGCACCGGACATGTAGTCGTGGTTGCCGGTGACGAAGAAGCTGCCGTATCGGCTGGTCAGCCGGCGCAACGGTGCGGCGTCGCCGCCCAGTTGCCCGGCCGTGCCGTCGGCCAGGTCGCCGACGATGGCGACCAGGTCCGGATTGGTCCGGTTGATCGTCTCCACCACCCGCGTGGTGTGCGCGCGCCCGAGCAGCGGACCCAGGTGGATGTCGCCGACCACCGCGATCCGGAACCCGGCCAGGCGCGGATCCAGCCGCGCGACCGGTATGCGCACCCGCACCGTGCGCGGCGCGCCCAGAGCCTGGGTCATCCCGTAGCCGACGGTGCCCAGCGAGGTGCCCGCCGCCAACAGCGCGACCGACCGGCTCAGCACCAGGCGGCGATCCGGCCCCAGGGGCGTGCCGGAAGCGGCGGCCGGGGGCGCGGGGGCCGGTGGGGCGGGCTCCCCGCGGTCCGGATCCGGCCCGTCCGCGCCGACGGGCACCGCGACCGGCAGGTCGGCCGACGCCTGCTCGGCCGTCGCGCGCCGCCGCAGCGCCCGCAGCGCGAGCACCCGGGGCACCTCCAGCACCCCGAGCGCGAGCACCACGTACAACAGCAGGGCCATCCAGACGAAGCCCGGCCACGCGATCCACTCCGTGCCGCGCGGGCCGAACGCCTTGGGCAGGACCAGCGCACCCACCATCGACAGTCCGAGCGCGATCACCGCGCCCGCGCCGATCCGCCGCACGAGCCCCGACCGGGTGGTGTCG
The DNA here is from genome assembly GCF_044458105.1 of Embleya sp. NPDC050493. Lineage (NCBI taxonomy): Bacteria > Bacillati > Actinomycetota > Actinomycetes > Kitasatosporales > Streptomycetaceae > Embleya > Embleya sp. NPDC050493. The sequence continues at coordinate 173,316 of NZ_JBITHP010000002.1, forward strand.
CGCACGAGCCGCCGCCACACGTAGAGGTGCACGCCGACCAGCAGCGCGAGCACGGCCACGGCCGCGACGATCACCAGGACAACGGTCAAGGCAGGACTCCCGGACGAATGGACGTTTCCCGGGAAGCGTGTCACGCCCGCGCCGGCACCGGCATCCGGCCCGCGGAGTATCCGAACCTGCTCCCGTGGGAGCAATGCTCACCCGGCCGGGCATCCGGCGAGGGCGCGGTGGCCGGGTCCCCGGTCGCGTACAAGCTCGCGGGTCTGCTCCGACGGCGGGTCCTATGCTCGGTGCCATGGTGCGTGTACGAACGTCGCTGGGCGGCCTGATCGGCGAGGAGTCGGACGGTGTTCGGATCTTTCGGGGGGTGCCCTTCGCCGCGCCGCCGCTGGGACCGGCCCGGTTTCGGCCGGCCGGGCCGCCCGCGGCCTGGGACGGGGATCGGGACGCCCGCGAGTTCGCCCGCGCGGCGCCGCAGCCGATGGGCCAGTACGGGGCCGCCCCGGTGGCCGTCGACGAGGACTGCCTGTACCTGAACATCCACGCGCCCGCCGAACCCGGCCCGCATCCGGTGCTCGTGTGGGTGCACGGCGGCGGATACACCGGCGGCGCGTCGTTCGAGGGCATCTACGACGGCAGCGGGTTCGCCCGGCGCGGCGTGGTGGTGGTCACGCTCGCCTACCGGCTCGGCGTACTGGGGCTGTTGCACCTGCGGCACCTGTTGGGCGACGAGTACGCCGCCTCCTCGGCCAATGCGCTCCTGGACGTGGTGCAAGGGCTGCGCTGGGTGCGCGAGCACATCGGCGCATTCGGCGGGGATCCCCGCCGGGTCACCCTCGGCGGGGTCTCGGCCGGGGCCAAGCTCACCGCCAACCTGCTCGCGCTGCCCGCCGCGCGCGGGCTCTTCCGGCGGGCGATCGTGCAGAGCGGCGGGGCGCAGACGTTGCGCAGCGTGCCCGAGGCCGAGCAGGCCACCGGTGACGTGCTGGCCGCGCTCGGGATCACCCCGGACCGGGCCGCGGAGCTGATCGAGGTGCCCGTGGCCGACCTGCTCGACGCACAGGCCGAGGCGATCGGGCGCGGCACGGCGCGGTTCGTGTTCCGGCCGGTGGTCGACCCGGCCGGGCCGCTGCCGGTGGCCCCGCTGCGGGCGATCCGGGGCGACGTGCCGATCCTGCTCGGGTCCAACCAGGACGAGGAGCAGATGTTCGTGGTCACGGAGGGCACGGACGCACGCGAGCCGGTACCCGCCGACCTGGCCAACCTGCGCCGTCCGGACGTGCTGGCCGACCTGGTGCGCACGTACGCAAAGCTCTACCCGGAGCTGAACGGACGCTCGCGGCGGATCCGGCTGCTCACCGCCGAGTCCTACGGGATACCGACCGTCCGGCTCGCCGAGGCGCAGCTCGCGGCCGGCGGCACGGCCTACATGTACCGCTTCCGCTGGGCGCCCAGGGCGCATCCGCAACGACTCGGGTCGCCGCACGCGATCGACATCCCGTTCGTGTTCGGCACGCTCGACACGCCACTCGGCCGCTGGCTGACCGGGGGTGTGCCGCCCGCGGCACGGGAGTTGTCCGACCGGATCCAGCAGGCGTGGGCCGCGTTCGTCCGGGGCGGGCCGCCGGTGGCCGACGGGCTGCCGGAGTGGCCCGAGTACGACCCGATCGAGCGGCACACGATGCTGCTCGACGTGCCGGCGACGGTGGCCGGGGATCCGGATCGGGAGGAGCGGCGGGTGTGGGACCACGCGATGTGAGCCCGGTCGGGACGGCCGCGCTCGCCGACCTGATGCCGTGGGGGACGAGCGGGATCGGCACGGGACGGACCTGGGTGTACGCGCCCGAACGGGAGACGCTGCGTCGGCGCTGGGCCCGGTTGGCCGCCGCCGAGGACCGGAACGCCCTTTTGCAGCCGACCCGTTCGCGGAACGAGACGTCCCGGCCCGCGCCGTTGCCCGGGTGTGACGCGCCGGCCGGGCCGCTGGCGCGTGAGGTCGGTGCGACGCCTCGGCTGGTGCGGGTCGCCCGGCGGCCGTTCGATCGGCAGTGGTTGGTCGCCGACCACCGTGTGGTGGACTTCGCCCGGCCCGAGTTGTGGCGGGTGCGCGGGGATCGGCAGGTCTACCTGACGCAACGTCAAGCGGGGGACCCCTGGCCGCTGTTGTGCAGTGCCCTGCTGCCGGATGCGGCCCACCACGGCGGTCGCGGCGGGCGGGTCGCGCCGCTGTATCGGGACCCGGCGGGCCGAGAGCCCAACCTGGCGCCCGGACTGGTCGAACTGCTCGCGGCCCGGCTCGCGGTCCCGGTCGCGGCCGAGGACCTGTTCGCCTGGATCGTGGCCGTGACGGTGGACCCGGCGCGGGTGCCGCTGACCGCCGACCCGCGACTGTGGGCGGCGGGCGTCGAGCTCGGCCGTCGACTGATCGCCCTGTACACGTTCGGCGCGCGGTTCGGCCGCCCCGGCGAGGGCAAACCCCGACTGCCGGGCGGCCGGCGCCCGTTCGTGCGCGAACCGGTGCCGGCCCGGCCGATCGGCGCGACCTACGACGAGGAGAGCCGTTCGCTGCTGCTGGGCACCGGCCGGATCGGGCCCGTCCCGCGCGAGGTGTGGGACCTGGGCATCCTCGAACCGTGGATCGCGGCCCGCACCGAGCCCCCGGGCGAGGGCCTGGAACGCATCCGCGAGCGCACCTGGTCGACCGATCTGACCAGCGAACTGATCGACCTGCTGCACGTGTTGGGCCTGCTCGCCGACCTGACCGAGGAGCAGACCACGCTCCGCACCCGGGCCGCCGAAGCCCCCACCCTCGACCCCTGCGCCCTGCTCCCGCCCGCCCCCGCGACCCGCCGCCCACCGACGGTCCTCGACATCACCGAGGAGGGCCCGGGCGGCCAGGCCGTCCTGGTCTGACCACCCGGCGCGTTCAGCGAGAGAAGATCGACGTGTCCAGGACTGCGTCGAAGGGGTCGGGCGCGGGAATGCGGCCACCGAAGGGGACGGTGTGCCGCTCCTGGTACTTGCCGTCCGAAGGGGATGCCAACCACTTTCCCGATATGTGACAAACCGGGAAGATGTTCCGTTGCGTGGGGGTGCCGGGCTCAGATCGGACGCGGGGTGTTCAGTTCCCTGGCGTTTTCGCCCATGATCATGGCTTTGGTGCGTTCGTCGAAGGGTTCGAGTTCGCTTTCGTAGTCCCTCGGGTCGGGGAGGCCCTCGATGTGCGGCCAGTCGGAGCCGAAGACGACGCGACCGGGGCCCATCAGGTCGACCACCTCGGTGAGGTCGTCCTCCCAGAACGGGTTGATCCAGACGTGTCGCCTGAAGGTCTCCACCGGGTCCTCGGGAAACAGACCGGGGATCTTGCGGCCGACCGAGCGCAGCTTGCGGAAGAGGTCGCCGAGGAACTCGGAGCCGTTCTCCACCGAGACGACGCGCACGTTCGGGAAGCGCTGGAACAGGCGATCCAGGATCAGCGACGCGAGGAAGTCGAAGATCGGCCGCTCCATCGTCCACAGCATGGTCACCGACGGACCGCCTCCCCCCTTGAAGTCGGTGCGCAGGCCCTGTTTGCGGCTGTATCCGTTGGCCGAGTAGCCGCTGTCGCCCGCGTGCACGATCACCGGCACGCCGGCCTCGTTCACCCGGGCCCAGAACGGGTCGAAGACCGGGTGCCCGGGCGGGTACGGGCCGTCCGCCGTGTTCGGCGCGGCCGGGCGCATGCACACGATCCGGGCGCCGCCCGCCAGCGCGCGATCCAGGTCGGCGAGGGCGGTCTGCGGGTCGGCGAGCGCGATGTAGGGCGCGGCGAAGATCCGGTCCCGGTAGGCGTACCCCCAGTCCTCCTCCAGCCAGCGGTTGAACGACGAGTACAACTGCCCGACCGCCGCCGGATCGTGCGCGAGCGCCGCCTCGTAGACCATCCCCAGCGTCGGGAACAGCCAGATCCCGTCCAGCCCCTGACTGTCCATCACCGCCAGCCGGGCGTCCCGGTCGCGGTATTCGGGGCGGATCGGCTCACGCTCGCGCAGGTACTCCAGCGGGTTGCGCCCGGAGGGGTTGCCCCGGAAGTACTCGGCCATCGCGCCGGCCTTGGCGATCGGGTCGAAGGTCGGGTTGACCACGGCGTGGTTCACCGTGCCGCCGATCACGTGGTACTTGCGGCCGTTGATCTCGCACCACTGGATGACCTGCTCGCCCAGCCTCGGATCCAGGTGTCGGGTGAAGGCGTCGATGGCCTCGTAGTAGTGGTTGTCGGCGTCGAAGACGCGCATGGCGAAGACCCCCTCGGAGCGGCACGAATCCGGACGCGGTCCGGACGCGGTTCCGGATCGGGGTTCGGCTCCGGCTCCGGTCCCGGTGTCCCGGGATTGTCGCTCGAATCGTGACGCCGGTACAAGGTAAGGAAGGCTGTCTTTTTTGGGATGTCGATCAGTTCGCCGTCCGGTGGTCCCGTGCGGTTGGGCACCGAACGTGCACCGGGCCGCCGGGGACCGTCGCGTGGTCCGCCCGGCGGGCACGTGTTCGGCCAACCACGTACGCGGCGCGTGCTCGATCCGGGCCCGGGCGGTCCGCGCGTCACCCGGGGCCCGGTGGGGTGCGCGCCGCGCGCCCGAAGTTCGGCCCCGGCAAGATGATTGCCGTCGAGCGCGGCCACGCAGCGAGTTTCCCGAACGGGTGATCGGTGGCTTCGCGCCACGGGTGGCCACGGGTCGTCGGCCGCCGACGCACGCCGGTGTCGCGGTGCGGGACTTCCCGTGTGGGTGAGGGCTGCTGGGCCGAACGAGGGAACGGTTCGCGCGGCGAGCGTCGGGGACGGGCCGGGCGACCTAGCGTGGTTGGGTGAGCAGACACGGAAACCGTCGGGCGGCGTCGTTGGTGGTCGCGCTCGGCGTGACCGTGCTCGGCGCGGTCGCGGTTCCGGTCGGTGCCGCGGTGCCGCTCACCGGATCCTCGCCCGCGGTCGGCCGCAGTTCGGCCGAGGCGCTTCGCCGGCCGATCCCGCCCCCGTTGCCGTCGCTGCCACCGTTGCCGTCGAGCCGGCCGTTCCGGCCGGGCGTGCGGCTGCCCGGGATGGACGCGATCCCCGCGGAGCCCTGTCCCGACCCGAGGTTTTCGAGCGCGACGGATCCGGACGAGGCGGACTTCACCTCGCTCCTGCGCGACCACACCCGCACCCTCGGCGGCGCTCCGAGCCGGCCGGACTGCCCCGGCCTGCCGGATGCCGCCCGCAGCGCCGAGCCGGGCGCCGCGCCGGCGGTGTCGCCCGGCGCCCCGACCCGGCCCGAGGCCGATCGGGTCGGAGCCGGACCGCATCGACGGCGGGCGGACGGTCGCGCGCCGTCGGTCCCCGGCAAGCTCCCGCGTCGGCCAGGCTCTCCCGGCCCGCGCGACGCCGTGGCCAAGGACCGCGGCGCCGCCGCCAAGCGGGCGGTCCACGACGGGCCCGCCGTGATCGCCCGCCGAGCCATCACCGACCACGTCGCGAACACCGGCTCGGCCCCGCTGCTGCCGCTGAGCCTGGCGGCGGGTGCCCTACTGCTCGTCGGCGGCCTGACCCTCGCCGCCGGCCGCCGCGACCGCCGCTGAGGCGAGCGCTCGCCGCTCCCGAGCGCACGGCCCCCGCCCGTCGGGTTGCGCGGCGAAGCAGCTCGTGTGTCCCGCCGCTCACCGTGCCTCGCGGCGCCGCGTCCCGCCCCGTCCGGCCGCGACCCGCCCCGCTCGCGCGCCCCTACCGCTCCAGGCACTCCCGTACCGCGTCGATCAGGCCGAGCGCCCGTACGTCCGTATGTAGGGGGGACTGGCCGTTCGCCACGTATGCGAAGGCCAGCCCCGATGCCGGGTCGGCGAAGGCCAACGGGCCGCCGCTGCCCGGGTGGCCGAATGCGGCGGAGTCGGTGGAGACGGCGAAGAACGCGGTCTCCGGCTTCATGAACCCGAGGCTGAACGCGGTGTGTTCGCCCAGGATCCGATCCGGACCCTCGACCACCGTGCGGGTCACCTCGGTGACGGTCGCGGGCGAGAGCAGTCGCACACCGTCCAGCGTGCCGCCCCCGGCGAGCATCGCGTACACCCGGGCCAGCGCCCGGGCGTTGGTGACACCGAGCCCGGAGGGCACCTCCCACGCGAGTACGTCCGGGTCGTGATCCGCGCCGGGAGCGGCGAGTTCGGGCAGCGCGAGCATCGCCCGTCCGAGGTCGGAGTCGAGGTCGAGCAGCGCGGGATCCGTCGGTGCGAGAGTGGTCAGGTGCGCGAGCCTGGGCACCACGGTCGCGGGCAGGCCGATGTGCGCGTCCACGCCGAGCGGTCCGGCCACCTCCTCGGCCAGGAACGTGCCCACCGTGCGACCGTCCACCCGGCGGATCAGCTCGCTCGCGTAGAAGCCCCAGGTCACCGCGTGATAGCCGTGCGCCGAACCGGGTTCCCAGGCGGGTCGCTGGGCGGCCAACGCATCCGCCAGCGCGTCCGGAACGGCCACCTGGGCGAGTGTGATCGGCTCATCCAGGAACGGCAACCCGGCCTGATGCGAGAGCAGTTGGGCCACCGTCACGTCGCGCTTGCCGGCCGCCGCGAACTCCGGCCAGTAGCGGCACACCGGCAACGCGGGATCGAGCAGCCCCCGGTCGATCAGCACCGCCAGGCAGGTCGCCACCAGGCCCTTGGTGACCGACCAGACCACCTGTACGGTGTCCGGCTCCCAACTGCGCCCCGCGTCCGGTTCGGCCAATCCGCCCCACAGGTCCACCACGGGCGCCCCGTGCAGGTGGACCGCCAGCGCGGCGCCCACCTCGCCGCGGAGTGCGAAGTTCTCCTCGAACGCGGCCTGTACGGGCGCGAATCCGGGCGCGACGAAACCGTCGACGTGCATCGTGTGGTCCTTTCGCGAGCGCTCGAAGTACCCCACCCCCGCCGGCGTGGCCGGCGGCCTTCGCCTCGTCAGTTGCGGGGGGTGACGCCTTCCAGTACGAGCGCCGTGAATTGGGCTTCCAATTCGGGCAGAGTGCGGTCGACGCCGGACTTCCAGCCGGCGGTCAGCCACAGCGGATAGGCGAGATAGCGGTAGACCAGCTCCGGGTCCAGATCGGCGCGGAACTCCCCGGACTCGATCCCCTCCCGGAGGGTGTTCAGCCACAGGTCGCGGACGCGCATACCGTCCATCGCCAGATGCGCGAAGCGCGGCAGCGTGGCCAGGTACGCGTAGTCCCGGACGTACATCGTCGCCGCGTCGGGGTGGTGCTCGATGGTGCGGAACGCGGCATGCACGAGCCCGCGCAGCCGGTCGCTCGACGTCTGCGCATCGGCGAACGCCTCGTCGTACCAGGTGGACAGGTCGCGCATCGCGGCGGTGAGGATCTCGTCGACCAAGTCCTCTTTGGAACCGAACCAGTGATAGATGCTGCCCGCGAGGATGCCCGACGCGTCGGCGATCTCACGGACCGTCGACGCGACAACGCCCTTGCGGGCGAACAGCGTTGCGGCCTCGGACAGGATCACCTCCCGGCGCGGAAGTGCTTCGGGTTCCGTCTTCCTGCGTGCCATGAGCGCCCGTTCTCGGTCCGGCGGGTGGATGAGGCTGCCTTGGTGCTGTGCAGCCTAACCGCAGGTGGAGCGGTTGCCGTTGATCTGTGGGGGATTGCCTTCAGGGAGAGCCTAAGGAAGAACCTGACTGCCTATCTAACATTTGTTAGATTGTGCTGAACCTTCTACGCCAGTTCCCGAAGCGCTGTCAAGTCCCTTGCCGGCGCAGGGGGTTGCGGTCTAGCTTGAGCCGCATCCGGGACTCCGTGGGGGATGGCCGGGCGGGGAGACGACGCGAGAGGCGTTGGCTCCCATGGCTCGTTGGACGACACACACGGCGCATGCCGTGGGCACGACATGCACCGCGAGAGCAGGGCGAACCAGTCGGCGACCCGTCGGGGGCGATCCCCGTACGGGCGGCTCGATCCGGTCCGCCCGCACCGCGCCGTCGATCGGCGCCCGCTGCAGCGCATCGGCCGAACTCCCGGCGTCCGCACCCGGCGTGTCCTGAATCATGGCCCGCCTCGTCGCGCCGCTTGCCGCCGTCGCCCACCCGGCGATCGGCTGCCCGGTCACCGGTCCGGGGGAACTCCCGTGGACCGGCCGCCGGTTGCGTGACACCCCGGGGATGTTGACGCGTCCGGTTCCGATTCCCGTGTTCGTGGTGCGCCCGCAGGGGCTGTTCCCGACTCGGGCGACCGGATCGGGCGGTACGAGATGAACCAAATCGGTACAGAAATCGTGTCGTGGCCGGGAGGTGACGCCGGGTCAGGAGGGGAGTCGGCGTCCGACCGGGGCGCGGGGGCCGCCCCGGATACATCCGGGTCGTGGTCGGACGGGGCGGGGGAGCCCTGTTCGCCCATCGATCCGGCTTCCGGTTCGGCCCCCGATACGGGTGGTGCGCGGGCGGGGGGTGACGCCGTGTCAGGTATGGCGTCCGGTCCCGCGCGCCGCCCGGGGGAAGGGTCCGAGGCCGGGGCGCGCCCGCATGCGCGCCCCGGCTCGGGGCCCGGACGGCCGTGCGGTCGGCGGCCCGAGGCAAGGCTCGCCGCGGCTGCTGTCGCGGCGGCGTACGCGGAACCGCTCGGGGAAGCGGTGTCCGCAGGTTCGAGCGACCCGGCCACGCGTGCGCGAACGGCCGTCGTGCACGCGCGCGAGCCGGGTCATTCGAAGGAGGGCGACCATGCCTGACCCGGTGCGGCTGTACGCGTCCGGACCCGAACCGATCCCGGCCACCGCTTCCGATCAGGTCCGCCAACCCGTCCTGCGGGCCCGGGACATCCGGGTGGACTTCGCCGGGGTCCGCGCCGTGGACGAGGTGTCCGTGCGGGTGGATCGCGGCGAGGCGGTCGGCGTGATCGGCCCGCACGGCAGCGGCAAGACCACCCTGCTGAACGCGATCACCGGAGTGGTGCCGGCCACCGGCGACCTGTTCGTGGCCGGGCTGCCGGTCCGCCTGGGCAGCCCCGAACGCTCGCGCCGGGCCGGCCTGGTCCGGATGTTCCAGACGCCGCAACCGGTTCGTGCGCTCTCCGGCGCGGACAACGTGGTGCTCGCCGGCTCGGACATCCGGCATCGAGGGCTGCTCGCGGCCTGGTTGTCCCGCCCGCTGATGGCGCGGGTCGAGCGGGAGCGGCAGTTCGGTACCCGGGTCACCCCGGATCGGGCCGGCGCGCGGGGTCGATCCGAACGCGGCGCGGACGTACTGACCTACGGCGAACGGCGGTTGCTGGACATCGCGCGCGGGATGGTGGCGGTGCCTCGGGTGCTGATCCTGGACGAGCCGAGCGCCGGGTTGAACGAGCGCGAGACGGACGCCCTGCTGCTGCTTCTGCGCGGCGTCGCGGCGGACGGTGTGGGGCTGTTGGTGGTGGACCACAAGATCGACTTCGTCGACGCATTGTGCGATCGGGTCACCGTGTTGGAATCCGGCCGCGTGGTTGCGGAGGGCACGCCGGCCGAGGTGCGGCGGGACCGCCGCGCCGTGGACGCATGTTCCGGGGGAGTACGCGATGCCTGAGATCGAAATGCCACACGTCGACGTCGACCACGTCACCGAAATCGCCGGGATCGGCAGGATCCCGGAGCAGCGGGTGGGCACACCGGACCCGGCCGAGGGCCGCCGGATCGGCGCGCTCGCCGAGACCGCCGCGACCGGTGCGGCCCGGGAGCGGCGGGCCGGCACACCGGAGCCGATCGAAGGCGCCCGGTCCGCAGTCGACGGGCTGCCCGGCGACCTCGGCGCCCTGCCGTACGAACCCGACGCCCCGCGCACCCAGACGCGACTCGTGGTCGCGGTCGGCGCGAAGCCGGGCGGACCCGAGCCGCGCGCCGCGCACGGGATCGGTCGGGCACGGCGCTGGATCCGGCTGCGTCGGTCGTAGCGGCGCCGGGCGGAACATCGAAGACCCGCCGCACGGCCTCGAAGACCCGCCCTACAGACCCGGCGCGCCCGGCGGGTACTTGATCGCGTTCTTGACCATCTTGTCCCGCAGCGCCTGCGCCGGGTCGATGCCGAGTCGGTCCGCGAGCCCGAGCAGGTAGGCCAGTACGTCCGCGATCTCCTCCCGGACGTGCTCGCCGCGCGCCGGGTCCGACATCACGTCGGCGGCCTGCTCCGGGGTCAGCCACTGGAAGATCTCCACCAACTCCGCCGCCTCCACGCTCAGCGCCATCACCAGGTTCTTCGGCGTGTGGAAGGGCTGCCAGTGCCGCTCCGCGGAGAACGCGACGAGCGCGGCGGTCAGGTCGGCGAGGTCGGAACGGGCCGGGGGAGTGGTGTCCATCCCCCATGCCTACCGCATCCGACGCGCCCGGCGCGCACCGGTCGTGTCACCCCGACGAGAGAGAATGACCGTGGACGCGTCCGGTCGATCCGGCGGGTCCGAAAGCCGTCGTCCGCTCTGGAAGGTTCGCATGAGGGTCGCCACCTGGAACATCAACTCGATCGGGGCCCGGCTGCCCAAGCTCCTCGAGTGGCTGGAGCGGGCCGCGCCCGACGTGGTGTGCCTACAGGAGCTCAAGTCCACCCCCGAGGCATACCCGACCAAGGAGCTTCAGGAGATCGGCTACGAGTCGGCCGTCAACGCCGGCGGGCGCTGGAACGGCGTCGCGGTGTTGTCCAAGGTCGGCCTCGCGGACGTCACCCTCGGCCTGGAGGCGGGGCCGGGCTTCCCGGAGGTCGACGGGCCGCACGAGGCCCGGGCGGTCTCCGCGACCTGCGGCGGCGTGCGCGTGTGGTCGGTCTACGTGCCCAACGGTCGCGAGGTGGACAACCCGCACTACGCCTACAAGCTGAAGTGGCTGACCGCGCTGCGCGCCGCGGTCGCCGCGGATGCGGCGGGCCCGCGACCCTTCGCCGTGCTCGGCGACTTCAACGTCGCGCCCACCGACCGGGACGTGTGGGACATCTCGCTGTTCGGCGAGAACTCCACGCACGTGACGCAGGCCGAGCGGGACGCGGTCACCGCGCTGGAGGGGGTCGGGCTGCGCGAGGTGATGCCCCGGGCGCTCAAGTACGACGTCCCGTTCACCTACTGGGACTACCGCGAACTGGGCTTCCCGAAGAACAAGGGCATGCGGATCGACCTGGTCTACGGCAACACGCCGTTCACGACCTCGGTCACCGACGCGTACGTCGACCGCGAGGCCCGCAAGGGCAAGGGCACCAGCGACCACGCGCCGGTCGTGGTGGACCTGGACGTCTAGGCCGGCCTGGGGCCTCGCCCGCTCTCGGAGGCCGTCGGCCGGCTCCGAGAGCGGGTGCGTTCGGGCGCGTTGCGCCGCGGGTCGGGCGCACGTCGGGTCGGGCGGGCTACAGATACAACCCCTCGCCGCCGTGTTGCGGTCGTTCGACCTCCACCGGTGCCGCGCCGTTGCGCAGCGCGTACAGCTCGGCGAGGGTGGCCTGGGTGCCGATGCCGTCGGCCGTGCCGAGCCACTCGCGCGCCTCGGCGAAGTCCAGCGGGCCGACGTCGATCTGGGCCAGGCACCGACCCGGGCGGACCACCGCCGGATGCAACCGGCCGAGGTTCTCGTTGGTGGTGATCGCGACCATCACGTTGCGGCCCTGCCCGAGCAGCCCGTCGGTCAGGTTCAACAACCGGGACAACGCCTGACCGGCCGAGCGCTTGGCCTCGCCCCGGATCAGTTCGTCGCAGTCCTCCAGGACCAGCAGCCGCCACCGCTGCTTCTTGGACTTGTCGTGCGACTCCTCGTCCTCGTCGCCGCGCCCGATCGCGACGTCCATCAGATAGCCGGTGTCGCCGAACAGCGCCTCCGGGTCGAGCACGCAGTCCATCCGGCACCAGTCCTGCCACGAGCGGGCCAGCGCGCGCAGCGCCGTGGTCTTGCCGGTGCCGGGCGGGCCGTGCAGCAGGATCAGCCGGCCGGACACGTCGTCCGGGGTGACCTTCATCAGCCGATCGAAGGCGCCGGCGGTCGGCGCGGTGTAGTTGCGGCGGATGTCCTCCCACGGCGCGGCGGTGATCGCCCTGGTGGTGCGGTACGGCCCGCGCCGGGCGGAGAAGTACCAGAAGCCCATCGCGACGGCCTCGTCCTTGGGCGGCGGATCGGCCACCGCACCCTTGACCGCCTTCTTCAGCACCGCGCGGCCGACCTTCTCGTCGACGGCGGTCACGGTCACCTCGCCGCCGCCGCTGCGCCAGCGGACCGAGCGCAGGGTCCAGCCGTCGCCGACGGCGAGTTGGGAGGAGCGGTCGTCCTCCTCGACGGCGCGCACCACCTTGGCACCGCGGGGCACGAGTCGGGCGCCGGGTTTGACCCGGTCCAGGCGGGTGGTCCGGGCCCACGGCTGGGCGCCGGTCAGGAAGGCGGCGAGAGCGAGTCCGTCCACGGCGTCGTACGGGGTGTCCGCGTCATCGAGCCCGAACACGAAGGGCAGCAGCGTTGAGGGGTCGTCACCGGCTGAACTCGGCGCCCCATCCGCTGGGCGGGGCGTCTGGCGAGGCATCGACATGATTTCGATGATCCGGTGCCCCGGGCCGTCCGTACAGGGGTTTTCGGGTAGCGGTTTCCCGGCCCGACCGGTGCCGGCCGGCGACATACGGTGACGGTTCCGGGTCGCCGCGCGGAGGCGGGCGCCCGGGTGGGACAGGCGTTCGAGGGCTCGACCCGGGCCCGGTTCGGCGGCCCGACCAAGATCCGCCGGACGCGGCCTAGCCGTCGTAGACCGCGTCGAATGCGTCGAGTGCGGTCGTGATCGCCTCGTCGCGGGTCAGGCCGAGCCGGTGCGCGCGGTGCGCGTATTCGAGGGCGGCCTCGCTCGCGGCACGCCGTGTGGTGTCGCCGACGGCGGCGACGAAGCTCCCGGACCGACCCCGGGTCTCGATCACACCGTCCGCCTCCAACTCGCGGTAGGCGCGGGCGACGGTGTTGGGTGCGAGTCCGAGTTCGCCGGCCAGCCCGCGCACGGTGGGCAGCCGGGTGCCGGCAGGCAGCGCGCCGGCCCGGGCCTGATCGGCCAACTGGGTCCGGATCTGTTCGAACGGCGCGACGGCGGAGGTCGGATCGATGCTGATCACCATGCCCGCGAGCGTAGTGCCGGGGGCGCCGCCGACACCGGTTTGCGCACCGGGAGGGTCGCGCGGTGGGCGTCGGTCCACCGGCCGCCCTGTCGGTTTTCGGATCCGGGAATCGCCGGACGCTCGCAAGCCGGTCCGGCAGGGTGGGAGGACGGCGACGGACGGGGGGCTTGGCGTGGCGGCGGAGACGTACGACGAGCGGTTGGGCGCGGAGGACGTGGCCGAGTGGCGGCGGATCGGCCGGGTTCGGCGATACACGGACGGCGACCGGCTGATGCGCGAGGGTGAGCACGCCACCGAGGCGCTGTTCCTGGTGGCCGGGCGGGTCAAGGTGGTCAGCAGCTCGGAGGACGGCCGGGAGGTCGTGCTCGCGTATCGCCGACCCGGCGAGGTGTTCGGCGAGATCGCCGCGCTGGACCGGGGTCCGCACTCGGCCACGGTGATCGCCATCGGCGACGTACTGGCCTGGTCGCTGACCACGGATCAGTTCCTGCTCTTCCTGAACCGGCGGCCCGGGGTGGCCATCGGCCTGCTGATGGTGATGACCCGTCGGCTGCGCCAGGCCGACGCGCAGCGGCTGAACTACCGGGCCAGGAACGTGCTGGAGCGGATGGCCGAGCGCCTGCTCACGCTCGCCGAGCAATGCGGTGAAGAGGTCGGCGACGGTCGCCGTCGGGTGGCGATCCGGGTCACCATGCCCGAGCTCGGCGCTTCGGTCGCGGCCGGGCGCGAGTCGGCGGTCAAGGCCTTCGCCCGGCTGCGCGAGATGGGCGCGGTCTCCGTCGATGCCGAGCGCCGATTCGTCATCGAGGATGCCGAAGCACTCGCCCGCCTCGCGGCGGGTCGAGCTCGCGAATCCTGAGCGGAGGGTAAAAGTACGCGGCGCCGAGCGCACGGCTGCGGCACGGTGGACCCGTCGAACCCAGCGTGGTCACACGCTCAGCGAAGGGGGAATCCGTGTCCGATATGCCATCGATCCGGGCATTGTTCGCCGTGGACGCCGAGAAGTTCACGCACAACCGGGACGTACTGCTGCCCAAGGTTCGCGAGGCCATCGGCACGGTGGTCCGGGAGGCATTCGCAAGGGCCGGTCTGGACTGGGACGAGCAGGTGGCCCACGTCGACGACACCGGCGACGGGCTGATCCTGACCATGGCCGACGACCGCACACATCAACTGGTCGACGCGGTCTACTGGTTGGATCGCGGGCTGCGCAGCCGAGCGCGCCTGCACGAGGGCCCGTCGCTGCGGATGCGAGCCGCCGTGCACGTGGGTCCGATCCACGTGTCCGACGGTTCGGGGGCGGCCAAGAACGAGCTCTGTCGACTGCTGGACGACGCCTTCGTGCGCGCCGCGCTGCGGTCGACCAAGGGCCATGTCGCCGCGATCGTCTCGGACATCGTGTACCGCACCGCCGTGCTGGGCGGGTACACCGAGGCGGTCGAACCGGCCTGGTTCCGCCGAGTCGAGTCGCACGTCAAGGACACCCGGCAACTCGCGTGGGTACACGCGCCGGCGAACGATCTGCCGGCGGCGCTGGACCCGGCGCCACCGGCCGAACCCGAGCAACGGCCGGAACCGGTGGCCGTATCCGCCCGGCCTGCGGCCGGCGCGCCGCGTCCGGAACCGGGCGCGGGCGGGCAGCAGTTCCACATCGGCGGCAACCTGCACGGGAACAACGTGCTGGGCAGCACCCACCACGGCGACATGAACTTCGGCACCGACGGCCGGAACCACTACCGGGACCCGGACGACGAGCCGCACTTCGGCGGCCCGGCCCGAGGCGTCTGAGATGACCGTCCCGGACACGCGACCGCTCGACCCGGTCGCCTCGGCCGACGGCGGACCACCGCAGGAGGATGTCGACGAAGTCGGCGGGGACCGGCCGCGGTTCGACCCGGAACAGAGCGACGAAGCGTGGGCCGACGAGGAGTTCGCGCTCCTCGACGCGGCCACGACGGTGATCGTCAACTTCAACGGCACGACCGGGAACCACGTCTTCGGATCGCGGATGTTCGGGGACATGACCGCCGCCGGCGGCCCCGGCACCGCGAGCCGGCCGCGGCAGGCGCGGGAGGGCCCGATCTGGAAGGAGGAGAGCGATCTCGTCTGCCGCACGTTCGTGCCGCCGAAGGGATACCTGCGGGCCCGCGGCATGATGGCGCGGCATCTGATCCTGCTGACCGGCGAGGCGGAGTCGGGAAAGCGCACGCTGGCCCTGCACCTGATGCAGGACCAGTACGTCGAGAAGGTGATCGCGCTCGACCCCGAAGAAGACCTGATGACCCGCCGGATCCAGCGCGGCCGAGGCTACGTGATCGACTCCGCGGCCGCGGACCTGCTGGCCGGCTACACCCGCCACGACCTCGAAATGTTGCGCCGCCGGCTGGCCGAGCGGGACAGCGTGCTGGTGGTGACGGCGGTCGCCACCGCGCCGGTGCTCGCGCTCTGGGCGCCCTGGCACGTGCCGTGCGAACGGCCCGATCCGCTCCAGGTGCTGCACAGCCACCTCGCCTACCACCTGGGTCGGGATTGGGAGCGCCGGCATCTGGACCTGGTCGACGAGGACATCGCCGAACTGGTGCGTGCCGACGGCGGCCGGCCGGATCGGGCCGCGACCATCGCCGGCGACCTGGCCGATCTGGCCGACGGCAGGTTCACCAGGACCGAGGTGTTGACCGCGCTGCGCGATCGCGACCATGCCGCCGTGGACGGCTGGCTGCGCGCCAATCCCGGGCGCGCGGACTGGGCGCTGATGATCGCGGCGGCGGTCTTCGAGGGGCAGGACTACGGCATCGTCACCGAGCGGGCGACGGCGCTGCGCGAGACGTTGGCCGAGCACCTGCCGATCGCGACCGGCGAACCGCTCGACGGCTGGCCGCCCCGGGCCCGCGCGGCCCGGCTGGAGTCGATCAACGCGACCTCGGTGGCCGCCGACGCGACCCGGGGTGGCGCCCGCTATCGGCTCGACGTGGTCGGCTTCAACCGGCCGCACTGGGCGGCGTCGGTGCGGGCGCACATCTGGGACGTGTATCCGGACCTGCGCGACCCGCTCCTGGACTGGTTGGCCGCGACCCCACGGCACCCGCTGGACGTCTACCGGGTCGCCGCCCGGGCCGCCGGCGACTTCATCGCCACCGGCCGCGGGCACCGGCCGTTGGCGCCGGTGCTGCGCTGGGCCCGGGACGACGACGCCAAGCGCGCGATGGCGGTGCTGGCGTTGAAGACGGCGGCCCAGGACGCGGTCGTGGCCACCCAGGTGCGGCACCTGCTGACGAGTTGGAGCCGGGACACCACCCGCTCGGGGCTGCGACTGATGGCGGCCCGGGCGTACCCGGGGCTGGCGTCGGTCTATCCCGGCCGCACGTTGACCGACCTGCTCCGCCTCGCCCGGACCGGGGACCGCTCGGTGGCGGCGGCGGCTCGGGAGGGAATCGTGGCGCTGTGCCGGGACGGCATGCGCGCGGAGTCGGTGCTGGAGCGGGTGGAGGACTGGGAGGAGGCGACGGCCGCCGCCGAGATGGCGGCCGCGCTGGTCGGCGAGGACGCCGGCGGCGAACTGCTGACCGGTGAGCGGTTCCTCGCGGTGATCCGGCTCGCGGTCCGCGATCGGGACGGATACGCCGTCGTGGCCCGGATGTTCACCACGCTGCTCGGCTCCACCCGCGGTGACCGCGAGCGCGCCGCAGCCCTGCGGGAGACCTTCGCGCTGCTGTTCCGGCCCGGGCGCGGCTACGGCCTGGAACGCCTCGCGTACGACCTGACCCGGCTGGCCTACGAGGGCCTGCCCAACGGCGACGTGATCGACATCGCGGTGCTCGAACCCGCCATCAACGCGTTCGAGGAGCCGCCGGTCCCAACGAACGGGGGAGCAAGCACATGACCGACCACCACACCTTCCTGGTCCGGCCCGCCACCGGCTCGCGCGGCCTGACCTGGCTTCGCCATCGGCTGGGGCTGCACGCCGATCACGTGCTGGTGGTGCCGTCGAGCGCGCGCCCGACGCCGACCTTCGCGGAGGTGCGCAGGGCTCCCGAGTTGTGGTGGGTGGCGGCGCGCGAGTTCGCCGACATCCGTGACTTCGAACTGCGGGTCGGACCGGACGGGGAGCGTGTCTGTCGAGTGCAGGTACAGCTGCACTGGTGGGTACACGACGCCAGGACGGTCGCGCTGCATCGCCCCGTCGACGCCTTCTCCTTCATTTGCCGCGACGTGGAGAATCGCATCCGCAAAGCGACGGCCGGGGTGCACGACGCCGACGAGGGTCGACTCCAGGACGAACTCGACGCCGCATTGGCCCACCCGATGGCGCTGGCGGAATATGGGCTCAGCTATCGCCCGGTGGGCGCATTCCTGCACGCCGAGGGAATTCCGGACGGTGTCCGCGCGGCGCTGGACCAGGCGCGCTGGGCGGTACCGCTGGAAAGGGAGGAACAGCGGCTCACCCGGGTGCGGTTGGAGTTTCACCGGACGCTCATTCGAGAGGGCCCGGAGGCGCTGGTCGCGTACTGGCTGACCCGATTTCCCGATCAGATCAAGGCGGTGGTGGATCATCTCGATCGCCACGACTCGGCCGCGAGTGCGGATCTCACGTTGAGCACGGAATTGCTTGCCTTGCTCGGCAGCGCCGACGACTTCGAGCGCAATCAACTGCGGAAGTCGATCGTCGCCGGCCTTGCCGCCTCCGGGCCGCGGGGGGTGGAGCTGCTGCGCACCCTGGGCCTGTGGGACGGCCTGGTGGAAGGCGGTCCGGACCCGAGGGGCGAACCGGGGACGCGCGGGTAGCGAATCGGGCACGGCCAGGGGCCGCGTACCATTTTCGGTGCGCGGCCCCGGTGGTTCGGGCGGTTCGGCGGTTCCGACGGCGGCGTGTCCGTCGCGTTTCACGGGCGCCCTATTGCCCGTCCGCCTCCCGGTCCATCGTTCGGGCGGCTGGGTTCATCGGTCCGCTTGTCGGCCGCTTCTCGGTCCGCTTATCGTTCCTCGCGGAAGAGCACGTGCTTTCCGGCGGCCGGGTCGTACTTGCGCAGCGTCATCCGGTCCGGATCGTTGCGCCGGTTCTTTCTGGTCACATAGGTGAAACCGGTCCCGGCCGTGGACCGAAGCTTCACGATCGGACGAAGCTCGTTGCGAGCCATGCACGCCTCCCGGAGTTTCGAAGTCTTGTCCCGATGCTGCTTCAAGGCGTCCGGGTGTCCGGATATTCCGTCGCCCCGGACCCGGCCGATTCGACACCCGACGGGGCGTGCCCGGCGTTTCCCGGGGATCGGCGAGCCGGTCCCGCCCCGTGATCGACGGGCCCGGAAACTCCGGGCGCGGCACGGGTCCCCGATGGGATGCTGACCGGGTGAATCGATCGGATGTGCTGCTTCAGATCCCCGCCGAGTTGCAACAGTTCCTGCCGCCGAGGCTGCGCGGGCTGCCGGTGAGCATCCCCGCCGACGGTGATTCGACGATCGGACACCTGGTGGAGTCGGCCGGACCGCCGCTGCCCGAGGTCGGCGGCCTGCTGGTGAACGGCCGGGAGGTCGGGCCGGGACACCGACCGGTCGGCGGCGAGGTGGTGGACGTGCTGCCGATCCGGCGCCCGCAGGCCATCCCGGAGTACGCCGACACGCCGCCGCGTTTCCTGCTCGACGTGCACCTGGGCGCGCTGGCCCGCCGGATGCGCCTGGTCGGGATCGATACGGCCTACCACAACGACTGCGACGACCCGACCCTGGTGATCCAGGCCAACGCCGAACGTCGGGTGCTGCTCACCCAGGACCGCGGCCTGCTCCGGCGCAAGAACCTGTGGTTCGGCGCATACGTCTACGGGATCCGCGCGGACGGCCAACTCGACGACCTGCTGCGCCGGTTCGCGCTGCCGCTCGCGCCCTGGACGCGCTGTACGGCGTGCAACGGCGAGCTGCGGGCGGCGACGCGCGAGGAGGTCGAGTCCGAGGTCGAGGCGGGCACGCTGGACAAGGTGGACTCGTTCGCCCGGTGCCGCGCGTGCGACCGGGTGTACTGGCACGGCGCACACGGGGGTCACCTCGACGCGATCGTGGAGGCGGCCCGGCGTACTGTCGCGAGCATCCGCTGATGGTTACGGTCGGGGCATGGACGCTCGCACCGGCAGGCGCTGCCACAACGTACTGAACCCGCTGCATTCGCTCGTCTACTTCGCACCGGAAGGCGACGTCGAGTTCGCCGCCATCGGGCTGAAGAAGGGGCGGATGGGCTACTTCGCGTCCCGGGCCGCGCCGATGGGAGCGGTCGGCGCGGCCGTCGTTCGGGCGACCTTCTACAACTTCGGCCCGGACCTGATCGGCAAGCACATCCCGGCCGCCTGGGACCTGGCCGCCCCGGAGGCGGTGCACGCGGCCCGGATGCGCGTGGTCGACCGGGCGCTGCGTCGAATCCTGGGCGAGGACGTGATCCGCTCGGCGGAATTGCGCGAGGCGGCCGACCTGGCCCTGTCCTGCGCGCGGGCGGGCGGGCCGGAGGGCCGGGCGCTGTACGCGGCGTACGCCGAACTCGACCCGCCCGACCCGGCGGAACAGCCGCACCTGGCGCTGTGGCACGCCGCCACGCTGATTCGCGAATATCGCGGCGACGGGCATCTGACGGCCCTGGTCGAGGCCGAACTGGACGGCATCGAGGCGCTGTTCACGCACACCGCGACCGGGCGCGGGTTCGTCCCGGAGTTCGCGGTGGGCAGCCGCGGCTGGACGGCCGAGCAGTGGGTGGCGGCCCGCGACCGGCTGGCCGGCCGCGGCCTGGTCGACCCGACCGGCGCCCTCACCGACGCGGGCCGGGCGCTGCGGCGCTCCGTCGAGGAACGCACCGACCGCCTCGGCCGCGCCCCGTTCGACCACCTCGGCGACACCGCCACGGCCCGCCTCACCGACCTGGCCGCGATGTTGACCGGTACGGCCCTGGCCAACGGCGCGTTCCCGGCGGGGGTGTTTGCCACGCCGACGGGCTGATCCGGGTGGGCGGAGCGGCCCGGAGGGTCGGCCGGGGGCGGGGTCGGCCCGCACGAGTGCCGATCTCGCGATCTCGCGATCGAGGTCCGGCCTCGGCCTCGGCCTCCGCTTCGGCTCGGTGCGCCCGGTCCGCCCCGCCCTCGACTCAGCGCACCCGGCCCCGGGCCCGCAGGGGTACGGACGGCAATGCCGGCGCTTCCATCCGAGGCCCGTCGTAGCCGGTCACCGTGCCGAAGTCGGACGCATCCGCCCACGCCGTGCGCGCGGCGGTGATCTCCTCGCCGGTGCGCGCGACGAAGTTCCACCACATCACTATCTCCTCGGCGAACGGCTCGCCGCCGAGCAGCATCAGATCGGCCCCGTTCGCCGACCGGATCGACAGCGAGGTCCGCCCGCAGCCCAGATACAGCAACCCGCCGGGGGTGAGCGGCACACCGTCCACCTCGGCCTCGCCCGACATCGACATCACCGCGTACTCGAAGTCCGGCTCCAGCGGCGGCCGGACATCGGCGCCCGGCGCCAGGGTCAGATCCGCGCCGACGAGTGGGCTGTAGGTGGTGCCGGGCGAGGTGGACCCGTCCAGGGTGCCCATGATCACCGTCGCGGTCAGTCCGCCGCCGGTGACCAAGGGCAGTTCGGCGTGGTGCTCGAAGTGCGGGTCCACGTGCCGATGCGCGTCCGGCAGCGCGACCCACAACTGCGCGCCGTGCAACAACCGGGCGTGCTCGCGCGGCGACTCCTCGGAGTGCGAGATCGCCCGGCCCGAGGTCATCAGCCCCAGTTCGCCGGGTCGCACGGTGGCGAGGCTGCCCAGGCTGTCCCGGTGGAGCACGCTGCCCTCGCGCAGCCAACTCACCGTCTGGAGTCCCAGGTGCGGATGCGGCGGCACCTGCATGCCGGGCTCGTCCGCGATGTCGTCCGGCCCGTAGTGGTCCACGAAGCACCACGCGCCGATCATCCGTCGACCCAGGCTCGGCAACAACCGGCGGACCATGGTGCTCTCGCCCAGCTGTACATCGCGCGACTTCAACAACTCGCGGACGGGTTCGCCGGGCACATCGGCCCGGCCTCCACACGTGGTCAGGGTCGGTCGGGTATCGAGATTGCTCATGGCGCCAACGGTACGCGGACCGGGAGAGGGCGCATTCGGCGCTGCGTGACCCGGGCTGCGCGTCCGAACCTGCGGATCCGGCGCTGCCCGGCCGGGTCGTGTGTCCGGGGCCGTGCGTCCGGCCCCGCGCGGGCCGGTCCGGGCGCGGCACTAGGATTGGCAGGAAACGGACGATCCCGCGAATTCCTCCGGGACTTCTCCCGGCCCGGAGGGACGACACGCGTGCGGCTCGGCTTCCTCACCCATGTGGCCGGCGCCGGAGACGCCCGTACGGTCTACCGCGAGACCATCGAACTCGCGGTGGCCGCCGAGGAGTTCGGCTACGACTCGTTCTGGGTCGCACAGCACCACCTGGGTGCGCAGGGCGCGTTGTCGCCGTCACCGTTCGTACTGCTCGCCGCGATCGCCGAACGCACCACCCGGATCCGCCTGGGCACGGCGGTCGTGGTGGGCCCGACCGAGCACCCGATCCGGCTCGCCGAGGACGCCGCCGTACTGGACACGCTCAGCGGCGGCCGGCTCGAACTGGGCCTGGGCGCGGGCTCCGACCCGGCCACATCCGAACGGTTCGGCATCGCGCACGAGAACCGCCACGCCCGCCTCCGGGAGACCGTGGACAGCGTGCTCGACCTGTTGACCGGCGCGGACCTGGTCCCACCCGCACCCACGCTGCGCGACCGGATATGGCTCGGCACCGGCAGCCCGGACGGCATCGCCTGGGCGGTCGACCGCCGGCTCGGCATCCTCTCCGGCCGCCGCTCCAGTGGCCCGGCCGGCCCGCTGCCGGGCGACCGCGAGGCGGCGGAACACCTGGCCCGGCACACCCCGGGCAGGGTGGCGCTGTCCCGCCCGGTCCACCCCGGCCCGCCGGACGCCCTGGCCGAGCACCTGCTCCCCTGGATCACCCGAGCCCACGCCGCCGGCCGCTTCCCGGTCGATTTCACGCCGACCGACTACCTGGCAATCGGCAACATGTACACCGGTACCCCGGAATCCGTGGCCCGTTCCCTGATGGCCGACCCCGGCTACCCCCACGCCACCGACCTCCTCTGCCACACCCAACCGGCCCGCCTCCCGCCGGCCGCCCTGCTCCCCGCGATGCGCCGCACGGCCCGAGAGGTCCGACCGCTCCTGGCCGCGGGATAGCCCGCGTCAGGCCGCCGGCCCGTTCTGGCTCAGCGCGAAGGCGGTGGCCTGGAGGGCGACGGCGGCGAGGACCAGGGGGAGGGTGATCGTGGCGCGGCGTCCGCCGGGTCGGCGTGAGGGCCGTACCAGCGCGATCAGGGCGGTCACGAAGCTGATCGCGAACAGGCCGAAGACCCAGGGCAGTCGGGTTTCGTACCAGTCGCGGCACGCCTGGTTGGCGCAGGACTCGGTGGCGCCGCCGAAGCCGATCAGGACGAACAGGTCGGTCATGGCGACCACGACGAAGGCGAACAGGCCGACGACGAACGCCGCCGCACGGGCGAAGCCGTCGCCGTTGCCACCCGGGGTAGGCGTGTAGGTCATGCGGGTCACGCTAGGCGGCGGGTCCGACGCGGGCATCCGTACAAGTACTCACTTCCCGCACTTGCGCATCCGCCCATCGGAGCGGTGCCGAGGCGGCACCGGTGCGTACCCCGGGCACCCGCTCGATGCGCATGTCCCTACAGCACCACCACCAACGGCGTCCCCGTCCGCGGGTGCGTCCGGATCTCCGTGTCGATGCGGTACACCCGCTCGATCGTCGGCGCCGTCAGGACTTCCGCCGGTGTGCCGGTCGCCACCTGCCGGCCGTCGGCCAGCAGGCAGATCCGGTCGCAGAACATCGCCGCCAGGTTGAGGTCGTGCAGTGCCACCAGCACACTCACGCCCAGTCGGCGGATCAACCGCAACAATCCGAGCTGGTGGTGGATGTCGAGGTGGTTGGTCGGCTCGTCCATCACCAGCAGGCCCGGCTGCTGCACCAACGCCCTTGCCACCAAAGCCCGTTGCCGCTCGCCGCCGGAGAGCAGCGGGAACGCCCGCTCGGTCAGGTCGGCGAGTTCGAGCAGCTCGACCGCCGCCGTCACGATCGCCCGGTCGGCCGCGTCGTCCGGATCGAGCAGGCCCTTGTGTGCCGAGCGGCCCATCGCGACCACGTCCCGCACGGTCAGCGGGAAGTCGGTCGGCATGTCCTGGAGCACCGTGCCGATCCGCCGCGCGGCCCAGCGCGCCGAATGGGTCCACACGTCCTCGTCGTCCAGGAGCACCCGGCCCGAGGTCGGTCGGTTCACCCGGTACACGCTGCGCAGCAGGGTCGATTTGCCACTGCCGTTGGGACCGAGCAGGCCGACCACCTCGCCGGGCCGCACGGTCAGCGACACCGCGTCCACCAGAGCCCGGTCGCCGACGGCGAAGGTGACCTCGTCCAGGACCAGACGCGCCGCGGGTCCGCTCATCGCGCGCCCGCTTCCCGGCGCGCGTCCCGGCGCAGCAGCCAGACGAAGAACGGGCCGCCCACCAGCGAGGTCACGATGCCCACCGGCAACTCCTGCGGGGCGAGCACCGTACGCGCCACCAGGTCCGCGCAGATCGCGAACACCGCGCCGAGCAGCGCGGCCACCGGCAGCGCCCGCCGATGGTCGGCGCCGACCAGCAGCCGGACCACGTGCGGCAACATCAGGCCGACGAAGCCGATCACCCCGCTGACCGCGACCACGACCCCGGTGAGCACCGCGGCGAGCAGGAACATCCCCTGCCGGAACCGCTGGACGTCCAGGCCGAGCGCCGCGGCGCTCTCCTCGCCGGCCAGGAGCAGGTTGAGGTTGCGCGCCTGGAGGAGCAGTACGACCAGGCCGAGCGCGAGCGCGAGGGCCGGTACGAGCAGCAGCGTCCAGCGGGCCGAGCCGAAGCCGCCCAGCGTCCAGAACAGCACCTGGGCGGCGAGTTGCGGATCCGGTGAGGTGAGCACGAGCAGGCTGGTCAGCGAGGACAACACGGCGCTGACCGCGACCCCGGCCAGGACCAGCCGTACCGCGGTGACCCGGCCGCCGGAGCGGGCCACCGAGAACACCACGAGCAGGGTGATCAGGCCGCCGCCGAACGCGGCCGCGTTGAGAGTGAGTGCGCCGAGCGACAGGCCGCCGACCGACGCCACGCCCCAGCGCATCACCAGGACCGCGCCGCCGGCCGCGCCGGCGGAGACGCCGAGTACGTCCGGCCCGGCCAGCGGGTTGCGCACGATCGCCTGGATCACCATGCCCACCACGGCCAGCGTCGCGCCGACGACCGCCGCGAGCAGCACCCTGGGCAGTCGGGTGTCGGCGATGATCAGGTCGTGGGCGCGGCTCCAGGACGGTTGCACCCACGCGTCGCCGCCGATCCGATGCGCGAGGATGCGCCACGTCTCCGACCACGGCACGGGCACCGATCCCACCAGCAGCCCGGCCGTCGCCGCCGCGAACAGCGCCACGAGCAGGGCACCGACCACCAGCGGGAGCCGTACCCGGCGGCCCGGCACGTCGACCGGGCGGCCCGGGCCCGGCACCGCCGGCGGGCCGCCGCCGCGCAGGATGGCGACCCGTGCCGCCGTCGGGTCCCGATCGATCGTCATGACCGGTCGGGGTGCAGCTGCTTCGCGAGTTCCTCGACCGCGTCCACGGAGCGCGGTCCGGGCTGGGCGACGGACAGCGAGATCACCGGGAAGGCGTTCGCGCGCAGTGCGGGTACGTCGGCGAGTACGGGAACGGCCCTGAGCGTGCTGATCTTGGCGTCCACCGAGGGCGTCACGTAGTCGTAGATCAGCACCACGTCCGGCTTGCGTTCGGCCACCTGTTCCCAGGAGACCTTGGTCCAGCGCTCGTTCAGATCGGCGAACACGTTGGTGCCGCCGGCGCGGGTGATGATCTCGTCGAGCATCGAGTTGCCGCCCGTGGTCTGCGCGGCGTCGGCGCCCGAGTTGTACACGAACACCTTGACCGGGGTCGTGCCCGCGAGCCGCGCGGTGACCGCGTCCAGCCGTCGGCGCAGTTCGGCGACCGAGTGTTCGGCACGCTCGGGGACGCCGAAGATGCCGCCGATGGAGCGGAGTTCGTCGTAGAGCCGGTCGAAGGTGACCGGCGCCTTGGCGCAGCCCTCGGGGTTGAGGTGGGTCCTGACGTTCAGCTCGCCGAGCCGGGCGCGGGTGTGCCCGGACGACTCCGAGAAGCCGTCGGGGTAGCCCGAGTAGACGAAGTCCGGCGTGGCTTCGAGCAGTTTCTCCAGTGAGGGCTGCGCGTCGGCGAGCACCGGGATGCGCGCGTACGCCTCCTTGTACCTGTCGCCGATGGTGCGGCCCTTGAGGTACGCGGTGCCCACCATCCGGTCGGCCAGGCCCAGTTCGAGCATCAGCTCGGTGGCGTTGGAGGTCAGCGTGGCGGCGCGTTGCGGCGGCCGGTCGTAGGTCGTGGTGACGCCGCAGTTGTCGGCGTCGGTGTACGGCTTGTAGGCGACGGGCGCGGGCGCGCTCGGCTTCTTGTCCTGCACCGCACCGCCGCATGCGGTGGCGAACAGCGCGAGCGTGGCGACCGCGGCGGCCCACGGGCGGGTGCGGGCCATCGGCGTCGGTATCCGCCCGGGCATCGGCGTCCGTATCCGCCCAGGTGTCCGCCTCGGAATCGGCGTCCGTATCCGCCCCGGTATCGGCGTCCGTGTCAACATTCGTGTCGGCATCGTCGAAGCTCTCCCTTGCGAGTCCTCGTCGGGGAACTCGGGAGGGAGCGCGGCGGCGGACACCGTGCGGCGCCGTCGTCCGACGGACCCGCCCGCGAGGTCCCGGAAGTCCGCGTGCGCGAGGCGAACGCGGGCGACGGCAGGTCTTCGGACTCGTGGGCGGGTTCCGATCGCCACGGGTGTGGCCGGACTTCCTACCGGTCGCCGCTTCCCGGATCCCGTATCACCGGGCCCAGTGCGTGATGGCGACTTTCGTTCCCACTTACCGCTGCGGGGCAGTTCCGGATTCGCACCGGATTCCCTCTTGCGACACCCGGAATCGGTCGAAGCCGGGTGAACCGTTCGCAAGGGCAGCCTAACCATGGTCGATTCGGCGGCCGAGCGAGGGGGCCGCGCGGGTCGCCGCAAGCAGGGGTACCCGGGCATGGATCGGCCCGACCCGGATCGGCGGTCGAGGCGGTCCGGGAGCGGGCCGATCCGCGCGAGGTCGGCCCGGCCGAGTGGCCCGGGGCCCGTGGCGCCGCCCGTTGCCTCGGCCGCTACTCGGCGACCAGGATCTCCAGTCCCACGTCGCGCAGCGCGTCGAGCGTGTCCGGGTCGGCCGGTCCGCTGGTGATCAGCAGGTCGATGTCCGCCAGCGGGCAGACCTCGGCGAGTTCGACCCGGCCCAGCTTCGACCCGTCGGCGACCACGACCCGACGCCCGGCCGCCCGCAACATCGCCCGCTTGGCCTCGGCCTCGGGCAGGTTCACGTTGGTGATGCCGCCCGTGGGGTGCACGCCGTTGCAGCCGAGGAAGACCGTGTCGGCGTGGATGCGCTCCAGGATGTGGTCGCCGAGCGGATTGATCAGGGAGTGCTGCAACGGCCGCAGGGTGCCGCCGGTGACCACGACCGAGAACCGCGGGATGGCCCGCTCCAGTTCCAGGGCGATGGTCAGCCCGTTGGTGAACACCACGAGGTCGCGCAGGTCGTCACGGTCCACCAGGGCCCGGGCCACGAACGTGGTGGTCGTACCCACGTCCAGGACCACGCTCTCGGACGGCGACACCAGTGCCGCGGCGGCCCGACCGATCAGCGTCTTCGCGGGTGATGCCGAGGTCAGCGCCTCCTCGAAGGACGGCTCGACCCGGGGATCGCGGCCGGTGAACATGGCGCCGCCGCGGACTCGGCGCAGCCGGCCCTGGCGCTCCAGCACCTCCAGGTCGGCCCGGACCGTCACGCGCGAGATGCCGAACGCCTCGGCCAGGTCGGTGACCTTGGCGAAGCCTCGATCCGCGATCGTCGCGGCCATCCGGGCGCGGCGGCCCTCGGCGGGCAGACCGTCGGTGTCGTCGTCAGGCATGGGCGCCATCTTGCGGACACCTTCCGAAACTTGTCAAACCGCAGGTGGGCCTGGGCGGGTGGCGGCGGGGATGGCCGAAATGGCAAGCATCCTGGGCGTCATGGCTTTCTGATTGACAAGTTTTGGAAAGCTTCGCAAGATTGAATACATGAAGAAGACGCAGGCCGTCATGGCCGACGGTCGCGAGATCGTCTACTACGACACGCGGGACGACGCGGTCCGCACCGCCGTCGATCCGCGTGATCTCGCCCCCGTGGTCAGTGGCTCCGAGATGCGCTACGACCGACTGCTCGACGAGTGGGTCGTGGTCGCTTCGCACCGGCAGACCAGGACCCACCTGCCCGCCGCCGACGCGTGCCCGCTGTGCCCGTCCACGCCCGAGCGGGCCACCGAGGTCGCCGAGGCCGACTACGAGGTCGTCGTCTTCGAGAACCGCTTCCCGTCGATGTCCGGGTCCTCGACCTCCGGCCGGGCAGGCCGGGACTCCTCGGTACCCGTCGCCGGCGGCGCCGCGGCCGGGCAGCCCGAGTCCGGCTGGGACCAAGACCCGTTCCCGAGCCGGCCGTCCGGCGGACGGTGCGAGGTGATGTGCTTCACCCCCGAGCACGACGCGTCCTTCAAGGACCTCACCCCCGAGCGGGTGCGCCTGGTACTGGACGCGTGGACCGACCGCACCGCCGAATTGTCCGCGCTGCCCGGCGTCGAGCAGGTGTACTGCTTCGAGAACCGCGGCCGGGAGATCGGCGTCACGCTGCCGCATTCGCACGGGCAGATCTACGCCTACCCGTTCGTCACCCCGCGCACGGCCACGATGATCGCGAGCACGGCCGCGCACCGGCACCGCACCGGTCGCAACCTGTTCGAGGACGTGCTCGCCGCGGAGCGGGCCGACGGATCGCGGATCGTGGCCGAGGGCGAGCACTGGACCGCGTTCGTGCCCGCCGCCGCGCGCTGGCCGTACGAGGTGCACCTGTACCCGAACCGCCGGGTGCCGGACCTGCTCGCGCTGGAGGAGGCCGCGCGCGCCGAGTTCGGCCCGATGTACCTGGATCTGCTCGGCCGCTTCGACCGCCTCTTCGACGGCGAGCCCGCGCCGTACATCGCCGCCTGGCAGCAGGCGCCGGTCCGCTCGGGCCGGGTCGACTTCGCACTCCACCTGGAGCTTTTCTCGATTCGACGGGCACCGGGCAAGCTGAAGTACCTTGCCGGGAGCGAATCGGGGATGGGTGTGTTCATCAGCGACGTTCCGCCGGAGACCGCGGCGGCACGACTGCGGGAGGTCGGCGAATGAGGCTCATGGTCACCGGCGGCGCGGGCTACGTGGGCAGCGTCGTCGCCGCCCACCTGGTCGCGGCCGGGCACGACGTGGTGGTGCTCGACGACCTGTCCACCGGGCATCGCGACGCGGTCCCGGACAAGGCGGAGTTCGTCGAGGGCCGGGTCCAGGACGCCGCCCGGCACCTGGACCCGTCGTTCGACGCGGTCCTGCACTTCGCCGCGTCCTCCCTGGTCGGCGAGTCCGTCACCGGGCCGGCCGGGTACTGGCACAACAACGTGGGCGGCTCGCTCGCGCTGTTGGACGCGCTGCGTACGCACGGCATCACCCGCTTCGTGTTCTCCTCCACCGCGGCCGTCTACGGCGCCCCCGAGGTCTCACCGATCACCGAGGACGCGCCGTGCGCGCCGACGAACCCGTACGGCGCCTCGAAGCTGACGGTCGATCACGTGATCACCTCGTACTGCGCCGCGTACGGCCTGCGGGCGGTGAGTCTGCGCTACTTCAACGTCGCGGGCGCGTACGGCCGGTACGGCGAGCGGCATGCGACCGAGACCCACCTGATCCCGCTGGCCCTCCAGGTGCCCAATGGCACCCGCGGCTCGGTCGCGCTGTACGGCACCGACTACCCGACGCCGGACGGGACGTGCGTGCGCGACTACATCCACGTCGCCGACCTGGCCGACGCGCACCTGCTCGCGCTCGCCGCGACCGGCGAGGGCGGCGCCGCGACCGGGCACCTGATCTGCAACCTCGGCAACGGGACCGGCTTCTCGGTCCGGGACGTGGTGGACGCGGTCCGCACGGTGACCGGCTGCGCGGTACCGGCGCACGAGGCGCCGCGCCGGGCGGGCGATCCGCCGGTGCTGGTGGCCGCCGCCGACCGGGCACGCGACGTACTGGGCTGGCGGCCGACCCGGACCTCGCTGGAGGACATCGTGGCGGACGCGTGGACGTTCCTGCGGGACGGCGAGGCGGCGTGGTGAGCGAGTTCCGCGTCGAAGGCGTCTGGGCGGCGCCGGGCCGGGTCAACGTGATCGGCGAACACACCGACTACAACAACGGGTTCGTACTGCCGATCGCGATCCCGCACACCGCGCGTGCCGCCGTCGGACGGCGTACGGACGGCCGGCTGCGGCTGGCATCCGGGCACGCCGGGAGCGAATCGGTCGACCTGGCGATCGCCGACCTGGCGCCCGGCGCACTGGACGGATGGGCCGCGTACCCGGCGGGCGTGGTGTGGGCGCTGCGCGCGGCGGGGCACGAGGTCGGCGGCGCCGACATCAGGATCGACAGCGACGTGCCGGTGGGAGCGGGGTTGTCCTCGTCGGCGGCACTGTCCTGCGCGGTCGTGCTGGCGCTCGACGACCTGTACGAACTGGGCCTGGATCGCGTCGAGTCGGCCCGGGTCGCGCAGCGCGTGGAGACCGACTTCGTGGGCGTTCCGGTCGGCATGCTGGACCAGATGGCCTCGCTCGGCTGCGTCGCGGGCCATGCGTTCTTCCTCGACTGCCGCGATCTGACCGGCAGACACGTCCCGTTCGACTGTGCGAGCGCGGGGTTGCGGCTACTGGTGATCGACACCCGGGCCCGGCACGCGCTCGTGGACGGCGGGTACGCGGAGCGCCGGGCCTCCTGCGAGGAGGCGGCGCGACTGCTCGGGGTGCCGTCGCTGCGCGAGGTGGCCGATCCGGACGCGGCCCTCGCGGCGCTGCCGGACGGGCCGTTGCGCCGTCGGGTGCGGCACGTGCTCACCGAGAACGCGCGGGTGCTGCGTGTGGTCGAGGCGCTGGAGGCCGGCGATGTCCGGGCGATCGGGCCCGAGTTGACCGCGTCGCACGCGTCGATGCGGGACGACTACACGATCTCCTGCGCCGAACTGGACACCGCCGTGGACACCGCGCTGGCGACGGGCGCGCTGGGCGCCCGGCTGGTCGGCGGCGGCTTCGGCGGCTCGGCCATCGCACTGGTCGACGCGGACCGCTGCGCGGCGGTCGAGGAGGCGGTCGAAAAGGCCTTCGCGACCCGCGGCTTCACCGCACCGCGGTTCTTCCAGGCGGTGCCGTCGGCGGGCGCACGCCGCGAATCCTGACCGACCCCGGGCCCGACTCCACGTCGGGCCCGGCTCCACCACCTCGGGGGGGCGGGGGGCCCACCCGGCCGCCCCGGCCCCCCCCCCCCCCACCCGGGCCCGAAAGCCGCCGCCCG
>NZ_JBITHP010000002.1:203966-533413 GCF_044458105.1 Embleya sp. NPDC050493
CCCATGGGTTTTTATGCCGGGGGGGGCGGGGGGGGCGCCCCCCCCGCAAGGCCCCCCCCCCCGGGCCCCCACCCCCGGGGGCCCCCGGCCCCCCCCCCCGGGGGCGCCCGGCCCCCCCCCGCGCCCCCCCGGCCGCCCGATCCGCCATCGGGGACCTGAAGCCGACGGCGATGCCGGAGGTCCCCCGCGAAGACGGCTTGCGTTATGGGTCGCCGACGCGCTGTCATCGAAGCAGCCATCGCCCAATGACAGGACACGCCATGAAGCTGCGATTCGTCGGCACCACATCCAAGGATGGCGACTGCCCCACTCTGTACGAGACGGAGAACGGTGACTTCGTCGTACAGGGCGACCGCCTCACCGATCCCGAGGCCCTTGCCCAACTCAAGGACGTCAAGGACGGCGAGACCTTCGTGGTCGTCCCGCGCGCGCTCCTGGCCCGCTTCGCGCCCAAGGAGTGACGTGCCCGACCTGATCACCGGACGAGCGATCACCGAATTCTTTCGGCATGGTTTCGAGCACACCGCGTGGCGGCTGGAGACCAGACGGGCCTACGGCGTCGCGACCGAGACCGACGCTGTCGCCGCGTTCCTGCGCGGCGAGGATGTCTCGGATCCCGAGCGCCCTTGGCTGGCCATGGTCCGCGACCAGACGCGCCAGGGAAAACGCATCGAACGCGTGCGCGTGGTCGACGAGCCGCCGACCGACTACCAGCGGTTCCTCCTCGCCGATGTCGAGGACAGCATCATCGCCGGGGAAGACATCCGCTTCCTGTGGCGTGGCGACGCCGACAAGGCGGATCTGCCCGCACGGGACTTCTGGCTGTTCGATTCACGCATCCTCGGACGCTTCCACTTCGACGGGGACCGCTCGCTCGGTATGGAACTGACCGACGACCCGACCGCGGTCCTGACAGGATGCCGGGTGCGTGACGCCGCCTGGCACTTCGCCGTTCCGTACGACACATTCCGTACGCAGGTACCGTCACGCGCGTGACCTCCGATTTCCAACAGGCTCGCGTGTCCCTCGGCGCACGGCTGCGCGAACTGCGCACCGAGGCGGGCCTGACCGGACGCGATTTCGCCCGCAACGCGGGCTGGCCTCCCTCGAAGGTGTCGAAGCTGGAAACGGGGCGACAGACCCCCAGCGGCGCAGACCTCGACGTGTGGGCCCGGACCGTCGGCCGACCCCACGTCGCACCGGAACTCAAGGCCAGACTCACCGGATTCGAGACCACGTATCGCACGTGGAAGCGACAACTTGCCGCCGGCCACCGGCCACGCCAGGAAGCCGGCATCGTCGAGCTGAAACGAACCAGGGCGCTCCGCGGCTTCGAAGCCGGCGTGATCCCGGGGATCTTCCAGACCGCCGACTACGCCCGCCACGTCCTGACCCGGTACGCCCAACTGCGCCGCACACCACGCGACATCGAGGCGGCAGTGGCGGCACGCCTGCGGCGACAGGACTTCCTGTACGAGCCGGGGCGGCAGGTACACGCCCTCGTATGGGAGGGAGCGTTGCGTGTGCGGGTCTGTCCTCGCGACGTCCTGGCGGGTCAACTCGACCGTCTGAGCGGTCTACTGGGTCTGCGGTCGGTATCCCTCGGTGTCGTGCCGTTCGATGCGGACCTGAGTATCGCGCCCGGTGACGGCTTCTGGATCTACGACGATCGACTCGTGATCACGGAGACGTGGACGACCGAGATGTGGCTCGAAGACGCCGAGAACCTGGCCCTGTTCGCGACCGTCTGGAATTCCCTGAACGAAGCTGCGGTCCACGGCCCACCCGCGCAGCGGCTGATCGCCCGCGCGCAAGCCGCGTTGTGCCAGGGCTGAGAAGCGCCGAGACACGTTTGCAGCCCTCGGAGAAATCCGGAGAAACACCGCCGATTCGGAGAATCACCCCGCCCTACGGTGAGGATGTGATCCCGTCCTGCTCCCGATGCCATCCCGGGCGGCAGTCGGCCTCCGGCGGCCGAGTGTTGCCCTCCTGAGCGGGCGGGTCCGGCAGGGATCGGCCACCCTCCGTCCCCACGCCGTATCGAGCGGCACCGGTCCCGCCCTCACCACCCCGAGCCGGCGGCCGTCCAGCGCGGTGCCGGACCGGGATCGCGGGACGGGGGCGGCAGGGCCCGCTGGAGGTCGGCCCCCGTGCCGTCCCGACGGCGGCACCGCCCCCGTCCCGCAGCACCCACCCCGTACACGCACCCACCCCATACACGCACCCACCGCATACACGCACCATGGAGTCCTCGTGACCGAATCCGAGGCGGTCGTCGCGACCGTGACCTTGCCCGCCTGGACCATCCACCTCGTGCCCGTCGACCAGCCGCGACCGTGGCGTCTCCTCGTCGTCTCCGCCGGGCTCCATCCCCCGGCCGTGCAACTCGACCGCGCAGCCGCCCACCTGACCGACGCCGAGGCGGCCACACTCGCCGAGACGCTGCTCCGGCCCCGGCGCAGCGAAGACCCGAAGCCGGGTCGGGCCCGCCTCGTGCGCGACGGCCACGGCCTGCTCCTGCGCATCCTCGTCGACCCCGTCGCCGACGAACCGGGCCTGGTCGCACACGTCGAGGAGCACCACCGCGGCGTCCTGCTCGACGACCTCATCCGCCATCGCCCCGACTTGGTCCCCACCGCCGCCCCACCCGAGCCGAAGTTGTGCCTGGACCCGACACCGGTCACCGGCCTCACCATCGACCAGGTCGCCGAGCTGCACACCCGCCTCGGCCGATGGCTCGACAGCGAAGGCATCCGCGCCGCACTCGACGACCGCAGGATCGCGTGCCTCGTCCGGGATCCGAAGACCGGCCGCTGACCGCCGACAGCCACGAACCGGGCACCACCGAGGAGACCACCGCACCGAGGAGACCACCGCCGAACCCCACGACCGTCCCGCCCCGGCCCCGCCCCGATGTCGTCCGGGCCGCGCAACCGGCCGAGCGGCGTCGCTGCGAGCCCGGTCCTCCATGCTTCCGAGCCCGGCTTTCCGTACCGCGGGACCCGTGTGTTTCCGGCCGGCACATCGCATTGCGCAAACGACACGAAGGGGGCACATCGCGACTTCGGGCGGCGGCGAGGAGGTGCGCCGTCACCGCCTGCGCAAGCTCGGTGACGGTCGGGTGCCGACCGTCTCGCGAGCACCCGACGGCCTACCGGTACGCCCGCCGGGCCTGCGCGTGCGCACCTGCGCTGACCTGCGCGGACGCCGCCCGGGGGTGCGGGCGGCGGACGGCGGCGTGGCGGTGCCCCCGGCAGGACTCGAACCTGCGACCAAGTGCTTAGAAGGCACCTGCTCTGTCCACTGAGCTACGAGGGCGTGGGCGAATCAGGATCTTGCACCGGATCCGGTCGCGGCACAACAGAATAGGGCCGTGTGCATGCCTCACCGGCGTTCCGGTGGTCACCGTTACCTGATCAGACGCAGTTGGCGGCCAGAATGTGATCAGAGAAGGGCCGAAACGGGCTGAGGGAGGCGCAGTGGGTCCCACAAGGACTGTACTTGTCGGCTATGGCGTGGGGGGCTCGGCCTTCCACGCGCCGGTCGTCGAGGCCGTGGACGGGCTGGAACTGGTTGCCGTGGTGACCGGGAATCCGGAGCGCGGGGCGCAGGTGCGCAAGCGGCATCCGCAGGCCGAGGTGATCGGGACGACCGACGAGATGTTCGCTCGCGCGGGTGACTTCGACCTCGTGGTGATCACCGTGCCGAACCGCTTCCATGTCCCGCTGGCGACCCGTGCGTTGGAAGCCGGGCTGCATGTGGTGGTGGACAAGCCGTTCGCCGGGACCGTCGCCGAGGGTCGGGAGCTGGTTCTGACCGCGACCCGCCGGCATCGGAGGCTGGGGGTCTACCAGAACCGTCGGTTCGACGGTGACTTCCGGACCGTGCGGCGTCTGGTCGAGGAGGGGCGACTCGGCGAGGTGCACCGGTTCGAGTCGCGGTTCGAGCGGTGGCGTCCACAGGTGCGGACCTCCGGGTGGAAGGAGCAGGCCGATCCGGCGGCGCTGGGCGGGATCCTGTACGACCTGGGGACTCACCTGATCGATCAGGCGGTGGCGCTGTTCGGGCGACCCACGCACGTGTACGCCGAGTTGGGCACCCGGCGGCCGGGGGCGCTCGTGGACGACGACAGCTTCGTGGCGCTCACCCACGCGGGTGGCGTGCGGTCGCACCTGTGGATGAGTGCGACGGCGGCCGACCTCGGACCGCGTTTTCGAGTGCTCGGGTCGAAGGCGTCGTACGTGAAGTTCGGGATGGACCCGCAGGAGGAACTGCTGCGCGCCGGGGCCGAGGTCGGTACGCCCGGGTGGGGGACCGAGCCGCCGGCGGCGTGGGGAGTGCTCGGTACGCCCGGCGACACGGTGCCGGTGGAGACCGAGCCGGGCGCCTATCAGGACTACTACGCCGCGTTCGCGCGTGCGGTGCGCGACGAGGGTGAGCCGCCGGTGTCGTTCGATGAGGCGCTGGCCGTACTGGAGACGATCGAGGCGGCGCAGCGATCCTCCGCCGACGGAGTGACCGTCACGCTGTAACGGCGGCGGCGCGTTGGGAATGCGGACAATTCGGGCAGTGGTCGCCCGTGGTGATCATGGGAAGCGACACCTTGTCCGCAGCCCTCGCCGACCTACGGGACAGGGTCGCGGCGACGTGCTTCCCGCTCGACCTGCCCGGCGCCGTGCAGGCGCGGCTGGCCCGCCGCGAGTTGATCGAACAACTCGACGACTACCTGCTGCCCCGCCTCGCGGCGCCGCGCGCACCGCTGCTGGCGGTGGTCGGCGGGTCCACCGGTGCGGGCCGGTCCACCCTGGTGAACGCGTTGGTCGGGCGCGAGGTCACGCCGGCCGGGCCGCTGCGGCCGACCACGCGGGTACCGGTCCTGGTGTGCCGCTCGGGGGATCGGCACTGGTTCGCCGGACAAGCCGGGATCGGGCTGCGGTTGGACGAGCGGGTGCCGCCCGGGATGGCGCTGCTCGACGTACCGGACATCGACTCGGTCTCCGCCGACAACCGGCGGGTGGCGGTACGTCTGCTCGGCGCCGCCGACCTGTGGATCTTCGTCACCACCGCGTCGCGCTACGCGGATGCCGCGCCGTGGCATCTGCTCCGGCTCGCACGCGAGCGCAACACGCGTCTGGCGATCGTGTTGAACCGGGTGCCGACGGAGGTGCTCGACGGGGTTCGGTCCGACCTCGTGCGGCTGTTGCGGCAGGCGGGGCTGGGCGACGTGCCGCTGTATCCGATCGTGGAGACCGAGCCCGGTGCCGGGCTGCCCGAGCGCAACGTGGTGCCGATTCGCACCTGGCTCGCGGAGCGCGGCGCGGATCCCGACGCGCGGGCCGCGGTGGTCCGGCGCACCGTCGGCGGGCTGCTGCACAGCCTCGATCGGCGGGTGCCGCCGCTCGCGCAGGCGGCGGGACGACAGTACGAGGCGGTCGATCGGGCGCGGGCCTGTGTGGACACGACCTACGCGGCGACCTCGCAGTGGGCGCTCCGGGCGCTCGACGACGGGTCGTTGTTGTGCGGCGCGGCGGCGGGGCGTTGGTCCGACGGTGACGTCCCGGGAGCCGCGCGGGCGGTCCGGGAGAGCCTGGACGCGTTGGTGGCGGACGCGTTCGCGCGAGGCGCGGAGCGCTCGGCGGGATGCCTGCCGCCGGGCGCGGTGCGCCGGTCGGCGCCGGAACCGCTCGCCTGGCCGGGTGATGGCGAGCCGCTTGCGCTGATCGCGGCGGTCGGCGGCCCCGTGTCGGGGCCCGGCATCGGTCGGGAGGCGGCCGGCCGGCTCGGCACCCGGATCGGATCCGAGCCCGCCGCGCGGCTGATCCTGGACGTCCACCGGGGACTGCGCGGCGTCGTCGCGGCGGCACTCGACGGCGAGCGGGCACGCCGGGTGGCGGCGATGACCCCGCTGCCCGCGCAGGACGGGACGGGGCTGATCGAGGCGCTCGACACGGTGCGGAGGAGCGCGTGAGCGCGCGGGCGACGGGCGCGAGCCGCGTGGGGCGCGCGTCGCGCGGCGGGCGGGGGAGGGGGCGCGGCGCGGGCGGCGGTGGACGGGTGCGCGTGGGGCCTGGGCGTCGGGGTGACACGGAGGTGTCCTGCCGGGCCCGGCGTGAGGTGGGGTGCGGTGGGTGCGCCGGCGGGGGTGCCCGTGTGTGTGGCGTGTGGTGCGACGTGTCGGGGACGCGCGGATGACCGCCGGTGGGCAGTATGTCGATCGGTTCGCCGTGCGACGGGCCCGGCATGCGAGTGGGACCGAGGAGTCCGGGCGGCTGATGGCTCGGTTGGCCGCGCTCGATCGGATCGCGACGCCGGCCCGCGATCGGCTGCCCGACGCCGATCTCGCGTTGATCCACGATCTGCTCGGCCACGCCGAGACCCGGCTGGGTACCGCCGGCCGGCACACCGTGGTCGCGCTCGCGGGTGCCACCGGCGGCGGCAAGTCGTCGTTGTTCAACGTGCTCACCGGGCTGCGGCTGGCGGATACCGGCGCGCGGCGGCCGACCACCCGAACCACCCTGGCGTGCGCGTGGGACCCCGAGGGCGCGGCGCCGTTGCTGGACCTGCTCGGCATCGAACCGGTGCGCCGGGTGGCCCGGCACGGATCGCTGGACGCGCGCCGAGGCGGCGGGATGCCCTCCGGTCTGGTCCTGCTCGATCTGCCCGACCACGACTCGCTCGACCTCGCGCACCGGGCGGAGGTGGACGCGGTGGTGGCGGTCGCCGACCACATCGTGTGGGTGCTCGATCCGCAGAAGTACGCGGACGCGATCGTGCACGACCGCTATCTGCGGCCGTTGCGACACCACGGCCACAGCATGACGGTCGTGCTCAACCACGCGGACCGGTTGCCGGCCGGGGACCTCGCGGCGTGCCTGACCGATGTGCGGGCGCTGCTGGCGGCGGAAGGACTCGCGGGCGTACGGGTGTTGGCGACGTCGCCGGAGACCGGGCTGGGGATCGCCGAACTGCGCCGGGTGGTGGTGGCCGCCTCCGGGTCCGGCGAGGCGGCGGTGACCAGGCTGGCGGCGGACCTGGATGCGCTGACCGAACGCCTGGATCCCCATTTCGCCGGGGTGGTGCCGGGCGGGGACGCGTTCACCGCCGAGGACCGTCGTGCGCTGGTGGACGGTCTGTGCGACGCGGCGGGGGTGGGGGTCGTCGCGGCGGCCGCGGGCGCGGGGTTGCGGACTCCGCGGGGGCCGCTGTCGGGGCGTCGGGTACGGCGGCCTGCGGTGCGGCCCGAGCCGGTGCAGGCGCATCGCGCCGAGCAGGCGATCCGGCAGGCGGGGACGAGGCTGACGCAGGGGTTGCCGGCGCACTGGGCCGGCGGGGTGCATCGGGTGCTGGCCGAGGGACTGCGGGGATTGCCGGACGAGTTGGACGCGATGCCCGCGGGGGCGGTGCCGGAGGCCGCGGCGCCGACGGTCGCGGCGCGGGCGGCGGTGGGCGCGCAGTGGGTCGGGGTGGTTGCGGTGCCGGCCGGGTTGGTGGGTGCCGGGTCGGCCTGGACGGGGGTGCCGGTGGTGCGTTTCTTCGGGGTGCCGGGGCCGTGGTGGGTGGTGCTGGCGGGGCTGGTCGTGGGGATGGTGGGGGTGTGGCTCGGGCGGCGGGTGACGGGCTCGGCCGTGGAGCGGCGCACGGCGGAGGTGGCGGCGGCGCTGCGGGCGCGGGTGGCGGATGCGGCGGATCGGTTGGTGGTGGGGCCGGCGGAGACGGAGTTGGCGCGGTATCGGGAGGCGCACGCGTATTTCGTGGCGGCTCGGGAGCCGATGCGGCGGGGGTGAGGGGGAGCGCGGGGGGCGGCCGGGGTCGCCTACGTGGGTGAGAGGGCGGCGGGAGTGTCACCCACGTGAGTGACGGACGGCCGGGGCGTCCCTCACGTGGGTGACCTCGCGTGATGCACAGGGGCCGAGTTGTGCACAGCCCGCCGGGGTCTTCGCCGGGCGACCGCCGGATGCCGGATCGTCGAGGACGGACGGCGATGTTGCGGGGCACGCCGGTGACACACGGAGGCAAGCGTGGACACGTACGTGACGGTGATCGGCAACGCCGCCAGCGATGTCCGGGTCCAGATGACCCAGGCCGGCGTGCCCTTGGCGCGCTTTCGGATGGCCGTGTCGCCCAGGCGCTTCGACCGGGAGACGGGCACGTGGGTCTCGGGCGACGCGTCCTTCTACACGATCGTGTGTTTCCGCGGACTCGCGGAGAACGTGACGAGTTCGATCGACAAGGGCGACCCGCTGGTGGTGACCGGACGGCTGCGGGTGCGCGAGTGGGAGCGGGAGGGGAGGTGGTGGACCGTCACCGAGATCGACGCGTCCTCGGTGGGACACGACCTGGCCCGGGGAATCGCGGAGTTCCGCCGGGTGGGTCGGCCGGCGCGCCTGTCCGTCGTGGCGGACGACGGGGTGGCCGGGCCGATGGCCGAACAGCGCGCCCTCGCGATCGGGGCGGACATCGCATCCGTCGGCGAAGAGGAGGCCGCATGAATTGCGCGGACGACTGATCACGTGTTCACGAAAGCCATTCATTGGCGATACCGGCGATAATTCAAGTCGATTTCTGGGACGAATTTGAAACAGAATTGTGACGACGTCGACGGCGGTACGATGGGCCCCAATCGGACCAATAGCCGCATCTCGCTCAACCATTGGGATGGAGGGTCGTAAAGAGTCGGATCGTGGAGGCGAATAGCGGCCGAGTCAAGGCATTGATCACAATAGGACCGATTCGCGCAGGTTTGCACCTTGACAAATCAATAGTGAGCGAGATCGCCCTGATCGGCGCTTATGCGGCTTGCCAAGCCCCATAGGCGGCTATATCCGTCGAAGACTTGTCGACTTCGCGATATCCGGAAAGACATCCTCGACGTGGATCTTCTCCCGAGGTAAAGAACGTGAAACAAATGACTACCCCGGGTCGCGAGAGGTGGCCCGGCTGCTCATACCATTCAACGGTTCTTTACTCGCGCCCCGCTCGGGGGAACCATGCGCCGCGCGAGTCGGCTTACATTTTTCGAGGGGACCACCACATGTTCCGTACACCGGGACGGACGGCCACCCGCTTGTCGGCCATGGTCATTGCCGGCGGCTTGGCGGCGGCCGGCGTGATCGGTTTCGCGGGTGCGGCCAGTGCGGAAGGCGCCAAGGGCGTCTACAAGGGCGGCGATGTCGGTGCCAACATCTACCTGAAGGGCAAGGCGGATTCGCAGCGCGCCTCGATCCTGAAGCTCGAGGTCGACGGCAAGATCCTGCGCACCTACTGCATCGACTTCCACACCCTGGTGCACGACGAGGCGAAGTACGACGAGTCGGGCTGGAAGGAGACCTCCTTCGGCACGAAGGCCGACAAGGCCAAGGTCAAGTGGGTTCTGCTGAACTCCTTCCCGACCGTGGACCTGGCGGGCGTGCGCAAGGCGGTCGGCGCTCCGGAGCTGACCGAGGGCGAGGCCGCCGCGGCCACGCAGGCCGCCATCTGGCACTTCACCGACGGCCAGAACCTGGACGACGGCAACAACAAGAACGACGGCGATGTCGTCAAGCTGTACAAGTACCTGGTCGGCGACGCCAACAAGGGCGACGTCACCGAGCCCCCCGTCTCGCTCTCGGTGACCCCGGGCGAGAAGGCCGGCAAGATCAACGACAAGCCCGGCATCGGCCCGTTCGAGGTCAAGACCAACGCCGAGGGCAAGTCGATCAACGCCAAGCTGCTCGCCGGCGACACCGACGCCAAGGCCACCCTGGTGGACGCCGACGGCAAGCCGGTCGCCAAGGTCGGCAACGGCGACAAGCTCTACGTGGACGCCTCCAAGGCCACCAAGGCGGGCAGCCAGTCCCTCGAGGTCTCCGGCGAGTCGACCGTGCAGGCGGGTCGGGTCTTCCAGGGCGTCAACAGGGACGGGTCGACCAGCCAGCTGCTGATCGTCGCGGACAAGCAGAAGGTGCAGACCTCCGACAAGGCGATCGCCAAGTGGGGCAACCCCGGCAAGGGCCCGCTCCCGGAGATCAACGCCACCAAGGACTGCGTCGACGGCGGCGTGAAGGTCACCGTCAAGAACAGCGGCGACGAGTCGTACAAGTTCAAGCTCGACGGCAAGGAAACCACCGTCCAGCCCGGCAAGTCGGTCGACCAGGTCGTCAAGGTCGCCGAGGACCAGGCGTACAAGATCACCATCCTGGGCCCCGACGGCAAGACCGCCAAGGAGTTCACCGGCACGCTCGACTGCAAGACCGCCGGTGCCACCGAAGGTGTGACGGGTGGTACCTCGGGTGGCAGCACCGGTGGGACGCCGGCTCCGGTGAACCCGAAGGGTCCGGACCTGGCCGCGACCGGTAGCGACGGCAGCAACACCCCCGCGATCCTGGGCGGCGCCGGTGCGCTCCTCCTCGCGGGTGGCGGCCTGGTGTTCTACATGCGCCGCCGCAACAACGGCTCGAACGGCGCCGCTGCCTGATAGAGGCACCACCGCTCGAACCACGCCGACAGCCGGGCCCCGGCGCACACCCCGTGCGCCGGGGCCCGACGTCACCCCACCCCGGGCCCACACCGCGCCACCGTGGGTCCGAATCGCACCGCACCTCCCCGGCCCAAATCTCGGCCATCTCCAGCCCGTCCGGCGGTTGAGGACAAGCGGGCCGCAGGCCACCGAGCCGACCACGGGTCATCACGTACCGGCCGGGCACCCACGCAAGCAGGCCGATCCCGCGCCCTCCGGGCACCCATGCACGGGCACTGCTCGGCAGACCATAGGCTTGGACGCATGGCTGAGTACATCTACACCATGCGCAAGGCGCGTAAAGCGCACGGCGACAAGGTGATCCTCGACGACGTGACGCTCAGCTTCCTGCCGGGAGCCAAGATCGGCGTCGTCGGCCCGAACGGCGCGGGTAAGTCGACCGTTCTGAAGATCATGGCCGGGCTGGAGCAGCCGTCCAACGGCGACGCGTTTCTGTCCCCCGGCTACACCGTCGGCATCCTGCTCCAGGAACCTCCGCTGGACGAGTCCAAGACCGTCCTGGAGAACGTCGAGGACGGCGTCAAGGAGATCAAGGGCAAGCTGGACCGGTTCAACGCCATCGCCGAGGAGATGGCGACCAACTACACCGACGAGCTGATGGCCGAGATGGGCGAGCTGCAGGACCAGCTCGACCACGCCAACGCCTGGGAGCTCGACTCGCAGCTCGAACAGGCCATGGACGCGCTGGGCTGCCCGCCCGGCGACTGGCCCATCGTGAACCTCTCCGGTGGCGAGAAGCGTCGTGTGGCGCTGTGCAAGCTGCTCCTGGAGGCGCCCGACCTGCTCCTCCTGGACGAGCCGACCAACCACCTCGACGCGGAGAGCGTGCAGTGGCTGGAGCAGCACCTGGAGAAGTACGCCGGCACCGTCGTCGCGGTCACCCACGACCGGTACTTCCTGAACAACGTCGCCCAGTGGATCTGTGAGGTCGACCGCGGTCGGCTGCACCCCTACGAGGGCAACTACTCCACCTACCTGGACACCAAGGCCACCCGCCTGAAGGTCGAAGGGCAGAAGGACGCCAAGCGGCAGAAGCGCCTCAAGGACGAGCTCGAATGGGTCCGCTCCAACGCGAAGGGCCGCCAGGTCAAGAGCAAGGCGCGACTGGCCCGCTACGAGGAGATGGCCGCCGAGGCGGACAAGATGCGGAAGCTGGACTTCGAGGAGATCCAGATCCCGCCGGGTCCGCGCCTGGGCAACGTCGTGGTCGAGGTGGACCACCTCACCAAGGGCTTCGACGAGAAGCTGCTGATCGACGACCTGTCCTTCACGCTGCCGCGCAACGGCATCGTCGGCATCATCGGTCCCAACGGCGCGGGCAAGACCACGCTGTTCAAGATGCTGATCGACGCCGAGACGCCGGACGCGGGCAACATCAAGGTCGGCGAGACGGTCAAGGTCTCCTACGTCGACCAGTCGCGTGGCGGCCTGGACCCGAAGAAGAACCTGTGGGAGGTCGTCTCCGACGGCCTGGACTACATCAAGGTCGGCAACGTCGAGGTGCCGTCGCGGGCCTACGTGAGCGCGTTCGGGTTCAAGGGCCCGGACCAGCAGAAGCCGACCGGCGTGTTGTCCGGCGGTGAGCGCAACCGGCTCAACCTGGCCCTGACGCTCAAGCAGGGCGGCAACCTGCTGCTGCTCGACGAACCGACCAACGACCTCGACGTCGAGACCCTGTCCAGCCTGGAGAACGCGCTCCTGGAGTTCCCGGGCTGCGCCGTGGTCGTCTCGCACGACCGCTGGTTCCTGGACCGGGTGACCACGCACATCCTCGCCTACGAGGGCGAGTCGAAGTGGTTCTGGTTCGAGGGCAACTTCGAGTCGTACGAGAAGAACAAGGTCGAGCGCCTGGGCGCGGACGCGGCCCGGCCGCACCGGGCGACGTACAAGAAGCTCAAGCGCAACTGACCGACCCGGTCGGCACGGCGTGACCGGTGGCCTGTCGTATGCCCGCATACGGCAGGCCACCGGCATCACCCGGTGGCACGCGGTCGCATCGACGGGGAAGACCGACGGGGAACAGAGAAGAGGACTGGGCACGTGGCCAGGCACATCTACCAGGCGACGCTTCGGTGGTCCGACATGGACGCCTACCGGCACATCAACAATGTGCAGTACCTCCGTTACCTGG
Source organism: Embleya sp. NPDC050493 (assembly GCF_044458105.1). Classification (NCBI taxonomy): domain Bacteria; kingdom Bacillati; phylum Actinomycetota; class Actinomycetes; order Kitasatosporales; family Streptomycetaceae; genus Embleya; species Embleya sp. NPDC050493. The sequence goes on from NZ_JBITHP010000002.1 coordinate 216,614, forward strand.
AGGAGGCGCGCGTGGACATGATGTTCACCCTCGGGCAGCGCGAGGGGGCCAAGACGCTCTCCGAGGGCGTGGTGATCGCCCGGCACGAGATCGACTACAAGCGACCGCTGGTCTGGCGCGCCGAGCCGGTACGGGTGGAGACCTGGGTGACCCGGATCGGGGCCGCCCGATTCACGCTGGCCTACGAGATCAAGGACGACGAGCAGGTGTACGCGACGGCGTTGTCCGTGCTGGTGCCGTATTCGCTCGACGAGCAGCGTCCCCGGCGGCTGAACGAGGACGAGCGGGCCTACCTGGAGCGCTTCGTCGAGCCGCAGGACGAGCCGGCGGGGCGGCCGGTCCGGCCATGACCGTGCTGCGACTCGCCGATGCGGCCGCCGCCGCGGACCTGGGCGGCTACCTGACCCGACTGCTGCGCTACGACCGCCGCGCGGTGGTGCGGATGCGCGCCGAGGGGTCGGTGCTCGGTACGTTCGGCCACCCGCCGTTCGGGGAGGCGGCGTCGGGGGTGATCACGCTGCGGGCCAGTGGGTTGGCCGTACCCGCGACCGCGGACGTGACCGTGTCCGCGGGGCAGCTCCTGGACGCGATCGCGGACGACGCGAGCGTGACCCTGCCGGCGTCGGTGACCGGCCCGGGCTGGGCCGGCATGTTGCCGCCGCGCACCGGCTGGGAACGGGTCGCCGAGCTGGGCGTGCTCGACCTGGGCCGGGAAGTGGCCACCGGAGTCGCCGAGTTCCGCTCCCGGACCGAACCCGGCATGCCGCGCGCGGAGTTCGACCGGATCGCCGCCGAGATCTGGACCCGACCGCTGCCGGGCCGACTCCCGCTGCGGGCCGCACACGCCGCCCAATCCTTCGGCTTCCTCGGCCCGCCGGACCCCGAGGGCCGAGCCGAGGTGCTGACCGCCGGAGCCTGGCTGCGCCTCGAAGCCCGCTACGGCTCGGTCTCGGTCCGCCGCCCCGATGCCCCCGGCCTGCTCTTCACCCGCTGAACCACCCGCTGAGGCGATCCCCACTCGACCACCACACGGTCGTATCCGCCGGTCAGTCGAGCCGGTTCACCATCGACTGCGCCGCGTAGACCAGGTAGTCCCACAGGGTGTTCTCCTGCTCGGCGGGCAACGCGATGTCGTCGACCGCCGCGCGCATGTGCCGCAGCCACGCGTCCCGGGCCTCCTCGGTCACCGCGAACGGCGCGTGCCGCATCCGCAGCCGAGGGTGCCCGCGCTGATCGCTGTAGGTGCGCGGCCCGCCCCAGTACTGCACCAGGAACATCCGCAGGCGGTCCTCGGCCCCGGCGAGATCCTCCTCCGGATACATCGGGCGCAGCAGAGGATCCTCGCGCACGCCCTGGTAGAAGCGGTGCACGAGCTTGACGAACGTCTCCTCGCCGCCCACGGCTTCGTAGAGACTCGGTTCCGGCTCTCGCATCTGGGTCACCGTCCCATCCTCCCAGATGGCCCGCCGGCCCGGGGATGCTCGGCCCGATCGTTCGAGTCGGGCCGCCGGCCGAGGGAGCGGCTCAGCCCGATTGCTCCGCGGCCCGGGTGATGCCCCGGCGCATGCCGCCGAAGACGATGCCGTGGAAGGGGAACACGGCCCACCAGTACGCGTGCCCGAGCAGTCCTCGCGGATGGAACAGCGCCCGTTGGCGGTAGTAAGTCCTGCCGTGCGCGGACGAGACGGTGAACTCCAGCCAGGCCAGGCCCGGCAGCCGCATCTCCGCGCGCAGCCGGAGCAGCTCGCCGGGCACCACCTCCTCGACCCGCCAGAAGTCGAGCGAATCGCCGACCCGCAGGCGTTGCGGGTCCCGGCGCCCGCGACGCAGCCCGACGCCGCCCATGATCCGGTCCAGCGCGCCGCGCACCGACCAGGCCAGCGGCCACGAGTGCCAGCCGTTGTCGCCGCCGATGCCCTCGATCACCCGCCACACCTGCGCCGGGGTCGCGGCCGGCTGCGCCTCGCGGACGTCCTCGTAGAGCGAGCCGCCGGACCAGTCCGGGTCGGTGGGCAGCGGGTCGCTGGGGGCGCCGGGCAGGGATGCCGAGGACCAGCGGGTGGCCACATCCGTCTCCCGGATGCGCTTGAGGGCCAATTCGAGCGCGCGGTCGAAGCCGGTCAGGCCCTCCGGCGGGTCCGGGATCCAGCGGGCGATGTCGTGCTCGTGGCAGACCACCTCGCTGCGCAGCGACTCCACCAGCGGTCGGGCCAGGCCGCCTGGCACCGGGGTGACCAGGCCCACCCAGTGGCTGGACAACGACGGCGTGAGCATCGGTACCGGCAGCACTCGGCGTCGGCGCAGGCCGGCCACCGCCGCGTAGCGCTGCATCATCCGCTCGTAGGTGAGCACGTCGGGTCCGCCGATGTCGAAGGCGCGGTCGACCTCCGGGGGCAGCGCGACGCAGCCCACCAGGTAGTGCAGCACGTCCCGGACCGCGATCGGCTGGATCCGCGAGGTGACCCAGCGGGGCGTGACCATCACCGGCAGCCGCTCGGTCAGGTAGCGCAACATCTCGAAGGAGGCCGACCCCGAGCCGATGATCACCGCGGCGCGCAGCACGGCGGTGGGCACCGCACCGGCGAGCAGGATCTCGCCGACCTCGGCGCGCGAGCGCAGGTGCGGGGAGGAGTCGCGGGCGGCGGAGCCGGCGGCCGGGCCCAGACCGCCCAGGTAGACCAGCCGGCCGACGCCCGCGTCCTCGGCCGCGGCGGCGAAGGTGCGCGCGGTCTCGCGGTCGGTGACGGCGAAGCGCGGGCCGCTGCCGAGCGCGTGGATCAGGTAGTAGGCGACGTCCACGCCGTCGAGGGCGCGGCGGACCTCGTCCGGGTCGAGCGCGTCGGCGCGGACGATCTCGACGCGGTCCGCCCACGGGTGGTCGCGCAGCTTGTTCGGAGTCCGGGCCATGCAGCGCACGCGATAGCCGGCCGCGAGCAGTTCGGGTACGAGCCGGCCGCCGAGGTAGCCGGTGGCGCCGGTGACCAGACACAGGGGAGAGTCCACCCGACCCAGTGTCGGTGACACCCGGGACGGATCCGGTGCGGGCGCGCCCGGCGATGACCCGTTCGGTCCCGATTCAGGCGCCCGGCGCCCCGGGTGCCTGCGGTGTCGGCGGGGTCGGCGGCGGGTTCACCGGGACCGGTGCGGGCTCGGCCGGAGCCGGCGCGGGGCCCTCGTCGCCCGCCGGCCCGGTCGCGCTCGCGATCGGCTCGCTGATCCGGATGCCCGCGTCGTCGAACGCCCGCTTGAGTCGGCCGCGCAACTCGCGCGCCACCGGCAACTCCTGACCCGGCATGGTCTTGATCTGCACCTGGAGAACCACCGCGTCCGGGGTCACCGATTCCATCCCGACCACGGTGGCCGAACCCCACATGCGCTCGTTCCACGGCTCGATCTCGGCCAGCGCCTCGGCGGTCGAGGCGATCACCGCGCGCACCTTGTCCAGGTCCTCGTGGTAGCCGACCTGGACGTCCACCTTGGCGGTGCCCCAGCCCTGGCTCTTGTTGCCGATCCGCTTGATTTCGCCGTTGCGGATGTACCAGACGGTGCCGTCCACGTCGCGCAGCTTGGTGATCCGCAGGCCCACCTCGACCACCGTGCCGGTCGCGGCGCCCGCGTCGACCAGGTCGCCCACGCCGTACTGGTCCTCCAGGATCATGAACATCCCGGACAGGAAGTCGGTGACCAGGTTGCGCGCGCCGAAGCCCAGCGCGATGCCGGCGATACCCGCGCTGGCCAGCAGCGGGGCGAGGTTGACCTTGAACTCGCCGAGCACCATCAGTCCGGCGATGCCCAGGATTACGAACGAGGCGGTGCTGCGCAGCACCGAACCGACCGTCTCGGCGCGCTGACGACGCCGTTCGGCGTTCAGCAGGAAGCCGGTCACCGGCCGCCCGCTGCTGTCCGTGCCGCTGTTGGCCATCCGGCCGACCAATTGGGTGATCAGCTTCCGGGTCACCGCCCGCAGGATGAGCGCGACCAGGATGATCACGAGGATCCGGATCGGCGTCACCACGAGGGCCTCGCCGTGTCGGTCGAACCAGGACGACACCTTGCCGTCGCCCTTGGCGACGTCGAACGACAGCAGGATTCCGGGGACGGGCGCGGACACGTACGAGACCTTTCGGACGACGAGCGGAGGAGCCTCCCCCTGCGGCGGGGGATCGGTTCCCCACAGTAGTCACGAGTGCGGTGGGCCTCGTGCGATACCTCTGCTTCGTACCTTCTGTCGCTGATCACCGCTATGTCACCGATCCCCACCTTCGTCGTGGTCGCCGTCCTTGCCGTGCTCGCCGCCGAGCGCGTCGAGGTGCGGCGTGGCCAGGTCCAGTCCGGTGCGGTCGGCCAGGAAGGACAGGGTGTCCACGGTGAGTTCGACGGTGCGCGAGACCGAGCGGGCCGCGTGACCGACCTCGGCCTCGGCACGCAGCAGCACCGGCCGCCCGCTCGAAGTCGCGTCCTGTAGGGCCGCGCACATCTTGCGCGCGTGCAGCGGGTCCACCCGGCTGTCCCCCTCGAACACGGTGAACAGCACCGCCGGGTAGGCCACCCCCGCGCGCACGTGGTGATACGGCGAGTAGCCCAGCAGCCAGTCCAGTTCCTCGGCCACCTCGGCGCTGCCGTACTCGTCGGACCACAACCGGCCCAGCCCGAACCGCTCGTAGCGGACCATGTCCAGGAGCGGCATCGAGCAGGCCACCGCCGCGTACAGATCCGGCCGCTGGGTCAGCGCGGCGCCCACGAGCAGCCCGCCGTTGGAGCCGCCGGACGCGGCCAGCCGCTCGGGCGTGCTCCAGCCCCGGGCGGTCAGGTGCTCCGCGGCGGCGTGGAAATCCTCGAACACGCGTTGCTTGTGCCCGCGCATGCCCGCTCGATGCCACTCCTCGCCCTCTTCCGAGCCGCCGCGCAGGTTCGCGATCGCGTACACGCCGCCGGCCTCCACCCACGCGAGCACGCCCGCCGAGTAGGCGGGGCCGAGCGCGACGCCGAAGCCGCCGTAGCCGTACAACACGGCGGGCCTGGGCCGGTCCGGTTCGGCGGTCGGCGCGATCACGAACATCCGGACCGTGGTGCCGTCCGCCGAGCGGTAGGACTCCTGGCGCACGTGTACGCGCGGCAGCCGTGCGGTGCCGGGTGCTTCGGCCCAGGTCTCGATCGCGCCGGTGCGCGCGTCGTAGCGCAGCACCGCCGACGGCGCGGTGTAGTCCGACCAGCCGAACCACGCCTCGTGCCCGCCCTCGGGGTGCTCGGCCAGACCGCCGATCGAACCGGGCGAGCCGCCGGGCGTGGCCGGCCGGGCCAACACCTCCCCGGTGGCCAGGTCGCACGCGGTCAACTCGCCCACCGCGTGCCGGGTCCGGGTGAGCAGCAGCGTCGGCCGCGGCGCGTGCGGGCCGTCCAGGATCGCGTAGCCGGTGAGTACCGCGTCCGGTTCCTCGGGCACCAGGTCGCGCCAGCCCTCGGGCCCCGGGGCCGACGGGTCGGCCACGCACAGCCGTCCGCGTGGCGCATCCAGGTCGGTGAACACGTACAGCCGCCCGTCCCGGCCCACCCGCACGCCGGTGAGCGCATCCAGGCCCACCGCCACCGGGCGCAACCGCGGCCGGTCCGGCGCGCTCGCGCGCAGGTCGGCCAGCCACAGGTCGTTGCGCGGCGCGGTGCCCGCGGACGCGGACACGGTGAGCCAGCGGCCGTCGCGGCTGACTCCGACGCCGAAGTAGGTGGCCGGTTCGCTGCCCGCGCCGAACACCTCGACGTCCGTCGCCGGGTCGGTGCCGACCCGATGCAGGTACACCCGGCGGTGGTGTTGTTCCTCGCCGGCGGGCACCGCCTCCGGTGGCAGCCGGCGCACCAGGTAGAACGCGTCGCCGCCGGGCAACCAGGCGATCGAGGTGTCGCGCACCCGTTCGATCGGGCCCTCGACGCGCTCGCCGGTGCGCACGTCCAGCACGTACAGGCACGACTCCTCGTCGCCACCGGTGGAGAGCAGGTAGGCGAGCCGATCGCCCTCGTCCGAGGGGATCCACTGGTCCAGCGTGGTGGTGCCGCCCGGGTCGATCGCGACCGGATCCACCAGCGCGCGCTCGGTCCCGTCCGGTTCGACCACGAACAACACCGCGTGCTCACGACCGGGGTCGCGGCGGATCAGGAAGTGCCGGTCACCGCGCCAGCAGGGCAGCCCGGTCAGGCCGGTGGCGAACAGATCGGCCAGTCGCGCGCGCAGCCGATCGCGTCCGGCCAGATGGTCCACATGGGCGTGGAACCACTCGTCCTGCGCGGCGGACCAGGCACGGGTGGCCGGCGCGTCCGGGTCCTCCAGCGCCCGATAGGGGTCCGGCACGGGCCGGCCGAAGAGCACGTCGACCGTGTCGCCACGGGCGGCGGCGGGGGCGCGCGGGGTCTCGTGGGGGGCGTGTTCCGCAGGCTGCACAGAGCGCGTCATGGGCGCACCCTAGACGCCCGAGCCCATCGGTGCGCACCGTCACCGGTCGACCACGCGGGGCCACTCGTGCAGGTGAACGCTCTGTGACCTTGTCGATTCCTGGTAGCGCAGGGGGTATCCCGGCATGGACACTGGAGGCCGATCGTCCCCGGCGCGAGCCACGCGCTGTCGGCGTCACAGGGAGGCATACGTGCCGCATTCGCTGGTCCTCAACGCGTCGTACGAGCCCCTGTGCGTGGTGCCCGTTCGCCGCGCACTGATCCTCGTGCTGAACGACAAGGCAATGTGCCTGGAAGAAACAGGCACCATCCTGCACAGCGCCACCACCGAGATTCCCGTACCCAGTGTGATCAGACTGACCCGTTTCGTCCGTATCCCCTTTCGGGGCCAAGTACCGCTCACCCGTCGTGCGCTGTTCGCTCGCGACGGCGGGCGTTGTGTCTACTGCGGAAGCGCCGCCACCAGCGTCGACCACGTCGTCCCGCGCAGCCGGGGTGGGCAGCACACGTGGGACAACGTGGTCTCGGCGTGCCGTCGCTGCAATCACGTCAAGAGCGACCGGTACATCGCCGAGCTGGGCTGGCGAATGCCGCGCACCCCATCCCAACCCACCGGCCTGGCGTGGCGGATCCTGGGCACCGGGTTCCGCGATCCACGCTGGGAGCCATACCTGGCGCCGTACGGTGCGCAGGAGGCGGGCTTCGACCATTTCGACCAGGTCGCGAGCGCCTAGAAGGCGGCGGATTCCTCCGGGGAGCCCGTCGCCGTTTTTGTTTCGGCGGGTTCTTCGGAGCAGCGGTCCGGAACCCGACACACCTGCTCGCGTGTCGGTCGGACACGCCGACACCGGGACCGTTCGGGTGCGATGCTCGCGGGCATGGAGGAACCACGCGTATCGCAGTTGTCTCCCGAATTGGTCCGGCTCGCCTCCGCGTTCGGAGTGGCCACGGAGTACCGGGGGTGGCGCGGCGAACCCGTGCACGCCGCCCCGGCGACGGTGACAGCGGTGCTCGGGGCACTCGGCGTGGACGCGTCGACACCCGAGGCCGCCCGGGCCGCGCTCGCCGCGCACGAGGAACTGCGCCGGACCCGGCTGTTGCCGCCGGTGCTGGTGCTGCGCTCGGGCCGGGCGTCCGGCTTCACCGTCAACGTGCCGGCCGGCCATCGGGTCGAGTTGTGGATCGAGCTGGAGGACGGCGGGATCCGCCGCGACCTCGGCCCGGGACCCGACCTCGGGCCGCTCGGCGACCCGGTCGGCGCACACCGCATTCCCCCCGATCTACCGCTGGGCTGGCACACCCTGCACGCCCGCTGCTCGCCCGAACCCGAGGAATCCTTGGGCTCGGGCGGGGTGCCGAGCGCGACCGGCGAGGGCACCCGCGCGTCGTGCCCGGTCGCGATCACCCCGGCGATGCTGCCCACGCCGGCGGAGCGCACGTGGGGATACATGGTCCAGTTGTATTCGCTGCCCTCACGCCGTTCGTGGGGGATCGGCGACCTGGCCGACCTGGCCGACCTGGCGGTGTGGTCGGCGCGTACCCAGGGCGCCGGCTTCGTGCTGGTCAACCCGCTGCACGCGGCCTCGCCGGTGCCGCCGGTGGAGGCGTCGCCGTATCTGCCGGTCAGCCGGCGCTTTCCGGACCCGATGTACGTCCGGGTCGAGGCCATTCCGGAGTTCGCCTACCTGACCCCGGTCGAGCGGGCGGTCGCCGAGGAGCTACGGGCCGCGGCGGGGGACGGGCACGACGGCGCCGAGCACCTGGATCGGGACAAGGTGCGGGTGGCCAAGCGGCAGGCGCTCGCGCTGGTCCACAAGGTGCCGCGCAGCCTGGGCCGGGACGCGGACTACCGCGCCTTCGTCGCGCGCGAGGGCCGGTGGCTGACCGACTTCGCCACGTGGTGCGCGCTGGTCGAGGAGTACGGCCCGTCCTGGCGGAACTGGCCCGCGCAACTGCACGACCCGGACTCGGCCGAGGTCGCCGCCGAGCGCGAACGGCTCGCCGGAGCGCTCGACTTCCACCGGTGGACCCAGTGGGTGCTGGCCGACCAGTTGCAGGCCGCGCAGGACGCGGCGACGCACGCGGGCATGCCGGTGGGCATCGTGCACGACCTCGCGGTCGGCGTGCACCCCGACGGCGCGGACGCGTGGGTGCTCGGCTCGGAGCGCGGCGGCCGGGTGCTCGCGCTCGGCGCCACCGGCGGCGCGCCGCCGGACGCGATGAACCAGATCGGACAGGACTGGAACCAGCCGCCGTGGCATCCGCTGCGGCTGGCCGAGACGGGCTACGCGCCGTACCGGGAGCTGCTGCGCGCGATCTTTCGGCACGCCGGCGCGGTGCGGGTGGACCACGTGCTCGGGCTGTTCCGGTTCTGGTGGGTGCCCCAGGGCAACAGCCCCGCCGAAGGCGCGTACGTGCGCTACGACCACGAGGCGATGGTCGGCATCCTGGCCCTGGAGGCGCACCGGGCGGGCGCGGTGGTGATCGGCGAGGACCTGGGCACGGTGGAGCCGTGGGTGCGCGTCTACCTGGCCGAGCGCGGCATCCTGGGCACCTCGGTGTTGTGGTTCGAACGCGACGACAAGGGTCGGCCGCTGCCGCCCGAGCAGTGGCGGGCCGGTTCGCTGGCCACGGTGACCACGCACGACCTGCCTCCCACCGCGGCCCGACTCGCCGGTGAGCACATCGACCTGTGGGAGCGGCTGAACCTGCTGGTGCGCGACGTGGACACCGAACGGGCCGAGGACCTCGCCGATCGCGAGCAGTGGCTCGAACTGCTGCGCCGGCGCGGCTACCTGCGGCCCGGTGCGGGCGAGCGGGAGACGGTCGAGGCGCTGCACCGGCTGCTCGCCGCGACGCCGTGCCGGATGCTCGGCGTATGGCTGCCGGACGGGGTGGGCGATCGTCGCCCGCAGAACCTGCCCGGCACCTGGAACCAGTATCCGAACTGGCTGCTGCCGGTGGCCGACGCCGAGGGGCGGCACGTCTACCTGGAGGACCTGCCGGTCAACCCGCGTGCGGTGTCGCTGGCCAGGGCCTTCCGCGGTCGGTAGCCGAGCCGACGGCGGGACGCGCCGAAGCCGCCGAGCGGGTGTGGACCCGGTCGGCGGCTTCGGGGAAGGTCAGTGCTGCTGCTTTTTCTTGATGATGTCCGGAAGCATCACGAGCCCCGCGATGATCACGAAGGCCAGGACCGGGAGGCCGACGAAGATCCCGAGGGTCTCGCCGATACCCATGCTCGGAGCCGGGTCGTCGCCGTCGTCGCGGATGTTCGCGAAGGCCGGCGCCGAGATCAGCGACATGAGCGTGACAACGGCCGACACGGCCCCGGCGCGAAGTGCATTCCTGTTCACCACGAAACCCACGCTACCGGGCCGGTGGACGAACCCACGCACCGGGTTGACCCTTCCGTGCGAACCGACTCCCGGCCGGGGCCTCGGCACAACCGGCGGCCTCGAACACGGGCCGCCGGCTCGAAACACCGGCCGGGCCGATCGCCGGCCCGGTCGGCGTTCGAGACCGACCGGGCCCCTTGGCCGCCCCCGCGCGCTACCGCGCGTCTCGCGCCTGTGCCCGAAGCGCCCGGGCCACCCCGTCCCGGCTCTCGACCACCAGGCGCCGCAGGCCCGCCGGGTGCTCGGCGCTCGCGAGCCACGCGTCGGTGCGGTCCAGGGTGTCCGGGGTGACCTGGAGGGTCGGGTACAGGCCGATCACGATCTGCTGGGCGATCTCGTTGGTGCGGGTCGCCCAGACGTCCGCGATCGCGGCGAAGTAGCGCTCGGTGTAGGCCGCGAGCAGGTCGCGCTGGGCCGGCTGGACGAAGCCGCCGATCACCGCCGCCTGGATCGCGTTGGGCAGTGCGTCGGACTCGACGACCGACGCCCACGCCTCGTCCTTGGCCGCGGCCGTCGGCCGCGCCGCACGAGCCGCCGCCGCGTGCCGACGGCCGGCCGCGGTGGAGTCGCGCTCCAGTTCGGCGTCCACGTCGGCGTCGCCGGCCACCCCGGTCGCGGACAACCGGAGCAGCAGCGCCCAGCGCAGGTCCGCGTCCACGGCCAGGCCCTCGATCCGCTCCGAGCCGTCGAGCAGACCGCGCAGGATCGCCAGGTGGTCCGGCCGGGCCGCCACCGAGGCCAGGCAGCGCACCCAGGCCAGCTGGTGGTCGCTGCCCGGCTCGGCCGCGCGCAGGAAGCGCTCGGCCGCCACGGCCAGTTCGGCCAGCGAACGCTCGCGGTGCGCCGGGTCGGCGTACAGCTCCAGCGCGCTGGTGACCTGCCGCTGGAGCGACTGGACGATGTTGATGTCCTTCTCGCCGCCCGCGCCGGCCAGCACGAGCTTGAGGTAGTCGCTCGCCGCCATCTCCGCATCGCGCGTCATGTCCCACGCCGCGGCCCAGCACAGCGCCCGCGGCAGCGGGTCGACGAACTCGCCGATCGCGTCGGTGACGAAGGCGAGCGAGTCCTCGTCGAGCCGGATCTTGGTGTAGGTCAGGTCGTCGTCGTTGAGCAGCACCACGTCCGGCCGGGCCAGCCCGACCAGGTCCGCGACCTCGGTCCGCGCGCCGGTGATGTCCAGCTCCAGGCGGTGGGTGCGGACCAGGCCCGCGTCGGTGCGGTTGTAGAAGCCGATCGCGATCCGGTGCGAGCGCAGCGTCGGCCACGCCTCGGGAGCCTCCTGGAGCACCGCGAAGGAGGCGATCACCCCGTCCGAGGAGGTCTCGATCGCGGGCCGCAGCGTGTTCACGCCCGCGGTCTCCAGCCACTCGCGCGACCACGCCTTCAGGTCCCGGCCCGAGGTCTCCTCCAGCGCGCCGAGCAGGTCGGCCAGCCGGCTGTTGCCCCACGCGTGCTTCTTGAAGTACGCCCGCACGCCCGCGAAGAAGTTCTCGCTGCCCACGTAGGCGACCAACTGCTTGAGCACCGAGGCGCCCTTGGCGTAGGTGATGCCGTCGAAGTTGACCTCGACGTCCTCCAGGTCCCGGATGTCGGCGAAGATCGGGTGTGTGGAGGGCAGTTGGTCCTGCCGGTAGGCCCAGGTCTTCATCCGGTTGCCGAACGTGGCCCACGCGTGCGACCAGCGGGTCACCTCGGCCTGGCAGCGCACCGACGCGTAGGTGGCGAACGACTCGTTCAGCCACAGGTCGTCCCACCACTGCATGGTGACCAGGTCGCCGAACCACATGTGCGCGAGCTCGTGCAGGATGGTCTCCGCACGCGTCTCGTACGACGTGTCGGTGACCTTCGAGCGGAAGACGTAGTCCTCCAGGATCGTCACGCAGCCCGCGTTCTCCATCGCGCCCGCGTTGTACTCCGGCACGAAGAGCTGGTCGTACTTGGCGAACGGGTACGCGAAGTCGAACTGCTTCAGGAAGTAGTCGAAGCCCTGCTTGGTGACGTCGAAGATGTTGTCCGCGTCCAGGAACGGCGCGAGCGAGGACCGGCAGTACACGCCGAGCGGGACGACCGTGCCGTCCGCGGCGGTGTAGCTGTCCCGCACCGCGTGGTAGTGGCCGGCCACCAGCGCGGTGATGTAGGTGGAGATCCTGGGCGTCGGTTCGAACGTCCACACCGAGGTGCCGTCGGCACCGGCCGAGGGCTCGGGGGTGGGCGAGCAGGAGACCACGTGCCACTCGCTGGGCGCACTGATCGTGAAGGCGAACGTGGCCTTGAGGTCCGGCTGTTCGAAGTTGGCGAAGACCCGGCGTGCGTCGGCCACCTCGAACTGGGTGTAGAGGTAGGTCTTGCCGTCGACGGGGTCGACGAAGCGGTGCAGGCCCTCGCCGGTGTTCATGTACGCGCAGGACGCGACCACCCGCAGCTCGTTGTGCTCGGCGAGGTCGGTCAGCGCGATCCGGCTGTCCGCGTACACCGAGGCGACGTCGAGCGCCTTGCCGTTGAGGGTGATCTCGTGCACCTCGGGGGCGATCAGATCGACGAACGTGGTCGCGCCCGGTTCGGTACAACCGAACTTCAGCACGGTCGTGGACGGGAACGTCGCACCGGTGCCGGTCAGGTCGAGAGTGATGTCGTACGAGTCGACGGACAGGATCCGGGCCCGCTCGCGGGCTTCGTCACGCGTCAGGTTGGTTCCGGGCACGCTGCGCTCCTTGTGGGATGGGCGCCGCCGGGGAAGGGCGGCCGACGGGTCGGACCCCGCCCGGGATGGCGGCGGGGTCCGGGAGGGTGGGTCAGTTCCGCTGGTCGCGGGCGCGGGCCTGGAGCGCGCGGGCCACGTCGTCGCGGCATTCCAGGACCAGCCGGCGCAGCGCCGGCACCGGCTCGGTCGCGGCCAGCCAGTCGTCGGTGCGACGCAGCGTGTCGACGTCGATGCGACCGGACGGGTACAGGCCGACCACGATCCGGCGGGCGATCTCGATCGAGCGGTCCCGCCACACCGGTGCGAGGGCGGCGAAGTAGCGGTCGGTGTACGGGTCGGTCAGGTCCTCCTGACCGGGTGTGGAGAAGCCCGCGATGACCGCGTTGAGCATCGCGTTGGGCAGTTCGTCGGTCTCCACCACCAGGCGCCATGCCTCGGCCTTGGCCTCGGGCGTGGGGCGCGCGGCGCGGCACTCGATCGCGTGCCGGCGACCCGCCGCGGTGCCGTCGCGCTCCAACTCGGCGGCGATGTCGGGCTCGTCGGCGGCTCCGCCCGTGCACAGCGCACGCAACATCGCCCAGCGCAGCTCGGTGTCCACGGTCAGCCCGGCGACCTCCTGGTCACCGGTCAACAGGTCGCGCAGGAAGGCGAGTTCCTCGGCCGTGGCGGAGGCCGAGGCCAGGCAGCGGGCCCAGGCCAGCTGGTGGTCGCCGCCCGGGGTCGCGGCCCGCAGTTCGGCCAGCGAGCCGGCCGCGAGCAGTCGCAGGCCCTCGGCCCGGAAGGCCGGGTCGGTGTAGCGGTCCAGGCCGGTCCTGACCTGGACCTGGAGCTTTTGCACCACGCCCACGTCGCTCTCCCGACCGGCGTGCCGCAGCACCAGGGCCAGGTAGTCGCGCGCGGGCAGTTCACCGTCCCGGGTCATGTCCCACGCCGCGCCCCAGCACAGCGCGCGGGCGAGCGAGGAGTCCAGCTCGCCGAGCGAGTCGAGCACCGCCTGCCAGGATCGCGGGTCGAAGCGCACCTTCGCGTAGGTGAGGTCGTCGTCGTTGAGCAGGATCAGCGGCGTGCGCACCCGGCCGACCAGCTCGGGCACCTCGGTGCGGGCGCCGACCACGTCCACCTCGACCCGGGCGACCCGCTCGGCGCCGTCGTACAGGCCGATCGCGATCCGGTGCGGACGCAGCGTCGGGAACGCGGGCGCGGCCTCCTGGAGCACCGCGAACGAGGTGATCACACCGTCCGCGTCGGTCTCGATCGCCGGTCGCAGCGTGTTCACGCCGGAGGTCTCCAGCCAGTCCGCCGACCAGGACTTGAGGTCGCGGCCGGAGGTCTCCTCCAGGGCGGAGAGGAAGTCGGCGAGGGTGGTGTTGCCCCACGCGTGCTTTTTGAAGTACGACCTGGCACCCGCGAAGAACTCGTCCTCGCCCACGTAGGCGACGAGTTGCTTGAGCACCGAGGCGCCCTTGGCGTAGGTGATCCCGTCGAAGTTGAGCTTGGCGTCCTCCAGGTCGTTGATCACCGCCACGATCGGGTGGGTGGTGGGCAACTGGTCCTGGCGGTACGCCCAGTCCTTGCGGCGGGCGGCGAAGCTGGTCCAGGCGTCGGTCCAGCGGGTCGCCGCGCCCTGCGAGTAGGAGCCCATGAAGTCCGCGAAGGACTCCTTCAGCCACAGGTCGTCCCACCAGCGCGGGGTGACCAGGTCGCCGAACCACATGTGTGCCATCTCGTGCAGGATCACGTTGGCGCGGTTCTCGTACGCCGAGTCGGTGACCTTGGAGCGGAAGACGAAGTCCTCGGTGAAGGTGACCGCACCCGGGTTCTCCATCGCGCCGAGGTTGTACTCGGGCACGAAGAGCTGGTCGTACTTCCCGAACGGATAGGGGAAGTCGAACCGGTCGTGGAACAGGTCCAGGCCCTGCCGGGTGACCGCGAAGATCTCCTCGTGGTCGAACGCGTCGGCCAGCGACGCGCGGCAGAACCCGCCGAGCGGGACGACCAGGCCGTCCGGGCCGGTGTAGGTGTCGAAGACCGCGTGGTAGGGACCGGCCACGACCGCCGTCAGGTAGGTGGAGATGCGCGGCGTGGGCGCGAAGTCCCAGCGCGCGACCCCTTCGCGGACTGTCACCGGGTCCGGCGTGGTCGAGTTCGACACCACGTGCCAGTCGGCCGGCGCGGTCACCGAGAACCGGAACGAGGCCTTGAGGTCGGGCTGTTCGAAGTTCGCGAAGACCCGGCGCGAGTCGGCGGGCTCGTACTGGGTGTAGAGGTAGACCCGATCGTCGACCGGGTCGACGAAGCGGTGCAGGCCCTCGCCGGTGCGGCTGTAGGCGCACGACGCGAGCACGCGCAGTTCGTTGGCTCCCTCGACCAGGTCGTCGAGCAGTACGCGGGTGCCGTCGAAGACCTGCGCGGGGTCGAGCGTGCGGCCGTTGAGCACGACCTCGTGTACGTCCGGGGCGAGCAGGTCCACGAACGTGGCCGCGCCCGCCTCGCGGCAGCCGAAACGGAGCACCGTTTCGGAGCGGAACGTCTCCGTGCTGTCGGTGGTGACATCGAGCCTGACGTCGTAGTCCTCGACGCTCAGGATCCGGGCCCGCGTGCGGGCCTCCTCGCGGGTCAGATTCCTGCCGGGCACTGGATCACTCCCTGGTTGGCTGCGGTCCGGGCGATCCTTTCACGGCGGGGGCGGAAGTGTCGGCCCGGTTCTCGGCCCATCCCCGGCCGGATTCCCGGTCGGGCGCGGGTCGCCGGTGCGGGCACCGGCCCGGGACGGCAGGATTGACCCGATCCGCAGGAATGGCGGGGTGCGGTCGGCGGTTGCACAGCATCGACGGCCGGACCGCCGTCCGCCGGCGCGCCCCGGATGCGGTGCGGCCGGGCGCAGGGCATCGCGCGGCCGGGTGCACGGCATCGTGAACAAGGCATCAGGATCGAGAGGAACTCCACAGTGACCACCAAGGACAACGGACCTGCCCGCGACACAGCGCACTTCTGGTTCGACCCGCTGTGTCCGTGGGCGTGGATGACGTCGCGCTGGATGCTGGAGGTGGAGAAGATCCGCCCGGTGGACGTGCAGTGGCATGTGATGAGCCTGTCCGTGCTCAACAGCGGACGGGACGACATCCCGGAGGCGTACAGGGAGATGCTGGAGCGCGGCTGGGGCCCGGTGCGGGTGTGCATCGCCGCCGAGCAGCGGTTCGGCAACGAGGTGTTGCTGCCGCTCTACACCGCGCTGGGCAACCGTCGGCACCCGGGCGGCGAGGAGTTCACCCGCGAGATGATCGAGGCGGCGCTGACCGAGGCCGGACTGCCCACCGAACTCGCCGACGCCGCCGACTCGACCGAGTACGACGAGGCGCTGATCAAGTCGCACCACGACGGCATGGACCGGGTGGGCATGGACGTCGGCACCCCGGTGATCAGCGTCAACGGCGTGTCGTTCTTCGGTCCGGTGGTGACGCCGGCGCCCAAGGGCGAGGACGCGGGCAAGCTCTGGGACGGCGTGGTCCTGGTCGCGGGCACGCCGGGCTTCTTCGAGATAAAGCGCACCCGGGACCAGGGGCCGATCTTCGACTGATCGGTTTCGACTGACCGGATGAAACCTGTCGGGCCCGACTCCGAATCGACAACAAAGTAAAACAAAGCTAATTAATCTGGATAAATGACGGCTCCGGAACGCCAGAGCAGCGTGATCCACACCTCCCGTACCGGGCGGCCGGATCCGCGCACGCCCAACGGCAACGCCCCCTACGGCTCACGCATGCCGCGGCTGCGCGACCGCGCGCTCGCCTTCGGGCTGCGCGCGGTCGTGCCGCTGTGGCGATGTGTGGGGTTGCGCACGGGAGCCGCGTCGCTGCGGCACTACCTGACCGGGCGTGGCGCGC
This sequence comes from Embleya sp. NPDC050493, assembly GCF_044458105.1. Classification (NCBI taxonomy): domain Bacteria; kingdom Bacillati; phylum Actinomycetota; class Actinomycetes; order Kitasatosporales; family Streptomycetaceae; genus Embleya; species Embleya sp. NPDC050493. The sequence goes on from NZ_JBITHP010000002.1 coordinate 233,035, forward strand.
CGCTCGTGATCGACCCGGCCCAGCCGCTGCGGGCCAAGCCGTTCCGCCGCGCGGCGCTCACCCATTTCGAGGAGTGGTGGGCGCTCGCGGCGATCCGCTGGCACGACAGCGGCGGCATCGAGAGCGTCTTCGAGACCACCACGCACTGGCACGGGGTGCTGATCCGGCGCGCGGACGACACCGACTGGTGGCTGGCCATGCGCGGCCTGCAGTACCGGATCACCGGCCGGATCGAGGTGCTGCCCGGCGGCACGCCGATCCCGGGCTCGCCGGTGTTGCCCGACGTGCGACTGGTGTATCGGGTCGAGGTGTACAAGGACTGGGGCTTCGACAAGGGCCAGGGCGAGTACGGGGTGTCCTTCACGCCGCTCGCGCGCCTGCACGAGGTCGGCCTGGCCCGCGAATTCCCGGTCACCGGCCGGAGCGGCGAACTGGTGTGGACCTCCAACGGGCCGCACGGCTTCGGGAGCTGAGGCACCCGGCGGAGGCAGCCGCGACCTGCGCGGTCGCCGTGTCGGTGTGCGGAAATCGGGGCGGGCCGGCCCTGGGGATCGCACACGTGTCGACGTACCCTCGGCGGGTGCCGTGGCCGAGCACCGGTGAACGTTCCCCGGCCGCGGCGCCATGTCCCAGTGGCAAGCGGCGAGGAGTTCGGCGGCATGACCAAGGCTTACGAGACGATCTACATCGACGGCGCGTGGACGGCGCCCTCGTCGACCGAGACCATCGACGTCGTCGACCCCAACACCGAGCAGGTCGTGGCGACCGTGCCGCAGTGCACACCCGCCGACGTGGACCGGGCCGTGGCCGCCGCCAAGCGCGCCTTCCCCGGGTGGGCCGCGACCGCGCCGGCCGAGCGGGCCGCGCTGCTCGCGAAGGCGCGGGACCTGCTCGCCGAGCGTTCGGCCGAGATGACCGCGGTGATCATCGCGGACATGGGCGCCCCGGCGGCCCTGGTCGAGCGGGTGCACCTGGGTCTGCCGCTCGTGGTGCTGGGCAGCTTCGTCGAGCTCGCCGCCGAGTTCGAGTGGGAGGAGACCATCGGCTCCTCGCTCGTGGTGCGCGAACCGGTCGGCGTGGTCGGGGCGATCACCCCGTGGAACTTCCCGCTGCACCAGATCACCAACAAGCTCGGCCCCGCCCTGGTCGCCGGCTGCACCGTGGTGCTCAAGGCCAGCGAGGTCGCGCCGCAGGCCGCGCACCTGTTCTTCGAGATCCTGCACGACGCGGGCTTCCCGGCGGGCGTGGTCAACCTGGTCTCCGGCACCGGCCCGGTGGTCGGCGAGGCGATCGCGTCGCATCCGGACGTCGACATGGTCTCGTTCACCGGCTCGACCCGGGCCGGCACCCGCGTTGCCGAGCTCGCGTCCGCGACGGTCAAGCGGGTCGCGCTCGAACTCGGCGGCAAGTCCGCCAATGTGATCCTGCCCGGCGCCGACCTGGAGAAGGCGGTGCGCGCGGGCATCGGCGGCGCGTATCGCAACAGCGGGCAGACGTGCAGTGCGCTGACCCGGATGCTGGTGCACCGCGACGACCTGCCGCGTGCGGTCGAGCTGGCCGAGGAGGCCGCGACGGCGATGACCGGCAAGCTCGGTCCGCTGGTGAACGCGACCCAGTTCGAGCGGGTGCGCGGCTACATCGCCAAGGGCATCGAGGAGGGCGCCACCCTGGTGACCGGCGGCGCGGAGCTGCCCGAGGGGGTGCGGAGCGGCTATCACGTGCGGCCCACGGTCTTCTCCGACGTGACCGGCGACATGACGATCGCCCGTGAGGAGATCTTCGGCCCGGTGTTGTCGATCCTGCCCTACGACACCGAGGAGGAGGCCGAGCGGATCGCCAACGACACCCCGTACGGCCTGTCCGGCGCGGTGTGGGGACCCAGCCGGGAGGCGGCGGTGGCGTTCGCGCGCAAGCTGCGTACCGGCCAGGTGGAGATCAACGGCGGCGCGTTCAACCCGCTTGCCCCGTTCGGCGGTTACAAGCAGTCCGGCAACGGGCGTGAGCTGGGCCGATTCGGCCTGGAGGAGTACCTGGAGGTCAAGGCACTGCAACTGTGACGCGGGCGACCGCTCGCGCCGACGGTGACCCGGGATCGACGCTTTCGGTGGTGTTCGACAAAGTACGGATCGGTACCTTGTCGGACACCCCCGTGATCGTTCGATGTCCGATTGGTTAAGTTCATCGGGTCCCGCAACCCAAGAGTGTGGAGTCCGCTGTGAGTACTGCCCTTCTCGACGCGCGCCGCCCCGTCCTGGCCGACCTGGTCCCGGCCCAGGTCTTCAAGGGCGCCGCCGTGCGCGACGCCGCGCTGGTCGTCGGCGCATCCGCTTTCGTCGGCCTCGCCGCCCAGATCTCCGTCCCGGTGCCCGGCTCGCCGGTCCCGGTGACCGGCCAGACCTTCGCCGTGCTGCTCGCCGGCAGCGCGCTCGGCGCGTGGCGCGGCCTCGCCGCGATGGTGCTCTACCTGGGCCTGGGCGCGGCGGGCATGCCGTGGTTCGCGGAGGGCACCTCCGGCACCGGGTTCCCGACCCTGGGTTACGTGCTCGGCATGGTGCTCGCGGCGACGGTGGCCGGCTTCCTGGCCCAGCGCGGTACCGACCGCAGCCCGCTGCGCACCGCCGGCACGATGGTGCTGGGCAACGCGGTGATCTACGCGGCCGGCCTCACCTACCTCGCGCACGACCTGGGCATCTCGATGTCCAAGGCGTACGAGATCGGCATGCAGAACTACCTCTTCGGCGACGCGGTCAAGATCGCCCTGGCGATGGCACTGCTGCCCGCCGCCTGGAAGCTGGTCGGTCGGCGCGGCTGACCCCTCCCGTCACCGCTCGGACCCCGTTTCCCGCACAGCGGGAAGCGGGGTCCGATTTCTTTGGCGAGCAGCCGCCGAAGGCGCCTAGTCTCGTCCCATGAGACCGGGGGCAACCAAGCGCATCGTCGTCAGCGGAACCGTCGTCGCGTTCCTGATCGTGGCCGGACTGGGCAACCAGTGGGTGTTCAAGGAGGCGTGGGGCGCGAGCAGCGACCGCGACGAGTGGTACACGGACCTGCTGCGGTTCCTCAGCCATCCGCTGTGGATCGCGGACAAGGGCGACCTCGGCGACGAGTTCCGCTTCAGCTTCACCACCAGGGACGTCACCTCGGGCTATGTCGGCATCGCGGTGCTGTTCGTGGTGGTCGCCGCCGTACTCGCGGCGGCCGCGCGCGGCCTGAACGAGCGCGCCGGCGGGTTCGTGGCGTTCGTCGTCGGCTGGTTCGCGCTGGTGCTCGGCGGAGCCCTGCACGCGCTGACCGTGTTCGCGATCGCCTACGACCAGGACGGGCGCCGGCACGAGGGCTCGGGTTTCCACAGCGCGATGACCGCGATGCAGGCGGGGGCCCACTTCGGTCTGCTCACCGGATGGCTGGTGGGCCTGGCCGCGGCGGCCGGTTACGCGGGGTCGCGCGGAGCGGCCGGCCCGATCGGCTACCCGCCGTCGAACATCTACGGCCAACCCGCCGGCTACGGCCTGCCCGGCGCCCCGGGCAACCTCGGCTACGGCCTCCCGCCGCAGTCGCCGCACGACGCCCCCACCACCATCCGACCGGCCGGCCCGCCGCCTTCCGCGCCGCCGCGGCCGACCGGTGCGCCGGACACGCCACCCGGTGGATACCGGCCCTGATGGGACGTTCGGGACCGCGCCTGAGAGACTGCGGCCCATGCGCGTTTACCTCGGCTCCGACCATGCCGGTTACGATCTCAAGCAGCACCTCGTCACGTGGCTCGACGCCAACGGCCACGAGGCCGTCGACTGCGGCCCGGCGGTACAGGCCGACTCCTACGACTACCCCGTGTACTGCCTGCGGGCCGGCGAGCGGGTGGCCGCCGACCCGGGCAGCCTCGGCGTCGTGCTCGGCGGCTCCGGCAACGGCGAGGCGATCGCGGCGAACAAGGTCAAGGGTGTGCGCTGCGCCCTGGTGTGGAGCCAGGAGACCGCGTCGCTGGCCCGCGAGCACAACAATGCGAACGTGATCTCCATGGGTGCGCGCATGCACTCGCTCGAGGACGCCACGAAGTTCCTGGAGGTCTTCGTGAACACCCCGTACAGCGAGGCCGAGCGGCACACCCGCCGGATCAACATGCTCACCAAGTACGAGAACACCGGCGAACTGCCGACCCTGCCGTAGTCCACGCCGTACCCACCCGCCCCCGATCGGTCCCTCCGGTCGGGGGCGTCGGCATGTCGGTGCGGGTCGGTAGCGTTGAGGTGTCACACCACCCCACATTCCGTCCGACCGTCGTCGCTGCGTTGGAGGCCGCGTGCCCGAGGGCCACACCATTCACCGTCTCGCCACCGCCCACCGGGAGCGGTTCGCCGGCCTGCCGCTGCGGCTGACCAGCCCGCAGGGACGCTTCGCGGAGAGCGCGGCACTGCTCGACGGCGAGCGGCTGGTCGCCACCGACGCACACGGGAAACACCTGTTCCTGGAGTTCTCCGGCGAGCGCTTCATCCACGTGCACCTGGGCCTGTACGGACAGTTCTCCTTCGGCGAGGGCGAGGCACTGCCCGACCCGGTCGGCCAGGTCCGACTGCGACTGGCCGCGAAGGTGCCCGGCGGCGCGGCCTGGGCGGATCTGCGCGGGCCGACCGCGTGCCGCCTCCTGGACCTGACCGAGAAGGACGCGGTGCACGCCCGGCTGGGCCCCGACCCGCTGCGGGCGGACGCCGACCCGGCGGCGGCATGGCGCCGGATCCAGCGCAGCGCGAAGCCGATCGGCGCCCTGCTGATGGAACAGGACGTGCTCGCCGGCGTGGGCAACGTGTACCGCGCCGAGGTGCTGTTCCGGTTCGGGGTCGACCCGACGCTGCCCGGCAACCGGCTCGCGCGGGCCACCTGGGATGCGATGTGGGCCGACCTGGTGCTGCTCATGCGCGAGGGCGTGCGGCTGGGTCGGATCGACACCGTGCGGCCCGAGCACACCCCGGAGGCGATGGGCCGCGAGCCGCGCAAGGACGACCACGGCGGCGAGGTCTACGTCTACCGGCGCACCGACATGCCCTGCTTGATATGCGAAACCCACATCAAGACCGTCGAGTTGGTCGGCCGGAATCTGTTCTGGTGTCCCACCTGTCAGCCGTCGGCGTAACCTCCGGTTGATGACCGTTCGGTAGGGTCACCGGGTGGCCGCGCCGACGAGCAGGGGAAACCGGGTGGGCAGGACCGGGAGGCGCGCGGCACTGGCGCGCTCCGCTCGGCGCGTCGTGTCCTGGCTGCGGCACCGAGTGTTGCCCTCGGACGGGTTCGCCCTGGCCGGACTGCTGGCCTCGGTCACCGCCTGCGGCCTGCTGTCGGACGTGGACGCGTCGTGGTTTCCGGCGACGATGACGGCGGTGCCCATCCTGATCGGCGGGCTGGTGCTGCGGATGCCCAGCCTGCTGCTCCTGTACGCGGCCACTGCCGGTGTCCTGGTCGCCCAGCATCAGGTGCACGACACCGACGAGGTCACCGGCGGCACCATCCTGGTGGTCGGGGCGATCGCCGGCATCGTGTTGCTGATGGCCAGGATGCGGACCCGCCTGGGAGTGCAGTGGACCCGCGGCGAGTCGATGTTGTTCGACCTGCGCGACCGGTTGCGGGCGCAGGGCGAGATGCCGGTGCTGCCGCCGCAGTGGCACACCGAGGTGGTGCTGCGGCCGGCCGGTGGGCAGTCGTTCTCCGGAGACTTCCTGGTCGCCTCCCGGGGCGCCGGCGGCGGGCGGGTGCTGGAGGTGGTGCTCGTCGACGTCTCCGGCAAGGGGCTGGCCGCGGGCTCGCGCGCGCTGATGCTCTCCGGCGCGTTCGGCGGGCTGCTCGGGTCGTTGCCGCCACGCGACTTCCTGCCGGCGGCGAACGACTACCTGCTGCGCCAGGAGTGGGCGGAGGGCTTCGCGACGGCGGTGCACGTGGTGCTCGACCTGGAGTCGGGCGAGTACGAGTTGATCTCGGCGGGCCACCCGCCGGGCGTGCACTGGATCGCCGGCTCCGGACGGTGGCAGGTGCTGGAGGCGGTCGGCCCGCTCCTGGGGGTGATCGAGGACGCCGGTTTCGAGGGCGTCAAGGGTCGGTTGGGCCCCGGCGACGCGCTCCTGCTGTTCACCGACGGCATGGTGGAGATGCCCGGCGAGGACATTGCCACCGGCATCGACCGCTTCCTCGGCGAGGCCGAGCGCATGGTCCGGGACGACTTCCACGACGCGGCGCGCCGGATCGTGGCGGCGGCCGGTCGCAATGTGGGGGACGACCGCGCGGTGGTGCTGTTGCGCCGGCGGTGAGCGGGCCGGGCCTGGTCGGGGGATTCCGATGGATCAGGCCGCTGGACAGGACCGCCGGACCAGGTCGTGTCGTCCGGTGGCGGGATGCGGGTGCCCGGGGCGCGGCACCCACCGGGCCGCGTGGGACACCGCCCGGGCGGCCGGAGCGCACGGCCGGCCGGGGCTGCGGGACCGGACATGCGTCCGGGGCCCGCGTCCGATCAGTGCGCGCGGGTCTCGGCGGTGGACGGCCGGACCGCCAGGGCCGCCAGCTCGGCCGGTGTCCGTGGCAGGCCGCCCGCCGGCGTCAGGCCGTGCGCGGCCAGCACGGCGGCGGCCGCGTGGGCCCAGGTCGGCCGCAGACTCGCCGCGGCCAGCAACGCGGTGTCCGCGAGCAGCACCTCCGCCGGCCCGGTGTGCAGGCGCCCGTCGGCCAACACGGCCGCGTCGTCGGCCCAGCGCAGCGCGAGGTCCACGTCGTGCGTGGCCATCACCACCGTGGTCCCGGCCGCACGCAACTCGGCCAGGGTGTCCAGGAGGGCCTCCTGTCCGGCCGGGTCCAGGCCGGCGGTCGGCTCGTCCAGCACCAGCACCTCGGGCCGCATCGCGATCGCACCGGCGATGGCGACCCGCTTGCGCTGGCCGAAGGACAGCAGGTGCACCGGTCGTTCGGCCAGCGCGGTGATCCCGAGCGCGGCCAGCGCCTCGGCCACCCGCGAACGCACCTCGGCCGGGTCCAGACCCAGATTGAGCGGCCCGAACGAGACGTCCTGGCCCACCGACGCGGAGAACAGCTGGTCGTCGGGATCCTGGACGACCAGCTGCACGACCCGGCGCAGCGCGGTGAGTCCCTTGCGGTCGTGCCGAATCGGCACCCCGTGCAATTCGACCCGTCCCGAATCCGGCACCAGGCCGCCGGTCAACAGCCGCAGCAGCGTGGTCTTCCCGCAGCCGTTCGGCCCGAGCAGGGCCAGCGCGCGGCCGGCCGGAACGGCCAGGGACAACCCGCTCAACACCGGCGGCCCGTCCTCGTAGGCGTAGCCGATCTCTCGTACCCGCAACGGAATCACGGCACCACCGATACCAGGAGAAGGGTGGCGGCGACGACCGCCGCCACCACGAACAAGGAGCCCGCCACGAAGGCGCGCGAGATCCGTACCTCGTCCACGAGCACCCGCAGGCGCCCGTCGTAGCCGCGCCCGGCCAGGCCCGCCTCCAGGCGTTGGGCGCGAGCGAACGCGTGCACGAACACCGCCGAGCCGAGCCCGGCCACCGAGCGCCACCGGGCCCGACGGGTGCGATGGCCCAGTCGGCCGGCCTGCGCCTGGTTGATCCTCGCGGTCGTGTCGTAGAGCACGAACAACATCCGGTACATCACCGCCGCGACGTCCACCACGGCGGCCGGGACACCCACCCGGGTCAGCCGGGGCAACACGTCCGACAGCGGCGTGGTGAACGCGAACAGCAACATCGCGAGGCCGGCGGCACCGGAGCGGGCGAGCAACTCGGCCGCGTGGCGCGGTCCGTCCTCGGCCCACCCGACGCCGTCCGCGCCGATGCTCACGAGCAGCGTCAGGGCGCCGGTGGCGGCGAAGCCGAGCGGGGCACGGGCGGCCCGCCACAACCGCCGGGCGGGCACCTTGGCGAACCCGAACGCGACGACCAGGACGGTCCCGGCGACCAGGACCGCGCCCGGCCACGGCGGCAGCGCGACCGCGCAGCCGAGCAGCCCGAAGGAGAGCACGGCCTTGTCGGCCGGGTGGCGGCGGCGCCACGAACTCGCGTGCGCCGCCGCATCGATCGGCAACACGGGATCAGCGACCCGGGACCGATACCGGTGCCTCGGCGGCGGCGTCCGCCGGATCGTCGGGTGTGTCCGCGGCCTCCGGCGCGAGTCGGCGACGGGTGCGCTTGACGCCGAACACGTAGCCGACCACGCCTGCGCCGACCGCGGCCTGCAACGCGAACAGGCCGGACTCGATCTCGCCGGACGGCGGTTCGTACAGCGGGCTGAACCACGGTTCGTAGTCCGGGTCGTTCTCGGTGATCGCGGTCTCGGCCTGGGTGTCGGAGCCCGCGAACGGCTCGTCCTTGTGGTCGCCCATCCCGAACACCACGGGCAGCGCCGCGAGCAGCACCACGGCCAGCACGATCAGCAGGTTGATCTTCGTCGAGCGCTTCACTTGGTCTTCTCCTCCTCGCGCGCGACCCGCGCGTCGGTGACCACACCGAGGCGGATCAGGTCGCCTCGGCTGGACTGCCGCAGCAAGCGCACGACCAGGACGGTCAGCAGACCCTCACTGATCGCCAGCGGGATCTGGGTGAGCGAGAAGATGCCGCCGAACTTGGCCAGGGCGCCGGGGAATCCACTGTCGGGGTCGGGGAAGGCGAGGGCCAGTTGCACGCTTGTCACGCAGTACGTGCTCAGGTCCGCGACGAACGCGCCCAGGAACACCGCGACATCCAGCGGCATGGTGCCGCCGCGTCGATCGAGTAGTGAGCGGGCCAGTCGATAGGCGCCGTAACCCGCCCACGGGCCGACGATCGCCATCGAGAACGCGTTCGCGCCGAGTGTGGTCAGCCCGCCGTGCGCCAGCAACAACGCCTGGAAGAGCAGGGTGATCGTGCCCAACACGGCCATGATCGGTGGTCGGAACAGGATGGCGCCCAGTCCGGTACCGGTGGGATGCGAGCAACTCCCGGTGACGGAGGGGATCTTCAGCGCGGACAGCACGAACGAGAACGCGCCGGACGCGCCCAGCAGCAGGGTGTTCTCGGGGCGGTCGCGTACCTCGCGGGTGAGCGCGCGGGCACCGTGGACGACGAACGGGGTCGACGCGACGCCCCAGGCGACGGCGTGTTCCCAGGGCAGATAGCCCTCGGCGATATGCATGAGGAAGGGTCCCTCTCCAACACCTCGTGGACGGACGATCGCCGTGGCCGGTCTCCTGGCTGACGGGTCGTACGTTCACGTCTCCGCCTTCCCGGGGCCGCGCAAGCGGTCCCAGTGGCTTCCCCGAGACGACGAATCAACGTTTTCGCGGGGGTGGAGGAGAACTTCCCGATCACAGTGGCGAGGGCCGCGCCGGCATCGAACCGGCTTCCCGAACACCACGGCGAGCCGACACTAGTGGTCGGATGGACATGGCGACAAGGTGGCTTTTGCAAACCGTGCGCAAGACCACAAGATGGGCGGAGCGGCCGATCAATAGCCGCATTCCGGAAACGGGCCGCGGCTGTCCGGGCCATGCGCGCACTCGCGCGGTCCACGCGCCGGGGCGGGCCCGCGGGAGGGCGACCCGGGTCGCAGGCGGCGCGGACGAGTGCGGTGCGGCCGGCTCAGTCGAGGCCGGGGCCGCGGCCGCGGACGACCAGGGTGCCCGCCACCCGATCGCCGACCCGCTGCCGTCGCTCGCTGCCGAGCACCGCGGTCAGCCCGATCGCGCCGAGTGCGAACGCGTCGACGGCCAACAGCAGCCAGCGGATCCCGAGTTGGCGCCGGCCGGCACGTCCGCCGGAAACGTCCACGACGCGGATGCCGAACACCTGCATGCCCCACGTGCGCCCGTCGTGCTCGGCGGGACGCAGGACCCAGTACCAGAACAGGATCGCGACCGCGACGACGATCACGCCGGCGGTGATCGTCGCGGTCAGCGGACCGCTGCGGATCGAGCCGTCGGGGTGCGTGGGCAGCAGGACGAACAGCAACATCGCGGCCCCGGGCAACAGCGCGGAGGCCACCACGTCCACCAGGAACTGGCCGATTCGGCGCCACAGCACCGAGGGGACGAGCGGACTCTCGACCGCGGGCAGCCACAGTCGGGCACCCGACCGGGCGGGACGTGCCGAGCGCGCGAAGTGCTGCGGAAGGCTCCGTTCGTACATGTCCTTGTACTTTCCGCTACCGGGCGAGTTGACTCCCGGCGCGGCCGGATATCGCAGAGATTGCGCCCGGTCGGCGGACATGGGGGCCGACCGGGCACGGAGGGGAGGCGGGCGGTCACCGGAATCGACCGGAGGACGTCGTTCGGTGACCCGAAGCCGAGTCGTGCGGTGCCGCGCCGCGCCGTATCGAGCCGAGCCCGCACCGCGACGCGGCGGACGTGGTCCGGCGCGGCGCCGGCCGCTCAGGGCGTCATCGGACCGTCGGCCCCGAACAGGTCCGGCTCGGAGCGGCTGATCACGTCGTACAGCGGCTTGTAGTTGATCCAGGCCACCGTGTCGTTGCCCAGCTGCTCGCGGGTCAGCCGGGCGTTCTCCGGCGAGATCGGCTTGAGCTCGCCGGCCGCCTGGGCGAGCAGCTGCACCTGGCAGGAGCGCTCCATGGTGATGAACCACCACGCCGCGGCGTCGACCGACTGCCCGACCGTGAGCAGGCCGTGATTGCGCAGGATCAGCGCCTTGCGCGGGCCGAGCGTCTCGGCGATCCGGCGGCCCTCCTCGGCGTCGAGCACGACACCCGCGTAGTCGTCGAACACCTCGTGGTCCTCGTAGAAGGGGCACACGTCCTGGGTGATCGGTTCGAGCCTGATGCCGAGCGCGGAGATCGCCCGCCCGTGCACGGAGTGGCTGTGCGCCGCCGCGACCACGTCCGGGCGGGCCGCGTGGATCTGCGAGTGGATCGCGAACGCGGCCTGGTTGACGTGGAATCGGCCCTCGACGACCTGCCCCTCGTGGTTGACCAGGATCAGGTCGTCCACGGTGATGTGCTTGAACGACATCCCGAACGGGTTGACCCAGAAGTGATCGGTGAGCTCCGGGTCGCGTGCGGTGATGTGCCCGGCCACGCCCTCCTCGAAGCCGAATCGGCCGAACAGTCGCAGCGCGGCGGTCAAGCGTTCCTTGCGGTGCCGGCGCTCCTGCTCGACGGTTTCGAACGTGGGCGGCAGCGCGAAGCTCAGGTCCGCCGGCGACACCGGCTGCGGCGGGGTCGGCCGCCCTGCCTGCACGTCCTGGGCTTGTTGTGTATCGGTGCCGGACATGTCCATCTCCTCGGACTCGGGTCGCGCGGGACTTCGGCCGACGTTACCGGCGAGTCACATCCGGGGACAGCCCTCGGTGGACGCGTCTTCGCACGAAGCCGCGGATTCTAACGACCCGCGGTCGTCCGGGTCGGGTTTCCGGGAATTAAGCGAATATTGCCCGCAGTCCGCTTCGGGCTGCTTCTACGCTGCCGTTCAGCGAGTCCGGGACGTCGAGTTCGAAGCAGTCGAACTCGAATTCACCGGGCCCGCACGACGATGCACACATGTACAGGCGACGGACGAGTTTCGGGCGGCGCACGGTTGCGGGCGACGCGCACATGTCACCGGCCACGCGCCGTCGCGGCGACGTACGAAGTCGCCGGCGACGCGCGGAAGTCGGCGCACAAAAAGGTGGAAGGGGCGCGTGACTTGAGCGACGGGGGCGGGAATTCGACGGAGGTCGTCGGTATCGGCGCCCGGATACCCGCGGGGCCCGGGTTCGGCCGCGCCGATCCGGGGCCGTCCCGGGCCAGGGCGGACCGGGCCCGGGCGGACTCGGGCCGGCGGGGGCCGTTCGCGCCGGGTTCGACGCCGCGCAGCCCGATGGCGAGGAGCCGGCCGGAGATGGCACAACCCCCGAGGCGGTCGCGGCCGTCCCGACGCAGATCAGGCGACCCGCCGGCCGGGTCCGACACCGAGCGGGGTGCTGTGACCGAGGCGGATGTCATCGCAACAATCGAGGCCGATCCGCACGTGGCGGGCGATGCCGAACCGATCGAACCCGCTCCGGTCGCCATGCCTGCCCCGGGGATCGCACCGCCCGAGGACGAGCCCGTCGGAGTCCACCGGAAAGCCGCACCGCCGATCGCCTCGGAGGCAATCATGGCCAATATGGAAACGGCCCTCAAGGAAGCAATGACGATCGAGGGCGCCGTGGGTGTGGCCCTGGTCGATTACACCAGCGGAATGGCGCTGGGAATTCTCGGCGGCAGCAAGGAACTCGACCTGAATGTGGCCGCCGCCGGAAACACCGACGTGATGCGCGCCAAGATGCGCACGATGGAGATGTTGCACCTCGGCGATCAGATCGAGGACGTCCTGATCACGCTCGGCAAGCAATACCACGTGATTCGGCCGCTGAGCGGGCGGGCCGGGAAGGGCCTGTTCCTGTACCTGGTGCTGCTGAAGGACCGCGCCAATCTCGCGCTGGCCCGACACAGCCTCAAGCGTATCGAGGAGGAGATCGAGGTCTGAGTTCGCGCCCCGCCGACGCGCCGAGGCCCGCCGTCGGGGCGCGCAGGCCCATCCTCGGTACCCCGGGCGTCCTCCGCCACCCCCGTGCGGAGGGCGCCTTCGGGGTGTCCGGCGACACGTGCGGACCCCCTGGCCTCCCCGCACCGTCTCGGATATGACGGTACGTCAGATGTACCGTCGAGCCCGACGCCGTATGTCGCGTACGGATCGCAGCCGGATCCCGTACGGATCGCGTACCCGAGTCACCGAGGAGCCGCATGCTGTCCGGCGAGAAGATCCTGATCACCGGCCCCGCGGGCCAGATCGCCTACCCGCTGACCGAGTACCTGGCCCGGGACAACGAGGTGTGGGGCATCGCCCGCTTCTCGAACGCCGAGGACCGCAAGCGGGTGGACGCGCTGGGCGTGACCACGCGCGCCGTCGACCTCGGCGCGGGCACGTTCGACGAACTGCCCCAGGACTTCACCTACGTCCTGCACCTGGCCACCTTCCAGGGCCCCGGACTCGACTACGACGAGGCGCTGCGGGTCAACGCGGAGGGCACCGGGCTCTTGCTCCAGCACTGTCGCCGGGCCAAGGCGGCGCTGGTGATGTCCACCGCGTCGGTGCTCAAGCCGCACCCGGACCCGATGCACGTCTTCCACGAGAGCGACCCGCTGGGCGACGCCAACGTCTCGCACGCACCGACCTACTCGGTGTCCAAGACCGCCGAGGAAGCCGTTTCGCGCTACTGCGCCCGCGCGTTCGACCTGCCGGTGGTGATCGCCCGGATGAACGCCTCCTACGGCCCGCGCGGCGGCCTGCCGACCATGCACCTGGACGCCGTGCTGGCCGGGCAGCCGATCGTCACCCGCTGGGATCCGTGCATGTACAGCCCGATCCACCAGGACGACATCAACAGCCAGACGGCGGCGCTGCTGGACGCGGCGTCCACTCCGGCGACGGTGGTCAACTGGGGCGGCGACGAGCCGGTGAGCGTGCAGGAGTGGGCGGCGCACATGGCCGACCTGAGCGGGCTGCCCGCCGAGGTGGTGGTCCGCGAGCAGCCGGGCACGCTGCGCGGACAGGTACAGGACACCGCCAGGCGCGCGGCGATCACCGGGCCGTGTGCGGTGGGGTGGCGCGCGGGGTTGGCGGATGTCCACGCCGCCCGCCGCGGTGATTCGGCCTGACCGGGTCGGGCAGCCTACGGCTGTGCTCGATAGCGTCGAGTCTTCAGGTCTTACTCGCGCCGTCTCGAAGCGCTCCACCTCATCGGATCGCGTCGCTGCGAGCGGCACCACGCAGGAAGGACAACGATCATGGCCATCCTCGATACCCCCATCGCCACGCTGGCGGGGGAGGGCACGACCCTGGGCGGCATCACCGAGGGCAAGGTCGCACTGGTCGTCAACGTCGCGTCCAAGTGCGGCCTGACCCCGCAGTACACCGGCCTCGAAGAACTGCAGAAGGAACTGGGCGCACGCGGCTTCACCGTGGTGGGCGTGCCGTGCAACCAGTTCATGGGCCAGGAACCGGGCAGCGCCGAGGAGATTCTCGAATTCTGCTCGACGACCTACGGTGTGACGTTTCCGCTGACCGAGAAGATCGACGTCAACGGTCCGGACCGGCACCCGCTCTACGACGTGCTCACCGCGGCCTCCGACGCCGAGGGCGGCTCGGGTGACGTGCAGTGGAACTTCGAGAAGTTCCTGCTCTCCGCCGACGGCGCGATCGTCGGCCGGTTCCGCCCGCAGACCGACCCGCACGACCCGAACCTGATCGCCGCGATCGAGAGCGTGCTGCCGAAATAAGGCGGCGGGTGGGTCGAACGCCGGTCGGGTCGTCGGGGGCCCGGCCGGTGTTCGCGGGCCCGCCGGCGTGCGGGTGGCGTTCGCGGGGCGGCTTCGCGTCGTGCGCCGCGGACCGTCGCCGGGCGGTTGCCTGCCGCGGGCTCCGCGCCGCGGACGTCTTCGCGCCGCGGACCCTTTCGCGGGGCGGACCCGGCCTAGACCAACGCCCACACGGCCGTCGCGTCGTCGCAGATCTTTCCGCGCGGCCATCTGGACCCGTCCGCGTCGGAGTTCTCCGCGGCCCGCACTCGGGCCAACAACTCGGCCGGCCCGAAGTGTCGCAGCGTGGTCATCAGCCGATCCCAGTCGCTCAGCCCGTACCGGTCGACCAGCCGACTGGCACCGTCGCTCAGCGCCGCCATCGCGTGTACCTCGCCCAGTGCCAGGCCACCCGTCAGCGCCTCGTCGGCCGCCGCGGGATCGGCCGCCGCGACCCAGTAGCCGCCCGCCACGTTCCGCGCCGCCCGCAGGGTGTCCTGGTACTCCTGATGCGCCGTCAGGTAGGCCTCCGAGCCGACGGCGTGCTCGTCCCGACGCCGTCGTGCCGCCGCGCCGATCACGTCCAGGCGATCGTCGGTGACCACCGTCAGGTCCTCGTCGCGCTCGATCAACAGCGTCGAGTCGGACAGTACGAGGTATTCCAAACGATCCTCGACCACCCGCACCACCACCGCCGTTGCGGCGGGCGCGTCCGGCCGGCCCAGGTCGCAACCGTCCACGTGCAGCGCCGAGGTGTCCTCGATCGCGTCGTGCAGGCACTCGGCCAGGGAGCGATCCGGCCGCCCGCCGCTGTGCGTGAACAGGGCGGTGCCCAACCGCTGGACGAACCACGGCACACCGTGTTTGCAGCCGTTGTCCGAACTGGAGGTCACGCCGTCGAGCAGCACCACCGTCGTCGGCCCCGCGACGACGAAGTCCTCGTTCGGTTTGCCCGGATGACCCGGTTCTGTCGCGAATTCCACGCGCATCGCGGACATCCCTCCCTTTTAGGTGCCACGCCGTACGGCTGCCCAGCCCTCGGGGGTGGGAAACGGTGGTTGATCATGCCCTGTGCGCGGTAGCGGCCACATAAGTTCACAGCGGTTTCACGCATCGGTTTCGCGCGAGGTCTCGTGTCGATCGGCGAACTGCCCCTAATCTCTGGCTGCGAGACACCTTCAGGCCCCATTTCTACGCGCGTCACCACCGCGCGCCCTCGGAAGGGATCCCATGCTCGGGAACAAACGACGCCGCGGTCGGCTCGCCCTCACCGGTCTGGTCGCCGCGAGCCTGCTGGCGATGAGCGGCCCGGCCACGGCCGACGCCCGCACCGGTGACGGCCGGCCCTCCGGCACGACGGACCTCGAATTCCTCGCACTCAACGACCTGCACGGCAACCTGGAGGAACCGCAGGGTTCCGCCGGCACCGTCACCGAGCTCGGTCCCGACGGCAAGCCCGTCGTGATCCCGGCCGGCGGCATCGAGCACCTCGCGACCCAACTGCGCGCGGAGCGGGCGAAGAACCCCGACTCGCTGACCATCGCGGCCGGCGACATGATCGGCGCGAGTCCGCTCCTGTCGGGGCTGTTCCACGACGAACCGACGATCGAGGCGCTGAACAAGGTCGGCCTGGACGTCACTTCGGTGGGCAACCACGAGTTCGACGAGGGCAAGAAGGAACTGCAGCGCATGCAGTGGGGCGGTTGTCACCCGACCGAGGGGTGCTACACGCCCGGACGCACGTTCAAGGGCGCCGATTTCCAGTACCTGGCCGCCAACGTGCTCGACGAGCGCACCGGCCTGCCGATCCTGGCCCCGGTGAGCGTCAAGAACGTGGGCGGTGCCCGGGTCGGCTTCATCGGCATGACCCTGGAGGGCACGCCGGACATCGTCACGGCCGAGGGCGTCAAGGGCCTGAAGTTCAAGGACGAGATCAAGACCGCGAACACCATCGTGCCGTGGCTGCGCCTGATCGGCGTCGAGTCGATCGTGGTGCTGCTGCACGAGGGCGGTCTGCCCACGAGCAACGCGTACAACTACGACTGCAACGCGGGCGGCAACCTGGGCCTGTCCGGACCGGTCGTGGACATCGCCAAGGGCCTGGACCCGGCGATCGACATGGTCGTCACCGGCCACACGCACCAGGCGTACTCGTGCAACATCCCGGACCCCGCAGGGCAGCCGCGGATGGTCACCAGCGCCTCGTCGTTCGGCAAGATGTACACGAAGATCGACGCCACCTACGACAAGCGCACCCGCGACATCGTGCGGACCTCGGTCAAGGCGCAGAACACGGTTGTTCGCCGGGACACCCCGAAGGCCCCGGACCTGACGCAGTTGCTCGCCGACTGGCAGAAGCTCGCGGCTCCGGTCGCCAACCGCTCGATCGGGTACATCAGCGCCGACATCCGCGGTCGCGGCGCGACCACGCCCGAGTCGCCGCTCGGCGACGTGATCGCCGACGCGCAACTGGAGGCGACCGCACCGGCCGACAAGGGCGGCGCGCAGATCGCGTTCATGAACCCGGGCGGGATCCGGTCCGACCTGCAATACGCGGCGGCCGGCAGCGAAGGGGACGGCGTCGTCACCTACGGCGAGGCATTCACCGTGCAGCCGTTCACCAACATGATGCAGACCCTGGACCTCAAGGGTCAGGCCGTGCTCGACCTGCTCGCCCAGCAGTACACCGGCGGCAACGCGGCCAACCCGAAGGTGCTCCAGATCTCCAAGGGCCTGACGTACACGGTGGACCGGTCGCAGACCGGCGCGGCCAAGATCGTGCCGGGCAGCGTCAAGCTGAACGGCGTGCCGATCGACCCGGCGGCGACCTACAAGGTCAGCGCGAACGAGTTCCTGGCCGGTGGCGGCGACGGCTTCGCGGCCTTCAAGACCGGTGTGAACAAGCGCGTCGGCGGGTCCGACCTGGAGGCGTTGCTGGCGTACTTCGCGGCCCACTCCTCGTCGAGCGCGCCGCTTGCGCCGCCGGCGGCGGACCGGATCACCTTCATCGGGTGAGGTCGGATCGGGTGAGGTCGACCTCGACCGGCCGAGTCGATCGGGTTCGCGTGAGGTCGGCCTCGACCGGCCCACGTCGGTGCGATTCGGCCTGGGTCGGCCTCGTTCGGGGGAAGCTCGTCCGCTTCCGGTGAGGTTCGTCGATGGCGGGCGAGTTTCGTCCGATGTTCGGGAAAGGCCCGGTCGCGGTGCGGCCGGGCCTTTCTGATACATAGTCAGTGATTCCGGGACGAGTGCCTCGACACGAAAGCGACGGGGCCGCCCGTGTGCCGGGTGCGGTCTCGACCTGGGCGACAATCCCCCCATGAGCACAACGAGACGCCCCCCGACCGGGGCCGATGTGGCCCGTGCCGCAGGCGTTTCGCGCGCGACGGTGTCGTACGCGATGAACGACGTCCAGGACAGCCGGATCCCGGAGGAGACCAGGCGCCGGGTCCGTGAGATCGCGGCCGGCCTGGGCTACGAGCCGCGCTCGGACGCCCGTTCGCTTCGGCGTGGGCGTACCGATCTGGTACTCGTACCGACCTACGAGGTGCCGTTCGGCCAACTGATCCAGCGCTTCCTGGACGGCCTGGCCCGCGAACTGCACGGCCTGGGACACACCCTGGTGATCCACGGCAATCCCGCCACGCACGGCATCGAGGCGGCGAAGGCGTGGGGCGCGCTGAATCCGGCAGTGGTGCTGGTGCTGCCGGAACGGATGTCGGCCGACGGCGTCGAGTACCTGGTCGCCCGCGGCATCGCCGTGGTGGCCCTGGGCGAGAGTTCCGCGCCGATCGCGCTCGGCCTCAAGGTCGATCACGTGGCGGCGGGCGGCCGGGCCGCCGAGCACCTGATCGCCCGGGGCCGACGGGATTTCGCCGTGGTGGTGCCGCGCGAGCCGGGCCTGGCCGCGTTGGGCCTGGCGCGGCTCGCGGGCTTTCGCGCCGTGGCGGAGCCCGCGGGTGGCACCATCCGGATGGTCGAGATGGGCGAGGATCCCGCCGAGGCCGCGCGGCTCGCGCGGGAGTGGCGGGCCGAAGGCCGCCCCGACGCGGTGTACGGCTACAACGACGAATACGCGGCGCTGCTGCTCGGCGCGTTGGCCGACGTCGGCGTCCGGGTTCCGGAACAGGTCGCCGTCGTCGGTACGGACGACCTGACGCTGTGCGAGATGGTCCGCCCCCGATTGACCTCGGTCGCGTTCGAACAACTATTGCCGATGAGCGCGGTGGCGGCGGCCATCGTCGCGGCCGGCGAAGGGGCCGTCCAGGACGACCTGACGCTGTGGCAGATGACGTTGCGGGCACGGGACTCGAGCTGATTCGCGGCGGGGCGCGGTGCGTGTCGACGGTTGAGCCGATTCGGCGGCGGCGCGGCGTGGCCGCGTGTCGACGTCCCGCCGGCCGAGAGCGGGAGGCTGGGTTGCGTCCGGCGGATCATGGCGGCCGCACCGCCATGATCCGCCGGACACGGCCTAGGCGCGCGAGCTTGCCAGGAGCTTGGTGATCTGGCGGACGACGACGTCGTCGGGGGGCAGGGCGGGCTTGGTCGCGGACAGATCCGCGTTGCTGACCACCACGAGCGTCGGGCCGACCCGGACCACGATCAGGCCCAGCGCGCCGCCCGCCTGGGGTGTCATCCCGATCGCGAGCGACTCGTCGCCGAGGGACGCGTGCGGGATCGCGGCGTAGGCGTCGGTGCTCGTCGCACCGTCGGCGTCGGTGGAGGTGACCGACGCACAGTTCGGCAGCGCCGCACGGCCCCGGGCGAACAGGTCCTGCGCACCGGTGCCGGCGAAGGAGAACAACTCGATGATGGTGAAGCCGGTCGGCGTCGGATCGCCCCGGGTCACCGACGCCTGGGCGGACGCGGCCGGTGCCGAGGCCGCCTGCCCGGGGCGCATCAGGTCGATGAGGGGCTGGCAGCCGGCCTCCCGGGCGGTCTCCCGGGTCTCGGTGCCGTCCGCGTCGACCTCGTAGGCGCCCGCCGGCATTTCCGCGGCGGTCAACAGGGCGGCGGTGAGGCGGGATTTGGAGGCCGGGTCGGAGCCGTTCCCGTTCCCGTTTCCGTTCTCGTTGCCGTTCGCGTTCCCGCTTCCGTTTCCGGAGGGGGCGGGCGACTCGTCCGTGGGTGGTTGCGCGGGCGGGGGTTCGCCGGGGGAGGAGGCCGCGGCGGGTGGCGCGGCGGCCGGCGGGGCGGAGCCGGTGGGCGCGCCCGCGGACGGTGCCGGGGCTCCTGCGGTGCCCGCCTCCGGCGCGGCCGTCTGCGCGTTCGCGTACTCGCGCGCCAACGCCTCCTCGTCACGACCGCACGCGGTGGCCGCCAGGAGCAGGCTCCCGGCGATCACCGCCGTGCCCACCCGGATCACGATCTTGCGCATAGGCGGCTTCCTCCGAAGCAACGGGCCCGGCCCGCCGTGGGTTCGCCCGCCGGGGCGGGCGACGGAGCGACGGGGATCCGATGAGCCATCAGGACACGAACCCGCGGCCGCCGGCCGTGTGCCCCCTGGAGGCGGCGGAGTGCGGGCCCTCGTCGTGCCCCGGAACGATGGCGCCCGGTCCGGCGCGGGTGGTGCGTCGTCGAGTCGGCGACGCGAGGGGCCTCATCATCGCGGACGCCGCTCGGCTTTGCCAACCGTCCGATGCCGGGCCGGTGGTCGGCCGCGTGGTACCTGATCAGCCGTCAAAAAGCCTTGAAGGTCGCCCGGTTCGATCTCGGGCGAGGGGCGAGGAGTGAGCGGGTGAGCGGGTGCGCGGGTGGCGGTGGGTCGGTCGACCGCGCCGACCGACCCACCGGCTCGGGTCAGCCCTTGGCCGCCGTCACGATCTTCTCGACCTGCTTGGTCACCAGGGCGGTGTCCGGCAACTTGGGGATGGTGCCGGTGAACTCCACGGACCTGACGACGATCAACGTGGAGCCGACACGGACCACGATCTGCCCACCCGTGCCGCCATCCGCCGGCGTGCTCACGGTCGCGAGGGTGTCGTCGCCGAGCCTGGGATGAGCGGCCTCGGCATGCTTGACGGTGGAGGTCTCGCCCTCTTCGTCCTTGGTGGAGAGTGAGCCGCACTTCCCGAGCGCGGTGCGCGCCGTGCTCAGAATCGTTTCCGCATCGGTGCCCGCGTAGGAGAACAGCTCGGTGGTGATCATCGCCGACGGCATCGGGGCGCCGATCGTCACGCCGGCCTGGGCCACGCCGACCGGCTTGGTGGCGCCCTGTCGCGGCAGGAACAGGTCGGTGAGCGGTTGGCATTCGGGCGACGTCGCGGTCACCCGCTCGCGGGTGCCCTTCGGTTCCCGGGTGACGTACATCCCCTGCGGCAGGTCCGAGGCCGCGAGTACCGCCTTCTCCAACTGGGCGGCGGTCAACGGAGTCGCCGCAGGAGCGCCCGACGAGACGGGCGCGGGCGCGCTCGGTGCCACCGCGCCCGGCGAGGGTGCGGCGGCCGGCGCGCCGGTGGTCGTGGTGCTCGCGGCCGGCTTTCCGCTGTCCTTCTTGTCGTCGTCGGAACCGCACGCGGTCGCCGCGAACAGCACCGAACCGACGATCGCGACCGAAATCGGTCGAAACAGGGACTTGCGCATGAAAAAAGGATCCTCCGGGGTGGTTCGGCTGCATCCCGGGCAGCGCCGCGTCGTACGCGGGAGTGCGCGAGGCGGAATGAACGGGATGTGATCGGCCGTCGAGAAAAAGCGGTGGCAGCGACCGCGTGCCGATCGACGTCCCCCCACGAAACGTGCGCTCGACGGCGAAGAGGCCGAGGACTCCCGTCCAGCGCGGCACGAACCGGCCCACAGAGCACGGGAGTCGCGCCCGAGTGACGAGAGCGCGCCCATCATGATGCAGCGTCGGCGACTCCGCCAACCATTTGAGCGGGCTCCGGGGACACCGTCTCCCGCCACCAAGTCGGCAGTGGTTCGCGGTACTTCACCCACGCCGGGGGCAACTCGGCGCGGATGCCCACGATTCCACCCACGATCGCGCATGTGGTGTCCACGTCGCCGCCCGCGCTCGCGGTGGACCAGAACGCCGCCGCGTAGTCGTCGAGGTGCCGGGCCGCGGACCACACCGCGAACGGGACGGTGTCGGGGGCGCTCACCTGGCGGCCGTTGCCGAGCAGCCGGCCGACCTCGCGGGGGTCCTGACGGCCCACCAGATCCAGTGCGGCGCCCAGCCGTTCGCGCACCAGACCGGCGGGTGTGCGATCGCGGACGAAGCTCACGAAGTCGCCCGCACCCGGCCGGTCCAGCGTCACCGCACCCGCGGCCGCGACAGCGACCGCCACCGCGCCGGCGATGCCCTCGGGATGCATGTGCGTCACCTCGGCGGACCACGCGGCCTGCGCCACCACCGCGTCCAGGTCGTCGGCGAACCACGCACCCAACGGGGCGACCCGCATCGCGGCTCCGTTGCCCCACGACCCCTGCCCGTCGAACGGTGCGGCGGCCAGGGCGCGCCAGTCACCGCCCTGCCGCACCAGCCGCAACATGCGATTGGTGGTCGGACCGTAGCCCCGATCGAAGTCGTGCCGGCGGGCGAAGGCCTTGATCAACTCGTCCTGGTCGACCGTGCCGCGCAGCGTCAACTCGGCGTGCAGGACGCAGGCCATCTCGGTGTCGTCGGTCCATGGCCAACTGCCCTCGGGCAGGCTGCGTTCGGCCAGGTGCGGGAGGTTGTCGGGGACGAAGAACTGGGCGCCGAGCGCGTCGCCGAGCGCGAGGCCGCGCAGCGAGGCAAGGGCGGAAGAGGTGTGCGTCATATGGGCGATCATTATTCCGCCACCCATGCTTGGATGTCCCGGATGACGTCCCCTCGGATCGTGGAAGCCACCGCCACCGTCGAGTTGCGCATACACGGGGCTCGGCCGATGGCCGACCACGGGCCGGTGGCGGCCGACCACGTGCCGCCGATGGCCGACCGCGTTCCGCCGGCGGCCGATCGGCGCTCCGGGGTGGCTGCCTGTGCGCTCGGGGCGGCTGCCCGTGTGTTCGGGAGGGCCGTCCGGGTGCCTGGGGCGGCCGTCCGTGTGCTCGGTCTCCCGGAGCCGGCGTGCGGGTCGGTTCCCGGGATGACGCCCTTCGGGTCGATCCACCGGCCCCACCGGCACGCGTGACCCCGGCGGTCACCGCCGTCGTACTCGGCGCGGCCGGGTTGCACGCGGCCTGGAACGCACTTGCGCACGGGCTCGAAGACCGGCTCGGGACGATGGTGATGATCCAGGCGGCGAGCCTGGCCATCGGCCTGTCCTGGCTGCCCTTCGTCGGCGCTCCGGCCGCCGGCGCCTGGCCGTGGCTGCTCGGCTCGGCGGCCCTGCACGTGGCGTACAACCTGCTCCTGCTGGAGACCTACCGGCTGGGCGACTTCGGCCAGGTGTACCCGATCGCCCGCGGCACCTCCCCGTGGGTCACCGCCCTGATCGGGGTGACCCTGCTGCACGAATACCTGACGGTGACGCAGACCGTCGGCGTGGTGGTGATCTCGGCCGGCATGCTCGTCCTCGCCCTGGCCGGCGGCATCCCGCGCCGCGCCGAGGCCGCCGCGGTGCTCGCGGCACTGGCCACGGGCTGCGCGATCGCGCTGTACACCGTCCTGGACGGCGTCGGCGCACGCTCCTCGGGCTCGGCGATGGCCTACGCGGCCTGGCTGTTCGTCCTCCAATCGGTGCCGACCATCCTGCTCCTGCACCGCCGCCGCGACCCCGCCGCCGCACCCAACCGACAACGCGCCTGGGGCCTCCTCGGCGGCGCCATGTCCCTCGCCGCCTACACCCTCGTCATCTGGGCCCAGACCCGAGGCACCCTGGCCACGATCGCCGCACTGCGCGAAACGTCGGTCGTCATCGGCGCGATCATCGGGACGCTGATCTTCCACGAAACGTACGGCCGATACCGAATAGCCGCGACGGTGCTGGTTCTGGCGGGCATCACGGCGATCAACATTCCGTAGGCCGTGAGGCCGTGAGGCCGTGAGGCCGTGAGGCCGTGGCGGGCGTCGCGGTCGTCGGCCGGTCGGCGGGGGTGGGTCGCCGGTTGGTCGTCCGGTGGGTGCGTATCGCTTTCGTGGCCGGCAAATGCCCACCGAACGCCTTCCGCGTTCCGGCCCTCACCCGGGTTTCAGGCCATACGGTCGAATGGTCGGCGTCCACCCGTCCATCCGTCCGCCCGCCCGTCGACCAAACCATCCATCCATCCATCCAACCAACCGCCCGATTAACCACCGAGCACCGAGCATCGACCACCAACCCCCGACCACCGACCAACCGGAGGCGTACGTGCGATTCGGCGTGAACATCCCCAACTACGGGCCGACCGCGAGCCCCGACGCGATGCTCGCCTCGGTCCGGCACGCCGAGGATCTCGGCCTGGACCTGGCCATGTTGTCCGACCACATCGCGGTCACCCCGGACGTCGCGGCCCAATACCCGGCACCGTTCTACGAGCCGCTGACCGCGCTCGCCTGGCTGGCCGGTCGTACCGAGCGCATCCGACTGGGCACGACCGTACTGATCCTGCCCTACCGCGACCCGCTGCTCACCGCTCGCGTGACCGCCAACCTGGACCGCTACAGCGCCGGCCGGTTGGTCCTGGGCGTCGGCGTCGGCTGGGCCGAAGACGAGTTCGCCGCCTTGAAGATCCCGTTCGCCGAGCGCGGCCGGATCACCGACGAATACCTCGCGGCCCTGCACACCCTGTGGACCGAGGACGTCGCCACGTTCGAGGGCGCACACACCTCCTTCCACGACGTGCACACGGCCCCGCGCCCGCTCCAGTCCCCACGCCCACCCGTCTGGATCGGCGGCAACAGCCCCGCCGCGATCCGCCGCACGGTCCGCCACGGCGACACCTGGCACCCCCTCGGCGTCACCACCGAGTGGCTCGAAAAGCAGGGTCTCCCCGCACTCCGCGCCGCCGCGGAACAAGCGGCCCGCCCCATCCCCACAGTCGCCCTACGCACCCCGCTCCGGGTGACCGCCACACCCCTCCCGGACGCCGACCGCCTCCCCTGCGAAGGCACCCTCGACCAGATCGAGACCGACCTGTCCACCCTCGCCGCCCTGGGCATCGACCACGTCCTCCTCGACCCCCGCTACCGCGATTCCACCCGCCTACAGCCCCCCGAATCGGACCGCACAACCCTGGAGGCCGCGGCCCCCCTCCTCACCCCCCACCAAACCTGACCGGACCTGCCCCGACGCGCCCGACCCAGCCAGACCAGGCCGGGCCGGACCCGACCCGACGTGACGTGACCTGATCCGGGCCCGACAGACCAGGACCGGTGGGGAAACCACCGACCCGGCGCCGGGCCGGAGACCGATGGTGGTGGTGCCGCAGGTGTACGCGGCCGGGCGCTGTCCACGGCCCGGCCGGAACCCACCGAGAAGAGGCTCATCGAGGGCCCCGGACCCGGACCCGAGATCCGGGCCGCCGGCGGGGACCCAAACCGCACCACCCCCGAAACGCAGCGCAGCCCGATGGGGAACGCGGCCCAACCGCGACCGAAGTCCGCCCGCCCGCCGGTCGCGGTGCGCCGGTCTGCCCGACGCCCTCCGAACACTCGACCGACTGATGCTCGATCGGTTCAGCCGGCCCGAAACCGAATCCGCAGCTTCGGACGATCACGGATCTCTACAAAGACGACGAACCCATCCACCACATCGACGTGGATCGCCGTGCCATCCTCCGCAGCCAGACTCACCAACCGATGACCGGCCCCGTACGCCCCCTCGGGCTCGGGCGCCGTCCGAAAGCTCTGGCATCGATCGTCACCGCAATCGCACCAGTCGTGAAACCGCACCAACCCGAGACCATCCGCCAGGGCGTACTCCCCCGCCACACGGAGAACCGCGGCCAACTCCACATGGAACTCCGGCAGGACCTCCGAGAGGAGCGGGTGACCGTCGTTCACGTCGAAATCCCGAATCCGTGCGAGACCCCCAGCTCGCCACTGGAGATCTTGGATTCTCCCAGAGCCCCCGCCCCCTCGCCCCGAATTCCACCGCACCCCCAGCCCCCGACGCCCGCCCCCCAAACCACAACCGTGAGATTCCCGACATCACAGACACTTCACGCGCAGCCGCCCCCCACTCCGCCCACGACCGAGACCCACCCCCGACAGCCCAAAGCGAAACCCCCAGCCCCGCCCGCCACCGGGACCAAAGCCCCCAGCCCGCCACCCACAGTCCGGGCACGACAAAGGCCCAGATCAGAGAAACAACCTCTGACCTGGGCCTTTACCTTTGGAGCGGGTGACGAGGATCGAACTCGCACCACTAGCTTGGAAGGCTAGGGCTCTACCATTGAGCTACACCCGCAGCTGGTGTGGCGTGCACGTGGCGCCTAGGTTAGCGGATTGGTGCGCGGCCAGTGCAGACTCTAGCGTGTCGTCCTCTAGACTTCATCGGGCGCCACGGGGCGTAGCGTAGTGGCTAGCGCGCCTGCTTTGGGAGCAGGAGATCGGGAGTTCGAGTCTCCCCGCCCCGACCACCACATCATGAATTCGCTGCAGGATGGATCGGTACCACCGGTTCTGAACCTTCAGTGTGCCGTCAGGCAAGATGCACAGGCCCGGAAGAACAGCCCGCAGCAAGGAGACCCTTACCGTGAAGAGCGCCGTCGAGACGCTGAACCCGACCCGGGTTCGGCTCACCGTCGAGGTTCCCTCCGAGGAGCTGAAGCCCAGCCTCGACGCGGCGTACAAGAAGATCGGCAAGCAGGTGACGGTCCCGGGCTTCCGTAAGGGCAAGATCCCTGCGCGCATCATCGACCAGCGCTTCGGCCGCGAGGCCGTTTTCGTCGAGGCGTTCGATGACATCCTCTCCTCCTCGTACGGCAAGGCCGTCGAGGAGAACGAGCTGCGCGTCCTGGGCCAGCCCGAGGTCACCGAGGTCACCGACGTGACCGAGCTGGCCGGCGGCGCCGATCTGAAGTTCACCGCAGAGGTCGACACCCGTCCCGAGATCGAGCTGCCGGACTACTCCGGCATCGAGGTCGAGGTCGATGACATCACCGTCACCGACGAGGACGTCGCCGAGAAGATCGAAGAGCTGCGTGACCGCTTCGGTGCGCTGAACACCGTCGAGCGGGCCGCGGCCGAGGGCGACACCGTCGTCATCGACATCGAGGCCAAGGTCGACGGCGAGGTGCTGGAGGACGGCGTCGCCAAGGCGATGTCGTACCAGATCGGCGGCGACACGATGCTGGACGGCCTCGACGCCGCCGTCATCGGTGCGTCGGCCGGTGAGACCAAGACCTTCGAGACCGAGCTCCAGGGTGGCAGCGCCGCCGGGCAGACGGCCGAGGTCACGGTCGAGGTGACCACCGTCAAGGCCAAGGAGCTCCCCGAGCTCGACGACGACTTCGCGCAGCTGGCGAGCGAGTTCGACACGCTGGACGAGCTGAAGGCGGACCTGCGCGAGAAGCTCGACCACCAGAAGCTGCACGACCAGCAGAACGAGGGTCGGGACAAGGTTCTGGAAGCCCTGCTCGAGCAGATCGAGGTGCCGCTGCCGGAGAGCATCGTCACCGAGGAGATCGAGCAGCGTCGCGGTCAGCTGGAGCAGCAGCTCGGCATGATGGGCATGGACCTGGCCAAGTGGCTGGAGATCCAGGGCCAGACCGCCGAGGAGTACGAGAGCGAGCTCCAGGAGAGCGTTCGCAAGGGCATGCGTGCCCAGTTCGTGCTCGACGAGGTCGTGAAGAAGGAGCAGCTCTCCGTCAACCAGGAAGAGCTGACCCAGCACCTCATCCAGCGCGCGCAGCAGTCCGGCATGAGCCCGGACCAGTTCGCGCAGCAGGTCATGCAGTCCGGCTACGTGCCGGTCCTGGTCGGCGAGGTTGCTCGCGGCAAGGCCCTCGAGGTCATCGCCAAGGGCGCCAAGGCCAAGGACGCGTCCGGCAACGAGGTCAGCCTCGGTGTCGACCTGCACGCGGACGACGCGGACAACCACGAGGGCCACGACCACGCCGAGACCGAAGAGGTCGCCGCGGCGTCGGACGAGGCCTCGGAGGAGAAGGCCGAGGCCTGATCCACCCGGGCGATCCGCGACCGCCGCGTACGTTGCGGCGCGCGGGATTCGCGCAGGACCCGTCACGCGGGCCCGATCACCGTCAGCCGGTGGTCGGGCCCGCGTGCGTTCCGAGGGCCTGCGTGTACTGCGAGGGCCGTGTGCGTTCCGAACGGGTACGGATCGTGATGACCCGTCACTCGATCGACCCAACCCGTTCGGGTACCGGCGTGCCCGAGCATCCCGGCCGGGCCGACCCCGTCCCCGTGGCCTACGACGCTTCGCAAGGGCGCTGCTTTCGGAGTCGACCCGCCCGGCCGGGCGGGATGGTGCCCGCCGTCAACGGCTGCGCGGAGAGCGCGGAACGGGCGCTGCCCGCCCCTCGACGTTGTAGGGGCCGGTGCCCATGCTCATCCGGATGGGCCGCGAGAACCTCCGACACGGCTTGTGACGGCTATCAGACCGCCACCCTCGGGACCACCGCCCTACTGCCATCGCGCTACTGCCACCGCCCTCAAGCCACCGCCCTCAGGACCACCGCCCCACGGCGCGTCTGTACGCGCGCATACCGGCCCACCAAGGCCGGGCACTGGCGAATCGTTCCTCACCGGCAGCGGCACGCGGTCGTCGGCAGGGCTCCAAGCCCCGCCCGGCCCCGGCCAGGCCCCGACCCGACCCGACCCCGGCCGGGCTCCGCCCCCCGCCCCCGCGGCACAACTCCGGCCCCCGCCCCCGCGGCGCGCCGGCCTCCGTCGCGCCGACACGGCCGACCCGACCTCGACCGCCCACCAGCCGTACGATCCGCGCGACTACCCCGATACCGCCCGGATACCGCCTTGCTGCGCTCTGGGCGAACAGTCCTGAGTCTGGGATGGCCTGCGACGATCCGCGCGTTAGGGTCGCTGTACGAAGGGGGTCACCCGCCACGAACGCAGGTGCCTCCCAAGGTCGACTTCGTGACGGCTCGGGATTGCCGTCGGAAACGAGCAGGTGGATACGTGACGAATCCGCAGATCGTGACTCCGGGGCTCGCGGTGCCCACTTCGCGTGCATCTCAGCCGGGTGGGATGGGGCTCGACGACCAGGTCTACAACCGGTTGCTGCGCGAGCGGATCATCTTCCTCGGCTCGGTGGTCGAGGACCAGATCGCCAACGCGATCTCCGCCCAGCTCCTGTTGCTGAACGCAGAGGACCCGGAAAAGGACATCTGGCTCTACGTCAACTCGCCGGGTGGCTCCATCACCGCCGGCATGGCGATCTACGACACGATGCAGTGGATCAGCAACGATGTCGCGACCGTCGCGATGGGCCTGGCCGCCTCCATGGGCCAGTTCCTGTTGACCGCCGGAGCCCCCGGCAAGCGCATCGCGCTCGCCAACTCCGAGATCCTGATGCACCAGCCGTCCGCCGGTCTCGGCGGCTCGGCGTCGGACATCAAGATCCAGGCCGAGCAGCTCCTGCGCACCAAGCGCAAGATGACTCGCCTGATCGCGCACCATTCCGGGCAGACCCCCGAGAAGATCGAGCACGACTCGGACCGCGACCGCTGGTTCTCCGCCGAGGAGGCCAAGGAATACGGCCTGGTGGACCACGTGGTTCGCAGTGCGGCCGAGGTTCCCAACACCGGCAGCACCAGCTGACACCGGCGGCTGCACACAGCTGATCCCGGCCGAAGAACAGCCGGGGAAAGCCGATCCAGCTTTCAGTCGCCCAGCCACTGAGTCGAGTCCGCAGTCCCGGAGGGCTGAGATTTCCATGAATGACAATCTGTTCCACCGGCCCGAGGGCCTGGCACCGCTTGCCTCGCGCAGCGCCGAGAGCCGTTACGTCCTGCCGCGCTTCATCGAGCGCACGTCGCAGGGTTTCCGCGAGCAGGACCCGTACACCAAGCTGTTCGAAGAGCGCATCATCTTCCTGGGCGTCCAGGTCGACGACGCGTCGGCGAACGACGTGATGGCGCAGCTCCTGACGCTGGAGTCGATGGACCCCGATCGGGACATCTCGATCTACATCAACTCGCCCGGCGGTTCCTTCACGGCGCTCACCGCCATCTACGACACGATGCAGTTCGTGCGCCCCGACATCCAGACGGTGTGCATGGGCCAGGCGGCCTCCGCCGCCGCCGTTCTGCTCGCCGCGGGAACTCCGGGCAAGCGAATGGCGCTGCCGAACTCCCGCATCCTCATCCACCAGCCGTACAGTGAAACCGGGCGCGCGCAAGTCAGCGACCTGGAGATCCAGGCTCGTGAGATCCAGCGCATGCGCACCATGCTGGAAACCATGCTCGCGCAGCACAGCACGAGGCCGATCGAGCAGGTTCGCGACGACATCGAGCGCGACAAGATTCTGACGGCCGAAGAGGCGCTTGCGTACGGCCTCATCGACGAGATCACCGCACCTCGGAAGGTCATCGGCTAGTGTCCCCGCCCGGTCGGCGGCTTGCCGCCGACCGGACAACGGTGACCGGTTGATGGTCAAAACCGGGGGATCGGAGATTCCGGCGGGGTACCGTCGAAAGACCAGGCACCAGGTCCGGGACATCCGGGGCCCAGGCGAAGGAGATGCACCTCGTGGCACGCATCGGTGACGGTGGCGACCTGCTCAAGTGCTCGTTCTGCGGAAAGAGCCAGAAGCAGGTGAAGAAGCTCATTGCCGGTCCGGGTGTCTACATCTGTGACGAGTGCATCGACCTGTGCAACGAGATCATCGAGGAGGAGCTCTCCGAGTCCTCCGAGTTGAAGTTCGAGGAGCTCCCCAAGCCACGGGAGATCTACGAGTTCCTCGACGGCTACGTGGTCGGGCAGGAAGTCGCCAAGAAGGCGCTCTCGGTGGCGGTGTACAACCACTACAAGCGGGTCCAGGCCGGTGAGTCGGCCAAGGCGTCCCGCGACGACGGCGTCGAACTGGCCAAGTCGAACATTCTGCTGCTCGGGCCGACCGGCTGCGGCAAGACGCTGCTGGCGCAGACCCTGGCCCGGATGCTGAACGTGCCGTTCGCCATCGCCGACGCGACCGCGCTCACCGA
Source organism: Embleya sp. NPDC050493 (assembly GCF_044458105.1). NCBI lineage: Bacteria > Bacillati > Actinomycetota > Actinomycetes > Kitasatosporales > Streptomycetaceae > Embleya > Embleya sp. NPDC050493. Next base: position 263,362 of record NZ_JBITHP010000002.1, read on the forward strand.
GGCGGGATACGTCGGCGAGGACGTCGAGAACATCCTGCTGAAGCTGATCCAGGCGGCCGACTACGACGTCAAGAAGGCCGAGACCGGGATCATCTACATCGACGAGGTCGACAAGATCGCCCGCAAGAGCGAGAACCCGTCGATCACCCGCGATGTGTCCGGTGAGGGCGTCCAGCAGGCGCTGCTGAAGATCATCGAGGGCACCACCGCGAGTGTGCCGCCGCAGGGCGGGCGCAAGCACCCGCACCAGGAGTTCATCCAGATCGACACGACGAACGTGCTGTTCATCGTGGGCGGGGCGTTCGCCGGCCTGGAGAAGATCATCGAGGGCCGGGTCGGCCGCAAGGGCATCGGCTTCGGCGCGCAGATCCGCTCCAAGCGCGATGTGGAGAGCGCCGACTCGTTCGCCGACGTGATGCCCGAGGACCTGCTCAAGTTCGGCATGATCCCCGAGTTCATCGGCCGGCTCCCGGTGCTCACCTCGGTGCACAACCTGGACCGCGAGGCGCTCATCCAGATCCTGACCGAGCCCAAGAACGCGCTGGTGAAGCAGTACCGCCGGCTGTTCGAACTCGACGGCGTCGAGCTGGACTTCGAGATGGAGGCGCTGGAGGCGATCGCCGACCAGGCGATCATGCGCGGCACCGGTGCGCGCGGCCTGCGGGCGATCCTCGAAGAGGTGCTCCAGTCGGTGATGTACGAGGTCCCGTCCCGCAAGGACGTGGCCCGCGTCGTGGTCACCGACCAGGTGGTCCTCAAGCACGTCAACCCCACGCTCGTGCCACGCGACGTGGTCAAGCGCGAGCGGCGCGACAAGAGCGCCTGAGTCGACCGGCGAGGCGCCGGCCGGGTTCCGGCCGGCGGCACGGCTCGCCTGCACCTTCGCACCCCGCGCTGCACGTTCGCATCCCGCGCCCGACCGGCGGGCACGGCCCGCTCACCCGTCCGCGACCACTCGCCGCTGCCGCACAGGCGGCCCTAGCGGGCACTGCCCGCATACACGTTCGCGATCACCAGTCGGGCGTGTGCGACGCCGGCTCCGTCGCTGACGTAGACGAGGTCGTGGTCGTCGCCCCACAGACACATCGCCGTGGTGGGGTTGCTCCAGCAGCGGAGCACCCCCGGCGGGCCGGGGACGGCCGGGTCCTCGGTCACCGGGACGGCCGGCACGAAGTCCCGGACGTACTCGGCTGGCACCCGGTCGCGCCGGGCGGCCAGGGTCAGCAGCACCGTCTCGCTGGTCTGCCCGCCGCCGAAGACCTCGGTGCGGACGTCCGCGAAGGTACGTCCCATCGTCGCGTTCAGATCCGCGACCGTCGACGGCAGTGCGGTCCGGGCGACCGGGCCGCGGGCCCCGATCGTGGCCGGCATGACGAGCGGTCCGGCACTGCGGGTGCTCGCCGGCGCGGTGGGCAGTCCGCGCGGCTCCGGGGCGTCGTCGCCGCCGGAGTCGAGCAGCAGCACCACGACCACCACGGCGGCGACCACCACGGCCACGCTGCCCAGCACGCCGACCAGGATCGCGATCCGGTCCCGGGAGCGGCTCTCCGCAGGCGGCGCGGCCCCCGGCGGCCCGGTCGGATACCCCGCCCCGCCGGTCCCGGGCCCCTGCCACCCGCCGTATCCGTCGCCCATCGCCCCCACCACCCGCGGTTCGGTCGAACGTCATCGGTACCCGGTACAACGACGCCACGGCCGCCAGGCGACGCGCGAACCGGCGTTCGACCCCGAACCACCCCCGCCCCACGGGGTCGCTACCGCTCCAGGTCCGCGCGCATCGCCTTGAACTTCGCCGCGGCCCGGTCCGCCGACAACTGCTCGAAATACGCCACGGCCGTCGTGTCCTGGTCCGCCCACCCGCAGATCGCCGCCGGCTGTGCGACCGAGGCCGGCATGCACTCCAGCGTGCCGCCCAGCGGGCCGGGATCGTAGCCCTTCATCGTCACCCCGTCCGGGACGCTGCCGCCGCTGCCGTTCACGTACTCGACCATGCCGCGGACCATGTGCTCCATGCGCTTGCCGTCGATCCCGGTCATCCCGTCCACCCCGACGAACAGCACCGAGCGGGGGCCTGCCCCGGTCGCGCCGTATGCCGCGACCAGCACGTTGTTGGCCGGGGAGCGCACCTCGCCCGGGTCGACCGGGACGTCGGTGGGCCCGCCGTCGAGCAGCCGGGCCAGGTCTCCGGCCCGGGCGGCGGGCCGGAGCTTGTGCGGGCTGGCCGCGGCCGGGGGTCGCTCGGACGGGACCGACGTCGACGGAGCAGACGCGGTCGGCTTGGCCTTGCCGGTCGGCACCTCCGCCGGCCGCGTCACGGACGCGGTCGTCCCGGGGTCGACCGGTTGGGTCGTCGCGGCGACCGCCGGGCCGCTTCGGTCGGCCTTGTCGTCCTTGCCGTCCTTGGCCTGACAGCCCGTCAGTACAGCCGTCCCGAGCACGGAGACGGTGACGGCGACAAACAGTGTGCGAGTGCGAGAGCCGGCACGAGGACGAGAGCCGACACGAGTACGAGTGTGAGTGCGAGTGCGCACGAGATCCCCCCGGATTCACGAAGTCACGGATACGGGCCCGCTCCGACGCTCCGACCGATGCCCCCATCGTCGAAACCCGGATACCGGCCCACGGCGCAAACTAGCGGTCCCCGGCCGCCGCCGGCGTCGCGGTGACACCACGGTGACAAGGGCGGGACGCCACCGGCGACAAAGGCGGAACGCCGGCGGCGGGACCCCGACCGGCGACAACCGGTCGGTCCGGCGACGTCGCCCGAGGGCCGCCGCCCGCGCCGCCCATCGCCCTGTTCCCGCCTTGCCGCCGGCGCGTCGAAGGTGCCCGTGCGCCTTCCGTAGACTGGGGCGGTGACCGAGAACACCACTCCCGCAGCCGCTGCCGCCGAGCAGCCGCAGGCCCTTCCCTCCCAGTACACCCCCGCCGAGGTAGAGGGGAAGCTGTACGAGCGCTGGGTAGCCGCGGGTTGGTTCGAGGCCGATGCCAAGAGCGACAAGCCGCCGTACACGATCGTCATCCCGCCGCCGAACGTCACCGGACAACTGCACCTGGGCCACGCGTTCCAGCACACGCTGATGGACGCGCTCACCCGCCGCAAGCGCATGCAGGGCTTCGAGGCGCTGTGGCTGCCCGGCATGGACCACGCCGGCATCGCCACCCAGAACGTGGTCGAGCGCGAGCTGGCCAAGGAGGGCAAGTCGCGGCACGACCTGGGCCGCGAGGCGTTCGTGGACCGGGTCTGGCAGTGGAAGGAAGAGTACGGCGGGAAGATCCTCGGCCAGATGCGTCGCCTCGGCGACGGCGTGGACTGGTCGCGTGAGCGCTTCACCATGGACGAGGGCCTGTCCCAGGCCGTGCAGACCATCTTCAAGCGGCTCTACGACGACGAGTTGATCTACCGCGCCGAGCGGATCATCAACTGGTGTCCGCGCTGTCTGACCGCGATCTCCGACATCGAGGTCGAGCACCAGGACGACGACGGCGAACTCGTCTCGATCCGCTACGGCGACGGCGACGACGCGATCGTGGTGGCCACCACGCGCGCCGAGACCATGCTCGGCGACACCGCCGTCGCGGTGCACCCGAGCGACGAGCGGTACGCGCACCTGGTCGGCACCGAGATCGAACTGCCGCTCACCGGGCGGCGGATCCCGATCGTGGCGGACGAGCACGTGGACCCCGAGTTCGGCACCGGCGCGGTCAAGGTGACCCCGGCGCACGACCCGAACGACTTCGAGATCGGCCGCCGGCACAACCTGCCGATGCCCACGGTCATGAACGAGCGGGCGATCATCACGGTGCACGGCCCGTTCGAGGGCCTGGACCGCTACGAGGCGCGTTTCGCGATCGTGGCCGCACTGCGCGAGCAGGGTCGGATCGTCGCCGAGAAGCGCCCGTACACGCACGCGGTCGGGCACTGCTCGCGCTGCAAGACCACGGTCGAGCCGCGGCTGTCCATGCAGTGGTGGGTCAGGGTCGAGCCGTTGGCCAAAGCCGCGGGCGACGCGGTGCGCGACGGTCGGGTGGCCATCCACCCGCAGGAGCTGGCCGGGCGCTACTTCGGCTGGGTCGACAACATGCACGACTGGTGCATCTCGCGGCAGTTGTGGTGGGGTCACCGAATCCCGGTCTGGTACGGCCCGAACGGCGAGACGGTCTGCGTGGGCCCGAACGACGAGGCGCCCACCGGCGAGGGCTGGACGCAGGACACCGACGTGCTCGACACGTGGTTCTCCTCCGCGCTGTGGCCGTTCTCCACGCTGGGCTGGCCCGAGCAGACCGCCGACCTGGCCAAGTTCTATCCGACCGACGTGCTGCTGACCGGGCACGACATCATCTTCTTCTGGGTCGCCCGGATGATGATGTTCGGGTTGTACGCGATGGACGGGCAGGCGCCGTTCCACACCATCACGCTCACCGGCCTGGTTCGCGACCAGTTCGGCAAGAAGATGTCCAAGTCGTTCGGCAACGTGGTCGACCCGATCGACTGGATGGACGCGTACGGCACCGACGCGCTGCGCTTCACCCTGGCCCGCGGCGCCAACCCCGGCACCGACGTGCCGATCGGCGAGGACTGGGTCCAGGGCTCGCGCAACTTCTGCAACAAGATCTGGAACGCCACCCGGTTCGCGCTGATGAACGGCGCCACCGTCGAGGGCCCGATGCCGGCCGCCGAGCAGCTCTCGGCGACCGACCGCTGGATCCTGTCCCGGCTGGACGCGGTCGTGGCCGAGGTGGACGCGTACTACGAGGACTATCAGTTCGCGAAGCTCTCCGACACGCTGTTCCACTTCGCCTGGGACGAGGTCTTCGACTGGTACGTGGAGCTGGCCAAGCTGCCGCTGAACGGCGACGACGAGGCCGCCGCACAGGCCACCCGGCGGGTCCTGGGCCATGTCCTGGACGTGACGCTGCGGCTGCTGCACCCGATCGTGCCGTTCGTGACCGAGGAGTTGTGGACCACGCTCACCGGTGGCGAGTCGCTCGTCGTGGCCCAGTGGCCGACCCCGAGCGGGTTCGCCGACCCGGCCGCCGAGGCCGAGATCACCACGCTCCAGCAGGTGATCACCGAGGTCCGCCGGTTCCGCTCGGACCAGGGTCTCAAGCCCGGTCAGCGGGTGCCGGCCAACATCTCGCTCGCGGGCACCGCGATCGCCGCGCACGAGGCGGCGCTGCGTCAGCTGGCCCGCTGCACGCCGGCCGGCGAGGGCTTCTCGGCGACCACGTCCTTCCCGGTCGCGGGCGCCGTGATCGAGCTGGACCTGTCCGGCGCGATCGACTTCGCCGCCGAGCGCAAGCGCCTGTCCAAGGACCTGGCCGAGGCGGAGAAGGTCCGCGACGTGAACACGAAGAAGCTCGGCAACGCGGGCTTCCTGGCCAAGGCCGCCCCCGACGTGGTGGACAAGGTCCGGGACAAGCTGGCCGGCGCCGAGGCCGACATCGAACGCATCAAGGGCCAGCTGGACCGGCTGCCCACCGGCTGACCCGACCGGCCGCACGGCCCGGGCACACCCACCCGGGCCGTGCGGGCGGCCACCCCACCAGCAACCCACCAGCTCCGCAGAACTCGATCAGAACCGGTGACACCTGTGACAGACCCCGCCGAGGCACTGGCCGCGCAGCGCGCCGTCGAGGCCGAGCTGATCGGGCGCTGGCCCGAGACGAAGCTCGACCCGTCCACCGACCGCGTGGTCGCGCTGATGGACGTGCTCGGCGAACCCCAGCGGGCGTACCCGGTCATCCACATCACCGGCACCAACGGCAAGACCAGCACGGCCCGGATGATCGAGGCGCTGCTGCGCGCCTTCCAACTGCGTACCGGCCGCTTCACCAGCCCGCACGTGGAGTCGATGACGGAGCGGATCAGCCTGGACGGCGAGCCGATCAGCGCCGAGCGGTTCGTCGAGACCTACCGCGACATCGAGCCCTACATCGGCATCGTGGACGCCGCGCAGCCGTACCGGCTGTCCTTCTTCGAGGTGATCACCGCAATGGCGTACGCGGCCTTCGCCGACGCGCCGGTGGACGTCGCGGTGGTCGAGGTCGGCATGGGTGGCACGTGGGACGCGACCAACGTGGTCGACGGCACCGTCGCCGTGGTCACCCCGATCGCGGTGGACCACGCCGCCCGGCTGGGGAACACGCCCGGCGAGATCGCGGTGGAGAAGGCCGGGATCATCAAGCAGGACAGCCTGGTCGTGCTGGCACACCAGCCGGTGGACGCCGCCGAGGCGCTGATCCGGCGCGCGGTCGAGGTGGACGCGACGGTGGCCCGCGAGGGCATGGAATTCGGCGTGGTCCGGCGCGACCTGGCAGTCGGCGGGCAGTTGCTCACCCTGCGCGGCCTGGCGGGGGAGTACGAGGACGTCTTCCTGCCGCTGCACGGCAGCCACCAGGCGCACAACGCCGCGGTCGCGCTGGCCGCGGTGGAGGCGTTCCTGGGCGTCGGCGTGGCCGACCGGCCCGGGCTCACCAGCGGCGGCGCGCTGAATGCCGACCTGGTCCGGGAGGCGTTCGCATCGGTCACCTCGCCCGGTCGGCTCGAGATCGTGCGACGCAGCCCCACCGTCCTGATCGACGCCGCACACAACCCGGCCGGTGCCCTGGCCGCCGCGCAGGCGATGACCGACTCGTTCGACTTCCGGCACCTGGTCGGCGTGGTCGGCGTGATGGGCGACAAGGACGTCCGAGGTGTCCTGGAGGCCCTCGAACCGGTGCTCGCCGAGGTCGTGGTGACGCAGAACTCGCAGCCGCGGGCGATGCCGGTCGACGAACTCGCCGCGCTCGCGGTCGAGGTGTTCGGCGCGGACCGGGTCGAGGTGCAGCCGAGCCTGCCGGACGCCATCGAGGCCGCCGTCACGCTCGCCGAGGAGGAGGGCGACCTCGGTGGTGCGGGTGTGCTGATCACCGGCTCCGTGGTCACCGTGGGCGAGGCCCGGGTGCTCCTCAAGGGCGGTGAACCGGGCGCGGGCCCGGGGGCCGGCCCATCCGGCGGAAGCGGCGGAGGCAACCGCAACGGAAGGGACGCCTGAGCATGCGTGCGCTGTGTTCGACCCATCTGATCGGCCAGGCCCTGGTGATCTGTCTCGCCGCGTTGGTGGCGATGCAACTCACCGACATCTCCACCGGCGTGTTGTGGGCGGTCGCCGGACCGTCCGCCCTCGTCTGCGTCTGGCTGTGCGCCAAGCTCGGCCGGCCGTGGGCGGTCACCGCGGGCTGGGTGCTGCAACTCGGCCTGTTCCTGACCGGTTTCGTGGTCCCGATGATGTTCCTGATCGGCGTGGTGTTCGCCGTGATCTGGTACGGCTGCGTCCGGGTCGGGCGGGTCATCGACGACGCCAAGGCGGCCCGCGCGGCCCTCGCGGACTGAGTCGCGACATACGGCCGAAAGGTTGATGCGTTACCCCGGATAGGCTCTGGGCGTTGACCGTTCGTCGGGTCGCAAGGTTCGTACCCGTACCCCCTCTTCGAGGAAGCAAGGAGCCAAACGTGTCCGAGCGCACGCTCGTCCTGGTCAAGCCGGACGGAGTCCGGCGTGGTCTCGTCGGCGAGGTCATCGGCCGCATCGAGCGCAAGGGCTTCACCCTGGCGGCGCTCGATCTGCGCGTGATGGATCGCGAGACGATCGAGCGGCACTACGCCGAGCACGAGGGCAAGCCGTTCTACGCCCCGCTCGTGGAGTTCATGACCTCGGCCCCCTCCGTGGCGCTGATCGTCGAGGGCGAGCGGGTGATCGAGTCCTTCCGCGCGCTCGCCGGCGTCACCGACCCGATCAAGGCTCTGCCGGGCACCATTCGCGGCGACTTCGCCACGATCACCCGGGAGAACATCGTGCACGGCTCCGACTCGCCGGAATCCGCCGAGCGCGAGATCAAGAACTTCTTCCCCGAACACGCCTGACGATTTCGCCGCGGCGCCGGGTGCGCCGCGCGGAATCGGTTCGCGATCCCCGCCGCGACGATCGCGTCGCGACCGTGCCCGAAGGCCGCGCGACGCGCGCGGACTGCGCGGGGGATCGATTTTTTTCGCGACCACGCCGGGCGGACCTCCGCGCGACCCGCCGGGGTGCCCTATCGGGCCCCGACCGTGCGCTGTTAGAGGGAAATCCCTCCACTTGCCGCGCGTGGCACGCAACCCCTCGCACCGTGATCACGTCATGGTGGATGGAGGGTGCAGCCGTGCCCCGGTACGTCGCGGGTTCTGCCGCCGGTACACCGTGCCTACGATTGTGGTCGGTCGATCCGGCGTTCTCGGTACGACGTCCCTCGGCCGGCTCATGTCCTCATGGCTACGAGCTCGGGAAGGCCCTAGGTTCTTTATATGGCGAACAACTTGTCGTTCATCGGTCGTGACATGGCGGTCGACCTCGGTACGGCCAACACGCTGGTGTACGTCAGAGGCCGCGGCATCGTACTGAACGAGCCGTCGGTGGTCGCCAAGAACACCACCACCGGGGGCATCCTGGCGGTCGGCGCCGAGGCGAAGAAGATGATCGGCCGCACGCCCGGCAACATCGTGGCGATCCGGCCGCTCAAGGACGGCGTGATCGCCGACTTCGAGATCACCGAGCGCATGTTGCGCTACTTCATCCTCAAGGTGCACCGCCGCCGGTACCTGGCCCGTCCGCGCGTGGTGATCTGCGTGCCCTCGGGCATCACCGGCGTCGAGCGCCGCGCCGTGGTCGAGGCGTCCAGCCAGGCCGGTGCGCGCAGCGTGCACATCATCGAAGAGCCGATGGCCGCCGCGATCGGCGCCGGTCTGCCGGTGCACGAGGCGACCGGCAACATGGTCGTCGACATCGGCGGCGGCACCACCGAGGTCGCGGTGATCTCGCTCGGCGGCATCGTCACGGCCCAGTCGATCCGGGTGGCCGGCGACGAGTTGGACAACGCGATCATCGCCTACGTCAAGAAGGAGTACTCGCTGCTCCTGGGCGAGCGCAGCGCCGAGGAAATCAAGATGTCGATCGGCTCGGCCTTCGACCTCGGCGAGGACGAGCACAGCGAGATTCGTGGTCGCGACCTGGTCAGCGGCCTGCCCAAGACGATCGTGATCTCCACCTCGGAGGTCCGCAAGGCGATCGAGGAACCGGTCAACACCGTTGTGGACGCGGTCAAGAGCACGCTGGACCAGTGTCCGCCCGAACTCGCCGGCGACGTGATGGATCGCGGCATCGTGCTCACCGGCGGCGGCGCCCTGCTGCGCGGCCTCGACGAGCGGCTGCGCACCGAGACCGGCATGCCGATCCACATCGCCGACAACCCGCTGGACTCGGTGGCTCTGGGCGCGGGCAAGTGCGTCGAGGAGTACGAGAAGCTCCAGCAGGTATTGGATGCCCAACCGCGCCGCTGACCGAGGACGCGGGGGCGGTCGGTCGGACCGCCGCCCACCGCGTTCGGCCCGGCACGGCCACACACCACAACTGCCCACAAGCGCCGCAACGTACGAAAGGGGCGGGCGCGCATCGTGAGGGACTCCCGGCACGGTCGGCTGGTCCTCGTGCTGCTGCTAGCGATCTCTTTCGCCCTCATCACCGTGGACATTCGCGGTGGCCGGAACTCGCCCATCGCGAACGTCCGCGACTGGGCCTCGGCCGTGTTCGGTCCCGCCGAACGCGGCGTGTCCGCCGCAGTGGATCCCGTCGGTCGGGCCGTGAACGCGGTCAAGGACGCGGGATCCCACGAGGGCGAGAAGAAGCGCCTGCAGGACGAGAACGCCAAGCTTCGTCAACAGGTGGACAACATCGAGTTCGACCGCAATCGGGCGGCCGAGTTGGACAAACTGCTCAAGGTCTCCACGGCCGGGCAGTACAAGACCAAGCCCGCGCGTGTGGTCGCCATCGGCCCCGCCCAGGGCTTTTCCTGGACGGTCACCATCGACGCGGGCGCGGGCGACGGCATCAAGCCGGACATGACCGTGATCAACGGCGACGGACTGGTCGGCCGGGTGACCCAGGTGGGTCCGATGACCGCGACCGTGCTGCTCGCCACCGACCCCGGATTCGCGGTCGGCACGCGGCTGGCCGGATCGATGGAAATAGGGATCACTTCCGGCCGCGGCGACAAGCCGATGAACCTCAAGCTGCTCAACGGCCAGGCCCACGTCAAGAAGGGCGACCGGCTGGTGACGTTCGGCTCGCAGGGCGGCAAGCCGTTCGTGGCGGGCGTACCGGTGGGCGAGGTCGCCGAGGTGCGCAACACCCCGGGTGAACTCACCCGCAGCGTCGAGGTGAAGTCGTACGTGCACTTCTCCAGGCTGGACACGGTGGGCGTGGTGATCGAGCCGCCGCGCACCGATCCGCGCGACGCGGTGCTGCCGCCGATCGCCCAGGAGGTCGCCGCGCCGCCGAGCGCCGCGCCACCGCCGCCGCCTCCGCCCGCGTCCACCGAGCCGCCCAAGGGCGCCTCGGCGGCCAAGCCGCCCGCCGGCGGCACCCGGAGCACCAACGCGAACGCGGCCGACACCGCCGCCGGCGACGGCCGCCGCAAGCCGCCGCCCGGCGGCACGGCCCCACCGACCGGAAGGGACTGAGACGGTGCGGATCTCCCGCGTGTTCTATGCCGCGCTGCTGATCGTCGTCGCGCTCGTCGTCCAGGTGAGCGTGTTCGCCCGGCTCGGTCTGCCCGGCGCGGTGCCGGACCTGCTGCTCCTGGTGGTGGTCGGGCTCGCGCTGACCTACGGGCCGACCTCGGGCTGCGTGATCGGCTTCGCGGCCGGCCTGTGCGCCGACCTCGCGCCGCCCGCGGACCACGCGGCGGGCCGGTACGCGTTCGTGTTGTGCCTGACCGGATACATCGCCGGCCTGTTCGTCTCGCGCAGCCCCAGACGCTCGGTGCTCGCGCCGATCGCCGTGGTGGCGATCGCCGCGGCGGGCACCACCGTGTTGTACGCGGCGGTCGGTGCGCTGGTCGGCGACGGTGCGGTGCGCCAGGTGGGGCTGACCAAGCTGTTGCTGACGGCGGTGGTCTACGACGCGATCCTGGCGCCGTTCGTGGTGCCGTGGGTGATGGCGCTGGCCCGCAAGGTGGATCCGAGTCCGATGCTCTCGGGCCTGTCCCGGTAGGGGGGTGAACGCCCAAGATGCGTAAACGCATGCCGAGCCTGCTCAACGCCGGCCGCTCCAGGGGAGACGGCGCGCACAGCGTGCGCGTGCGGATGGTGATCCTTCAGGTTCTGGTCCTGTCGCTGATGATCACCCTCTTCGGCCGGCTGTGGTACCTGCAGATCCGCGAGGGCGACCACTACGCCGCGGCCGCCTCGCAGAACCAGGTCCGGGACGTGGTGACGCCGGCGGTGCGCGGTCAGATCCTCGACGACAAGGGCCGCCCGCTGGTCAACAACCGCACCGCGCTGGTGGTGTCGGTCAGCCGGACCGAGTTGATGCGGATGCCCGACGCCGGTGCTGCCGTGCTGACCAGGCTGGCCGAGGTGTTGCAACTGCCGGCCGACGAGGTCAAGGCGCGCACCCGGCTGTGCGAGCGCAACGTGCCCAAGCCGTGCTGGAACGGCTCGCCGTACCAGCCGATCCCGGTCACCGACAACGCCACCACCGAGCAGGCGCTGACCATCATGGAGCACCGCGAGGACTTCCCCGGGGTGACCGCCGAGCCCACCGCGGTACGGCAGTATCCGGCGCCCGAGGGAGCAAACGGCGCACACGTCGTGGGCTATCTCTCGCCGGTCTCCGACGACGAGTTGAGCAAACAGAAGGCCGAGGGCAAGAAGGACCTCCAGCGGGCCGACGAGGTCGGCCGCAGCGGTCTCGAGCGCAGCTACGACGCGGACCTGCGCGGGAAGTCCGGGGTCACCGGACTGTCCGTGGACCACCTCGGACGGGTCACCGGCACCGTCTCGGAGACCCCGCCGGTGCCCGGGAACCACCTGGTGACCAGCATCGACGCGAAGATCCAGGCGATCACCGAGCAGCAGCTCGACGAGGCGATGAAGCGGGCCCGGGCGACCTTCGACGCGGGCAACACGCACAAGAACTTCATCGCCGACGCCGGCGCGGCCGTGGTGATGGACATCAAGACCGGCCGGGTGATCGCGATGGCCAGCGCACCCAACTACGACCCGTCGGTGTGGGTGGGCGGCATCTCGCCGCAGGACTACAAGGCGCTCACCGACGAGAAGGCCGGCGTGCCGCTGGTGTCCCGGGCCATACAGGGTCAGTTCGCACCGGGCTCGATCTTCAAGGTGATCTCCACCTCGGCCGCGGCCGAGTCGGGCTACTCCACCAAGGCCAACTACGACTGCTCGCCGAGCATCTCGGTCGGCGGCACGACCTTCAACAACCTGGAGTCCAGGGGCTACGGCCCGATCTCGCTCCAGCGCGCGCTGGAGGTCTCCTGCAACACCGTCTTCTACGGCATCGGCTACGACATGTGGCTCAAGGACGGCGGGATCTTCGGGAAGAATCCCAAGGACCCGATGGTCACCATGGCGAAGAGCTACGGCCTGGGCGCCCCCACCGGCATCGATCTGCCCGGCGAGGCCGGCGGACGGATCGCCGACCGGGCCTGGAAGAAGCGCAACTGGGAGCAGAACAAGGACGCGTGGTGCAAGCAGGGCAACACCGGCAACGAGTACGTGGACAAGATCGCCAAGGAGAACTGCGTCGACGGCTGGCAGTTCCGCGCCGGTGACGCGATCAACTTCGCGATCGGCCAGGGCGACACCACGGTCACCCCGTTGCAGATGGCCCGGGTGTACGCGGCGATCGCCAACGGCGGCACGTTGTGGAAGCCGACCCTGGGCAAGGCAGTGGTCAGCCCGAGCGGGAAGCTCGTACGCGAGATCCAGCCCCAGGCGGCGGCCAAGTTGCCGATAAGCGACGCCACGCTCAAGTACCTGCAGAACGCGCTGATCGGCGTCGAGATGAACGGCACCGCGGCCGGCGTGTTCGCCAACTGGCCCAACGCCCAGATGCCGATAGCGGCCAAGACCGGCACCGGCTCGGTGTACGGCAAGCAGAGCACCTCCTGGTTCGCCACGTACGGCGGTCCCAAGGACGGCCCGCAATACGCCGTGGTGATGATGGTCAGCCAGGGCGGCACCGGTTCCGGCACCTCGGGTCCGTCCGTGCGCAAGATCTACGAGGCGTTGCTCGGCGTCGACGACAAGGGCGCGATCGACCCGAGCAAGGCGCTGCTGCCCGCCCCGCCCGCGGGGCTGCCACAGGTCAAGGAGGACGGCACGGTCGTGCCCGCCTCCTACGTGCTGCCGCCGCACCCCGGCGGTGGTCGAGGCCCCACCACCACCGCGTTGTCCGCGCCCGGGGCGCTGCCCCCCGAGCGGCCGGCGTACCGGACGGGGAGAGGGACATGAGCCTGAAACTGCGACCCGCCTCGCGGGTGGCCGGATTCGGTACGCCGGATCTGGGCCGACTCGCGCCGGTGTTCACCCCGCGCCGGTCGATCACCCGACAGATCATCCAGCGCGACGCCCCGGTGCGTCGGCTGGACTGGATACTCCTGGGACCCGCGCTCGCGCTGTCGGTGGTGGGTTCGCTGCTGGTGTGGTCCGCGACCCGCAATCGGCGCGGCATCACCGGCGGGGATCCGCAGTTCTTCTTCAAGCGGCACCTGCTCAACCTGGCGATCGGGCTGGTCCTGGCCACCGTGGTGGCGATAATCGGTCACCGTCGGATAAGGGCCTTCGCGCCGTTCGTCGGGATCGCCGCGGTGCTCGGCCTGATGGCCGCGCTCAGTCCGTTGGGCAGCACGATCAACGGTCAGCGGGCCTGGATCCAACTGGGTGCGGGCTTTTCGGTGCAGCCCGCCGAGTTGGCCAAGATCGCGATCATCCTGTGCATGGGCATGATCCTGTCCGAACGGGTGGACACCGGGGATCTGGCCAAGCCGGGCGACAAGGCGGTGTTCTGGGCGCTCGTGGTGGCCGCCGTGCCGATGGCGGTGATCATGCTGATGCCCGACCTCGGCTCGGTCATGGTGCTGGCGATGATCGTGCTCGGCGTGTTGCTGGCGTCCGGCGCCCGGGCGCGGTGGATGGTCGCGCTGATCGCGATGGCCGCCGCCGGTGCGGTCGCGGTCGTACACCTCGGGCTGCTCAGCGAGTACCAGATCGACCGGTTCCGGGCCTTCGCCGACCCGAACTTCGACCCGGGCGGCGTCGGCTACAACACCGCGATGGCCCGACTGGCGATCGGCTCGGGCGGGCTCATGGGCAAGGGTTTGTTCCACGGCGAGCAGACCAGCGGCCAGTACGTGCCCGAACAGCAGACCGACTTCGTCTTCTCGGTGGCCGGCGAGGAGTTGGGCTTCATCGGCTGCTGCGTGGTCATCGCGCTGTTCGGGATACTGCTGTGGCGCGGGATCCGGATCGCGCTGCACGCCGACGACCTGTACGGCACGATCGTCGCGGCGGGCGTGGTCGCCTGGTTCGCCTTCCAGGCCTTCGAGAACATCGGGATGAACCTGGGCATCATGCCGGTGGCCGGACTGCCGCTGCCGTTCGTCTCCTACGGCGGCTCCTCGATGTTCGCGATCTGGATGGGGATAGGGCTGTTGCAGTCGGTGCACATGCGTCATGCCGGCGCCTTCAAGTCCGCCTGATCGCGGTCGCGACCGCGCCCGACCGACCCGGGGATCCGCCGGCCGCATCCGACGGATCCCCGTCTCACCGACACCGGACCACCCCCGCGGGCGGGCTTCCGCCGAGGATCTCGGTAGGGGGTCCGCCCGCTTCGCGTTAGGCTGGGAGGTCGATCCCCCTCCCAGCCCATCGGAAGGACCGCCATGCCCGTCGAGTCCCTGTTCCCGCGTCTGGAGCCGCTTCTGCCCCAGGTGCAGAAGCCCATCCAGTACGTCGGTGGCGAACTCAACTCGACCGTCAAGGACTGGGACGCGTGTGCGGTCCGCTGGGCGCTGATGTACCCGGACGCCTACGAGGTCGGTCTGCCCAACCAGGGCGTGATGATCCTGTACGAGGTCCTCAACGAGGTCGCCGACGTGCTCGCGGAGCGCACCTACGCGGTGTGGGGCGACCTGGAAAAGCTGATGCGCGAGCACGACGTGCCGCAGTTCACCGTGGACGGACACCGGCCCGTCGGCGCGTTCGACGTGTTCGGGCTGAGCTTCTCCACCGAGCTGGGCTACACGAACATGCTCAACGCGCTCGACCTGGCCGGCATCCCGATCGAGGCCGCGGATCGCACCGAGGACCACCCGATCGTGCTCGCCGGCGGACACGCCGCGTTCAACCCCGAGCCGATCGCGGACTTCATCGACTGCGCCGTGGTCGGCGACGGCGAGCAGGCCGTGCTCCAGATCACCGACATCATCCGGGCCTGGAAGGCCGAGGGCCGGCCGGGCGGTCGGGACGAACTGCTCTTCCGCCTCGCCGTCACCGGCAACGTCTACGTGCCGCGCTTCTACGACGTGGACTACCTCGACGACGGCCGCATCCAGCGGGTCGCGCCGAACCGCTCGGGCGTGCCGTGGCGGGTGTCCAAGCACACCGTGATGGACCTGGACGAGTGGCCCTACCCCAAGCAGCCGCTGGTCCCGCTCGCCGAGACGGTGCACGAGCGCATGTCGGTGGAGATCTTCCGCGGCTGCACCCGCGGTTGCCGGTTCTGCCAGGCCGGCATGATCACCCGGCCGGTGCGCGAGCGCAGCATCAAGGGCATCGGCGAGATGGTCGACAAGGGCCTGAAGGCGACCGGCTTCGAGGAGGTCGGCCTGCTGTCGTTGTCCTCCGCCGACCACACCGAGATCGCCGAGGTGGCCAAGGGCCTCGCGGACCGGTACACGGACGACAAGATCGGCCTGTCGCTGCCCTCCACCCGGGTGGACGCGTTCAACATCGATCTGGCCAACGAGCTGACCCGCAACGGTCGTCGCTCGGGGCTGACCTTCGCGCCCGAGGGCGGCAGCGAGCGGCTGCGCAAGGTGATCAACAAGATGGTGTCCGAGGAGGACCTCATCCGCACGGTCGCCACCGCGTACGGCAACGGCTGGCGGCAGGTGAAGCTCTACTTCATGGTCGGCCTGCCCACCGAGACCGACGAGGACGTGCTCCAGATCGCGGACATGGCCAAGAAGGTCATCCAGAAGGGCCGCGAGGTCTCCGGGAGCCGCGACATCCGGTGCACGGTGTCCATCGGCGGTTTCGTGCCCAAGCCGCACACCCCCTTCCAGTGGGCCCCGCAACTGGACCCCGCGGCCACCGACGCGCGGCTGCACAAGCTGCGCGACGCGATCCGCGCGGACCGGCAGTACGGCAAGTCGATCGGCTTCCGCTACCACGACGGCAAGCCGGGCGCGATCGAGGGCCTGCTCTCCCGCGGCGACCGGCGGGTCGGTCGGATCATCCGCGCGGTCTGGGAGGACGGCGGCCGATTCGACGGCTGGAGCGAGCACTTCAGCTACGACCGCTGGGTGCGCTGCGCGGACAAGGCGCTGGCCGACGAGCCGGTGGACCTGAACTGGTACACCACGCGCGAGCGCGAGTGGAACGAGGTGCTCCCGTGGGACCACCTCGACTCCGGCTTGGACAAGGACTGGCTGTGGGAGGACTGGCAGGACGCGCTCGACGAGACCGAGGTCGACGACTGCCGCTGGAGCCCGTGCTTCGACTGCGGCGTTTGCCCGCAAATGGGAACCGAGATCCAGATCGGCCCGACCGGACAGAAGTTGTTGCCGCTGAGCGTCGTCAAGTAGTCGGATAATCACGCAAAGCAGCATCCGTGGTCCCGCTCCCTCCCCGGGGGCGGGGCCACTAATCTGCCCGGGTGAATGCAAACGGGGACCAACCGGATCGGGTGCCGTGGACACCATCGACCCACAACAACCCACCGGGCGCGCCCGAGCCGCCCGGATGGCAGCAGCACGCCGAACACGCTTACCCACCGCGCACCGGCGCCGGCCCCGAACCCGGTGAGGGCTGCTTGTACGCGGTGGTCCGCTGGCCCGCCCGGATCATCGCGCTGATCGTCGTGGTGCCGCTGCGCCTGTTGTGGGAGCTGCTGCGACTGATCGGCAGAGGGATCAAATTCCTGTTCTGGGACTGGTTCCTGCACCCGATTCTCAAGGGCCTGAAGATCCTGCTGTGGGACTGGTTCCTGTACCCGGTGCTCCGCTTCGTCGGCCGCTACATCCTGGTTCCGATCGGCAACGCCATCGCGTGGGTGATCGTGCACGTGATCGTGCGACCGCTCGCCTTCGTGTTCCGGCACCTCCTGTACAAACCCGCGGTGCTGCTGTGGCGATACGTGCTGCGTCCGGTCGGACGCGCGACGCTCCAGGCGCTGCGGTTCGCGTGGGAAGTGTCCACCGCCGTCTTCAACTTCCTGATCGTGCGGCCGCTGTCCTGGCTGTGGCGGGCCGTGCTGGTGCCGATCGGTCGCGGCATCGCGGTGGTGTGGCACCACCTGGTCGTGCTGCCGGTGTCCTGGGCCTGGCGCAACGTGCTCGCGCCGATCGGCAGGGCGATCCGCGCCGTCTGGCGATTCGTGGTCGTGGCCCCGCTGCGCTGGGTCGGCCGCCACGTGCTCCGGCCGATCGGTCGGGCCACCGCGGAGGTGCTGCGAGCCCTCGGAATCGGGGGGCGCTGACCCGACCCGTGCGATGGCCGTAGGCTTGGATCGACTTCTGCCCACCCACTTGAGCCAAGGACTGAGCGAAACTGGCACGACGTACGCCCGAGGGACCGCCGCCCGCGCCGACGGTCCAGCGACTGCGCCTCCGGTACACCAAGCGCGGCCGCCTCCGGTTCACCAGCCACCGGGATTTTCAGCGCGCGTTCGAGCGGGCCCTGCGTCGGGCGGAAGTGCCGATGGCCTACTCCGCCGGTTTCACCCCCCACCCCAAGGTGTCCTACGCGGGAGCGGCGCCCACCGGCGTCGCCAGCGAGGCCGAGTATCTCGAGATCGGCGTGGCCACGCACTGTGACCCGGCGCGTCTGCGAGACCTGCTCGACGCGTCCCTGCCGACCGGTCTCGACGTGCTCGAGATCGTCGAGGCACACGGCGGCAACCTGCCCGAACGCCTGGAGGCGTCGGTCTGGGAGCTGGTCCTCGCGGGCGTCACCCGCGAGGAGGCCGAGCGCGCGGTCGGCGTGTTCCTGGCCGCCGAGGCCGTCGAGGTCCAGCGGATGAGCAAGAACGGAATGCGTACATTCGACGCCCGTGAGGCGGTGATCGCGCTGACCGTCACCACCCCCGACGGGAACGACGCAGGTCACCAGGGTGTCGATGCGGGTAGTGCCGCACCCTGTGCGATACTGCGACTGGTTGTCCGGCACACCACACCCGCCGTTCGACCCGACGACGTTCTGTCCGGTCTCCGCTCGGTCGCCGAACTTGTTACGCCCACCGCCGCCGCGGTCACCCGCCTGGCGCAGGGGCCGCTCGACACCGCGACCGATTCGGTGACCGACCCGCTCGCGCCCGACCGCGCAGCATCGGCGGTGGAGCACACCTCGCAGGGGGGCGAGGAACTCCGGACCGGCCCGCAGGGCGGTGCAGAACCCGTCGTCGAAGCCTCGAATCGGTGACGACCGGGTACACGAGGCCCAAGGCTTGAATTTCCGACAGACTTATCGCCCGGATCACGGCCGCAAGGTCGGGACCGGCGAGTGAGAGAGAAGCTTCCGCGCGGCGCCCTGCGTTGGAGCGCCCGGAAGCGTGACGGGAGACAGACCCGCATGCTCGACACCGAGCCCAACGACACGCCTGAGACATCAGGTACACCCGGGGTTGTGAACTCCGGTACTTCCGACAACGACAACAGCACGAAGGACGACACGGCCACGACGCCGGCCCCGCGCCGCCGTCGCCGCGCCGCCAGTCGCCCCGCAGGACCGCCGAGCGTGCCCTCTGCCGAGGCCGCGCCGGTTCAGGCTGCCGTGACACCCGAGGTTCCCGCGCCCTCCGACGAGGAGGAGCCGGAGGCCGAGGAGGCCGCAGTGGCCGAGACCACCCCCGAGCCCCAGCCCGAACCCGAGCCGGAGGCCCCGCGGCGTGCGCGGCGCACCCGCAAGCGGGTGACCGCGCCGGTCACCGACACGGCCGAGGTCGCGTCCGCACCGGTGGAGGCTGCCGAGCCCGCTCCGGTGGCGGCCGAGCCCGAGCCGGAGCCGGAGGAGGCGCCCCGGCGCGTCCGGCGCACCCGCAAGCGGGCGGCGGTCGCTCCCGAGGCGACCCCGGACGAGGTCGTGCCCGAGCCTGCCGCCACGTCGGCGCAGGCCGAGCCGGCGCAGCCGGAGACCGAGGCCGAGCCGGCCGAGGAGGCCCCGCGACGGACCCGGCGTACCCGCAAGCGTGCGGTGCCCGCCGTCGAGGTGACCGAGGAGACCCCGATCGCCGAGGCCGAGCCGGTCGTTCCGACCGAGCCCGAGCCCGAGCCGGAGCCGGAGGCTGCCCCCGAGCCGCGGGGCAGGGGTGGCCGCAAGACGCCGCCGCCGGTGTTCCAGCCGCTGTTCCAGGCCCCGCAGGCGGCCGTCTTCGCCGCGCCCCAGCGCGCGGCCGAGCCGACCCCCGCCCCGGCGCCGGCCGTCGCCGAGCCCGAGCCGGAGACCCGGACCGAGTCCGACGAGCCGCGTGGTCGGCGTCGCCGCCGGCGCGCGCTGCCGGTGGACGAGGTGCACACGGCCGCCGAGGCCGAGCCGCAGGACTCGCGCTACCAGGACGAGCAGGAGCGGCACGTGGACCGCTCGGTCGCCGCGACCGAGCAGCCCGAGCCGACGGAGGAGCCGGAGGGCTCCGAGGCGCACGAGGACGACACCGAGGGCGAGCGCCCGACCCGGCGTCGTCGGCGCGGTGGCCGTCGGCGTCGCGGCCGCGGTGACGACGGTGCCGAGGACAACGGCTCCGACGAGGACGGCGAGCAGCAGGCCGAAGGCGTCGGCGACGGTCCCGACGACGACGAGGACACCGACGAGCCGGGCGACGCCGGGGCGACCACCAGCAGCCGGCGTCGGCGCCGGCGTCGGCGCCGTGACGGTGCGGGCGACGAGCCGGCGGCCGAGCCGCAGGACGACCCCGAGCGCACCGTGGTCAAGGTCCGCGAGCCGCGCAAGCGCGAGGCGCTCGCGGAAAGCCCGACCGACGAGGTCCAGGGTGTCAAGGGCTCGACCCGCCTGGAGGCCAAGAAGCAGCGCCGCCGCGAGGGGCGCGAGCAGGGCCGGCGTCGGGTGCCGATCATCACCGAGTCGGAGTTCCTGGCCCGCCGCGAGGCGGTCGAGCGGGTGATGGTGGTGCGCCAGAACGGCGAGCGCACCCAGATCGGCGTGCTCGAGGACGACGTGCTCGTCGAGCACTACGTCAGCCGCAGCCAGGACAACCAGTCCGCGTACGTCGGCAACGTGTACCTGGGCAAGGTCCAGAACGTGCTGCCCTCGATGGAGGCCGCCTTCGTCGACATCGGCAAGGGCCGCAACGCGGTGCTGTACGCCGGCGAGGTCAACTTCGAGGCGGCGGGCTTCAGCGGCCCGCGCCGGATCGAGGCCGTGCTCAAGCCCGGCCAGTCGGTCCTGGTGCAGGTCACCAAGGACCCGATCGGCCACAAGGGCGCCCGGCTGACCAGCCAGGTGTCGCTGCCCGGTCGTTACCTGGTCTACGTGCCCGAGGGCACCATGACCGGGATCAGCCGCAAGCTCCCGGACACCGAGCGGGCGCGGCTGAAGACCATCCTCAAGAAGATCGTGCCGGAGAACGCGGGCGTCATCGTGCGCACCGCGGCCGAGGGCGCGACCGAGGAGGACCTGACCCGCGACGTGACGCGGCTGCAGGCCCAGTGGGAAGAGATCAAGAAGAAGTCCAAGATGATCACGACCAGTTCGCCCTCGCTGCTGTACGGCGAGCCGGACATGACGGTTCGGGTCATCCGCGACATCTTCAACGAGGACTTCTCGAAGCTGATCGTCTCGGGCGACGAGGCGTGGGACGTCATCCACGACTACGTCGGCCACGTGGCCCCCGACCTGGCCCCGCGCCTGTCCCGGTGGACCAGCGAGGTGGACGTCTTCGCGACGTACCGCATCGACGAGCAGCTGATGAAGGCGTTGGACCGCAAGGTCTGGCTGCCCAGTGGCGGCTCGCTGGTGATCGACCGCACCGAGGCGATGGTCGTGGTCGACGTCAACACCGGGAAGTTCACCGGTCAGGGCGGCAACCTCGAGGAGACCGTCACCCGCAACAACCTGGAGGCGGCCGAGGAGATCGTGCGCCAGCTCCGGCTGCGCGACCTCGGCGGGATCATCGTCGTCGACTTCATCGACATGGTCCTGGAGGGTAACCGCGACCTCGTGCTGCGGCGCCTGATGGAGTGCCTGGGCCGGGACCGGACCAAGCACCAGGTCGCCGAGGTCACCTCGCTCGGCCTGGTCCAGATGACCCGCAAGCGGGTCGGCCAGGGTCTGCTCGAAGCCTTCTCGGAGAACTGCGAGCGGTGCAACGGGCGCGGCGTGATCGTGCACATGGACGCGCCGGAGACCAAGGGCCACGGCAACGGCGGCCACATCCACGGCGGCAACGGCAACGGAGCCCCCGCGGGTTCCGGGCGGCGCAAGCGCAACAAGGGCAACGCCGACAAGAACGGCAGCGGTCCGATCACCGAGATCGTCGACACCGACGAGACGGTGGAGCTGGACGGGCCGGAGCTCGAGGACGTCGCGGTGGACACCGAGCTGCCCGAGGTCGCCGCCCTCGGCTCGGTCGAGCCGGTCGAGGTCGCCGAGGCGATCGAGACCGTGGAGGCCGTGGAGGCCGCCGTCGAGCCGGAGCCGGCCCCGCCGGTCGAGGCCGAGGTGACCACCGAGGCACCGGCCGAGGAGACCCCGGCGGAGCCGGTGGTCGAGGCCGAGCCGGAGGAGGCCGTCGAGGAGGCTGTCGAGGAGGCCCCGGCGCCGGCCAAGCGGGTTCGCAAGGCCGCCGCCAAGAAGACGGTCGCCAAGAAGGCCGCGGCCAAGACCGCACCGGCGAAGAAGACCGCCGCCGCCAAGACGCCGCGGAAGTCGGCCAAGAAGGTCGCCGCCGAGGCGGCAGAGGCAGCGGCGGCGAGCGAGGCACCGGCCGAGCAGCCGGCCGCCGAGCCGACGCCGGAACCGGCCCCGAAGGCGGCCGGATCGACCCGGGCGGGCAGGACCGCGGCCAAGGCCAAGGCCGCCGCCGAGGTCGCGGCCGAGGCGGAGGCCGAGCCGGCCAAGCCCGCCAAGGCGGCCGCCAAGCCGCGCAAGACGTCGCGGCGGGCGACCCGGCCCGCCGGTCCGCCGGAGGGCGCCGTGGACGGCGCCGAGCCGGTTTCGGCGGCGAGCGGAACCTGAGTCACCACGGGTCCGTCCCGGGTTCAAACCCCCGGGACGGACCCGTTTGGCCTTCGCCCCCGGGGATCCTGTAACCTTTGCCCTTGGTGTGCTTAGGCACAGGCTCCTGAGCAACCACCCTCCGGAACGCAAGCTTCGGAGGAGGCCCCCGATTTCTGTTCGGTGTGGCTGGCTTCAGGGGCTCGGACCCTGCAGAGAGAGAGATCCACGGTGTACGCGATCGTTCGCGCCGGTGGCAGGCAGCACAAGGTTGCCGTCGGTGACGTCGTCCAGGTCGACCGCATTCGCGGTGCGGCCGGTTCGGCAGTTGAGCTCCAGGCCATCCTCGTCGTAGACGGTGAAGCCGTGACGAGTGACCCGTGGGTCCTCGCGGGTGTGAAGGTGACGGCCGAGGTCGTCGATCACACCAAGGGCAAGAAGATCGACATTCTGAAGTACAAGAACAAGACCGGTTACCGCAAGCGCATGGGTCACCGCCAGCAGCACACCCAGCTGAAGATCACCGGCATCAACTCCGGGAAGTAGGGAGAAGCGACATGGCACACAAGAAGGGTGCATCTTCCACCCGGAACGGCCGTGACTCGAACGCTCAGCGCCTCGGCGTCAAGCGCTTCGGCGGCCAGGTCGTCAACGCCGGCGAGATCATCGTCCGCCAGCGGGGCACGCACTTCCACCCCGGCACCAACGTCGGCCGCGGTGGCGACGACACGCTGTTCGCGCTGTCGGCCGGTGCCGTGCAGTTCGGCACCGCGCGCGGTCGCCGCGTCGTGAACATCGTCCCGGCGGAATAAGCACGCCGCGGCATTCGCTTTGACACCCGAGGGCGGACCCCATGCGGTCCGCCCTCGGGTGTTTGTCCACAGTGTTTCGCTCCCCGCTCGGGGAGCCGAGGAGGAATCCACGTGACGACCTTCGTCGACCGCGTCGTGCTGCATGTCGCGGCGGGTAACGGGGGCCACGGCGTGGCCTCCGTCCACCGTGAGAAGTTCAAGCCGCTCGGCGGCCCCGACGGCGGCAACGGCGGCCGCGGCGGCGACGTCACGCTGGTCGTGGACGCCAACACCACCACGCTGCTCGAATACCACCACCACCCGCACCGCAAGGCCACCAACGGCAAGCCCGGCGCGGGCGCCAACCGGACCGGCCCCAACGGCGCGGACGTGATCCTCCCGGTGCCGGACGGCACGGTGGTCAAGCGACTGCTGCCCAACGGCGACGAGGAATTCGTCGAGGACCTGGTCGGCAACGGCGCCAGCTACGTGATCGCCCAGGGCGGTCGCGGCGGCCTCGGCAACGCGGCACTGGCCTCCCCGCGCCGCAAGGCCCCCGGCTTCGCGCTGCTCGGCGAGCCCGGCGAGGCCGGCGACTTCGTCCTGGAACTCAAGACCGTCGCGGACGTCGCGCTCGTGGGCTATCCGAGCGCCGGCAAGTCCTCGCTGATCGCCACGCTCAGTGCCGCCCGGCCCAAGATCGCCGACTACCCCTTCACCACGCTGGTGCCGAACCTGGGCGTGGTCACCGCCGGCGACGTGGTCTACACCGTCGCCGACGTGCCCGGCCTGATTCCCGGCGCGAGCGAGGGCAAGGGCCTGGGCCTGGAGTTCCTGCGGCACGTCGAGCGCTGCAAGGCGCTCGTGCACGTGCTCGACTGCGCGACGCTGGAGCCCGGCCGCGACCCGATCAGCGACCTGGACACGATCGAGGCCGAGCTGAAGGCGTACGGCGGCCTGGAGGACAGGCCGCGGATGGTCGCGCTGAACAAGATCGACGTGCCGGACGGCAACGATCTGGCGGACATGGTCAAGGCCGAGTTGGAGGCGCGCGGGCTCCAGGTGTTCGCGGTCTCCGCGGTCAGCCGGGCCGGCCTGCGCGAGTTGTCCTTCGCGATGGCCGCCCAGGTGCAGGGTGCGCGCGACGCCGCGCCGGCGCCCGAGGCGACCCGGATCGTGCTGCGGCCGACCGCCGTGGACGACAGCGGCTTCACCGTCACCCGGCGCGACGAGGCGTTCATCGTGCGCGGGACCAAGCCCGAACGCTGGGTGCGCCAGACCGACTTCAGCAACGACGAGGCGGTGGGCTACCTGGCCGACCGGCTCGCCCGGCTCGGCGTCGAGGAGGCGCTGTGGTCGGCCGGCGCCGTTCCCGGGGCCGAGGTCGTCATCGGCGACGACGTCAACGGTGTGGTCTTCGACTGGGAGCCCACCGTGGCGGCCGGCGCCGAGATGCTGGGTCGCCGCGGCGAGGACCACCGTCTGCAGACGCACCGCCCGGCGGTGGACCGCCGACGCGAGCGCGACGCGATCGAGTCGCAGTACGAGGAGTTCGACCCCTTCTCGGACTCCTGAGCGACGGGTGCTGCGCGCACGACGGTGATTCCCGACGTTTTTGGGTGACTCCGGACGCTTTCGAGCGCCGGATGCTTTTCGAACAGGGAAGGCGGGGCCTGAAGTGCTCACTGGGGACGACGCGGCGCGCGAGGACGTGACCTCCGCGCGCCGCATCGTGGTCAAGGTCGGTTCGTCCTCGTTGACGACCGCGCAGGGGGGCCTGGACGCGGACCGCGTCGACGCGCTCGTGGACGTGATAGCGGCCAAGCGGGCCGAGGGGGTCCAGGTCGTACTGGTCTCCTCCGGTGCGATCGCCGCCGGGCTGGCCCCGTTGGGCCTGCCGCGCCGACCGCGCGACCTGGCCACCCAGCAGGCCGCGGCGAGCGTGGGTCAGGGGCTGCTGGTGGCCCGCTACACCGCGTCGTTCGCCCGGTACGGCCTGCGGGTCGGCCAGGTGCTGCTGACCGTGGACGACGTCACCCGCCGCGCGCACTACCGCAACGCCTACAACACGCTGGACAAGCTGCTCGCGATGGGCGCGGTGCCGGTGGTCAACGAGAACGACACGGTGGCCACCGAGGAGATCCGGTTCGGCGACAACGACCGGCTCGCCGCGCTGGTCGCGCACGTCGTGCACGCCGATCTGCTCGTGCTGCTCTCCGATGTGGACGGGCTCTACAACGGCGACCCGGCGAAGCCGAGTTCGGCCCGGGTCCCGTTCGTGGCCGGACCGCAGGATCTCGAAGGCATCGAGATCGGCAAGGCGGGCAAGGCCGGCCTGGGTACCGGCGGCATGGTCACCAAGGTCGAGGCGGCGGGCATCGCGACCTCGGCGGGCATCCCCGTGGTGCTCACCGCGGCCCGCTTCGCGTCCGACGCGTTGGCCGGCAAGGACACCGGAACCCTCTTCCACCGCACCGGAGTTCGCACCGCCGACCGACTCCTGTGGCTGGCCCACGCAAGCACCGCGCGCGGTCGGCTCACGCTGGATCCGGGCGCGGTCCGGGCCGTGGTCGAGCGACACAGCTCGCTGCTGCCCGCCGGGATCACCGGTGTCCAGGGCGGTTTCGTCGCCGGCGATCCGGTGGACCTGGTTGACGAAAACGGTCACATCGTGGCCCGCGGACTGGTCAACTTTGATGCGAAGGAACTGCCGGGCCTGTTCGGGCGATCGACTCGAGAGTTGGCTCGGGAGTTGGGTCCGGCCTACGAGCGCGAGGTCGTCCACCGCGACGACCTGGTGCTGCTGCGCCGCTGAGCGACGACCACCGAAGATCAGCAGCTCGCCGACGGGAGGCCGGCCGTGCCGGAGCGTGGGGAACGCCCCTGGGGACAGCCGAATACGACGGCGCGGGTCGAGCACGAGGACGCGGGCCGGATGTGGCACATCACGCTGACCCTCGCCGGCAAGCCGGGTGACCCCGAGGACGTGCGGCGCGCGCTGGAACGACTCGCCCACGAACACCCCTTCCTGCTCGCCGGACGCTACGCGGCCGACCACGCCGAGGTGCGGTACTGGGAGGAGGCGCCCAACCTGCACGACGCCGCGGCGATCGCGCTGCGATTGTGGGGCGAGCATCGGCAGAGCGCGGGACTGCCGCCGTGGGAACTCATCGGGCTGGAGGTGGTGGACCGCCCGACGTACCAGAAGCGGGCCGGCGCACCGGCTCCGCTGCCGGTGCAACCGGGCCGGGTGCAGCCCTTCTAGGCTCTCCCGGCGAGCCTTGGCGGGGGCCGCGGCGGTTGGCACCGCGCCTCGTCGGCGGCCTCGGTCCGCGGCCGCCGCCGCGCCGCCGGCGAGCCGATCGGCGCCGGTCGTGCGCCCGGTGTGGGCGAATAATGCGTGGCCCGAAAAACTCTCGCGCGTTAGCGTCGCGGAACAATGCGTACGTTTCCCGTCGCCGACCCCGGCGATCCCGATATCCGGTCGGCGGGCCGATACCTGATCTGGCTCGCCGCTCGTTGCCGCCGGACGATCACCATGGGCATCCTGTGGGCGTCGATCTGGATGGTCGCGCAGGCCCTGATGCCCGCCGCGGTCGGCCGGGCGATCGACGCGATCGAGGCGCGCGACGAGCAGGGACTGCTCGGGTGGTCCGGCGCGCTGCTGGGCATCGCGATCCTGATCGGCTTCACCGGGATCATGCGACACCGCAACGCGGTCGCCAACTTCCTGGACGGCGCGTTCCGCACGATCCAACTGGTCACCCGGCACTCGTCCCGGCTCGGGGCCGCCCTCCAGCACCGGATCGCCTCCGGCGAGGTGGTCGGTGTGGGCACCTCGGACGTGGACGCGATCGGCGGCGTGCTCGACATCACCGCCCGCGGCTGCGCATCGGTCGTCACGCTCGGTGTGGTCGCGGTGGTGCTGCTGAACATGTCGGTGCCGCTGGGCCTGCTCGTCCTGATCGGCGTGCCGCTGCTGATGGGCCTGGTCTCGCTGCTGCTGCGTCCGCTGCACCGGCGCCAGAACGCCTACCGCGACCTGCAGACCGGCCTGGCCGATCGGGCCGTGGACATCGCCTCCGGCCTGCGGGTGCTGCGCGGGATCGGCGGTGAGCGCACGTTCGGCGCCCGCTACCGGCGCGAGTCGCAACAGCTGCGGGCGGCCGGCGTACGCACCGCCCGGGTCGAATCCCTGCTGGAGGCCGCCCAGTTCCTGGTGCCGGGCTTCTTCGTCGCATTCGGTACCTGGCTGGCCGCCCGGTTCGCCCTGGACGGCCGGTTGACGATCGGTCAGATGGTGTCCTTCTACGGCTACGCGGCGTTCCTGACCGTGCCGCTGTCCACCATCACCGAGTTCGCCGACCGGGTGGTGCGCGGCCATGTCGCGGCCCGGCGGGTGACGCGCGTGCTCGCCCTGGAGCCGGAAGTGACGGAGACCGCCGAGCCGGTCGCGTGGCCGCCGCCGGGAGACCTGGTGGACCGGCGCTCGGGCCTGCTCGTCCGGCCCGGTGTGCTGCTCGGGATCGCCTGTGAGGACCCGCAGGAGGCACCTGCGCTGGCCGATCGGCTCGGGCGCTACCAGGAGGCCGACGTGCTCTACGCCGACGTACGGCTCGCCGACCTCGCGCTCGCCGACGTGCGGGAGCGGATCCTGGTCGGGCATCACGACGCCGGGCTGTTCTCCGGGCCGCTGCGCCGCGAACTGACGCCGGGCGGCGGCGGAACGGGCGATCTGGCGACGGCGGTCGAGGTGGCCTGCGCCGACGACGTGATCGACGCGCTGGACGAGGGGCTGGACACCGAGATCGCGGCACGCGGCCGGGAGTTCTCCGGCGGGCAGGTGCAACGCCTGCGCCTGGTCCGGGCGTTGGTCGCCGACCCGCAGACGTTGGTGCTGATCGAACCCACCAGCGCGGTGGACGCGCACACCGAGGCGCGGATCGCCGCCCGGCTCGCCGCACACCGGCGAGGCCGCACCACGGTGGTCGCCACCACGAGTCCGCTCGTGCTGGACACCATGGACGAGGTCGCCTACGTCGAGGACGGCAAGGTCATGGCGGTCGGTCCGCACCGCGAACTGCTGGCGACCGAGCCGCGGTACGCCGCGCTGGTCACCCGGGTCGACGAGGACGACCGGGACGACGAAGGCGACGACGACGACGACAACGACGACAAGGGTCACGAAAGCGAGGAGGTCGCGTGAGCGCGCGGGAACTGCTCCCGATCGCGCCGGCTGCCGAGGTCGGCCGGCACGCCGTGCGACTGTTGCGCGAGCGGCGCCGCGATCTGATCCTGACCGTCCTGTTCTACGCGCTCGCCGCGGTGGCCGGTCTGGTTGCGCCGCGGTTGCTCGGGGTGTTGATCGAGAAGGTCCGCGCGGACAGCCCGACCCGCACGATCGACCTGCTCGGCCTGGGCATCGCCGGTGCGCTGTTGCTCCAGGCGCTGATCGTGCGGCAGGCCGCGGTGGCCGCCGCGCGGCTGGGCGAGGGACTGCTCGCGCAGGTCCGCGAGGAGTTCGTGGACCGGATTCTGGACCTGCCGCTGTCCACCGTCGAGCGGGCCGGCTCCGGCGACCTGCTCGGGCGGGCGAACCGCGACGTGGCCGCGATGTCCCGGTCGGCCCGGCGGGCGGTGCCGTCCGTGCTGGTCGCCGTGGTGACGATCGTGCTCACCTTCGCCGGACTGCTGCTGCTCAATCCGCTGCTGGCGCTGCCACTGCTGATCACGCTGCCGCTGCTGGTGCCGATCACGTACTGGTACCTGCGCCGCGCGCCGGCCGGCTACCTGCGCGAGAACGCGGCGTGGGCGCAGGTGACCGACTCGCTGGCGGAGACGGTCGAGGGGGCGCGCACGGTCGAGGCGCTGCGGCTGGCGGACCGGCGCCGGCGGCGTGGCGACGAGGACGTCGCGCAGGCGTATGCGGCCGAGCGGTACACGCTGTGGTTGCGCACGATCTGGTTCCCGACGGTCGACTTCGGCTACGTGCTGCCGGTGGTGGCCACCACTGCCTTCGGCGGATGGGCGTATCTGCACGGGTGGGCCACGCTCGGCGAGGTGGCGACCGCGGTGCTGTACGTGCAGTTGATCATCGGGCCGATGGACGAGTTGCTGAACTGGCTGGACGAGGTGCAGATCTCGGCGGCCTCGCTGGCCCGGCTGCTGGGCGTGGCCGACGTGCCCTCCGACCGCGAGCCGACCGACGCCGAGCCGGTGGACGAGACGTTGACCGTGCGCGATGTGCGGTTCGCCTATGCGACGGGTCGCGAGGTGCTGCACGGCATCGACCTGACCATCCGGCCGGGGGAGCGGATCGCCGTGGTGGGCCCCAGCGGGGCCGGGAAGTCCACGCTGGGGCGGCTGCTGGCGGGGGTCAACGCGCCCACGTCCGGGAGCGTGACGGTGGGCGGGGTGCCACTGGTCGGTCTGCCGCTGGACGAGTTGCGCGGCCGGGTCGCGCTGGTGACGCAGGAGCACCACGTCTTCCGGGGCACACTGCGGGACAACCTGCTGCTGGCCCGCGAGGACGCCTCCGACGACGAGATGCGGGATGCGTTGCGGGCGGTCGACGCGGACTGGGTGGCGGCATTGCCTGCCGGCGTGGACACCCGAGTCGGGCCCAAGGAGCACGAGTTGACCGCGCCGCAGGCGCAACAGCTGGCGCTGGCCCGGCTGGTGCTGGCCGATCCGCACACGCTCGTGCTGGATGAGGCCACCTCGCTGATCGATCCGCGGGCGGCGCGGCATCTGGAGCGGTCGTTGGGTGCGGTCATCTCGGGGCGGACGGTGATTGCGATCGCGCACCGGTTGTATACGGCGCACGACGCGGATCGGGTTGCGGTGGTGGAGGACGGGCGGATCACCGAACTCGGCAGTCATCGGGAGTTGATTGCGGCCGACGGTGCCTATGCTGCGCTCTGGCGGTCCTGGCACGGGTGAGCCGATGGTGGGTTCGCCTCATTCGCCGGCGGGGCTGATTTGGCCTCAAGCGCCGGCGGGGCTGCTTGGCCTCATGCGCCGGCCGGGCTGTTGGACCCGGCCTTCGGCCGAGGTGGCCTCAAGCGCCGGCCGGGCTGATTCGCCTCAAGCGCCGGCGGGGCTGCTTGGCCTCAAGCGCCGGCCGGGCTGTTGGGTTGCTCGGCCGGCGTTTGTGGGTGGGTCAGGGGTTTTTGGTGGCCAGGGATGCGTGTTCTTCGCGGAGTCGGCGTTTGAGGATTTTGCCGCTCGGGTTTTTGGGGAGGGCGTCGGTCAGGACCACGTACTTGGGGACCTTGAAGCCGGCGAGGTGGGATCGGCAGTGTTCGGTCAGTTGTTCCGGGGTGATCTTTTCGCCGGGCTTCGGGACGACCACCGCGGTGACGGCCTCGATCCAGTACGGGTGCGGGACGCCGAAGACGGCGGCCTCGGCGACGGCGGGGTGGGCGTGGATGACCTCCTCGACCTCGCGGCCCGCGACGTTTTCGCCACCGGTCTTGACCATGTCCTTCTTGCGGTCCACCACCGTGAGGTAGCCCTCGTCGTCGAGCACGCCCAGGTCACCGCTGTGGAACCAGCCGCCGCGGAACGCCTCGGCGGTGCGCTCGGGGTCGTTCCAGTAGCCCAGCATCGTGTGTGGGCCCCGGTGCACGATCTCGCCGACCACGCCGGACGGCACCGGCCGGTCCTGCTCGTCGACCACGATGGTCTGCACGTTCAGCCCCGCGCGTCCGGCCGAGCCGGCCTTCCGCTCCTGCTCCTCCGGGCCCAGGATGGTGGCGACCGGCGACATCTCGGTCTGGCCGTAGAAGTTGTACAGCCGCAACTGCGGTAGCCGGCGCCGCAGTTCCGCCAGCACCTCGACCGGCATCGCGGCCGCGCCGTAGTAGCCCTTGCGCAGACTGGACAGGTCCCGCGTGTCGAAGTCGGGATGGCGCAGCAGCGCGATCCACACCGTGGGCGGGCAGAACAACTTGGTCACCCGCTCGTGCTCGACGGTGGCGAGCAGCGTGGCCGGGTCCGGCGCGGGCAGGATGATCGAGGTCGCGCCCAGGTAGACGTCCGGCGTCAGGAAGCAGTGCAGCTGCGCGCAGTGGTAGAGCGGCAGCGCGTGGATCTCCACGTCGTCCGCGGCCATCCCGCCGTCGATGATCGCGGTCGCGTACTGCGCGATCAGGTTGCGGCTGGTCATCACCGCGCCCTTGGGCCGGGACTCGGTGCCGGAGGTGTACATGATCTGCACCGGATCGTCGTCGTCCAGGTCGAGATCGGGTACCGGGCCGCCCTCGGCGAGCAGCGTTGCGAACGGCTCCCAGCCCGGGACGGCCGGGCCGAACACCACCCGCAGCGCCTCGCGGCCGGCCAGTGCGGCGTCGGCGGTGTCGGTCAGCTCGGGACCGGCCAGGACGGCGCGGGCGCCCGCGTGCTCCAGGACGTAGCCCACCTCGGGCGCGGTGAGCATGAAGTTGACCGGGACGGAGATCGCGCCGAGCCGGGCCAGCGCGAAGTAGGCGACCGCGAAGCCGTGCGAATTGCGGGAGAGCAGCACGACCCGGTCGCCCTTGCCGATGCCGCGCGCGGCGAGCGCACCGGCCGCGGCCGATACCGCGGCGTCGAACTCGGCGAAGGTCTGTCGCAGGTCGTCGGCCACGATCGCGAGCCGGTTCGGCAGCCGGGCGGCGGTGCGCGCGAGCAGGTCGGCGACGCCGTGCCGGCGGGCCTGTACAGCGGTCACGGATGGCTCCTTGCCTCTGTGCAGCACATGGAGGCGTCATTGTGTCCGGCACGGCCGCCGGGGGGAAGCGTCTCACCCGCCGAAATCCTCGTGTCGACCACCGATCCGGCTAGGTAGGCTTGCCCACATGACCAGCAGCGAAGCCTCCGCAGTCCTCGACACCGCCCGTCGCGCCCGGGAGGCCGCCGCCGTCCTCGCGCCACTGTCCCGCCGGGCCAAGGACGACGCGCTCCTCGCGCTCGCCGACGCCCTCGTGGCCCGTTCGGCCGAGATCGTCCTCGCCAACACGGAGGACGTCGAGCGGGCCCGCGCCGACGGCACCGGCGAGGCGATGATCGACCGGCTGACCCTGACCGACGAGCGGATCGCCGCGATCGCCTCGGACGTGCGCGACGTGGTCGGCCTGCCGGACCCGGTCGGCGAGGTGCTGCGCGGCTCGACCCTGCCCAACGGTCTGGAGCTGCGCCAGGTGCGGGTGCCGCTCGGCGTGGTCGGGATCATCTACGAGGCCCGTCCCAACGTCACGGTGGACGGCGCCGCGCTGTGCCTGAAGTCGGGCAACGCGGTGCTGCTGCGCGGCTCCTCGTCGGCCTACCGCTCGAACACCGCGCTCGTCGCGGTGATGCGCGACGCGATCGTCGCGGCCGGCCTGCCCGCCGACGCGATCCAGCTGGTGCCGGGCGAGACGCACGACTCGGTGAAGGAACTGATGACCGCGCGCGGCCTGGTGGACGTGCTGATCCCGCGCGGCGGGGCCGGTCTGATCCGCACCGTGGTCGAGGGTTCGACCGTGCCGGTGATCGAGACCGGCGTCGGCAACTGCCACGTCTACGTCGATGCGCGGACCGACCTGGAGATGGCGGTGAACATCCTGGTCAACTCCAAGGCGCACCGGGTCAGCGTGTGCAACTCGGCCGAGACGCTGCTCGTGCACCGGGACGTGGCGGACGCCTTCGTGCCGCTCGCGCTGGCCGCCCTGAAGGACGCGGGCGTGACCGTGCACGGCGACGCCGCGGTGCAGGCGTTCTCGGCCGACGTGGTGCCCGCCACGGACGCCGACTGGGACACCGAATACCTCTCCTATGACATCGCCGCCGCCGTGGTGCCCTCGCTGCACGACGCGGTCGCACACATCCGTCGGCACAGCTCCGGCCACACCGAGGCGATCGTGACCACGTCGCAGGCCGCGGCCCGCGAGTTCGTCAGCCTGGTGGACTCGACCGCCGTCATGGTCAACGCGTCGACCCGGTTCACCGACGGCGGCCAGTTCGGCTTCGGTGCGGAGATCGGCATCTCGACGCAGAAGCTGCACGCCCGCGGGCCGATGGGTCTGCCCGAGCTGACCAGCACGAAGTACGTGGTCACCGGCGACGGTCATGTGCGTGCCTGATCCGGGAGCGCCGGGACCGGGGTCGGCGGGCCCGCGATCGGCCCGGATCGTGCTCGGGCGCTCGACCGGTGCGATGAATCGGTACCCATCCGGGCGCCTGCGGTAATACTGTCTAGGAGTGCCCGAATCACCAGGGCCAGAGTTCCCGGACGGCCCAGACTTTCCCGAGTTCTCGGAGGATGAGCTCTCCTCCGTCGTTTTCGACGAGTCGTTCGTGCGCGCCGCCCGCGTGCACGAGCCCTCGGCGAACGAGCGTGGCGCGGCGATCGATGCTGCGCCGACACCCACCCCGGCCGCGCCCGAGCGGACCGACAAGAAGGCCGAACAGGCCGATCGTTCCGACTGGTTCGACGACGGGTATCCGGCGGACGGCGAGGACCCGTGGCGGGCCCGGACCCTGTCCGGGCACGACCACGCGCCGCTGTCGGCGGACGTGCCCACCTGGTTCGCGAGCGAGCCGTGGACCCGATCCGCGCGGTCCACTCGCTGGCGGCGCGGGGTGGCCTGGGTGCTGGCGCTGCTGATGGGCGTCGGTGTGGTGGCGATTGCGGTGACCGCGTTCTACCGCAGCGGATCCTCCCAGGGCCCCACCACGCCCCGGCAGCCCTCGGTGGGCTCGGGCCGGAGTGCGACGACCGACAACAACCCGGTGTTCGCGCCGCTTCCGGGGCAGGACACGTCCCAGGTGCTGGTCACCGTGCCGCCCGCGGACCCCGGTGGGACGGACCGGTCCGTACCGGCCCCGTCGCTGCCCGGTTCGGCCCGTTCGGGGCCCGGCTGACCGGGCGCAACCCCGTCCCCGGGTGCATATCCACCCGCTCGTGGGCGACTTAGGCTGGGTGTATGTCCGGACGGGGAGTGCCCCCCGAAGGCCCGAACCGGGGTGGGCCCGACGGCGAGGACGAGTTCAGCGCCGTCGTATTCGACGCGACCTTCGTGCGTGCCGCGGGACTGCACGAGCCGTCGGCGCGGGAACGACTGCACGGAGGCAAGCGTCCGCATCGGCAGCGTCGGGTGTTCGGCGTACGGGTGCGCACGCTGCGCGGCGCGCTGGGCGCGTTGCTCGTGCTGCTGGTGATCGGCGGTGCGAGCTATCTGGGCGCGCGGCGGGCCGCCGCGCCCGGCCCGCGGGTGGAGATCGGCCCGGCGGTGCTGCACCGGGTCTCGCTGCTGCCCCCGGTGGGTTATGCGACGGGTGCGCTGCCCGCGGATCCGATGGCGGGCGGTCCGGCCGCCGGCTGGGCACAGGGCGCCGCTGGGATCGTCGTGGGCGAACGCCGTGCGACCGCACACTTCTCCGCCACCCGGGTCGGCCAAGCCCTGGACCTGGTGCGCGAGTTCGTGGTCGGCACCCAGCTCGACCCGGCCGTGCTCGCGGGTGGCCGACCGTGGGCCGCACTGCCGCTGTTGCGATCGGAGCAGCGCGATCAACTCGAGGCGGCGCTGATCGCTCCGCGCGACGACGACACGTCGGCGCCCACCGGGTGGATCACCCGATTCGATCCGGCCGCGGTCAAGGTCCTGGACGCGCCGGTGAAGGTCGCGGGCACGCTCGCGGTCGCCGAGCACGCGCGCACCGACCTGGTGATCACCGCCGACGTGGTGTTCGTGT
This sequence comes from Embleya sp. NPDC050493, assembly GCF_044458105.1. Taxonomy (NCBI): domain Bacteria; kingdom Bacillati; phylum Actinomycetota; class Actinomycetes; order Kitasatosporales; family Streptomycetaceae; genus Embleya; species Embleya sp. NPDC050493. The sequence goes on from NZ_JBITHP010000002.1 coordinate 298,137, forward strand.
ACGCGGTCGCCCAGGTCGGCGGGCCGGGCTGGACCCGATTCGTGCTGCACCGGGTGTGGGACTTCCACCTGGACCCGGCGATGTTGCGCGACGGGCTGCTCCAGGTCCGCCGGATCGTCACCCTGGCCGGGCCGCAGGCGTGCGACGCGGATTCCTCGGTCTGGTTCCGGCCGGCCTTCACCGGCCCGGCACCGAGCGACGCGCCGCCGGCGGCCGAGCAGGTGGATCCGTTCCGCTCGGCCCCGACCGGCACGTGCGCCCGGTTGGCGGGCCCGCCCTGACGACCGGTCAGGCGCCGCCGCCGTTCGTCGAGGTCGCCCCCGGTTCCTCGCGGCGCCCGGCGAACCTGTCGCGGAGCTTGCCGCCCGCGTCCGCCGCGCCGTCGGCGAGGTCGCGCAGCAGCCCGAACAGCGGGTCGGTGGTGGTGCGTACCGATTCGCGGTAGGCGCTCGCCGAGGCCTTGGCCTCCTCGCGCACCGACGCGTTCGGGTCGTCCGCGCGACGCGGATACTCGCCCGCGATGATCCGTGCGTACTCCCCGCCGTCCGCCCACTTGCGCAGTTCGGCCACCCGGACCACCGGGAACGGGTGCGAACGCCCGAGCAGGTTCATCAACTTGAGCACGCTGTCGCGCAGGTCGCCGGCGCCCTCGTACTCGGCGGCCTGCTCCAGGAACGCGTCCGTGCTCATCTCGTGCAATTGCGAGCCGCCCGCCACCTTCATCAGCGCGCGCATCGACACCTCGGGGTCCTGGCCGACCAGGAGACCGGCGCGGTCGCAGGACAGTTCGGACTTGCGGAACCACTCCTGCAGCGCGGTGATGATCGCGTGCACACCCAGCGAACCGAGCGGGATCCCGGACAGCGCGGAGGCGAACCGGGTCAGGATCAACAACATCGTGCGGTACACCGCGTGCCCGGACAGGATGTGCCCGGTCTCGTGCCCGATCACCGTGCGCATCTCGTCGTCGTCGAGCAACTCGACCAGGCCCGAGGTGACCACGATGAACGGCCTGTCCATGCCGATCGCCATCGCGTTCGGCTGCGGGTCCATGCTGACGTACAGCTCGGGCACGGCGGGCAGGTCCAGGATGTACGCGGCTTCGCGGACCATCTCGTGCAACCGGCGGAACTGCTGCTCGCTCGTGCGCACCGAGCCCGCGAGGAAGGCGAGCCGGATGGCCCGTTCGGACACCATGCCCGACATCTGCTTGAGCACCGTGTCGAACCCGCTGAGCCGGCGCATCGCCACCAGCGCGGTGCGGTCGGCGGGATGTTCGTACGCCCGGGAGGAGATCCCGGGGAAGCGCCTGCGCCCCTCGAAGGCCTCGATCGTCTTGTCGTCCGGCATTCCGTGCCCCCTTGCCTCGACCAACGTGCCTCCCACAGTAGGGCCCGTCAACGCGGACCATCCGAGTCACGGGGAGTCGGGCGGCAGTTGGGGTGTGTGAGTTCGGGCGCGAGGGTCGGGGGTGCCGACGCGCCGGGGTGGGTGAGGTGGCGTGGTCGGGTCGGCCGTGGTGGGGGCGGGGCCTGGACGCGCGATTCGTTGTGTGCGCCCGTACGATGTCGTGCGCACACGTCGGCAAAAACTACGCAAGGGCTGACCACGGATGACCCAGCACGCGACGACCGTCCTGACCACGCTGGCCGGCGAGAGCGGCAAGCACGACAACCTGAACCCGCTGGGCGCCGGCATCGGTGCGCTGGCCGTGCTCCTCGTCCTGCTGTTCGTGGTGACGCGGTACAACAAGGACCGCTGAGCACCCGTTGCCGAGGCCGGGCGCGGGCGTCCGGTTCGTCGATTCCTTCCCCCGCCGGCCGAGGCGGCCCTTTGCCGTCCCGGCACTTTGCCGTGCGCGTTAAGGTGACGCCAGATCAGGGGCGGCCGGGGGAGGACGCGATGCGCACATTCGCCATGGGCGAGAAGACGAAGCTGGACGATTCGGCCATCGGGGTGGAGTTCGAGGTCTCGGGCGAGGGCCTGGCCGCGTACTGCTTCAGCCTGGGCACGGCGGATCTGGACGTGGTCTGTACGGCCCGGCCCGCGTCGCTGACGAGCGCGGTCGCGCTGGTGGCGGGCGGCGCCGGAACGGCTGAGTTCCATGTGGACCTGTCCGCCGTGGACGACGCGGTGGACCGCCTGGTGTTCGCGATCGGCGCGCAGGCGCCCGGATTCGGCGCCGGGTCACTGATCCGCCTGTCGGGCGCCGACGGCGAGATCGGACGCTTCGTGCTCCCGGTGGCGGACCTGACCCGCGAACGTGCGCTGATCCTGGCCGAGGTGTATCGGCGGGACGGCTGGCGGTTCGGCGCGGTCGGGCAGGGCTACGAGGCCGGCGTGGGGGAGCTCGTCCGCGACCTGGGCGGGGATCCCGAGCAGACGTTGATCGTGGCGGCGATACCGGCCGACGCGGAGCCGGTGCGCCCGTCGCCGGCGATCGCGAGGCCGGACGTGGCCGGTCCGGACGCGACGGCCGGGCACGCCGAGCCGCAGGCGAATCCCGAGCCCGCCGAGCCGATCGCCGCGGAGCGCGACGCCGAGCCGGCCGCGCCGTCGGAGTTGGCGCCGGAGACGGCATCGGGTGCGGAATCAGCCGCGGCGACGGCACCGGCGGCATCGGGTGCGAAACCGGGTGCGGAGGCGGACCGGGAACCGACGTCCGACTCGGAACCGACGCGCGGGCCGGAGCCGGAGCCGGAGCCGGAGCCGGAGCCGGAGCCGGAGCCCGCACCCGCCGCCGTCGAGGAGCCGTCCGCTCCCGCCGCCGTGTACGACGGTCGCGGTGACAAGGTGCTCTCGATTACTCGTCCGGTCGAAGTCGGCCCCTTCCTGGTCGAGTTGGAGGCCCGTGGCAGCGACAACTTCGTGGTGTGGACGCTGGATGCCGACCTGGAGACGGACAAGCTGCTGGCCAACGCGATCGGCGCCTACCGGGGCCGGGCCCTGGTGGACGAACGCGGCGGCCACACCTCGCGGCTGAAGATCGAGGCCGACGGCGAGTGGACCGTGCGACTGCTCGCTCCCGAGGCGGCCCGGGTGTTGACCGACCGGCTGACCGGCAGCGGCCCGGAGACGGTGCGCTGGACCGGCCCGCGCACGGTGCTCGCGATGACCCACGCGGGCGTCAGCAACTTCATCGTCGGCACCTTCGCCGAACACGGCGGCGACGAGGCCTACCTGGGCACCCTGGCCAACGCGATCGGCGACTACGAGGGCGAGTCGATCCTGCCCAAGGGCCCGTGCCTGATCGAACTCGAAGCCGACGGCGACTGGTCCCTGACCCCCGTCGCCGGCTGAGCCCACCGGCGTCGACACGCCACCGTTGGGGGTAAATAAAGCGACAAGGGTGGTTTGCTTGATCTGCTGACCCGGTGAACCACATGCTGCGTCGTCGCGGGCTCTGGGCCGTCGCGCTCGCACTCGTCGCCTCCGTCGTCGGGTGCGGAGGCGGCAGTTCGGGCCCACCGGTGCTCAATTGGTACGTGCCACCGGACAACGGGGCCTACCAAAAGCTCGCGGACCGGTGCAGCCGGGCGTCCGGCGGGGCTTATCGGGTCAAGGTCTCGGTGTTGCCCACCGACGCGTCCGGGCAGCGTGAGCAGTTGGTGCGGCGCCTGGCCGCCAAGGACTCCTCGATCGACGTGATGGCGCTCGACCCGGTCTTCGTACCGGAGTTCGCCGAGGCGGGCTTCCTGCGCCCGTTCGATCCGGCCGAGGCCGCGGCGCTCACCGAGGGCATGCTGAGCAGCGCGGTGGAGTCCTCGGGCTGGCGCAATCGACTGGTCGCCGCGCCGTTCCGGGCGAACACCCAACTGCTGTGGTACCGCAAGTCGGTGGCCGCGTCAGCCGGGCTCGACCTGAGCCGGCCGGTCGGCTGGGACGAGGTGATCAGCGCCGCCGAGAAGACGCACAAGACCCTCGCGGTGCCCGCCAAGCGCTACGAGGGCATCACCGTCTGGGTCAACGGCCTGGTCACCGGAGCCGGCGGCGCGATCGTGCGGGACGTGGAGAAGGGCGTCGACCTCGAGGCCACGCTCCAGGAGGGTGGTGCGGGCAAGCGGGCCGCCGAGATCATGCGCCGACTCGGCCGCTCGTCCGCCGCGCCGCCCAACCTGGCCACCTCGATCGAGGACGACACCCGGACCACGTTCCAGTCCGGCTCCGGCGGCTTCATGGTCAACTGGACGTACGCACGCGGCGCCGCGGTCGAGGCGGTGGCCGACGGTCAACTCGCACGCGAGGTGCTCGACGACTACGGCTGGGCGCGCTACCCGCAGACCGACGTCGGCAAGGCCTCCAAGCCACCCTTCGGCGGCATCGCGCTGGGCGTCAGCAAGTACGGCAGGCACAGCGCGGCGGCGGTGAGCGCGGTGCGCTGCGCGGGCACGCTGGAGAACCAGATCACCTACATGCTGGAGTCCAAGGAGACCACGGCCAAGGCCGCCGCCTACGACGACCCGCGAGTGCGCGAGGCGTTGCCGATGGCCGATCTGATCAAGGAATCGCTCGAGCAGGCCGGCCCGCGCCCGCGCACCCCGTACTACAACGACGTCTCCGCGTCCGTACAGCGCATGTACCACCCGCCCGCGGACGTCGACCCGAACACCGCCCCGCGCGAGACCGACGACCTGATCACCGGGGTCCTGCACGACAAGGTGCTGCTGTGAGCACGGTATCCACGGCCGACGCCGCGCCTCGGCACAAGAAGCCCCGCAAGCAGCTCGACCACGCCCAGCGGATGCGGCGCACCGGGTGGCTGCTCTCCGCGCCCGCCGTGGCGATCATGATCCTGGTCGCGATCGCGCCGCTGGTCGACGCGGGTTGGCTCTCGCTCTTCCACAAGCGGCTGACCACACCGGACGCGAACTCGTTCGCGGGTCTGTCCAACTACTGGGTGGTGCTCAAGGACCCGCTGTGGTGGACCGACGTGTGGACCACGCTGGCGCTGACCGTGGCCACCGTGTCGGTGGAGTTCGTGATCGGTCTCGGGCTCGCCCAGTTGATGCAGCGCGCGTTGCACCTGCGCCGCACCCTGCGCACGATCGTGCTGATCCCGTACGGCATCGTCACCGTGGTCTCCGCCTACGCCTGGCGCTACGCGTTCGATCCGTCCACCGGGTTCGTCAACGCCTGGTTCGGCACCGACATCGCGTGGTTCGACCACCGCTGGTCGGCGCTGTTCGTGATCGCCCTCTCGGAGATCTGGAAGACCACGCCGTTCATGTCGCTGCTGCTGCTCGGTGGGCTCATCCAGGTCTCCCCGGACGTGCACGAGGCGGCGCGGGTGGACGGCGCGGGCCCGTGGCAGCGGCTCACCCGGGTCACCCTGCCGATCATGAAGCAGGCCATCCTGGTCGCGCTGCTGTTTCGCACGATGGACGCGTTCCGGATCTTCGACTCGGTGTTCGTGATGACCGGCGGCGCCAACGACACCGAGACGGTGTCCTTCCTGGCCTACCGGCAACTGGTCAGCCGCACCGCGCTGGGTCTGGGTTCGGCGATCTCGGTGCTGTTGTTCGCCTGCGTGCTGCTGATCGCGTTCCTGTTCATCAAGCTCTTCCGTACCGACGTGAGCAAGCTCGGGAGTCCCGCGTGAGTCAGCCCAGCCCGGCCCGGGAGGGCGCCCGTGTCCTGGTCAGCGTCCTGGTGATCGCGATCACCGTGCTTCCGCTGGCCTGGATGGTGTCGTTGTCGTTCAAGGGCGGCGACGACATCAACAACGCGAAGTTCCTGCCCAGCACCTGGAGTTGGGACAACTACCGGACCGTCTTCAAGAACGACCTGTTCACCGACGCGCTGCGCAACTCGATCGGCATCTCGGTGATCGCCACGGTGATCGCGGTCGCCTGCGCGACCGGCACCGCGTACGCGATCGTGCGGATGGAGTTCCCGGGCAAGAAGCTGATCCTGCTCGGCGCGCTGGCGATCGCGATGTTCCCGACCATCGCGGTGGTCGGTCCGCTGTTCGACATGTGGCGCCGCATCGGCCTGTTCGACACCTGGATCGGGCTGATCCTGCCGTATCTGTCCTTCACCATGCCGCTGTCGATCTGGACCCTGACCTCGTTCTTCAAACAGATCCCGTGGGCCCTGGAGGACGCCGCGCGGATCGACGGCGCGTCCGCATGGCAGGCGTTTCGCTACGTGATCGCGCCGATGGCGGTGCCCGCCGTGGTGACCACCGCGATCCTGGTGTTCTTCTTCGCGTGGAACGACTTCGTCTTCTCGGTGTCGCTGACCTCGACCAACAGCTCGCGTACGGTGCCCGCCGCACTGGCCTTCTTCACCGGTGCCTCGCAGTTCCAGCAGCCCACCGCGGCGATCGCCGCGGCGTCGGTCGTGGTGAGCATTCCGGTGGTCGCCCTGGTGCTGGTTTTCCAGAAGCGGATCGTTGCGGGCATCACCTCGGGCGCGGTCAAGGAGTAGGGACCGATAGATTCTCGCGCCATGAGCGAGCGGAACAGACGTGTCGGTGTCATGGGCGGCACCTTCGATCCCATCCACCACGGACACCTCGTCGCCGCGAGCGAGGTGGCGGGCCAGTTCGGGCTCGACGAGGTGGTGTTCGTGCCGACCGGGCGGCCGTGGCAGAAGTCCGCGGAGGACGTGTCCTCGCCCGAGGACCGCTACCTGATGACGGTGATCGCCACCGCGTCCAACCCGACCTTCTCGGTGAGCCGGGTGGACATCGACCGCGCGGGCGAGACGTACACCCTCGACACACTGCGCGACCTGCGCGAGTCCTCGCCCGAGGGGACCGAAATATTCTTCATCACCGGCGCCGACGCGCTGTCCCAGATCTTTTCCTGGCACAACGCGCACGAGATGTTCGAGCTGGCGCATTTCGTGGGTTGCACCCGTCCGGGGCACACTCTGTCCGACCCGGGTTTCCCGGACGGCGGCGTGAGCCTGGTGGAGGTCCCCGCACTGGCCATCTCGTCGACCGACATCCGTGCAAGGGTGGCCGGGGGTGATCCGGTCTGGTACCTGGTGCCGGACGGGGTCGTCCAATACATCAGCAAGCGGCGGCTGTACCGGGGAGCTTCGTGAGCAACGACGACCGGCGCGAGTGGGAGCCTTACGGCACCGAGCGAGGGGACGGCGGACAGGCGCAGGAGCCTTACGACACCGGGCGAGGCGACGGCGCGCAGGCACAGGGGCAGCCCGGGTACGGCTCGTACGGTCCGGACGGCGGCTACCCGCCGTACGACGGGCAGCCGGTGCAGCCCGGGCAGCCGGGGCCGGACGGGCTCGACCCGGTGAGCTTCACCCCGCAGCAGTACTCGTACGACCCGAACGCGTATGGCCAGGGCGGCTACGACCCGAACGCGTACGACCCGAACGCCTATCGGTCCGGGGCCCATCCGTCCGGCGGCTACGACCCGAACGGGTACGACCAAGGCGCCGGGACGTACGACCCGAACGGCTACGGCGGCGCCGGTCAGGGCGGCTACGACCCGACCGCCTATGCCGCCCCGGAGTTTCCGCAGCAGGGCGGCCGGGGCGGCTACCCGGACCCGCAGCAGGGCGCGACCGGGTACCCGGAGCCGGCCCAGGGCTACTACGAACCGCAGCAGCCCGCCGCCCACTACGAGCAGCCGCCCGCCCCGCAGGTGCCGGCGAGTCGGCCCGCGCCCGCCGGGCCGCTGCCGGCGGCCGGTGCGGATCCGGCCTCGACCGGGATCGCGGCGGGCTCCATCCCGGTTCGCCCGCCGGCCGGGCCGACCCGTTCACGATCCGACCGTTCGCGGTCCGCGGCCTCCGGGGCTTCGGCGCCGACGTCCTCGGCACCGGGTTCGGCCGAGGCAGGGTCCGGATCCGGACCCGGGTCCGGCGGCAGGTCCGGGTCGTCGACCGAGGACGGCCGGGTGCCGGCGCCCAGGGCACGGCGGCCCGGACCGGGGCGGCCGGGCCGACCCGGCTACGGCTCGGACGAGTTCGCGTTCGTCGACGACGAGAGCGAGCAGGCCGAGGACGTGATCGACTGGCTGTCGTTCGCCGAGACCCGCTCCGAGCGCCGGGACGAGAAGCGCCGGGCGATCCGGCAGCGACTGATCGCGCTCACGGTGGTGCTCGCGGTGGCCCTGCTCGGCGTCGGGGGCTACTTCGCCTGGGACACCTGGATCCGTGAGGAGAAGGCGGTCGCCGCGCCCGGCAAGAACGGCGGCGTGCTGGTGCAACTGCGCGCCAAGGACGGCCAGGCTTCGGCCAACGCGCTGCTCACCGTCGACCCGGCGAAGAACACCGCGTCCATGGTCAGCGTGTCCTCGGTCGTGGTCGTCAACTCCGACAACAACTCGTTCCCGCTCGGCCGGCTGATGGCCGAGGAGGGCCCGGGGGCGTCCCGGGATGCACTTTCCGACCTGCTCGGCGTCAAGCTGGACGGCTCGTGGGTGATCTCCGAACCGGTCCTGCAGGGGTTGGTCGACCTGGCGGGCGGTATCCAGCTCAACGCCGACGTCGAGGTCAAGGGCCCGGACGGCAAGGTGCTGGTCGGGCAGGGCCGTAATCCCGCGAACGGCGTCGCGGCGCTGGCCTTCGCCACCTACAAGCAGCCCAACGAGGCGCCCGCGGTGGTCGGCGATCGGTTCGGCCGGGTCCTCCAGGGCCTGCTGGCCTCGTTCCCGACTCAGCCGGACGCGATCCTGACGCTGCTCGCCAACATGGCCAACCTGCCCGACCCCTCGTTGCCGGACGACAAGCTCAGCGTGCTGCTGGCGAATCTGGCCAAGGCCACCCAGGCGAAGCAATTGCAGGTCCGGGCGCTCCCGGTGTCCCCGGAGGGCATCCTGGACGGCCCGGCGGCGGTGCCGATCGTGCGCGAGCTGCTCGGCGGCACGGTACGCCAGGGCAAGGTCGCGGCGGGACCGGTCCGGGTGATGGTGGAGGACGCGAGCGGCAAGACCGGCGCCCAGCAGGACGCGAACGTGCGGTTGCTCAATGCGGGCGTCACGTACGTCCCGGGTGGTGCCGCGGGCAAGCGCACCCAGCCGGCGTCGACCGTGCAGTACGCCGACGACGCCCGCAAGGGCGACGCGGACCAGGTCGCGCTGACCCTGCGCCTGCCACCGACCGCGGTGAAGAAGGCCACCGGCGAGATGCTCGCCGACGTGGTGGTCACGCTCGGGCAGGACTACACCCCGAACAAGCCCTAGCCACGGGTGCGGCCGACCCCGGACACCGGTTCGGGGTCGGCCGCACTTCGCCGCGGCGGGTCGGCGGCGGTCGACACCGGGGTCCGCGAACGGGCGTCGGTCGGGAACGCGCGAATAACGAGTGGCCGTCGCACGCCCCGCGTGTGAGACCCTGAACGGTAATCCCCTTGTCGTCCGCAGGAAGCGAATCGTGACCGCAACCCCCCACGCCCTGGAGCTCGCCACCGCGGCTGCCGTGGCATGTGCAGAGAAGCTCGCCACCGACGTCGTCGCCTACGACGTGAGCGAGGTCGTCACGATCACCGACGTGTTCGTGCTCGCCTCCGCGTCCAACGACCGCCAGGTCAAGGCGATCATGGACGAGGTCGAGGAAGCGTTGCGCGGGCTCGGCGCCAAGCCGGTCCGTCGCGAGGGTGAGCGCGAAGGGCGCTGGATCCTCCTCGACTACATCGACATCGTGGTGCACGTCCAGCACGCCGAGGAGCGGGCCTACTACTCGCTCGAGAAGTTGTGGAAGGACTGCCCGCGCATCGAGCTGCCCGAATCGGTGCGGCTGGGCAACGAGCAGGCCAAGGCCGCGGAGGCGGCGGAGGGCGCGCTCTGAGCGGGAAGGGGCGCCGTGTCCTGCTGTGGCGGCACGGCCAGACCACGTGGAACGTCGAGCGGCGCTTCCAGGGGCAGACCGACATCCCGCTGACCGACGAGGGGCTGGCCCAGGCCCGGCGCTCGGCCCGGCTGCTCGCGGCGCTGCGTCCGGACGCGATCGTGGCGTCCGACCTGACCCGCGCGGTGGACACCGCCGCCGAACTCGCCCGGCTGGTCGACGTCCCGGTCATCCTGGATCCCGCGCTGCGCGAGACGTACGCGGGGGAGTGGCAGGGGCTGACCAACCGGGAGATCGAGGAGACCTTCCCCGAGCAGTTCGCCGCCTGGCGGCGCGGTGAACCGGTGCGGCGCGGCGGCGGCGAGTTGGAGAGCGAGGTCGCCGAGCGGATGGCCGAGGCGATCGGGCTCGCGGTGGAGAAGCTGCCGGAGGACGGCACGCTCGTGGTCGTCTCGCACGGCGGCGCGATTCGCTGCGGACTCGGCGCGATGCTGGGCCTGCCCCGGGAGACCTGGAGCGCGCTGGGCGCGCTGTCCAACTGCTGCTGGTCGGTGCTCGGCCCCGGGGCGCGCGGATGGCGGCTCCTGGAGCACAACGCCGGCACCCTGCCCGAGCCGGTCATCGGCGACGACGTCTGAGCCGGCCGCGACGAGGACGACCGATCCGGTCGCGGACGAGAACGATCCCGGAGTCGAGGGCGCCCCGATGGGGCCGCTTCCCTCGACTCCGGGATCGTTTTCGTCGTCCGGCGCCGGCGGTGCGTGTGCTCAGCCCTCCCCGGCCTGCTTGCGGTACAACTCCTCCAGGTCGGCGAGCATGCCGTCGGCGAGATCGCGTTCGGCCTGCCAGTAGCGCTCGCTCCACTTGAGCACCAGGGCCGGGAAGGGCCAGCGGTCCTGGGCGGAGTCCTCGCTCGCGCGCACCTCGTCCAGCGTGCCCGCCGCGTAGTCGCGGTGCTCCACCAGTGTCTTGCGCAGTTCCTCCGGCTCGCTGAGGTGGCCGAGCCAGACCCGCAGTGCGACGCCGTGCTTGAGCACGGGCGGTCCGGCCGGGGTCTCCCGGGTCCAGGCCGCCAGGGCCTCCTGGCCGGATGCGGTGATGCTGTACAGCCGCTTGTTGCGCAGTTCGTCCTGGGACGCGATGCGGGAGACGGCGAAGCCGAGTTGCTCCAGGCGCTTGAGTTCGCTGTAGATCTGACTCAGCGCCGGGCTCCAGTAGAAGAAGCGCAGGGACGCGTCGGCCCACTTCTTGAGGTCGTATCCGGAGCGCTCGCCCGGGAACGACAAGAGGCCGAGTACGGCCCACGCGGTTGCGGGCAGTTTCGGGAGCGGATCCCCCGTCATCGTGGCCTCCATCGGTACGCGTCAACTTTTTCTGATTCTACGTCAGCCGCCTATTGACCTGACTGGTCGTCATATATCTAATTGAAGTATTCCACGCCTCGCGCACCAGGAGTACGGCATGCAGTTCTCGATGATCTTCGAAGCCCAGATGGCCAACCCCACGGCAGAGCACGAGCGCGAGGTCATCCTCAACTCCGTGGATCAGGCCGTATACGCCGAGCAGATGGGCTTCGACCGGATCTGGGCGGTCGAGCACCACTCGACCAAGTGGTACTCGCACATGAGCGCTCCGGAGATCTTCCTGACCTGGGTGGCCGCGCGGACCAGCCGGATCCGGATCGCGCACGGCGCGGTCTGCATGCCGTTCAACTTCAACCACCCGGCCCGGGTCGCCGAGCGGATCGGCATGCTCGACACGCTCTCCGGCGGCCGGCTCGACGTCGGCGCGGCCCGCGGCGGCACGCTCCAGGAGTCCTCGCTGTGCGGGGTGGACATCGAGCAGACCAAGGCCCAGGTCGAGGAGGCGCTGCGGATCATCGGCGCCGCGTGGCAGCAGGACGAACTGGTCTGGCACGGCGACGTGCTCGACATCGAGGGCTCGCACCCGATCCTGCCGCGCCCGGTGCAGACTCCGCACCCGCCGCTGTTCCTGGCCTGCAGCAAGCAGCCGAGCCTGGTCGAGGCGGCGGAGTACGGCGTCGGCGCGCTGGTGCTCGGGTTCGCCGGTCCCGAGGAGGTGGCGAACCTCAACCAGATCTACCGGGACGCGATCAAGGAGCGCACCGGCGAGCGGTTCGTGTCCTCGGTCACCAACGACCACCTGGTCGCGCTGTGTCCGACGATCGTCTCGGAGGACGGCGCCCGCGCCCGCCAGGTGGGCGCCCGCGGCCAGCGCTTCTTCGCCCAGTCGATCGCGCACTGGTTCTCCGGCGGCAAGTCCGGCATCCCGGACGAGGCCGTGGTCGAGGGCCGGGACGAGGTGGCGATCATCAACGAGGCCGCCGAGCAGCAGGTCGCCATGCTGCACGAGGCGAAGATCCCGGTCACGGTGAACGCGACCGCCACGTACAACATCAACCACGCCTACGGCACGGCCGAGGACGCGATCGGCTACGTGCAGAAGCTGATCGACGCGGGCGCCGACGAGATCATGTGCCTGATCCAGATGGGCACGATCCCGCAGGAGGACTGCATGGAGACGATCCGCATCTGGGGCGAGAAGGTCATCCCGCACTTCCGGGCCAAGTACGGGGCCTGACGGGCGGGCCGGCCCCGGTGGGTCGGTGCACGGGGATCGAGACTTCGTTCGGGGCGTGGTACGCACGCCGTGGTCGTCCCGGACGAGACCGGCCCGGTCGGATCCGGTGCGGAGGACCGGGTCCGGCCGGGCCGCTTGTCGGGCGCGGTTTGTGGTCGGGTCGAGGACGGAACCTGCGGAGGCGGTACGCATGGCTGATCTGAGGGGCAAGGTGGCGATCGTCACCGGGGCGGCGCGGGGGCAGGGCGAGGCCGAGGCGCGGTTGTTGGCCGCGCGCGGGGCGAAGGTCGTGGTGACCGACCTGCTGGTGGAGGAGGGGACCGCGGTCGCCGCCGGGATCGGGGACGCGGCACGGTTCGTGCGCCACGACGTCTCGGATGCGGCGGACTGGGCGGCGGTCGTCGAGGTCGCCGTGCGCGAGTTCGGCGGTGTGCACGTCCTGGTCAACAACGCGGGCATCCTGTGGACCAAGCCGATCCTGGAGGAGACGCCCGAGGGGCTGGATCGCATTCTCAAGGTCAACCTGTTCGGCACCTTCCACGGCATCCAGGCGGTGGCCCCGCTGATGCGGGCCGACGGCGGCGGGTCGATCGTGAACATCTCCTCGCTCGCGGGGCTCCAGGGCATCCCGGGGCATGCGGCCTACGGGTCCTCCAAGTGGGCGATCCGCGGACTGACCAAGACCGCAGCGCTGGAACTGGGCGAGTACGGGATCCGGGTCAACTCGGTGCATCCCGGCGCCGTCGACACACCGATGATCGGCAACCGCTTCACGCGCGGCGCGGGCAACTTCCCGACCGTGCCGCTGCGTCGGGTCGGCGAGCCGGAGGACATCGGCGAGTTGGTGGTCTTCCTCGCGTCGGACGAGTCCTCCTGGATCACCGGGACCGAGTTCGTCATCGACGGGGGCTCGATGGCGGGCATCGTGCCGCCGGTGCGGGGGTAACGGCCGCGGCACGCGGTGGCCACTCGGCAACCGTTCGTTTGTTCGTCGGATTTGCTTAGTTGTACTATGCAAATGCGAGCCGAGAAGTCGGCAGGCACAGATCGAAGGAACGCATCATGGCTGAACTCCAGGGCCCCAACCTGACCGACAAGGTCGTCATCGTCACCGGTGGCGCCCGCGGGCTGGGCGCCGCCGCGGCCGAGCAGGTCGTCGCCGGCGGCGGGCGCGTGGTGATCTCCGACCTGCTGGACGAGGGCGCCGACACGGCCGCCGCCCTGGGCGCGAACGCGCGCTTCCACAAGCACGACGTGACCAGCGAGGAGCAGTGGAAGGCGGTCGTGGACTTCACGATCGCCGAGTTCGGCCGGGTCGACGGGCTGGTCAACAACGCGGGCGTGTCCACCGGCGCGATGTTCGACACCGAGACGCTCGAACACTTCGAGTTCGTGATCAAGGTCAACCTGACCGGCGTCTGGCTGGGCATGCAGGCGGTCATCCCGCACCTGAAGGCGGGCGGCGGCGGCTCGATCGTCAACATCTCCTCCGCGGCCGGCCTGATGGGCCTGGCGATGACCGGCTCCTACGGCGCGTCCAAGTGGGCGGTGCGCGGAATGAGCAAGGTCGCCGCGGTCGAACTGGGCACGGCCGGGATCCGGGTCAACTCGGTGCACCCCGGCATGGTCTACACGCCGATGACCTCGTCGGTGGGCATCCTGCGCGGCGAGGGCAACTACCCGAACACCCCGATGGGCCGGGTCGGCGAGCCGAGCGAGATCGGCTCGGCGGTCGCCTTCCTGCTCTCCGACGCCGCGTCCTACGTGACCGGCGCGGAGCTGGCCGTGGACGGCGGCTGGACCACCGGGCCGACGGTGAAGTACGTGATGGGCGGCTGACGGGATGGCGGCCGTGACGTCGCAGCGTTCGCATCGATCGAGGAAAGGTGGCATCCCATGGCGGATCTGACCGGCAAGGTCGCGATAATCACCGGCGCCGCACGCGGCCAGGGCGCGGCCGAGGCCCGGCTGTTCGTCGCGCACGGCGCCCGGGTCGTGCTGACCGACCTGTTGGTGGAGGAGGGTACGAAGATCGCCGCGGAGCTGGGCGAGGCCGCGCGCTTCGTCCGGCACGACGTCTCGGATCCGGCCGACTGGGCCGAGGTGGTCGCCGTCGCCGTCGCCGAGTTCGGCGGCCTCGACATCCTGGTCAACAACGCCGCGATCTACTGGACCAAGGGCTTCGCGGACGAGACGCCCGAGCGGGTCGAGCGCATCCTCCAGGTCAACTTCTTCGGCGTCTGGCACGGGATGCAGGCGGTGCTGCCCGCGATGAAGGAGCGCGGCGGCGGCTCGATCGTCAACATCTCCTCGCAGGCCGGCCTGGAGGGCATGCCGGGGCATGCGGCCTACGGTGCGACCAAGTGGGCCGTACGCGGCCTGTCCAAGACGGTCGCCCTGGAGGTCGGTGAGCACGGCATCCGGGTCAACTCGGTACACCCGGGCACGATCGACACCCCGATGATCGCCGCGGTCGGCCTGGAACAGGGCGCGGGCCGGTTCCCGTCCGTCCCGCTGCGCCGGATCGCCGCGCCGGAGGAGGTCGCCGAGGTGGTCGCCTTCGTCGCCTCCGACGCGGCGTCCTACCTCACCGGCACCGAGCTGGTCGTCGACGGTGGTGCGATGGCCGGGATGACCCGGCCCGTCGGCAGCTTCTGAGTCGCCTCCGGGGTCCGCGGGGGACACACCGCGGACCCCGGGGCCTCCCGGGACCGGCCCCGGCAAAGGCGTTTGGATGCGGCGCGGGGGAGCGTGTAAAGTACTCGTGGTCGAGCGGGTAAGCCGGTCGGCCCAGTTGAATAGCGGGGCTGTAGCTCAGTTGGTAGAGCGCTTGCATGGCATGCAAGAGGTCCGGAGTTCAATTCTCCGTAGCTCCACAGACAAGACCGCCTCCCGGATCCGTCCGGGAGGCGGTCTTTCTCGTATCCGGGTGCTTCGTGGGTGGGCGGCGGACCAGGCGTGCGCCGTACGGGTGGGGGCAGGGTCGGCGCCGAGTCCGCCGTAAATAGTATGAAAGCCCCGTACCGGGCATGGTCTCTCCGTGACTACGACGAAGGTGAGCGTGCGATGACGGAGAGTCGGTTCTGGGAGCGGGCGATGGACCGGACGATCGTGCCCGGATACAGCCGGATCGGGTACGGGGTGCGCCGGCGGGCCGGGTTTCCCGGCGATCCGGAGCCGGCGGCGCTCAAGGGGCGGACCGTCGTGGTGACCGGCGCGTCCTCCGGCATCGGCGAGGCGGCGGTGACCGGCCTGGCCCGGCTCGGCGCGACCGTGGTCCTGGTCGGACGTGACGAGGAGCGCACCGAGGCGGCCCGTCGGCGGGTGCTGGACCGGGTCCCGGGCGCCGAGGCGACCGTGCGCCGCTGCGACGTGGGCAGCCTGCCGGACGTGGCCAGGTTCGCCAAGGCGCTGCGCTCCGAACACGGCCCGCTGCACGCCTTGGTGCACAACGCCGGTGCGATGCCCGCCGAGCGCACCGAGACCGCCGAGGGACACGAGTTGTCGCTCGCCGTGCACGTGCTCGGGCCGCACCTGCTCAGCCGCCTCGTGGCCGCCGACCCCGCGTCCTGCGCGCGGGTGGTGTGGATGAGCTCGGGCGGGATGTACACCCAGCGGTTGCCGGTGGACGACATCGAGTACCAACGCGGCCCGTACCGGGCGACCGTCGCGTACGCGCGCACCAAACGCATGCAGGTCGTGCTCACCGAGCTGTGGGCCGAACACCTGGGCGCCGGCGGCCCGGTCGTGCACGCCACCCACCCGGGGTGGGTGGACACCCCGGGCCTGCGTGCGTCGATGCCGACCTTCCGCCGGCTGACCGCGCCCCTGCTGCGCACTCCGGAACAGGGCGCGGACACCGCCGTGTGGTTGTGCGCGGCCGACGAACCGGGCCGCGAGACCGGCCTGTTCTGGCAGGACCGGGCCCCGCGGCCGACCCACTACCGGACGGCGACCCGGGAGAGCCGGCCGGACCGCGCCTGGTTCTGGCGCCGCTGCCAGGAACTGACCCACCCGTGGGCAGCCGAGTGCGGCAGCCGCGCGGACCAGGCCTAGGCCTTGGCCCAGGCCCGGTTCCACCCGGCTCCGCCCCGCCCCGGCGCGGTCACGCGAGCGGGAAGGTGATCCCGTGTTCCTCGACCGGGCGCGGCCCGTGGATGCGGCGGTCGGCCTCGGCGATCACCACGTCGTTGATGCTCGCCTCGCGCCGCCGCATCAGACCGTCCTCGGCGAACTCCCACAACTCGTTGCCGTAGCTGCGCCGGAAGCCGCCCGCGCCGTCGTGCCACTCGTACTGGAAGCGCACCGCGATCCGGTCGGCGGTGTACGCCCACAGTTCCTTGCGCAGTGCGTAGTCGTGCTCGCGGGCCCACTTCTCGGTCAGGAAGGCCACGATCGCCGCGCGCCCGGTGACGAACCGGTCGCGATTGCGCCAGACCGAGTCGGGTGTGTAGGCGAGCGCGACGCGTTCGGGATCGCGGGTGTTCCAGGCGTCCTCGGCGGCCTGCACCTTGGCCCGCGCGTCGGCCTCGGTGAACGGGGGCAGCGGCGGCTTCACTCCGACCACCCCGACTGCTCGATCACGTCGACGAAGTTCGTTCGCTCGAAGCCAGGTACGAACCGGTCGAGCACATCGGCCTTGACGTTGCCGAACGTGGTCTGCGGGCGGTGTTCGATGCCCTCGGTGAAGGCCCGCAGGATCCTCCGCTCGAAGTCCGGGCGGGGGTGCGCGGCGACCACGGCGGCGCGCGCCGGAGCCGGGATGTCGTCGAGGCCCAGGCCGAGCACGTCCAGCTCGACGCCGGCGGTCACCAGTGCCACCTCCGGCTCCATCCGGGTCGGGATTTCCGGGGTGGTGTGCAGCGCGATGGCGGTCCACACGATCCGCGCGCGGTCGGCGGACAGGCCGTGCCGCAGCACGAAGTCGCGGGCGGCGTCCGCGCCGTCGAGTTCGAAGCGCTGCTGCGAGGCCCGGTACCCGGCGGTCAGCCCGAGGTCGTGGAACATCGCGCCCACGTAGAGCAGTTCGGGGTCGAAGTCCAGATCTCTTCGGCGTCCCTGGAGGGCGCCGAACAGGTACACGCGGCGCGAGTGGTCGTACAGCAGCGGTCCGGCGGTGTCCCGGACCAATTCGGTGGCCTCCTTGGCGAGCGCGCTGTCGGGGATGTCGACGTCGGCGATGCGGTCGGGCATGAGGGCGGTCCTTTCCGAGGCGAGGCGGTTTGTTTCGGTGCCTTGAGCCTCTCTCCGCGGGCCCGATCGGCGCCATGTCCATCCGGACACCGATCCCTCGCATTCGGACACGGCCGGCAGGTAGCGTCGAGGTCATGCGACGAAGGAACGTGGCGGTGCTCGGGTACGACGGGGTCCGGCTGATGGACGTGACCGCGCCCCTGGAGGTGTTCGGCACGGCTGAGCGGCTGGGCGGCGCGTACACGCTGACGCTGTGCTCGCCGACCGGCGCGCCGGTGACCACGTCGGCGGGCACCCGGCTGGTGGTCGACGCGGCCGCGGCGGAGATCGACGGCGCCCACACGCTGGTCGTGCCGGGGTCGGTCGACTTCCCGCACCGGGCGCCGTCGGCGGAACTCCTGGAGGCGGTGACCACGCTCGCCGCGACCTCCGGGCGGATCGCGTCGGTGTGCACCGGCGCGTTCCTGCTCGCCCGGGCGGGGCTGCTCGACGGGCGTCGGGCCGTGACGCACTGGCGGCACACGGCGGTGCTGGCCAGGCGGTATCCGAGCGTCTCGGTCGAGCCGGACGCGATCTTCGTCCGGGACGGCTCGGTGTACACGTCCGCGGGGGTGACCGCCGGCATCGACCTCGCACTGGCCCTGGTCGAGGCCGACGAGGGCGCCGATCTGGCCCGCGAGGTGGCCCGCGACCTGGTGGTGTTCCTGCGCCGACCGGGCGGCCAATCGCAGTTCTCGGTGCCCTCCCGGGCCCGCGCCGGCGCCGACGACCCGCTGCGCCCGGTCCTGGACGCGGTGGCCGCGGACCCGACGGCCGACCACTCGCTGCCCGCCCTCGCCCGGCTGAGCGGCTTCAGCCCACGCCACCTCACCCGCCTGTTCCACGAGCGGGTCGGCTCGACCCCCGCGGTCTACGTCGAGGCCGTGCGCATCGAGGCAGCCCAATCCCTCCTGGCAGCCGGCGCCACGGTCACCGCCGCCGCCACCCACAGCGGCCTCGGCAGCGACGAGTCGCTCCGCCGAGCCTTCCTCCGCCGCCTCGGCATCACCCCCTCCACCTACCGCGCCCGCTTCCGCACCACGGCGTAGCCCCTCGCCCCCATGCCACCCCCCCACGATTGCGTTCGATCGTGTGCGGGCACCGGAGGCGGGTGACCGTCGGACTCGGGCTGGGCCTTGTCGTCGCGTGGTACGTACTGCGCGGTCTCGGCCGCCGCTGGGGCTGGGCCCGGCGCTGCGTGCGGGTGCTGAGCCCGTGGACCGCACGGTTGCACGCGTGGGTGTTGTCCGCGCCGATCACCTTCACCTACATCGCCGTCTTCACCGCGTCCACCGTGGTGCAACGCACGTCCCCGCCCCGGCTGATCGACCTGCTCACCAAGCTGAACAGCACCAACCTGCTCCGGCTCGGCGACGATCCGCTGGAGGCGCTGCTCACCAGCGCGTTCTGGGTCGCCGACCACGGCTCGGGACTGGCCGGCTACGTGGTCGTGTTCGGCACGCTGGTGGCCTGGGCGGAACGCCGCTACGGGTCGCCCAGGATGTTGTTGATCGGGGCGAGCGGGCACGTGTTCGGGTCGTTGTTGACGGCCGCCGTGGAGAAGGGGGCGATCGAGGCGGGCCGTCTCCCGGACAGGATCGCGTTCGCGACCGATGTGGGGGTGAGCTACGTCGAGGTGGGCTCGTGCGCGGCGGCGGTGCTGATCATGTCCGGCTGGATCCGCCTCGCGGGCGCCGCGGTGATGTTCGTCTCGGTCGGCCTGCCGGTGATCGTGGACCACACCATCTGGGACTTCGGCCACCTGTTCGCGACGCTGTGCGGCCTCACCGCCGCGGTGCTGCTGCGGATGGTCGGGCCGCTGCGCAAACCGGCGCCGCTGCGGACCCCCTTGGTCGTGAGCACTGCGGCCGACCCGGTAGACTTGTGACGTATTCACGCGGGGCTGTAGCTCAGTTGGTAGAGCGCTTGCATGGCATGCAAGAGGTCCGGAGTTCAATTCTCCGTAGCTCCACGGCAATCCCGAAGGCCGCTTCCCTCAGGAAGCGGCCTTCGGTCGTTTCGGGTCGCCCGATCGTTTCGGCTCGCCCGATCGGTTCGACGAGCGTTACCGGTCCAGCTCCGCGAAGAACTCCCGGATGTCGCCGATCAGCAGCTCCGGCTGCTCCAGCGACAGGAAGTTGCCGCCGCGCTCGAACTCGGTCCAGCGCACCACGTTGTGGTCGCGTTCGGCGAACCGACGGATCGCCACGTCCTGCGGCAGCGCCACGGCCACCGCCGTCGGTACCGTGCCGCGCTCCTTGGGTGCCCACGCACTCGGGTCGTGCGCCATCTCGTAGTAGAGGTTGGCCGAGGAACCGGCCGTGCCGGTGAACCAGTACAGGCTGACGTTCGTGAGCAGGGTGTCCCGGTCCACCGCGTCCTCGGGCAGCTCGCTCGCGGTGTCCGTCCACTCCTTGAACTTCTCCACGATCCACGCGAGCTGGCCGACCGGGGAGTCGTGCAGCCCGTGGGCGAGCGTCTGCGGCCGGGTCGACTGGATCGCGTTGAAGCCCATCTTGTCGTCCCGGAACTCCTGGAGCCGGGCGAGCCTGGACTGTTCGCCCTCGGTCAACCCGACGAAGTCGGCCGGGTCCTCGGACGGGAAGGTGACCAGGCCGTTGACGTGGATCCCGATGATGTTCTCCGGCGCGATCCGACCCATCTCGCCGGCGATCCACGCACCGCCGCCGTTGCCCTGCACGCCGTAGCGCGCGTAGCCCAGGCGCGCCATCAACTCGGTGAACGCACCCGCGATCCGGCCGGTGTTCCACCCGGGACCGGACAGCGGGCCGGAGAAGCCGACGCCCGGGGTGTCGGTGACCACGACGTGGAAGTCGCGCGACAGCGGCTCGATCACGTCGACGAACTGCACGAACGAGCCCGGCCAGTCGTGGATCAACAACAGCGCGGGGGCGTCGGCACGGGCCGAGCGCACATGTGCGAAGTGGACCTCCTGGCCGTCGATTTCGGTGACGAACTGCGGGAACTCGTTCAGCCGGGCCTCCGCCTTGCGCCAGTCGAATCCGTCCGCCCAGTACGCCGCCAGACTCCGGAGGTAGTCCGCCGGCACCCCGCGCGTCCAGCCGGGCACGCCCGGGACGTCGGCGGCCCAGCGGGTGCGGGCGAGGCGATCGCGCAGGTCGTCGAGTTCGGCCTGGGCAACCCCGATCCGGAAGGGGCGGATCGCGGTGGCGTCGGCGGTGACGGTCTCGGCTGCGGTGTTGCTGCTGGTCTCCATGAGAAGAAGACTAGGATCCCATTGGGAACACTACGTTCCTATTGAAGCGTCAGGCTGAGAAAATGTTGGAAACCTCCGCGCGCCTGCTGCGCCTGTTGTCCCTGCTCCAGACCTCGCGGGAGTGGCCCGGTTCGGAACTGGCCGAACGCCTGGGCGTGACCGGTCGCACGATCCGCAAGGACGTCGAGCGGCTGCGCGAACTCGGCTACCCGGTCGATGCCACCCGCGGGTCCACCGGCGGCTATCGGCTGGCCGCCGGCGCCGCGATGCCGCCGCTGTTGTTGACCGACGACGAGGCGGTCGCGGTCACCATCGGGCTGGGCACGGTCGCCCGAGGCGCGATGGCGGGCATGGAGGAGACCTCCATACAGGCACTGGCCAAACTGGAACAGGTACTGCCGGCGCGGCTGCGCCGACGGGTGCGGACGTTGCAGCGGTACGCGGTGCCGGTGCCCGCGGACCGGCCGAGCGCGAAGGTGGACACCGATGTGCTCACCGCCCTGGTCGCGGCCTGCCGGGACCACGAGCGGCTGCGCCTGGACTATCTCGACCACGCCGGGCAGGTCACCCGGCGCACCGTCGAGCCGCAACGCGTGGTCAACTGGGGCCGACGCTGGTATCTGGTCGCGTGGGACGTGGACCGCGACGACTGGCGCACCTTCCGGGTCGACCGGATCACCCCGCGCACCCCCACCGGCCCCAGGTTCGCGCCGCGCGAGGACCCGGACGGCGACGCGGCGACCTACGTCGCGGGCAAGGTTTCCGCCGCCGCGTGGCGCCACCGCGCCCGCGTCCTCGTGCACGCGCCCGCCGCCGAGGTCCTGGACCGGATCAACCCGGCCGTCGGCACGGTCGAGCCGATCGACGCCGACACCTGCGTCCTGGACACCGGCGCCGACTCGCTCGACAACCTGGCCGTGCACCTGGGCATGCTCGGCCACGACTTCGACGTCACCGACCCTCCGGAACTGGTCGCCCACCTACGCACCTTGGCCACCCGCTACGCCCGAGCGACGCCGCCGCATCCGCCGCAGGCCTGAACACTCGGCGCGCCGGCGAGGCCGAGTCGATGTCGATCGCGAACGGTACGAGCAGTTCGAGCCGCACCCGCTCGATGGCCGTCGCCACGTACGTGCCCGTGGTCGGCGCCGACATGCGGCCCGGGTCGAACTCGCCGCCTACGACGCGGCGGTCACCGACTGGGAACTGTTTCGCGGCTTCGAGCGCATGTGAGCGCGGCCACGCGCATGCGCGGGCCGGCCGCTTCGTCGGAGCCCTGATCGGTCGGATCCGAGCGGGCGCCGGCGGGTGGGTGAGCGGGCGCGGACCGGTTCCGCGGGCACCGGGTGATCACGATTGAGGTCTTTCCCGTCACGGTTGCGTGACGGGTCGAACGAGTGGGCGAATGGTCCGGTTTCCGGCCAGTAGTGTCGCCGGACGTGACCCTCACCGCAGTACTCGTGCTGGTGCTCGCGAGCCTGCTCGCGGTCGCCGACTGGGTGGTCGTCGCCCGGGGACGTCTCCCGCTCGATCGGCTCCCCCTCGATCGCCTCCTGAAGGCCGCGGTGATCTGTGCCCTGGTGGTCGTCGTCTGGTCGTTCGACGAGGTCGAGGGGGCACTGCGCGCGTTGTTCAGCGTCGCGCTCGCGCTGTCGCTGCTGCGCGACCTGCTCGCCCCGCGCTGGTTCGCCGGCGCGGTCGCGGCCTCGCTGCTCGCCCACGTCGGCTACGTCGCGGGCTTCCAACGCATGGGGTGGTCCTGGTTGTGGGCCGCCGCCGGCATCGTGGTCGTGCTGTTCGCGGCGGCTGCCTACGCGGTGCGCCTGGTCACCGGCGCACGCGAGAGCGCGCCCACCTACGTCGGCATGGTGCTGCTCTACGTCGGCGTGGTCTCGCTGATGGTGGTCGCCGCGGCGGCCACCGGCCGACCGAGTGCGGTGGCCGGCGCGTTCCTGTTCTACGTCTGCGACACCCTGGTCGGCTGGAACCGGTTCCGTGCCCCGACGCCGTACGCGCCGGTGTTGATCGTGGTCGCCTACCACCTCGCCCAGATGTTGCTGGTGTTGTCGCTGTCCACCGGGCCGGCTCCGGGGCTGTGACCGGACCGTGGCGGCGCGGGGCCGGGGACCGTGGTGGCCGCGCCGGTGCCGCCACCCGGCCGCCTCGGGACCGTGAACGCGTCGGCCCGGGTGCCGTCACCGGGCCGCGACCGTATTGAAGTAACCTCGGGCCGCCTGCGGTAACCTGAGGGCATGCGTGCCGTACTGCTGCTTACCGGGCCGCGCTGAGCAGGCCGGGTGGAGGACCGCTCCCACCCGACTCGGCGCGGCGACCCCTCCTGAGCGAGGGGTCTTTTCGTTTCCAGAAACGGTCGCTTCGCGCAAGCGACGAAACCGGAAGCAGCCGAAGGCTGCCCACACCCCGATGGTTGAGGACGATGACCGAGATGACGCAGGGTTCTGCCGGCAACACCGACGCCCCGACCGAGCCCTACCGCTACAACGCCGTCCTGGCCGGCGACATCGAGGCGCGGTGGCAGGACCGTTGGGAGGCCGACGGCACGTTCGAGGCGCCGAACCCGGCCGGTCCGCTGGCCGAGCCGGAGAAGGTCGCCGGCCGGCCCAAGATGATGGTGATGGACATGTTCCCCTACCCCTCGGGTGTGGGCCTGCATGTCGGACACCCGCTGGGCTTCATCGCGACCGACGTATACGCCCGGTTCAAGCGCATGACCGGCCACAACGTGCTGCACACCCTGGGCTACGACGCGTTCGGCCTGCCCGCCGAGCAGTACGCGGTGCAGACCGGCACGCACCCGCGGGTGACCACCGAGGCGAACATCGCCAACATGCGCCGCCAGCTGCGCCGGCTGGGCCTGGGCCACGACCAGCGCCGCTCGGTGGCCACCACCGACCCGGCGTACTACCGCTGGACGCAGTGGATCTTCCTGCAGATCTTCAACTCCTGGTACGACCCCGAGGCGCCCGGTGCGGACGGCGGCGTCGGTCGTGCCCGCCCGATCGCCGAACTGGTCGAGCAGTTCGAGAAGGGCGACCGGGCCACCCCGGACGGGCGCGCGTGGGCCGACCTGACCGGCACCGAGCGCTCGGCCGTGCTGGACGAGTACCGCCTGGCGTACGTCTCGCAGGCCCCGGTCAACTGGGCGCCGGGCCTGGGCACCGTGCTGGCCAACGAGGAGGTCACCGCCGACGGCCGCAGCGAGCGCGGCAACTTCCCCGTGTTCAAGTCCAACCTGCGGCAGTGGATGATGCGGATCACCGCGTACTCCGACCGCCTGCTGGGCGATCTGGACAAGCTGGACTGGCCCGAGCCGATCAAGATCATGCAGCGCAACTGGATCGGCCGATCCGAGGGCGCCAAGGTCTCCTTCGCCACCGACGCGGCGCCGATCGAGGTCTTCACGACCCGGCCCGACACGCTGTTCGGCGCCACCTACATGGTGCTGGCGCCGGAGCACGAACTGGTCGACGCCATCGTTGCGGACGCCTGGCCCGAGGGCATCCCGGCGGTGTGGACGGGCGGCGCGGACACCCCGGGCGAGGCGGTCGCGGCGTACCGCCGATTCGCCGGCTCCAAGAGCGACGTCGAGCGACAGAGCGAGGGCAAGGACAAGACCGGCGTCTTCACCGGCGCCTATGCGACCAACCCGGTCGACGGCGCGCGGGTGCCGGTCTTCATCGCCGACTACGTGCTGATGGGCTACGGCACCGGCGCGATCATGGCGGTGCCCGCGCACGACCACCGCGACTTCGAGTTCGCGCGCGCCTTCGAGCTGCCGATCCGCTGCGTGGTGCAGCCCACCGACGACCGCTCGATCGACGACACCACCGACTGGGCCGACGCGTTCGTGTCCTACGACGCGAAGCTGGTGAACAGCTCCGGCGAGGGCATCTCCCTGGACGGCCTGGGCGTGGTCGACGCCAAGAAGGCGATCACCGAGTGGCTGGCCGAGCGCGGCATCGGCGAGGGCACGATCAACTTCAAGCTGCGCGACTGGCTGTTCTCCCGGCAGCGTTACTGGGGCGAGCCGTTCCCGATCGTGTTCGACGAGGACGGTGTCGCGCACGCGCTGCCGGACTCGATGCTGCCCGTCGAACTGCCCGAGATCGACGACTACCGCCCGCGCACCTTCGACCCGGACGACGCGGACACCAAGCCGGAGACGCCGCTGTCGCGCAACGCCGACTGGGTGAACGTCACGCTGGACCTGGGCGACGGACCCCGGCAGTACCGCCGCGAGACCAACACCATGCCCAACTGGGCCGGTTCGTGCTGGTACGAGCTGCGCTACCTGGACCCGACCAACACCGAGGTGCTGGTCGACCCCGAGGTCGAGAAGTACTGGATGGGGCCGAAGCACGAGGGTCACACCGGCGGCGTGGACCTGTACGTCGGCGGCGTCGAGCACGCGGTGCTGCACCTGCTGTACTCGCGCTTCTGGCACAAGGTGCTGTTCGACCTGGGCCACGTGTCCTCGTCCGAGCCGTTCCACAAGCTGTTCAACCAGGGCTACATCCAGGCGTTCGCGTACAAGGACGAGCGCGGCGTGTACGTCGAGGCGAGCGAAGTCGAGGAGCGGGACGGGAAGTTCTTCCTGGGCGAGCAGGCGGTCAGCCGCGAGTACGGGAAGATGGGCAAGTCGCTGAAGAACTCGGTGACGCCCGACCAGATGGCCGAGGAGTACGGCGCGGACACGCTGCGCCTGTACGAGATGTCGATGGGCCCGCTGGAGATCTCCCGGCCATGGGACACCCGCGCGGTGGTCGGCTCGTACCGCTTCCTGCAGCGGCTGTGGCGCAACATCGTGGACGAGCGCACGGGCGCGCCGACCGTGGTCGACGAGCCGGCCGACGAGGCCACGCTGCGGGCCACCCACAAGGCGATCGACGGCATGCGGCGGGACATGGACGCGCTGCGCTTCAACACCGCCATCGCCAAGGCGATCGAGCTGAACAACGCGCTGGTCAAGCTGCCGGCCGTACCGCGCGAGATCGCGGAGAAGCTGGTCCTGATGGTCGCGCCGCTGGTGCCGCACGTGGCCGAGGAGCTGTGGTCCCGGCTGGGGCACGGCGACACGGTCACCTACGAGGCGTTCCCGCAGGCGGACCCGGCCTACCTGGTCGAGGACACGGTCACCTGCGTCGTGCAGATCAAGGGCAAGGTACGGGCCCGCCTGGACGTCCCGCCGAGCATCGGCGAGGACGAGCTGAAGGCGCTGGCGCTGGCCGATCCGACGGTGCTGTCCGCGCTGGACGGGGCCGGGGTGCGGATGGTGATCGTCAAGCCGCCGAAGCTGGTGAACATCGTTCCGGCTTAGGTCGGTGGGGTGGGGCGGTGGGTGGGGGCGGCTGGGGTCGGTTGGCGTCGGCTGGTCGGTGGGCATCGGTCGGTGGGAGTCGGTCGGGGTCGGTTGGTCGGAGTCGATTGGTCGGGTCGGTTGGTCGGGTCGGCCGGTCGGGTGGGGTGGTCGGTGGGAGCCGACCGCCTGTTCGGTGGGCGGTCGGCCGTGCGTGGTGGGCGATTCCCGGGCTGTGTCCGGATGGCTTCCGGGGGCTTACGGTCCGCTTCCCGTCGGCTTCCGTCGGTTTCCCGTCGGCCTCCGTCGGTGGGGGTCGGCCGCTCGTTCGGTGGGCGGTCGGCCGTGCGCGGTAAGCGATTTCCGGGCTGTGTCCGGACCGTTTCCGGTCGGTGACGATCGGTCTGGAACGCGGTGTTTTCCGCCGCGTGCGTATCGGAGCGGCCCGGCGGCGTTAGTGTGAGGGGACACCTTCCGGCCCCGACCAGGCAGGAGACGCCTCGTGGCCCTCGCCGACGTTCCCGCGACCACCGACTCGTTGGCCGATGGCGCCGAGACCTTCGGCGTCGTGCTGGGCGCCGGTGTGCTCGCGTGTCTCGTGCTCGTGGGCGTCGTGGTGGGCCTGATCACGATGACGCGGCGGGCGGTGCGCCGCCGGATCGACCGGCATGCGCCCCGGGTCCGCGGCCTCGTGGAGGACGCCACGTCCAAGGCCCGTGCGTACACCCTCACGGGTGGTGCGGGCGAGGCGGCGCGCATGCGCGGGTCGGTGCGGCGTTCGCTGGACCAGACCCGCCGGGTGCTGGAAGCGGGCTACGCGCAGGACGCGCAGCTCTCCGACGCGGTCGCGCTGCTGCGCCGGCTGGACGAATTCGCCAAGGCCCTGGACACCGATCTCAAGCTGGTCGAGCGCGAGCCCGATCGGGACCGGGTCGCCCGCGAGTTGCCCGGCCTCAAGGACCGCGCGGACCGCATCGAGCACGCTGCGGCCTCGCTGCGGTGGGCCGTCCAGGATCGCGAACGCCACTTGGGCGAGGACGAGTTGGACCGGCTCGGCACGGACGTCGAGCGCGAGGCCGCGGCCCTGCGCGCACACGCGGACGAGAGCCGATCCGAGAGCAAGCGGCTGACCTGAGCAGCCGCCGCCGGCGGGCCCCGACGACGGGACGCGCCGGCCGCACCGCGGCGCGCGTCACCCGCGCGTCGGGGCGTGGCATGGTGACCGAATATTGAATGTGGTGTCTCGACTCAGCGACCCGACACGGGGTAGCCGAGACACCGACCCCGCCCCCCTGTCGTCTCACATCCGGGTGGTTGCCCGCTCATGCCGACGATGCCGACCGATCTTGCCGTGGTCACGGACTCCACGGCCTACCTACCCGAGGAGCTCGTGGAGCGGCACCGCCTCGTGGTGGTCCCGCTCAAGGTCGTCCTGCGCGGACGGCCGCTGGACGACGGCATCGAGGCCACGCCCGCCCAACTCACCGACGCGCTGCGCGGGCGTCGGGTGGTGACCACGTCGCGCCCGGCGCCCGAGACGTTTGCCGAGGTCTATCGCGAGCTCGCCGAGAAGGGCGCGACGGGCATCGTCTCGATCCACCTCTCCGGCGAGTTGTCCGGCACGTACGAGGCCGCGCTGCTCGCGGCGCGGGACGCCGACGTGCCGGTGCGCGTGGTGGACTCGCGCACGCTGGGCATGGGGATGGGCTTCTCCGTGCTGGCCGCGGCGGAGGCGGCGGCCGACGGCGCATCCCTGGAGGAGGCGGCGATCGCGGCGGAGAAGCGCGCGCAGACCACGTCCGCGCTGTTCTACGTGGACACGCTGGAGTATCTGCGCCGGGGCGGGCGGATCGGGGCGGCGGCGGCGTTCATGGGCACGGCGCTGGCGGTCAAGCCGCTGTTGCACGTGAGCGACGGGTTGATCGGGCCGCTGGAGAAGGTCCGCACGGCAACGCGCGCGATCAGCCGACTGGAGGAGTTGGCGGTGGAGCGGGCGGGGGCCGGGGAGGTCGACGTCGCGGTGCATCACCTGGCCAGTCCGGAGCGCGCGGAGGCGCTGGCCGGGCGGTTGCGGGAGCGGCTGCCCGGGCTGGGGGAGCTGTATGTGAGCGAGGTGGGCGCGGTGATCGGGGCGCACGCGGGGCCGGGTTTGTTGGCGGTGGTGGTTGCGCCTCGGTGAGGTGTGGAGGTGGGGGTGGGGTGGATGGGGTCGGGGTGCTCCGGGTGTGATGGGGCTGGGTCGGGGTGCTCGGGGTGCTCGGGGTGCTTGGGGTGTGATGGGGCTGGGTCGGGGTGCTCGGGGTGCTCGGGGTGCTTGGGGTGTGATGGGGCTGGGTCGGGGTTGGGGTCACCCACGTGGGTGGGTTCCGTTTCCACAGCCTGCCGGGTTGTGCACAGGCGGGTTCGGTGAGCGGGAGCGGGTGAGCGGGGAGACCTAGCTTCGAGGCATGTCCGGATCGCCGCCCTCGTTTTCGTCCTCGTTTCCGTCATCGCCACCGCCTTCTTCACCGCCGCCGTTCTCGTCCCCACCGTCGCCGTCGCCGTCGTCCCCGTCGCCGTCGTCCTTCGCCTATTCGCCGCCGCCCGGCTTTTCGGTTCTCGGGCGTTCGGCGCCGTCCGCCGGACATGCGTCTTCCGGTCGCGCCTCGCCTGGCCGCGCCTCCCCTGCTCGTGCGTCCCCTGATCGTGAGTCGCACGATCTCGCGTCGCCCGACCGTGCGTCCTCGGCGTTGCCGCGGTCGAGTGCCGAGCGGGTCGCCGCGCTGCTCGGGTCGGGGGAGCCGGATGCTCCTCGGGGGCCGGCCCCCGGGCGGCGGATGGCCGAGGCGGTCGCGGATCGACTGCCGGCTCGACTGCGGGTGGGCGTGGATCGGCGTGCGGTGGCCGCGGTCGCGGTGCTCGCATTGGTGGCGGTTGCCCTTGCGGTGGGCGGATGGTGGCGGGCGCGTCCGCAGAGTGTGGCGGCGCCCGCGCCGGCCGGGCAGGCGACGGGCGTCCCGGCGCCGGGGTTCGCGACGACGGCAGGCTCGCCGGCGCCGTTGTCGGCCGCCGGACCGGCGCCCGCGGTCGGGCCGATCACGGTGCACGTGGCCGGGAAGGTGGCGCGTCCGGGGGTGGTGGTGTTGCCGCCGGGGGCGCGGGTGGCGGACGCGGTACAGGCCGCGGGAGGTGCGCTGCCGGCGGCGGATCTGGCCACGCTGAACCTGGCCCGCCCACTGGCCGACGGCGAACAGATCCCGGTCGGTGTCCCGGGCGCCCCGATCCAGGTCGCCCCGACCCCGACGGGTGGCCCGACGGCTCCGGGCGCGCTCGTCGACATCAACGCGGCAACGGCCGAACAACTGGAGCAACTCCCCGGCGTAGGGCCGGTCCTGGCCCGCCAAATCATCGAGAAACGCACCCAGCTCGGCCGCTTCGCCACGATCGACCAGCTCCGCCAGATCCGCGGGATCGGCGAGCGCAAGTACAGCGACCTGAAACCAAAGGTCCGAGTATGAGCGGTCCGTTCGCGGGCATGGGTCGCCCGCCCACCTGCCCGGCAGTGCACCGCGACCGCCGGTTCCTCCCGGTGCGGGCCCGCGAGGGGCGCGGAACGCGGCCGTCGGTGGGTTGCGGAGTCGGGATGGGTTCGAGGGTGAGGCAGGAGCGCGGGGTTCGGTCGGGTCCGGTCCGAGTCGGTACATCCGTGGCCACCGCCGGTTCCGCAGTTTCCGTGGTCTCCGTGGTCTCCGTGCCGAAACGTGACGGGGGGCGCGGGCGGGGATGCTCTCGGCCCGACCGGGACGTGACTGCCACTCATGGTCCGTAGCCGTCCGACTCCCGCCGGCCGGCGCGAGCGGCCGACGGATGCTCGGCTGCTTCCCGGCGCGATCGCCGCCTGGGCAGCGGCGTGGACCGCGCCGCTGGTTCCCCTCTGGGCCACCGCGACCACGAGCGCCTGCGCAGTTCTCGGCGCCGCCGCGCTCGCGCGTGTGCCCACCATCCGTCGCCGGGCGGTCCTCGCCGTCGTCCTCGTATGCCTCGCGGCCGGCGGCCTGGTGTCCGGCCTGCGCACCGCCGCCGACCGGGCTGGCCCCGTCGCCGCCGCTGCCCGCCACCGCACCGAGGCCACCGTCGACCTGACCGTACGCACCGACCCGGAACGCCGGGTCACCCGCGTCCGAGGCAGCGAACTCGGCCAACCACCCACGATCTTCGCCGCGCGCATCGACCACCTGAGCACCGCACCCACCCCATCGACCCGAACCACCACACCGACCCAACCCGGCCGCCCCGACCCGACAGGCAACCTGATCCGGCCCGACCAACCAGCCCAACCCGGCCCATCCGACCGCCGATCCGCCCGATCCGGCCCGTGGGGATCCTTCGGGGGACCGGCTCAAGCCGGCCGGCCCGATCCGGCTGGGAGCCGATTCGGCCGATCCGTCCCGTCGGACCACTTCGGCGGACCGGTCCAACCCGACCGGCTCGATCCAGCCGCAGGCCAACCCGACCCAGGCGGCAGCCGATCCGACCTGCCGGGCCACTTCGGCGGACCGGTTCGAGTCGGCCGGCCCGACCCGATCGGGAGCCGATCCGGCCGACTCGACTGGTTGGGCCGCCTGGGCCGACCCGACCTGGCCGGCAGCCGATCCGACCCGTCGGGCAACCTGGTCCGGTCCGGCCGACCTGCCCAACCAGGCCTGGTCGGTGACCGACTCGGCGGATCCGACCTGTCGGGTGGCTTCGGCGGACCGGTCCAACTCGGCCCAGCCGGTAGCCGATCCGACCGACCCGGGCTCCCGGGCCCGACTGGTCCGAGTGGCCCGCGTGGTACGCGAGTTCGTACCCCCGTCACCGTCATGGTCAGCGGGGCCGAGGCCGGATCCTGGATCGGTCTGCTTCCGAGTACGCCGATCCGGGTCCATGGTCGCCTCGTTCCGGGGCGGGACGGGCGGGCCCTTCTCCTGGTGCGGTCCACCCCGGAGCGCATCGGCGTTCCCGCGGCTCACCAGCGCTTCGCGGGTCGGCTTCGTGCCGACCTCCGCGCGGCGTGTGCGGACCTGCCGCCCGCTGCCCGCGGTCTGCTTCCGGGTCTGGTGGTCGGCGATACGAGCATGCTGCCCGCCGACCTCGAAGCCGACTTCCGGACCACCGAACTCACCCACCTGACGGCGGTGAGCGGCACCAACATCACGATCCTGTTGGGCTTCGTCCTCCTGGTGCTCCGCCGCAGCGGTGTGCGCGGTCGGGCCCTGCCCATCACGGGCGCGGTGGCCGTGGCGTGCTTCGTGGTCGTGGCTCGCCCCGAACCGAGCGTGCTGCGCGCCGCGGTGATGGGTCTGGTCACCGTGGTCGCGCTGTACACCGGCCGGCCCCGGCGCGGGCTTCCCGCGCTGTCCGTCGCCGTGTTGGGCCTGGTGCTGTTCGATCCGACCCTGGCCCGCTCGTACGGATTCGCGCTGTCCGTATTGGCCACGGGTGCGCTGTTGTTGCTCGCGCCGCACTGGGCGGCGCGGCTGTGTGCCCGAGGTTGGCCGAAGTGGGCTGCGGTCATGGTCGCCGTGCCACTGGCCGCGCAGGCCGTGTGCGGACCGCTCGTGGTGACCTTCGCGGGCCGGGTCGGACTGATGGCCGTTCCGTGCAACCTGCTCGCCGAGTTCGCGGTCGCGCCGGCCACGATCCTCGGCTTCGTCGCCCTGCTGCCGGCGCCGGTATGCCTGCCGCTCGCGCAGTCGGCCGCGTGGCTGGGTTCCTGGCCGATCCGGTGGATCGTGATGGTGGCCCACACCGGCGCCGCGCTGCCCGGCGCGGCCGTCACCTGGCCGACCGGCGTTTTCGGCGGTGTGGTGCTCGCGGCGATCACCGTCGCGGCCGTGCCGACGCTGCGTGTCCTGCGCCGTCCGCGGTCGGCCCGACCCACCGGATGGCCGCGCGTCATGACCGCCGCGCTGCTCGCGACCCTCGCGGTGGTGCTCCTGCTGCGCCCGCCGGCCGTGGTCCGCCCGCTGACCGGCTGGCCGCCCCCGAACTGGCACCTGGTGATGTGCGACGTCGGCCAGGGCGATGCCATCGTGCTCAACGCGGGCCCCGGCACCGGGATCCTGATCGACGCCGGACCCGACCCGCATGCGGTCGATCGTTGTCTGCGCGACCTCGGGATCCGGCGCCTGCCGCTGATTCTGCTCAGCCACTTCCACGCCGACCATGTCGAGGGCCTGCCGGGCGCGTTGCGCGGTCGCGCGGTGGGCCTGATCCAGGGCACGTCGGTCCTCGAACCGATGGCCGAGGTCATCCGAGTCCGCCGCTGGGCCGCTGCCGCCGGCATCCCGCTCTCCACCCCCACCGACGGCGAACGCCGCACCCGGGCCGCCCTGACCTGGCAAACCCTCACCCCACCCCCGAACACCCCACGCCCCAGACCCACACCCGGGACCGCCACCCGCCCCAACTCCCCACTCTCCGACACCCGTTCGCTCAGCCCACCCCCTGCCTCCGGACCGACTCCGGCCCCGCCGCCCAACCCGCCGGCCACCCGAGCCGAGGGCCCGGTTCGGGGGTCCGCTTCGTCGCCATCGGATGTACCGGTTGGGCCCGACGTACGGGAGTGGGCTGCTGCAGCGCCGAGTCTTCCGGTGGGGAGCGTGGTGGGTGGGTCGGTGGCCAACAACGCGAGTCTCGTGGTGCTTGCGGAGCGGCACGGCGTTCGGATGTTGCTTACGGGGGATGCCGAGACCGAGGCCCAAGAGGTGCTGCGGGCGCGGTTGGCCGGGGTACGGGTGGACGTGCTCAAGGTCGCTCATCACGGCTCGGCCCGCCAGGATCCGGGGCTCGTACTCGGATTGCACCCACGCCTCGCGCTCGTCTCGGTGGGTAAGGGCAACCCGTACGGCCATCCGTCCCCCTCCGCCCGCGCCCTGGTGGCGGCCACCGGCGCACGCCTCCTGCGCACCGACACCGACGGCCCGATCGCGGTAACCGGCTCCCCGACCCATCTGAACGCGGTGGCCCGCGGCCCCGACACAGCCACCCGCGCCGACCACCCACCCGCCCCCATCCCTGCGCCGGTGCAGGTCATTGCCTCGGCCCAACCATGGCCATCCGCTCCCGCCGGTACCCGCGCCGGTCGCCTCCCGCGCGGGTTCGGCTCCGGCCGGTGTCGCGGACCGGCCACCCGCCCGCACGCCCGTGGTGGTTCCGGACGTCGCGTCCGCCCCGTGACGGCTGCCCGCCCCCGCCGTCTCCCGCGCGGGTTCGGCTCCGGCCGGTGTCGCCGGCCGGTCACCCGTCCTCACGCCCGCCGCGGTGCAGGCCGTCGCTCCAGCTCGGCCACGGCCGCTTACCCTGCCGGCACCGTGCCGGTCGCCTCCCGCCCCGGTCGCCTCGTGCGCGGGTTCGCCCCGCTCGGCACCGCGGGCCGGTCACCCGCCCTTCACGCTCGCAGCGGTGCAGGCCGTTGGCTCCACCCCGACACGGCCGCCCGCCTCCGGCGCCACCCGCGCCGGTCGCCTCCCGCGCGGATTCGGCCGCGATCGGCGGCGGCTACCGCGCATTGCTTGGGCGCGCGTGCAGTGCATGGCATGCGCCGCATGCCGCCCGTGTGGGTTCCTTTCGGGGCGCGGGTGGCTGCTTCGTGGGGGGATCGGGTGCGCGTAGCGCACTGTGGTGCCGCGCATCGGCTCGGGCAGGTCTTGCTCTTCCTGTCCCGATGGACGGCGACCCGCTCCGCGTCGTCCGCTCATGTCTGGCCTACGGCCTGAGTCGCCGCCCTGTGCGGGTGCCGTCCCGATCGACGGCGACCGACCGTCCGCCGCCGAACCCGCACAGGGCGGCGAGCGGCGCCGCCGTCCGTATTCGACGTGGTGTCCGCGTGCGCATCCGCCGCTCCTCGGGTGTGTGGCGACCATCCGGCGTTGGGGGATCGGTGTCCGTCGGGCGTGGGATGCTTGGTCGGGTGGCCAGGAGAATGCAGGATGACCCGCTCGCGCCTGTGACGCTTGTCGTCGGGCCCGAGGAATTGCTGGTGGATCGGGCGATCGGCGAAGTGGTGCGCGCCGTGCGGGCGCTGGACCCCGATGCCGATGTGCGCGACCTCGCGCCGGGCGCGCTGCAGGCGGGGATGTTGTCCGAGTTGGCCAGTCCGTCGTTGTTCGGCGAGCGCAAGGTCATCGTGATCCGGTCCGCGCAGGACCTCGGGACGGATCTGGCCGGCGAGGTCAAGAAGCTGATCGCCGATCCGGCCGACGAGATCGTGCTCGTGCTCGCCCATCTCGGCGGACCCAAGGGCAAGAACCTCCTGGACGCCGTCCGCAAGGTCGGCGTGCGCGAGGTCACGTGCCCCAAGGTCACCAAGGTCGGCGATCGGGTCGCCTTCGCCCGGTCCGAGTTCCGGATCGCAGGTCGCTCGCTCACCGAGGACGCCTGCCGCACGCTGGTCGAGGCGATCGGCAACGACCTGCGCGAATTGGCGTCCGCGTGCAGCCAGCTGATGGCGGACACCGACGGCGTGGTCGACGAGGAAGTGGTCGCGCGTTACTACAGCGGGGTCGCCGAGGCGTCCAGCTTCACCGTCGCCGACAAGACCGTCGAGGGCCGTACCGCCGAGGCGCTGGAGCAGTTGCGCTGGGCGCTTTCGGTCGGTGTCGCGCCGGTCATGGTCACCAGTGCGCTCGCGCAGAGTGTGCGGCAGATCGCTCGGGTCGGGGCCGCCCCGCGCAATGCCCGGCCCAACGACCTGGCCCGCGACCTGGGTATGCCCCCGTGGAAGGTGGACCGGGTGCGGCAACAATTGCGCGGCTGGACCCCGGACGGCATCGTGCGCGCGCTGTGCGCCGTCGCCGACGCGGATGCGGCGGTCAAGGGTGGTGGTACGGATCCGGCCTATGCGCTGGAGAAGGCCGTCGTGACGGTCTCCACGGTCCGCAACATCTGACCGGGACCCTCGACCCACCGCCCCCGGCCCCGGCCCAACCCCACCCCGAAGCCCGAAGACGTCGCCCGCCCGCTCACCACACAGGCGTCGCCCACCACAAAGCCGCCGACACCGCAAAGCCACCGGCGCCACCGCCTCACGGACCACCGCCCACACCCCCGCAGACACCACAAAGGCGCCGCCCCCGAGAGATCCGGGGACGGCGCCTTCGAAGTCACTACGAGCGCAAGCGCTCGGGTGTCACACGGTGCGGATGCGCGAATCAGGCCTTGGCCGTCGCGACACGCTTCTCCAGCGCCGACTTCTTGTTGGCGGCCTGGTTCTTGTGGATGACACCCTTGCTGACGGCCTTGTCGAGCTTGCGGGCCGCGAGGCGGGTGAGCGCCTCGGCCTGCTCGACGTTGCCGGCCTCGGCCGCCTCGCGCGCCTTGCGCACGAAGGTCTTGAGCTCCGACTTGACGGCCTTGTTGCGCTGACGCGCAATCTCGTTCGTCTTGTTGCGCTTGATCTGGGACTTGATGTTCGCCACGAAAGAGCCTTCTGAGTACTAGGTCGGGATCCGATCCAGGGAGAGGGCCCGTTCGGACGTTGACTTGCGTGGCAGAGACACGTACGCCACACGCGATCCATCAGATTACCAGTCATCGGCGGGCTTCCACGACACGGTCGGCCATCCCGGCCGGATCCGCCCCCGTCCGCGGCCCACGCCCACCCTGTTCACCCGTGTGGGTGGCGACCCGAACAGGCTCGGCCGGCTCCACCAACACGGCTCACCCATGCCGCATGGGACCATGTAGGGAACACCGGCGATCCCACACCGATCCCACGTGCCACCCGCAGGACCTGCACAGGACGCAGGACGTTCGACACCGCAGGACCCCCGCAGGACCGCAGGACCCCCGCCACACCGCAGGACCTCCGCAAGACCGCACACCGCAAGGCCGTACGACCCCCCGCAAGACCGCAGACCGCAGACCGCAAGACCCCCGCAACCCCTCGCCAGTCCACCCGATCGAGAATCTGGAAGCCCGCGTGCCCGCGACCCCGCCAGTGAACGTGCCGGAGCCCAGCCGTACCGACCCGGCGCTGATCCGGAACTTCTGCATCATCGCCCACATCGACCACGGCAAGTCGACGCTCGCCGACCGGATGCTTCAGATCACCGGTGTGGTCGATGCGCGACAGATGCGCGCGCAGTACCTCGACCGCATGGACATCGAGCGTGAGCGCGGAATCACCATCAAGTCGCAGGCGGTGCGGCTGCCGTGGACGGCCCCCGACGGCCAAATCCACATCCTCAACATGATCGACACCCCCGGCCACGTGGACTTCACGTACGAGGTGTCCCGTTCGCTCGCGGCCTGCGAGGGCGCGATCCTCCTGGTCGACGCGGCGCAGGGGATCGAGGCGCAGACGCTCGCCAACCTCTACCTCGCGCTGGAGAACGACCTCCAGATCATCCCGGTGCTGAACAAGATCGACCTGCCGGCCGCCCAGCCCGAGAAGTACGCGGCGGAGCTCGCGCACATCATCGGCTGCGACCCGGAGGACGTGCTCAAGGTCTCCGGCAAGACCGGCGTGGGTGTGGCCGAGCTGCTGGACGAGTGCGTACGCCTGGTCCCGCCGCCGATCGGCGCCAAGGACGCACCCGCTCGCGCGATGATCTTCGACTCGGTCTACGACTCGTACCGGGGCGTGGTCACCTACGTCCGCGTGATCGACGGCGACCTGAAGAAGCGCGAGCGGATCCAGATGATGTCGACGGGGGTGACCCACGAGCTCCTGGAGATCGGGGTCATCTCGCCCGAGCCCAAGCCCTCCGACGGCCTGAGCGTCGGCGAGGTCGGCTACATCATCACCGGCGTGAAGGACGTTCGGCAGTCCCGAGTGGGTGACACGATCACCTCGCTGCACCACGGTGCGACCGAGGCGCTCGGGGGTTACAAGGACCCGAAGCCGATGGTGTTCTCCGGTCTGTATCCGCTGGACGGATCGGACTACCCCGAGCTGCGCGACGCGCTCGACAAGCTCCAGCTCAACGACGCCGCGCTGGTGTACGAGCCGGAGACCTCGGTCGCACTCGGCTTCGGTTTCCGCTGCGGCTTCCTGGGCCTGCTGCACCTGGAGATCGTCCGGGAGCGGCTGGAGCGCGAGTTCAACCTGGAGCTCATCTCCACCGCGCCGAGCGTGGTGTACCGCGTCGTCATGGAGGACGGCACCGAGCACACCGTGACCAACCCGAGCGAGTTCCCCGGCGGCAAGATCGCCGAGGTGCACGAGCCGGTGGTACGGGCCACGATCCTGGCGCCGAGCGAGTACATCGGCACCATCATGGAGCTGTGCCAGACCCGGCGCGGGGTCCAGATCGGAATGGACTACCTCTCCGAGGACCGGGTCGAGCTGCGCTACACGCTGCCGCTCGCGGAGATCGTGTTCGACTTCTTCGACGCGCTCAAGTCCAAGACGCGCGGATACGCGTCGCTCGACTACGAGACCACCGGCGAGCAGGAATCCGCGCTGGTCAAGGTCGACATTCTGCTCCAGGGCGAGGCGGTCGACGCATTCAGCGCGATCGTGCACAAGGACAAGGCGTACAACTACGGCGTCGAGATGACCAAGAAGCTGCGCGAATTGATTCCTCGTCAGCAGTTCGAGGTGCCGATCCAGGCCGCGGTCGGGGCGCGGGTGATCGCCCGCGAGAACATCCGCGCGATCCGCAAGGACGTGCTCGCCAAGTGCTACGGCGGTGACATCAGCCGCAAGCGCAAGCTGCTGGAGAAGCAGAAGGAAGGCAAGAAGCGGATGAAGATGGTCGGCCGCGTCGAGGTGCCGCAAGAGGCCTTCATCGCGGCGCTGTCCACCGACGACAGCGGCGGCAAGAAGTAGCCGGCGGCGGCAGGAAGTAGCGGTACGCAGGGCGCAGAGGTAGGGAGCGGGAGCGGCAGGCAGGGCACGGCCGGGTCGGCCGGCGGGGTGTGGCGACGCGATTCGCAGGCGGATCCGGGCGAAGCTACTACCGCGTAGCCCTGTGGCGGCGTACGTTGCGGGTGCATCGGGCACAACCCGATGCACCCGCTTTGTTTTTACTCCCGCTATACCGAACCCCTCGCACTCCGTCCGCTGCCGATATCCGGCTCTCGTCGCCGTCGATACCGGTATCGACACCAGTACTCGGCATCGCCAGCACTCCCTGAGATCCGCCCAGGCTGCAATTCGCCCAACCTGCAACTTGCCCAGACTGCAACTTGTCCAGGACGTGGAGGCCGCAGTGAGTCCAGAGTCAGTCGGCATCGACAATCGCCCGCCGTCCATCGCCGTGGACTTTCTGGAGCGCATTCGCGCGACGCCCGAACGTGAGGCGTATCGGCATCCGGTGGCAGTGGGCGACGGCGACCGCGAGGAATGGCGTTCGCTCACCTGGGGGCAGGCCGGTGATCGGGCCAAGGCGATCGCCGCCGGTCTGGTGGTGCTGGGGGTCGAGCCCGAGGACCGGGTCGCGATCGTCGCCGAGACCAGGCTCGACTGGGTGCTCGCGGACCTGGGCATCATGTGCGCCGGCGCGGCCACCACCACCGTCTATCCGACCACCAACGCCGACGAGGCGGCCTTCATCCTGGCCGACTCCGGCAGTGTGCTGGCCTTCGTCGCCGACGACGCCCAACTCGCCAAACTGCGCGGCGAGCGGGCCGCCCTCGGCGCGGTGCGCAAGGTCGTCGTCTTCGACCACGCGCCCGACGCCGACGGCGGCGCCGACGACTGGGTGATCACCCTCGCCGACCTGGAGGAACTCGGCCGGGCCCGGCTGGAGAAGGAGCCCGACCTGATCGAGACCCGGGTCGCCGCGATCACCCGGGACCAGCTCGCGACGTTGATCTACACCTCCGGGACGACCGGCCGGCCCAAGGGTGTTCGGCTCGCGCACGACACGTGGGCCTATCAGGCCGCCGCGCAGGCCGCGATGGGGATGACCGACCCCGACGAACTGCAGTACCTGTGGCTGCCGCTCGCGCATTGCTACGGCAAGGTGATGATGTCCGGCCAGATCCGGATCGGCTACCCGACCGCGATCGACGGTCGGATTCCCAAGCTGATCACCAACCTTCCGATCGTGCGGCCGACCTTCATGGCCGCCGCGCCGCGGGTGTTCGAGAAGGTGTACAACTCCGTGCACGTGCGGATGCGGGCCGAGGGCGGGCTCAAGTACAGGATCTTTCGGTGGGCGATCGGCGTCGGCCGGGAGATGTCGCAGACCCGGCAGGCCGGTCGCACCCCCTCCGTGCTGCTGAACGCCAAGTACCGACTGGCCGACCGGCTCGTCTTCGGCAAGCTGCGCGACCTGTTCGGCGGCCGGCTCAAGGGCTGTATCTCCGGCAGTGTGGCGCTCTCGCCCGACGTGGCGGAGTTCTTCGACGCGATCGGCATCCCCATCCTGGAGGGCTACGGCCTGACCGAGGCCAGCGCGGGCAGCTCGGTCAACCGCTACGACGCGCACCGCATCGGCACCGTCGGCCTGGTGCTGCCCGGCTCCGAACTGCGCATCGCCGAGGACGGCGAGCTGCTCGTGCGCGGCCCGGCGGTGATGCAGGGCTATCACAACGACCCGGAGGCCACCGCCGAGGTGCTCACCGAGGACGGCTGGCTGCGCACCGGCGACATCGCGGTGATCGAGGACGGCTTCCTGCGCATCACCGACCGCAAGAAGGACCTGATCAAAACGTCCGGCGGAAAGTACGTGGCGCCCAGTGAGATCGAAGGCCGGTTCAAGGGCATGTGCCCGTACGTCGGCAACATCCTCGTGCACGGCGAGGGCCGCAACTTCTGCACCGCGCTGATCACCCTGGACCCGGACGCGATCCGGGGCTGGGCGGCCGACCGGCCGGAACTGCGGGACAAGTCGTACGAGGAACTGGCCGGCAGCGCCGAGGCCCGCGCGCTCATCGCCGAATGTATCGACGAGCTCAACGCCGGTCTCCAGCGCTGGCAGACGGTGAAGAAATTCGCCATCCTGCCGCGCGACCTGAGCGTCGAGCACGGTGAGCTGACGCCCAGCCTCAAGGTCAAGCGGCGGGCGGTGGAGCAGCAGTACGCGGAGCTGTTGGAGGACATGTACAAGGGCACGCTGGTCACCTGAGCGCCGGGGGCACGGCCGGCCATCGAGTCCGGGGTCGGCCCGCGGGTGTCGCCGGCCGCCGGGCCCGGTCGCCGGCTCGTGGACAATGGGAGGATGCCCTCCGCACCCCCCGACGGTCTGCCCGTGCCCGAAGACGGTTCGCTGCCCGCGTCCGCACTCGCCGAGTTCGCGGGCGCGCGTCGCCCGTTCGGCTTCTACGTGCACGTGCCCTACTGCGCGTCACGGTGCGGTTACTGCGACTTCAACACCTACACCGCGACCGAGCTGGGCGGATCGGCTTCGCAGGGGTCGTACGCGGACGACGCGATCGCCGAGATCCGGATGGCCCGGCGGTTGCTGGGCGAGGTGGATCGGCCGGTGGAGACGGTGTTCTTCGGCGGGGGCACGCCCACCCTGCTCCCGGCTTCGGACCTGGCCCGGATCCTGGGCGCGATCCGGGACGAGTTCGGCCTCGCCGCCGGGGCCGAGGTGACCACCGAGGCCAATCCCGAGTCGGTGGATCCGGCCTATCTGGACACACTGCTCGCGGGCGGCTTCAACCGGCTGTCGTTCGGCATGCAGAGCGCGCGCCGGCACGTGTTGCAGATCCTGGACCGCAGGCACACCCCGGGTCGGCCGGAGCAGTGCGTGGCCGACGCGCGCGCGGCCGGGTTCGAGCACGTCAACCTGGACCTGATCTACGGCACGCCGGGAGAGTCCGACGACGACTGGCGGGCCTCGCTGGACGCGGTGCTCGGTGCCCGTCCCGACCATGTCTCGGCGTATGCGCTGATCGTCGAGGACGGTACTCGGCTGGCCGGCCGGGTGCGTCGCGGCGAGCTGCCGATGCCGGACGACGACGTGCTCGCGAACCGATACCTGATGGCGGACGAGGCGTTCACCGGCGCCGGGCTCGGCTGGTACGAGGTGTCCAACTGGGCCACCGATGCCGCCGCGCGCTGCCGGCACAACGAGCTGTACTGGACCGGCGCGGACTGGTGGGGTGCGGGGCCGGGTGCGCACAGCCACGTGGGGGGCGTGCGGTGGTGGAACGTCCGGCATCCCGCCGCGTACGCGCAGCGGCTGGCCGCGGACACGTCTCCCGCGCAGGCGCGCGAGTTGCTCACCGCGGAGGACCGTCGAATCGAGCGGATCCTGCTCGAACTGCGGCTGTCCGACGGCGTCCCGCGCTCGCTCCTGACGGAGGTGGGGCGAAAGGCGGCGGACCGGGCCGTGGCCGATGGCCTGCTCGAGCCCCATGCGGGGGATCGGGCGGTTCTCACGCTTCGCGGGCGGTTGTTGGCCGACGCCGTCGTGCGGGATTTGGTCGACTAGGCCGTGTCCGATCCGCCGGACACGGCCTGGGCCCCATCAGGATCCGCCGGACGCGGCCTCGGAGGCGATGAGCGCCTTCGGCCTCGAACGCCGACCGGGCTGTCGTCGGCCCGGCCGGTGGTCGGTGCCGGGGTCCGTGGTTACATCGCCACGTCCATGATCAGGTCGGCCAGGGATTCGTCGATGCGGTTCAGTTCCTGGGCGTAGCGGCGCATCTCGGTGCCTTCGCGCTTGGCATCCGACTCGCCCTGTTCCTTGGTGCGCAGGGCCGCGCCCACCTCGTCGCGGATCGACTTGATTTCCGCGTCCAGACCCTGGGCGATCGCGTCGCGCATCTTGCGGAGTTGCTTGACCACCTCTTCGCCCAGGTTGGTCACGTCGGTGTCGGCCTGCTTGCGCAGTTCCAGTTGGACCTGCTCGGCGACCTGCTCCTTGAGTCGACGGTTGGCCTTGTTCAATTGCAGCGCGCCCTTGAACACGGTCGACCCGAGCACCGCGCCGAGGATCACGAACGGGCCCAGGCCGACCAGGAACGCCGCCGTGCCGACCGCGATCTGCGGCAGGAGTGCGGTGAGCATCGACCTGAGGTTGAACTTGCCGCCGGAGACCGCGGTGGCCGGGTCGAGCACGAAGCTGACCGCGTCCGCGAGCAACCGCTCGATCGGCGTCGAGGGTTTGCCGTCCTCGTCGGTGCCGACCGGGCCTGCGGTGAGCGACGCACGGATCTCGTCGATCCGCGTGACGAACTGCTTCACGTCGTCGTCGATCATCCGCTCCATGTCCTCGACGCGACGCGCGACGAGCGGCTTGAGTTCGCTCTCCTGCCACTGCGCGAACTCGACCTGGACCCGCCCGGAGAGATGGTCGGTGATCTCCTTGACCGCCGCCTCCATCTTCTCGCGCGCGTTGAACGGATTTGCGCCGATGGTGTTGCTCGGGTCGTACTCCTGCGCCCAGTTCGGGATGTTCGCGGCGACCCGGTCCATGAACCGCCGGGTCGCGGCCTCGACTTCGCCGCGGGTCTCGCGCAGGTGCTCCTCCATCTGCGCGACGATCACCCGCCGATTCTGCTCCAGCCGGGTCAGCGGACCCTGGACCCGCTCGTAAGTGGCCCGCAACTCCTCGACGTCCTGGGTCAGGAGCGCCTCCTTGCGGTCGATCTGTTCGCGCGCCTCGATCAGCAGGTACTTGAGCTCCCGGGCGGGCGAGAGGATCTTGGCCCGGCCGCGCTCGCGGGTCAGGAAGTCCTCCAGGCCGCGCTCCAGTTCGGGCATCCCGGAGCCGGCCAGCAGGTCCGGGTCGCCCTTCTGCCGGCCGGTGAGCGCGGCGCGGGCGTTGACGAAGAAGACCCGGTCCGGGCGGGAGAGGTAGGGGGAGAGGCGCTTGCGGATCTCCCGCTGCACGTCCTCGCGCTCCTCCTCCTCGACCAGGTTGATCTTGTTCCCGACGTAGAACACGTCCTCGTGCCCGCGCGCCTTGACGTGCACGTCCAGGAAGAGCTGTTCGCTGCGCGACATCGCGGCCTGGCAGTCCACCACGAACACCAGCACGTCGGCCTGTTCGAGGTAGTTCAGGGTGACCTTCTCGCGCTCGGGGGCCTCGTTCAGGCCCGGCGAGTCGACCACCACGACGCCGTTGCGGCACAGTTCGAGCGGCCAGCGCACCACCGCCCGCTCGTACGGGTTCGGGGTGTTGTCGTCGTCCGCGCCGATGGTGA
Organism: Embleya sp. NPDC050493; assembly: GCF_044458105.1. NCBI lineage: Bacteria > Bacillati > Actinomycetota > Actinomycetes > Kitasatosporales > Streptomycetaceae > Embleya > Embleya sp. NPDC050493. The sequence goes on from NZ_JBITHP010000002.1 coordinate 341,360, forward strand.
CGTAGTCGGCGATCTCGTCCACGCCGACGGTCAGCGGGTCGCCCGCCGTGCCGTCCGCCTCCAGCGGATAGATCAGCGCCGAGCGGGTGTCACCCCACGTCACCTCGTTGATGATCGCGGTACACGGACGCGCGAAGGAGGGCAGCACCTTCTCGCCGAGCATCGAGTTGATCACCGTGCTCTTGCCGCGTTTGAACTCGCCGACGATCATCACCTTGAACGCCTCGGACGCGGCCCGCTGCTTCAACGAGTCCAACTTCTTGACGCCCGCACCGATCCGCAGTCCGGCCACGATCGGCGTGAGCCGGTCGATCAGGCCGACCAGGGTCTCCTGCCGTGCCCGCCACGCGCCGTAACCCGCGTAGGCCCCGTCGGCCGCCCCATGACCCCTGTCCACCCTGAACGCTCCCCTCCTCGACGGCTGCTCAGCCTCTGGCGCCCAGCATGGTGTCGAGCTGGACCCCGAGCTGCTCGCTGCGCGAGACGAGATCCTGCCATGCGGGCCCATCCGTGCCGACCTTGGCCAGCGCGGTCTGTCGATCGCTCCGCCATGCCTTCTGGCCGCGCACCGCCTCGTCCATCACCCCGGCGTAGAGCGTGTGCAGGCGCTTGGAGACCTCCTCGGAGAAGCCACCGAGCACCTCCTCGACCATCGGCTCCAGGGCCTTCATCGCCTGCGCGCGCTGCCCCTCGGTCAGCGACGTCGACTTGACCTCGCCGAGCACCATGCCGCCCGCCGAGGCGGCCATGCTCGCGCCCATGGGCAGCGCGGAGACGCCGCCGGTGAGCGGGATCAGCAGCGCGCCGAGCACGGCGAGGCCGGTCGGGCCGATCCGCCAGGCGAGCTTGCGGCTCTTGAGGTCCTTCAGGCCCAGCGACTCCGCCTCGCCGAGTTCGAACTCGGTGGACAGCTGCTCGACCTTCTCCAGCCGGTATCCGCTGCCGCGTCCGAAGTGCAGCTTCATCTTCGCGTCCAGCCACTGCACGTCGGCCTGCACGCTGGAATGCAGCTGGGCCTCGAACTTCTTGGCCAGCGCGGTGAGTTCGCGGCGCAGCCGGAACGGCAGGTCGCGCTCCCACCAGGTCCGCGGGTCGGGCGCGCGCTCCATCTCGTAGCGCAGCGTGTCCAACAGGTCGCCGCGCGAGAGCTGGAGGTGCTCGCGGAACTTCTCCGCGGTCTGCGTGCGCCGCTGCTGGAGTTCGACCCGGACCTTGCCCCACTCGGCGGACATCCGGTCGATCTCGACCTCGGACTGCTCGACGGCGCGCTGTCGTTCGGCCGCACCGAGCTCGGCCGCGGCCAGGCCGTCCCGACCCACCTGGGCCATCTCCGCCAGCAGCGCGAGCAGTTGACCCGCGGTCTGCCGCGAGCGCATGCTGCGCCGGCCGGCGGAGGTGGTGTACTCGGTGATCCGCTCGATCACGCCGGCCACCGGCGAGACGTCCTCGCGATGCGGGCCGGCGAGCACCTGCAGGGTCGGCGAGATGCGGCGCACCCGGCCGCCGAGGTAGTCGACGATGTCCTCGCGCTCGTCCTCGTCGACGGTGTCCAGCTTGGACACCACCACGGTGATCCGCGGCACGTGCCGGGCGATCACCTCCTCCTCCAGGAACGCGGTCTCGGACAGGCCGAGCGGCGCGCTCGCGGAGACCACCATCAGCACCGCGTCGCTGGCCGCGACGGTGCGCCGGACCAGGTCCTCGGTCCGGCGGTCGTGCTCCTCGGCATCGGTGCCCTTGCCGCGCCCGGCGTTGACGCCCGGTGTGTCCACCAACTCGACGTCCAGTCGGGCCAGTTCCGGTTCGGCGACGAGCACGCGCACGCCGACCAGTCGGGCCCGGTCCGGATCCTGGGACTCGCTCAGCCGGTGCACCTCGTCCCACGACGCGGACACCGCCGGCCTGGGTTCGGCCCGTCCGTCGGAGAACTGCAGTTCCAGGCGCGGTTCCGGTCCGGCGGCGATCACCAGCGGGACCGGGGTGTGCCGACCCTCGGGCAACACCGGGGCGCCGAGCAGCCGGTTGATCAGCGAGGACTTGCCGCGGCCGAATTCGCCCACCACCGCGATCCGCAGACCGGGCCGGCGCATCCGGGCCCGCAACCGGTCGAGTTCGGCGGCGATGGCGTCCAGGCCGAAGTCACCGGCGATCGCCTGCGCGTCGTTGATCCGTCGGCCGAGCGTGGTGGCCGACGGCGCCTGCTTGACCAGGCTGGTCACCGACCCGGCGGGCACGGCGGCCGGCGCGGGCGTACGCGGAGCCGGCGGCACGGGCGCGACCCGCGCCGCCGGGGCGACCCGAGCGGCAGCCGGCGGCGCGGCCGGTGCCGCCGACCCGCCCGCGCCGGACGGGCCGCCCGCGAGGCGACCCGCCCAGCCCGGGTTCGGCCCCGGAGCACTCGAAGCATCGCCCGCCGGGCGCGGACCCGGAGCCGGGGCCTGCCTCCGGTCCGCCGTCTGCCCCGACGGGCCGGGTCGGCCGGTGGGCGAGTCGCCCGAGTCGCGCCGCGCCGCCGCCTCACGCGGTGCGCCGGCACGCAGCCACGAGGCCGTGCTCGGCACGAGTCGGTGGTACGCGGCCACCGCGCCGGCGGGCATCACCCGCGCGTAGAGCCCGGCGAGGATCTTCGGGCCGCCCTTCGCGTCCGCGTCGGGGTCGGCCAGGAAGCGGCCCAGCGACTGGAAGAAGCGGGCCCGCTCGGCCAGCGCCTCCGGCTGCATGGACAGCGCCCAGGCGGCCTCGTCCCCGATGGTGCTCTCCACCGACGCGGCGACCTCGGGCAACTCGGTCAGCTTGACGTGCCGCAGCACGTCCTCGGACGGCCAGCCCCACTGGACCGCGCCCCACACCGGGTGGATCGGCAGTTCGCGGCGCCCCGGGACGGCCTTGCCGACCCCGATCAGGCTCCACAACGTCCAGCCGTTCGCGGTCCGTTCGGGCACCGGCGGCAGTGCCACCGATTCCATGGTGACCCAGCCGCGCAGCTCGTCGCTGCGGTGGATCCCGCTCAACAGGCCCGCGACGCCCGGACGGCGGCGCGGCTGTACCTGCGCGGCCTGGCGCAGCACGTGTTCACGATCGAACGACATGTGTTGTCCCTACTCCCATCGAATCCGTTGTGATGTCGAACGATCAGGCGTGCGTCGGGTGGGCCACGATCATCGTGGTGTCCCGGTCCTGCCACGCGTTGACGAAGTCCGCCAGCGGAATCGGCTCGGTCTGGCCGAACGGCGCACCCGGGTCGTTGAGCAGGACGTAGACCGATCCGTCGGGCTGGGTGTCGATGCCGGTGACCCACACGGCGTGTCCCATCGTGGGGTCCTGCTCCAGCGGCGCACCGGTGGCCGGGTCCTGCATCGGGGACCAGATCTCCTGCGCGTCCAGGGCGACGATGACCTGGTCGCCCTTCTCCAGCGCGTCGAGCATCTGCCGCATGTCGGCGCCCGGCACCATGTCGGTGTCCACGCCGTGCATTTCGAGCAGCTTGCCGATGTCGTCGGTTCTGGTGCCGTTCTCGGGGTCGTAGATGCCGGCCTGCTGAGCCTCGGTCATCAGCGCGTTCTCGTCCAGCGGCAGACCGGTGAGCTTCTCCAGGATCATCCCCTGGGAGACCACCGCGCAGCTGGTCGGGCTGACCTGCTGCTGCCAGTACTGCGCGTCGCCGACCGGGTCGCCGAAGCCGTCGAACTGCGCGGGCGTCCAGTTGTCCGGCGCGTGGTACTGCCAGTTGCCCTGCTCGTCGGAGACCGCGCCCCATGCGGCGGGCACGCCGGGCTCGGTGTTGCCCGTGCCCGGGTAGCTCGCCGGGTCCGCGTACGGGTCGTTGCCCTGCGGCTCGCCGTAGGGATCCATGCCGTACGGGTCGCCGTAGGGGTCCGCGTACGGGTCGCCGTAGGGATCGGCGTACGGGTCGTTGGCGACCTGGTCGTCGTACCACTGCCGACTGGGCGTGGGGACGGGCTCGTTGTTGTCGTTGGGGTCGAACATGTGCGGGTCGTACGCGTCGATCCGGCCGTCGCCGTCGCTGTCCGCGTGGAACGGGTCGTAGTTCGGGTCGTTGAGCGGATCGAAGTTCGGGTCCGTGTACGGCAGAGTGGAGTTGGGGTAGGTACCGCCGTTGCTCTCGCCGCCCGCGTCGGTCTCCCACAGTGGTGCCGCCGCTACAGTGCCCCCGTCGGCGGTGTCCAGTGTGTCGATGGTGTCGTCGGAGACCACCGCGAACAGGTCGTCGTCGTGCGTGTAGTCGCTCATCTGCCGAATTCCCCCCGGCGTGTGAGGCGCTCGCGTTGGTTGTTCACCGTGTCGCGGCGCCGTTCCGTCTGCCTGTCCGCGTCCTGCAACAGGCTTCTGCGAGCCGCGAGAATATCCTCACGGCGGTGATGCTCGGTCACCAGTTCGGCGACCGTCGCCTCGTACCTGGCCCGGTAGCGGTCCACGTGTTGTGAGACGTCCAGCGAGTAGTGCGTCGTGGCCGTGCCGACGGCCTCGTCGATCTGTCGGGACAAACCGTCGGCGACGGTTCGCAGTGTCTGATGCATTTCGGCGCGTGCGCGGTTCCGCAGAGCCGTCATGTCAGTGGATGACAGCGAATCGGCCACTTTGGCCATGAATCCACCGAAGCCGGCCCGGCCGGAGGGCGCGCCCGGGTCGCCGTTTCGGGCGCCGCCGAACCACTGGTCCAGGGCGCCGCCGATCCGCGCGCCGGGGGTGCGCGGGGTGGTCGGGTCCAGTCGCACGGCGCGGATCTGCTGGGTGACTCCGGAGACCGAGTCCTGATAGGCGCGCATCGCCGCGTCCGCGAGTTGATGCCCGGTCAGCACGGTGACCCGGTCCGGTCCGGCCGGTCGGTGGATGGCGCCGAGCTTGCGGTACGCCGCCTCGAACGCGGCGTCGGCGGCCGACCGGGCGCTCTCGGCGGCGGTGGCCAGCGCGCCGGTGACGGCCTGCTGCACGATGTCGCCGATCCGGGGCAGGCCCTGCCGGATCAGTTCCGGCGCGCGGACCGCGATCACCGCGCGCAGTTCGTCCGGGGTTTCCGCGCCGTCGAGTGCGTGGTCGATCTCGGCCTGGGTGTAGCGCCACCACTGCGGGGCCATGCCGCCGACCGCCTGTTGGGCACGCTGGGCGCCGGCGCCCAGCAGGCGTGCGGTCTCGCCGTGTTGGGCCCGGACGAATGCGGCCATGTCGGCGATGCGGGCATCCGCGAGTTCGGCCTCCTCCGCGTCCAGCCGCTGCTCGGCCAGGGTCACCTCGCGGCGCAGTTCGTCGAGCAGGTCCTCCAGGAGCCGCAGCAGGTGGTCGGACACCGCGACGATGCGCTGACGCTGCATCAGGTCCCGGAGTCGGGCCACCGTGCGCGGGAACTCCTCGGCCCAGTAGGCCTGTTCCGGCCCGCGCAGCGGTCGTCCCGAGGCGAGTCGGACCACCGGCTCGGCGGCGACCGGTTCGACCACCGGGTCGGCCGTGCCCAGCATCCGGGCGAACCGCTGCCGGACGTGCGCGAGCAGGTCCTCGCGTTCGTCCTCGTCGATGTGATCCATCTTGGTGACCAGGACGATGCAGCGGCGCAGTTGCCCGGGGTCGAGCGCGTCGGTCAGGAACTCGGCCAGCGACACCGGCGAGGGCGACGTGGACGCGGTCAGCGCCGCCGCGACGTCGGCGATGTCGCGCATCACCGTGCGGGTGATCTCGGTGTGTCCGACGCGGGCGTTGGTGCCGGGCGTGTCGATGATCACCAGCCCGTCGCGCAGTGCGTCGGCGGGGTGGCGGACCTCCAGACTCCGTACCCGTGGCGCGATCGTGTCGTCGGCGGTGAGCAGCCGCAGGATGCCGGCCGTGTCGTCGGGAACGGGCACGTCCGGGGCGAGATGCGCGAGCATCCGGCCGAGCGGACTGGCCGCGCCGGTGTACCGCCCGGAGGGGTAGACGTAGCGGATCCCGTCGCCGTTGAAGCGCACCTCGACGGAGAATTCGTCACCGTGGGTGATCCTGGTCGCGGCGCCGGTGGTGGGCAGCGCCGAGGTGGGCAGCAGATCCTCGGCCAGCAGCGCGTTGATGAAGGTGCTCTTGCCGGCCGAGAACTCGCCGATCACGGCGAGGTAGTACCGGTCGTCGCGCAGGCGCGTCTCGATCTCGCGGATGCGTTCGGTCAGTTGGGTCAGTCGCTCCTGATCGCCGACGATGCGGCGGACCATGGCGAGTGCGAAGTCGAGGTGGTCGGAGGTCTCGGTGAGCGCCTCGACCACATCGCGTCGCTTCGAACGATCCCCGGCCATGCCGCGAGAATCCACCACCGCGCCCCCTCCCGACGGTGCCCTCCCCGATGTACGGGCGATCCTGTCACGAGGTCCGGAATCCCGTCTCGGTGGATTCGGATGCAGGCCGGACCGATCGGTGGAACCTCTGTGGCCCTTGTGAGACGGCCGTCGAAATGGTGCGATATAGGCGCCGAGGCGATCCCTCGCACCTGATCCACGTCGTCGCCCCATTCGGCCCGATCGGTATGAATGGTACGAATTCGACGCATACTGGTTGCGTGTGGGTGCCTCGGCTCGTCCGGCGAGTCGATTCCGATGCGATCAGGAGATGGCATGTTCGAGGAGGCCCAGTATCTGGCCCCGGTCACCCGTAGGGCCGACGGCGGCGTCGAGGTCGAGCTGTCCCGCAGCCACCCGGGGTTCGCGGACGCGGTGTACCGCGAGCGCCGGAATCGGATCGCGGAGCTGGCCTTGGACCACCGGCGCGGCGACCCGATCCCGGAGGTCGAGTACACCGAAGAGGAGCACGAGGTCTGGCGCCTCGTCTCGCACGAGTTGTCCGTCTCCCATGCGGAGTACGCGGTCTCGGAGTACCTGGAGGGCACGGCGCGGCTGAAACTGCCGACCGACCGGATCCCCCAGTTGGAGGAGGTCAGCGGCGCACTGCAACCGCTCACCGGGTTCCGTTACCTGCCCGCGGCCGGCCTGGTCCCGCTGCGCGACTTCTACGGATCACTGGCCGACTCGTACTTCCACTCGACCCAGTACATCCGCCACCACAGCGTGCCGCTGTACACACCCGAGCCGGACGTCGTGCACGAGGTGATCGGGCACGCCAACATGCTCGCCTCGGACCGGTTCGCCGCGCTGTACCGGGTGGCCGGCGAAGCGGCCCGCCGGGTGGAGAGCCGCGAGGCGCTGGAGTTCGTCTCGAAGGTCTTCTGGTTCACCCTGGAATTCGGCGTCATGCACGAGGACGGCGCACTCAAGGCCTACGGCGCGGGAATCCTGTCGTCCTACGGCGAGATCCGCGAGTTCCGCACCGTCGACATCCGCGAACTGGACCTGGTGGCGATGGGCACGATGCAGTACGACATCACCCACTACCAGGACATCCTGTACGCGGCCCACTCGATGACCCACCTGGAGGACCTCGTCGGCACCTTCTGGGCCACGTGCACCGACGACTCGATCGCCGCCCTGACGGCGTCGGCGAAGACGCCGTAGGCCCCTCCTCACGCGGTCGTTCACTCGGTCGGGTGATCGAAGATCAACTCGATCACCCGACCGAACTGCTCGTAATCTCGGGTCGACACCCCGGGAGGCGCGTGATGACACAAGAGCTCGATACCCAGGCGGCCATCCTCCTGGAGGTGTTCCACGAACTGGACACCCCACCCGACCTGCGGCCCGAATTGGTCGACGGGGAGGTCGTGGTGAGGGTGACGCCGCCCGGGAGTCACGAACACGTGATCTCATCGGTGATCCGGCGGATTCATGCGGATGCGGCCATCGACGTGCATTTCTCCGGGAACAAGGGCCTGATCACGCCGAGCATCGGCGCATTTCCTCCCAATCACGTCATTCCGGATGGGGTTTTCGTGCCTGCGGCATTGGACGTCTTCCGTGGCGCCGCCGCCTGGATGCCGTGTTCGCAGGTGCTCCTCGTTCTCGAGGTCACCGATCGACGGCCGGAGTTGGATCGAGAGCAAAAACGCCGTTCCTATGCGCGAGCTGAAATTCCGTTCTATCTGCTGGTCGATCGCGATGTACACCGAACCTCGTTGTTCTCGAACCCGGAGGACGGCGACTACACGAGGATCCAGGTCAGACCGTTCGGGCGCCTGCTCGATCTGCCCGAGCCGTTTTCGATGGCGCTGAGCACCGCGAGGTTCGGCTGATTCACACCCGCCGTACGAATACCCGGCCGAAGTCGCCGCCCGTGGCCAGGAGGGTGCCGTCGGTGGAGAAGGCCAGGCGGCGTACGCGTTGGTCGTCGTAGCCGGGGAGTGGACGGCCGGACGCCTCGCGCAGGTTCGCGTCGTACACGTGCAGCGCGCCCGTGCGGTGGCCGCCGATCGCAATCCGCCGGCCGTCCGGCGAGTAGGCCCACGCGTAGCACGTGGCCCAGCCGTTCGGGTGGTGCGGGTTGGTGAAGTGCCAGGCCGGCTCGCCGGTGTCGATCGAGAGTGCGAACGGGCCGTTCACCCGCCTCTGGTTGACCAGGAGCAGGGTCTCGCTCGGATCGAAGCCGAGGTCGCCGATCTCCCACGCGAGCGGCACCCGAGCGGTCGGGCGACCGGTCTCCACGTCCCACACCTCGACCTCGTTGGTCGGATCGTCGGTCGCGTCCCGGTGCCCGTAGACCACCCCGCGGCTGACCCGCCACACCGCCAACAATCGGCCCGAGGGCGACAGCGCGGCCCCCCGGCACTCGGTGGTCGCCGACTGCGTCGAAACCTCGAACACCTGCGCGCCGGCCGCGTCCAGGACGCGCACCCGGTCGCCGGCGTCGAACACCACCAGTCGTCGGCGGGCCGCGTCCCAGGACGGCTGCACGGTGTACGGATTGAACAGCGCATCCTCGAACTGCCGGTAACAGGCGAGCTGTTCCTCATGCAGAGTGGTCAGGTCGAACCGGCGTGTGGCGCCGCCGACCGTGTAGACCACGGCCGTTCCCGTCGCATCGAACAACACGCTGTCGATGCCGGTCAGCCGCTCGGCCGTCGGCACCGCGTGCACCGTGCGCCGAACCCCGGTGGCCACGTCCACGAGACGGATCGCACCGTCGTAGGCGATCAGCACCGTGTGCCCGTCCGGATGCAGGTCCAGCGCCCGCGACGAGGTCTTGCCCGGCGGCATGAACTCCAGCGCCACGGGATCCTCCACCCCGCCCAGTCGGACGAATCCGGACCGCAGCGCCTTGTCCGCCTCCCGCCGCAGCGCGACCACGGCGGCGGCCGGGTCCGCGAACTCCTTGCGCGTCTCCCGGGCCTTCCCGCTCCCCGACCACGCGGCCCGGACGAACTCGGCGCCGGACACGCCGAATCTCCGGTACTTGGGCCCGGCCGAGTCCGGCAGCACGAGCGTGACCTGTTCCTGTCGCATCGGAGCACGCTAGCGCGGCACCGGCGCGGCGAACACGCGGCCGGGAAGCGGGCATCGGGTGGCGGACGCGGCTCACACCTCGGACGGGGACGTCACGAAATCGATCAGTTCCTCCACCTTCCCCAGCAGCGCCGGTTCCAGATCGCGGTACGAATCCACCGCGGCGAGAATGCGACGCCACGCCTGCGGCGGATCCACCGGCCAGCCGAGCGCCGCGCAGACCCCTTCCTTCCACGGCATACCGCGCGGTACGTCCGGCCACGCCGCGATGCCCACCGACGCGGGCCGGACCGCCTGCCACACGTCGATATAGGGGTGTCCCACCACGAGCACCTGATCGCCGGTCACCTGGGCCGCGATCCGGCTCTCCTTCGAGCCGGGCACCAGGTGGTCCACCAGCACGCCCAGCCGTCGACCCGGGCCCGGCGCGAACTCGCGCACCAGCGCCGGAAGATCGTCGACGCCCTCCAGATACTCCACGACCACGCCCTCGATCCGCAGGTCGTCGCCCCACACCCGCTCGACCAACTCCGCGTCGTGCCGGCCCTCCACATAGATCCGGCCGGCCCGCGCCACCCTGGCCCGGGCGCCCCGGACCGCCACCGAACCCGACGCGGTCCGCCCGGGCGTGCGCGCGGGTCCGGGCGTACGCGGGCGGACCAGGGTGACGACCTCGCCGTCGATCAGGAACCCGCGCGGATCCAACGGGAAGACCCGGAGTCGGCCGTGCCGATCCTCCAGGGTGACGGTGAACCCCTCCGGGGTCTTCTCCACCCGGACCACCGCACCGCAGAAGCCGGTGGACGCCTCCTCCACCACCAGATCGCGTTCGGCCTCGACCTCGGGGACGGGCTTGTCCTTCTTCCATCCCGGGATCAGCGACTCGGGTCCATAACTGCGCATGAGAGTGACGCTAGCCGGGTGACGGTGCGTCAGTCCGGTACGACGCGCCCGGCGGCGACCTCGGCCAGCCAGTGGTTCTGTCGGATCACGAACTCCTCGTCCACCACCGCACCGTGTCCGGGCAGCCAGACACTCGCGTCCAGCGCCCGGACCCGGGCCAGCGAATCGCTCCACTCGGCGGCGAACGCATCCGAGCCGAACACCGGCGGCCCGCTCTCCTCCACCATGTCGCCGGCGATCAGCACGCCGCAGTCGGGCACGTGCACGACCACATCGTGGTCGGTGTGTCCGCGACCCGGCGCGTACAGCACCACCTCGCGCCCGCCCAGGTCCACAGTCACCGGCTGCTCGCGGGTCACCGTGCGGGTCGGCGGCACGATCCGCGCGGCGTTCATCAGCTCCGGGTCGAAGCCGTGCGAGATGCCGCTCGCCCGACCGGCGTCGGCGTACCGCTCCAGATAGGCCGGCAGATCCGCGTGGCCCCAGACCTCGGCGTCGGGGAAGGCACGCAGCACCTCGTCGTTGCCGTAGCAGTGGTCGAAGTGACCGTGTGTGTTCACCACCGCGACCACCCGGTCGGGCAATCCGTGCGCGGGCAGCTCGCGGGCCAGCGAGGCCAACAGGTCGGCGGCCTCGTGGTCATGCGAACCGGTGTCCACGAGCAGGATCCCCTCGCGACCCGTGACGACCGCCACATTCAGTTCCAAGCCGGGCAGCCGGCGGCGCAGGACGCCCGGTGCGATCGGCTCCCAGGTGGCGTGTTTCGGCTGTTCGGCGCGTAGCATGCGTCAACCTTGGCACGGACTCAGGGGTACGGTCCGGATCGGGTGACCCGTACACTGGCACTCGGCGGGACGGAGTGCCAACCAGTGGGACGAACCACCGCCGACGGGACACGGCAACGGGTGGAAGAACGGGTCAGGGAGGTGCGCACCATGCTCGACGATCGCAAGCAGGACGTGCTGCGTGCCATCGTGCAGGACTATGTGGCGACCCAGGAGCCGGTGGGTTCCAAGGCGCTCGCGGACCGACACAACCTCGGGGTCTCCCCGGCCACCATTCGCAACGACATGGCCGCGCTGGAGGAGGAGGGCTACATCACGCAGCCCCACACCAGCGCCGGCCGCGTGCCCACGGACAAGGGCTACCGGCTGTTCGTCGACCGGCTCGCGGGCGTCAAGCCGCTGTCGGGCGCCGAACGCCGGGCGATCCAGACCTTCCTGGCCGGCGCGGTGGACCTGGACGACGTGGTGGGCCGGACGGTGCGGCTGCTGGCGCAGCTGACCCATCAGGTCGCCGTCGTGCAGTACCCCTCGCTGACCCGCTCGACGATCCGGCACGTCGAGTTGCTCACCCTGGCGCCCACGCGCGTGATGCTCGTGCTGATCACCAGCACGGGTCGGGTCGAGCAGCGGGTGATGGACACACCGGGCCCGGTCGGCGAGAACCTGCTCGCCGACGTCCGTGCGCGACTGAACAGCCGGATCACCGGCAAGCGGTTCGCCGATGTGCCGTTGTTGGTCCAGGATCTCGCCGAGCCGTTCACCGCCGAGGAACGGCCGATCGTGGCGGACATCCTGGCGACCCTGCTCGACACCCTGGTCGAGCACAAGGAAGAGAAGGTCGTCCTGGCCGGGACGGCCAACCTGACCCGTTTCGGCATGGACTTCCCGAACACGATCCGCCCGGTCCTCGAAGCACTCGAGGAGCACGTCGTGCTGCTGCGCCTGTTGGGTGAGGCGACCGACCCGGGCATGGTCGTGCGGATCGGACACGAGAACATGCACGAAGGACTGGCCGCGACCTCGGTGGTCGCCGTCGGATACGGCAGTGGGCAGGAAACGCTGGCGAAGCTCGGGGTGCTCGGGCCGACCCGAATGGACTACCCCGGAACGATGGGAGCGGTGCGCGCCGTGGCACGGTACGTCGGACAGATCCTCGCGGAGTCGTAGAGTTGGCTACCGATTACTACGAGGTCCTCGGGGTGCGGCGGGACGCCACCCCGGAGGAAATCAAGAAGGCCTTCCGCCGGCTCGCTCGGGAGCTGCACCCGGACGTCAATCCGGACCCGAAGACGCAGGACCGGTTCAAGGAGATCAACAACGCCTACGAGGTCCTCTCGGACCCGCAGAAGCGACAGATGTACGACCTCGGCGGCGACCCGCTGTCCTCCGGGGGCGGCGCGGGCGGCGGCTTCGGCCAGGCCGGCTTCGGCTTCAGCGACATCATGGACGCGTTCTTCGGCCAGGCCAGCCAGCGCGGACCGCGCTCGCGCACGCGCCGCGGCCAGGACGCGATGATCCGGATCGAGATCACCCTCGAAGAGGCCGCGTTCGGCACCACCCGGGAAATCCAGGTGGACACCGCCGTCACGTGCAATACGTGCAACGGCGAGGGCGCGGCCCCGGGTACCTCGGCGCAGACCTGCGACATGTGTCGCGGGCGCGGCGAGGTCAGCCAGGTCACCAAGTCCTTCCTGGGCCAGGTCATGACGTCGCGGCCGTGTCCGCAGTGTCAGGGCTTCGGCACCGTGGTCCCGCACCCGTGCCCCGAGTGCGCGGGCGACGGCCGGATCCGCGCGCGGCGCACGCTCACCGTCAAGATCCCGGCGGGCGTGGACAGCGGCACCCGGATCCAGCTCGCGGGCGAGGGCGAGGTCGGCCCCGGCGGCGGACCGGCCGGCGACCTGTACGTGGAGATCGTCGAGGTCCCGCACACCACGTTCCAGCGGCGCGGCGACGACCTGCACTGCACGGTCACCATCCCGATGACGGCGGCGTCGCTGGGCACCAAGGTGCCGTTGCAGACGCTGGACGGCACCGAGGAGATCGACATCCGCCCCGGCACCCAGTCGGGCCAGTCGATCCCGCTGCACGGACGCGGCATCACCCACCTGCGCGGCGGCGGCCGGGGCGACCTGGTCGTGCACGTCGAGGTGCAGACGCCGAGCAAGCTCGACCCCGAGCAGGAGGAGCTGCTGCGACGGCTCGCCAAGCTGCGCGGCGAGGAACGGCCTTCCGGCCAGTTCACGCCGGGCCAGCAGGGCCTGTTCTCCCGCCTCAAGGACGCGTTCAACGGTCGCTGAACCGACGCGCGGCACGCACAGCGCGCGCGAGTGTCCGGGGTGGGTGTGTCGTGATGTGCGCACGCGCCGGACGGGCCGAAATCGGCCCGTCCGGCGCGTGTGCACGTATCCACGGCGGACCTGTGCCGCGAGGTCGGGGCGAGGCACGTCCCAGGCTCGGTCGGTCCCAGGCTCGGTCGGTCCTAGGCTTGGTCGGACGAGGCGAGCCGAGCCGTCCTCCGAGCGAACGGGGAGCATGATGCCGACGACGACCGACCCCACCCGGCTGACCGCGCTGCCGATCGTGCAGGCACCGATGGCCGGTGCGGCCGGCTTCGCCCTCGCGGCGGCGGTCATCCGCTCGGGCGGGCTCGGTTTCCTGGCCGCCGGGTATCGCTCGGCCGACGCGCTGGCCGCCGAGATCGACGAACTGCGCGCGCTGATCGGCGACGCGCCGTTCGGGGTCAACGCGTTCATGCCGCACCCCGCGCCCACCCGCGCCCAGGACGAGCTCACCCGGCGCTACGCGGCGTCGCTGGCCCGAGCCGCCGCGCACTACGGCGGCACCGTCGGCACGCCCGCCCCCGGCTCGGAACGCGACGACTGGGACGCCAAGCTCGCGCTGCTGCTCGCCCACCCGGTACCGGTGGTGAGCTTCACCTTCGGTCTGCCCGACCCCGCCGCGATCACCGCGCTGCGGGCCGCCGGCACGCTGACCGTGGCCACCGTCACCACGCCCGAGGAGGCCCGCGTCGCCGCCGGTGCCGGGGTCGACGCGCTGTGCGTACAGGGCGCCGAGGCCGGCGGGCACCAGGGCGGCTTCGCCAATCCGGACGAGCCCGCCCCGTACGGCCTGCTCACCCTGCTCACGCTGGTCGCCGCCGAGACCGAACTGCCGCTGATCGCCGCCGGCGGCCTGATGACCGGCCGGCAGATCGAGGCGGTGCGGCTCGCCGGCGCGAGTGCCGCCCAGCTGGGCACCGCCTTCCTGCGCTGCCCGGAAGCCGTCGCGCCCGCCGCGCACAAGGCCGCGCTGGCCGATCCGGCCTTCGACCGCAGCGTGCTCACCCGCGCGTTCTCCGGCCGCTGGGCCCGGGGACTGCGCAACGGCTTCGTGGCCCGTCACGAGGCCGAGGCCCCCGGGGTCTACCCCTACGTCCACCACCTGGTCTCGCCGATCCGCAAGGCCGCCGCCGCCCGGGGCGAGGCCGACGGCCTGGCCCTGTGGGCCGGTCAGGGCTGGCGCCTCGCCCGCGAGGAGCCCGCCGCCGAGGTGATCAACCGGCTCGTCCACGAGATGGCCGCCGCCCGAAAGGCACATGCGTGAGCGCCCCCGTCTTCCTCGCCCCCGGCGAGGCCATCCGGCACGGCCGGCAGGTCGTCCTGGACGGCGCCGAGGGTCGACACGCCGTCACGGTGCGCCGCCTCGTCGCCGGTGAGCCGATCGTCCTGGCCGACGGCGCCGGACTGGCCGTGCACGGCACGGTCAACCGCACCGAGGGCAAGGACACGCTGTACGTCGACGTCGACTCGCGCACCGAGGAACCCGCCCCCGCCCCCCGGATCGTGGTGGTCCAGGCACTGCCCAAGGGCGACCGCGGCGAACTCGCGGTGGAGACGATGACCGAGGTCGGAGTCGACGTGATCGTGCCCTGGGCCGCCGCCCGCTGCATCACCCAGTGGAAGGGCGAGCGCGGCGCGAAGGCGCTGGCCAAGTGGCGCTCGACCGCCCGCGAGGCGGGCAAGCAGGCCCGCCGGCTGCACCTGCCCGAGGTCACCGAGCAGATGAGCACGCGCCAGGTGGCCGCGCTGCTCGGCGCCGCCGCGTTCGCGGGCGTGCTGCACGAGTCGGCCGACGCGCCGATCGCGACCGCCGCCACGCCGACCGAGGGCGACCTGGTCCTGGTGGTCGGCCCCGAGGGCGGGGTGTCGCCGGACGAACTGGCCGCCTTCGCCGCGGCAGGCGCGAGCGCGTACCGTCTGGGCCCGACCGTGCTGCGCACCTCCACGGCCGGCGTCTCGGCCGCGTCCGTGTTGTTGGCCCGATCCGGCCGCTGGGGCTGACGCGTCGGGCGGTACACCTGACTACGATCGGGGCGACCGCCCGTGATCGACTCGGACCCGATGGAGGCACCCATGGCTGCGGGGGAACCCCAGGCCGACTGCCTGTTCTGCAAGATCCTCGCCGGCGACGTCCCGGCCACGATCGTCCACGAGACCAAGGACGTGGTGGCCTTCCGGGACATCAACCCGCAGGCGCCCACACACGTCCTGGTCATCCCGCGCGCGCACTACGCCAACGCGGGCGAACTGGGCGCCGAGGCCCCCGAACTGGCGGGCACCCTGCTCGCCGAGGCGGCGGTCGTCGCAGCCGCCGAGGACCTCGCCGAAGCGGGCTACCGGATAGTCTTCAACACCGGTACAGGCGCCGGGCAGACCGTCTTCCACGTGCACGCGCATCTCCTCGGCGGTCGCGGGCTGAGCTGGCCTCCCGGCTAGTCGAACGTGTCCACCAGGGAATTCGTCGTCCTCGGCACCGCGAGCCAGGCTCCGACCCGGCACCGCAACCACAACGGCTACCTGTTGCGGTGGGACGGCGAAGGGCTGCTGTTCGACCCCGGGGAGGGCACCCAGCGGCAGATGTTGCACGCCGGGGTGGCCGCGCACGACATCACCCGGATCTGCGTCACGCATTTCCACGGTGACCACTGCCTCGGCCTCCCCGGCGTGATCCAACGCATGTCGCTGGACCGGGTCGCGCACCCGGTGACCGCGCACTACCCGGCGAGCGGACAGCGGTGGTTCGACCGGTTGCACCACGCGACCGCGTTCCACGAGACCGCCGTGCTGATCGAGCACCCGCTGGCGGGAGAGCACGTCGAACTGCCCGCCGGGCCGTTCACCCTGGAGGCACGTCTGCTCTCCCACCCGGTCGAGTCGTACGGCTACCGGGTGGTCGAGCCGGACGGCCGTCGGATGGTGCCCGACCTGCTCGCCGCACACGGCATATCCGGGCCCGACGTGGGCCGGATCCAGCGCGAGGGTCGAGTCGGCGAGGTCACCCTCGAACAGGTCAGCGTGCCTCGCCCCGGGCAGAAGTTCGCGTTCGTGATGGACACCCGGATGTGTCCGGGCGCGGTCGAGCTCGCCCGCGACGTGGACCTGCTCGTGTGCGAGTCCACGTTCGCCGACGCCGATGCCGACCTCGCCCGTGAGGTCGGCCACCTCACCGCCCGCGAGGCGGCGGGCATCGCCGCCGAGGCGGGCGCGCGCCGGCTGGTGCTGACCCACTTCTCGCAGCGCTACGCCGACGTGACACCGCTCCTGGAGCAGGCCCGGGAGGTTTTCCCGGACACCGTCGCGGCGCACGACCTGGACCGGATCGAGGTCCCGAGGCGGCGGCAGGTGCCGGAATAATCCCCGGGTCCGCCGGGTCCGGAGAGTTACCATTGAGCAGCATCGAACCGCTTCCCGAGCACGGAAATGAGGCGTGATCAGGCCGCCAAGGCCGCCCATGGCTCCCACGACGAACGCGCGAGGCGCGAGCTCCGAGAACACCGCGCGCGAGAGCACGCGCGAAACTCCGGCCGCGCAGGCCCAGGCGAAGATCACGATCCCCGCCAAGCACCCCATGGTGGCGCTCCTCGGTTCCGGCGACTCGTTCCTGCGAGTGGTCGAGCAGGGGTTCCCCGACACCGACATCCACGTCCGAGGCAACGAGGTCACCGTCTCCGGTACCGAGGCCGACGTCGCCCTGGTCCGCAGGCTCTTCGACGAACTCCTGGTCATCGTGCGCACCGGCCAGCCGCTCAACGAGGAGGCGGTCGAGCGCTCGGTGGCGATGGTCCGCTCCAACGACGGGCACGGTCCCGCCGAGGTGATGACCCTCAACATCCTGTCCAACCGCGGCCGCACGATCCGTCCCAAGACGCTCAACCAGAAGAGCTATGTGGACGCGATCGACGAACACACCATCGTGTTCGGCCTCGGCCCGGCGGGCACCGGCAAGACCTACCTGGCGATGGCCAAGGCGGTCCAGGCCCTGCAGTCCAAGCAGGTCACCCGGATCATCCTGACCCGCCCGGCGGTCGAGGCGGGCGAGCGGCTCGGCTTCCTGCCCGGCACGCTCTACGAGAAGATCGACCCGTACCTGCGCCCGCTCTACGACGCGCTGCACGACATGATCGACCCCGACTCGATCCCGCGCCTGATGGCCGCGGGCACCATCGAGGTGGCCCCGCTCGCCTACATGCGCGGCCGTACGCTGAACGACGCGTTCATCATCCTGGACGAGGCGCAGAACACCTCGGCCGAGCAGATGAAGATGTTCCTGACCCGGTTGGGCTTCGGCTCGCGCATGGTGGTCACCGGCGACACGACCCAGGTCGACCTGCCCGGTGGCACCCAGTCCGGGCTGCGCGTGGTGCAGGAGATCCTGCGTGGCGTGAACGACATCGCATTCTGCAGCCTCACCAGCGAGGATGTGGTGCGACACAAGCTCGTCGGCCGGATCGTGGACGCATACGCGCGCTACGACGTCCTGGTCGAGGCCGACGGTCGCGCGAACGGCGACACCGGCAACGGTGACGCGCCCGGCTCGCGCGGGCGGCGGCCGGCCGACCGGAACGGCCGGGGCAAGCACACCGTTGTGAACATGCAAACAGTGGAACGGGAAGTGAACTGAAGGCCATGTCCATCGACATCGCCAACGAGTCCGGCACGGGGGTGGACGAACACGCGATCGTGGACGTCGCCCGGTGGACGCTGGACCGTATGCGCATCCATCCACTGGCGGAACTGTCCGTGGTCATCGTGGACGAACCCGCGATGGAACAACTGCACATCCAATGGATGGACCTGCCCGGTCCGACCGACGTGATGTCCTTCCCGATGGACGAACTGCGTCCCGGCAAGGCCGACGAGGACCCCCCGCAGGGGCTGCTCGGCGACGTCGTGCTGTGTCCGACCGTCGCGCAGCGCCAGGGCGCGGCGGCCGGCCACTCCATGGACGACGAACTGCACCTGCTCACCGTGCACGGCGTGCTGCACCTGCTCGGCTACGACCACGCCGAGCCGGACGAGGAGCGCGAGATGTTCGCGCTCCAGAAGGAGTTGCTCGAATCCTGGCGGGAGGCCCGTCGCGCCGCGGGAGACCGCGGATGATCCCGCCACCGGATACATCCGCCCCGAGCCGGAACCGGCCCTGGGGCGGCAGTGCCCGCTGACAGCGTGCTGCAACTCGTGGTCGGTGCGATCGTCCTGGTCGTCGTGGCCGGCCTCTTCGCCTGCCTGGAGACCGCTCTCGCGCGGATCTCCCGGGTCCGCGCCGAGGAGTTGGTCCGCGAGGAACGCCGGGGCGCCAAGCGCCTGTTGACGGTGGTTCAGGATCCCGCCCGATATCTCAACCTGGCCCTGCTGGTGCGGGTCGCGTGCGAGCTGTCGGCGGCCGTCCTGGTCACCGTCGTGTGCATGGACGACTTCGCCGAGACCTGGCAGGCGGTGCTGGTCACCATCGGCATCATGGTCGTGGTGTCCTACGTCGCCGTCGGGGTGTCCCCGCGCACCGTCGGCCGCCAGCACCCGGTCACCGTGGCCACCATCGGCGCACCCGTGCTGTTCGGACTCGCCCGCGTGCTCGGGCCGCTGCCGAAGCTGCTGATCCTGCTGGGCAACGCGCTCACGCCGGGCAAGGGTTTTCGGGAGGGGCCGTTCGCGTCCGAGGCCGAACTGCGCGCGTTCGTGGACCTGGCCGAGAAGGACTCGCTGATCGAGGACGACGAGCGCGAGATGTTGCACTCGGTGCTGCAACTGGGCGACACCATCGTGCGCGAGGTGATGGTGCCCCGCCCGGACATGGTCTTCATCGAACGGCACAAGACGCTGCGTCAGGCGATGTCGCTGGCACTGCGCAGCGGCTACTCGCGGATCCCGGTGATCGGCGAGAACGAGGACGACGTGGTGGGCATCGTCTTCCTCAAGGACCTGGCCCGGCGCAGCACCATGGGCGATCCCGGCTGGGCCAAGGAGAGCGTCGACTCGATCATGCGCGCGGCGACCTTCGTGCCGGACAGCAAACCGGCCGACGACCTGCTGCGCGAGATGCAGGCCGATCGCACGCACATGGTCGTGGTGGTCGACGAGTACGGCGGCACCGCCGGGCTGGTCACCATCGAGGACATTCTCGAGGAGATCGTCGGCGAGATCACCGACGAGTACGACACCGAGACCGCGCCGGTGGAGCAACTCCCCGACGGCACGTTCCGGGTCACCGCCCGGCTGCCCGTGGACGAGTTGGGCGAGCTGTTCGGCCTCGAACTCGACGACGAGGACGTGGAGACCGTCGGCGGCCTGCTCGCCAAGGCGCTCGGCCGGGTGCCCATCCCGGGCGCGACGGCCGTGGTCGAGGGCCTGCGGCTGATCGCGGAGAGCCCCTCGGGCCGGCGCAACCGGGTCGGCACGATCGTGGTCGGCCGGGTCGAACCGGACCGGGACGACCCGTCGACCACCGCGGACGCCCGCCCGGGGTCCGAGCGGAACCGCTGACGGGCCGGGCCGGCCCGCCGCCTCGGGTGCGACCTCCACACGAGCGCGAGTTAGGGTGTGCCGGCACCCGTACCGCGCCGAACAGGAGAGCCCCCGTGAGCGCCGAGACGCCCGAGTTCGCCGTCGATCCCGAGGACGCCAAGCTGGTCACCCTGGCCCGGGCCACCCGGGCCCGCAACGGGGCGAGCGAGGGTGCCGCCGTGCGCGACGAGACCGGGCGCACCTACACGGCGTCCACGGTCGCGCTGCCCTCGCTGGAGTTGTCGGCGCTGCGCACGGCCGTCGCGATGGCGGTCGCGGGCGGCGCACGCGGTCTGGAGGCGGCGGCGATCGTCGGCGCGGCCGGCCCGGTGGCCGAGGCGGATCTGGCCGCGGTGCGCGATCTCGGCGGCGCCGGCACGCCGATCCTGTCGGCCGGCCCGGACGCGGTCGTGCGTACGATCGTCGCCGTCTAGGCCCTGTCGGATGGATCCCGGTGGGGTCGAAAGGCGTCCGGCGCACCCGCGCCGCGAGGAACGCTCGCTTCTTGAGCGACAATGTCACCCATGAGTGATCGCCCTAACCCCTCCGCGCCCGTCCACCGCTCGGGCTTCGCGTGCTTCGTGGGCCGCCCCAACGCCGGCAAGTCCACCCTGACGAACGCGCTGGTGGGCACGAAGGTGGCGATCACGTCGGGCCGCCCCCAGACCACCCGCCACACGGTGCGCGGCATCGTGCACCGGCCCGACGGCCAGCTCGTCCTGGTGGACACCCCCGGCCTGCACAAGCCGCGTACGCTGCTCGGCCAGCGGCTCAACGACCTGGTCCGGGCCACCTGGGCGGAGGTCGACGTGATCGGCTTCTGTATCCCGGCCGACCAGAAGGTCGGCCCCGGCGACAAGTTCATCGCGGCCGAGTTGGCCGAGGCCAAGCGCACGCCCAAGGTCGCGATCGTGACCAAGACCGACCTGGTGGACCAGCAGACGCTGGTCCAACAGTTGCTCGCGGTGCAGAAGATGGGCGAGGACGTCGGCATCGAGTGGGCCGAGATCATCCCGGTCTCCGCCGTCGGCGACAGCCAGGTGACCCTGGTCGCCGACCTGTTGGTGCCGCTGCTGCCGGCGGGCCCGCCGCTGTACCCGGACGGCGAGCTCACCGACGAGCCGGAGATGGTGATGGCCGCCGAGCTGATCCGCGAGGCGGCCCTGGAGGGTGTGCGGGACGAGCTCCCGCACTCGCTCGCGGTGGTCATCGAGGAGATGATCCCGCGTGAGGACCGCCCCGCGGACCGGCCGCTGCTCGACGTGCACGCGAACCTCTACGTGGAGCGGCCGAGCCAGAAGGCGATCGTGATCGGGCACAAGGGCGCGCGGCTCAAGGATGTGGGCACGCGCGCCCGCAAGCAGATCGAGGCGCTGCTTGGGACGCCCGTTTACCTGGACCTTCACGTGAAGGTGGCCAAGGACTGGCAGCGCGACCCCAAGCAGCTCCGCAAGCTCGGGTTCTGAGGTGGGGCGGGTGGGTCAGCGGCCGTAGGGACCCGGCTGGTTCCGCTTCGCGGTCAGCAGGACGAAGGCGGCGGCGCCGATGGTGATCACGGCGCCGGCCAGAACCATCCACAGGCCGTACTCGGCCGTGAGATCGATTCTCTCCAGGAGCTTCTTGGCTCGGTCGACCTGGGAGTCGGGCAGGTCCGCGTCCTGGAGCGGCAGCCGAGTCTTGTCGGCGATGTTCCAGATCGCGAAGCCCAGAGCCACGAGCCCGGCGATCGCGGCGCCCACGGCGACCTGAGCCTTGCGCAGCGCGATGCCGACGCCGAACAGGATCACGGCGATCAGGCTTGCGGCCAAGGTCCACTTGCCATCGCCCTCGAGGCCCTTGATCGGGTCGCCCTCACCCTTGGCGCCGATCCAGGCCAGGCACGACCCGATCGCCGCGATCACCGCACCGATCGCCCCGCCGATCGCCGCCGGCGCGAACGGCGCCAACCCGCCGCCCATGCCGCCTCCGCTCGGCGTGGGCGGCGGATATCCACCGGGCTGCTGCCCGTATCCCGGCTGCTGACCGTACGGGCCGGGCTGCTGGCCGTACCCGGGCGGCGGCTGCTGGCCGTACTGCGGGGGTTGCTGTCCGTATCCGCCCTGTTGCGGTTGTCCGTAGCCCGGGCCGCCCTGCTGGGGGTATCCGCCGGGCTGGCCCTGACCCGGCTGTTGTCCGTATGGGCCCTGGTTGTCGTAGCTCATGGTCAGTGAGCGTAGGAGGATCTCGGCCGGCGGGCGAGGGGCTCGGCCGAAAAGATCGCATGTGTTCGTATGTCGGATGCCGGCCCGACGATTGCGATCGGTCGGGTATGGTTGCCGGATCATGCGTCAGTGGCTGCTTCTCCTTAGCCGCCGCGCCGGGGGCTCATCCCTCTGACAGAGGTCAGACCGGCTCCCCCGTCGCGGGGATAGAGGCATGTCCGCACGTCGGAGCCTCCGGGATGTCGTTTCCTCCCGTCGCCGGCCTACCTGCCGTTGCAGCCCGTTCCTCGCATACAGGAGACCAGCCGCATGCCTTCCGTGAATCGCCCCACGCCGATCACCGCCTCGTCCGTGACGCAGCAGCCGTCCGGGATGCCGATCCACAAGTACAAGCCGTTCCGGGGCGTCGACCTGCCGGACCGCACCTGGCCGTCGAAGACGATCACGGTGGCACCGCGCTGGCTGTCCACCGACCTGCGGGACGGCAACCAGGCGCTGATCGACCCGATGAGCCCGGCCCGCAAGCGGACCATGTTCGACCTGCTGGTGCGGATGGGCTACAAGGAGATCGAGGTCGGCTTCCCGGCCGCGTCGCAGACCGACTTCGACTTCATCCGCTCGATCATCGAAGAGGGCGCGGTACCGGAGGACGTCACCATCTCGGTGCTGACCCAGGCCCGCGAGGAACTGATCGGGCGCACCGTGGAGTCGCTGATCGGCGCGCCCAAGGCCACGGTCCACCTGTACAACGCGACGGCGCCCGCCTTCCGTCGGGTCGTCTTCAACGTCGACCGCGACCAGTGCAAGGCGATCGCGGTGTCCGGCACCGAGCACGTGATGCGCTTCGCGGACAAGCACCTGGGCGACGAGACCGCGTTCGGCTACGAGTACTCGCCCGAGATCTTCATCGACACCGAGCTGGACTTCGCCCTGGAGGTCTGCGAGGCGGTGATGGACGTGTGGCAGCCCGAGGCCGGTCGCGAGATCGTGCTGAACCTGCCCGCCACCATCGAGCGCTCGACGCCGAACGTGTACGCGGACCAGATCGAGTGGATGAGCCGCAACCTGACCCGTCGCGACTTCATCGCGCTGTCGGTGCACCCGCACAACGACCGCGGCGCGGCGGTGGCGGCGACCGAGCTGGCCGTGATGGCCGGTGCCGACCGGGTCGAGGGCTGCCTGTTCGGGCACGGCGAGCGCACCGGCAACGTGGACCTGGTCACGCTGGGGATGAACCTGTTCAGCCAGGGCGTCGACCCGATGATCGACTTCTCCGAGATCGACGAGATCCGGCGCACGGTCGAGTACTGCACGCAGCTGCCGGTGCACCCGCGCCACCCGTACGCGGGCGACCTGGTCTACACCGCGTTCTCCGGCTCGCACCAGGACGCGATCAAGAAGGGCCTGGAGGTCCTGGAGCGGGACGCGGCCGAGGCGGGCAAGCCGGTCGAGGAACTGGACTGGGCGGTGCCGTACCTGCCGATCGACCCCAAGGACGTGGGCCGCACCTACGAAGCGGTGATCCGGGTCAACAGCCAGTCCGGCAAGGGTGGCGTCGCGTACGTGCTCAAGGCCGACCACCGGATGGACCTGCCGCGTCGGGCGCAGATCGAGTTCTCCCGGATCATCCAGACCAAGACCGACGCCGAGGGCGGCGAGGTGACGCCGGCTCAGATCTGGGCCACGTTCCAGGACGAGTACCTGCCCACGCCGGACGCCCCGTGGGGTCGGCTGGAGCTGCGCGGTCACCGCACGGTCTCCGGTGCGGACGGCAAGGACGTGCTGACCGTCGAGATGAGCGTGGACGGCGCGGTGCAGACGCTGGAGGCGATCGGCAACGGCCCGATCGACGCGTTCGTCCGGGCCCTGGGCGGCCTGGGCTTCGACGCGCGGGTGCTGGACTACAGCGAGCACGCGATGAGCGGCGGCGAGGACGCGCGGGCCGCGGCCTACGTCGAGTGCGCGGTCGACGGCCGAGTGCTGTGGGGTGTGGGCGTGGACGAGAACATCGTGCGCGCGTCGCTCAAGGCGATCGTGAGCGCGGTCAACCGCGCCGCGCGCGGGTGATCGAGAAGGTTTCCCGAACGGCGGTTCCCGGCTCGGCCGGGGACCGCCGTCGCGTTTTCACCGAGCCCGCGTTTTTGCCGAACCGGGCTCCGTCGAACCGGACTTGGGATCGACTCGGCCGCATTCCCAATTTAACTCAGCTGAGTTAAAGTGCCGCTCTCCTCCCACGTGCGGGTGATGGAGCGCGCATCGATCCTGGGCGACCGTCCGTACTGATCACTCCGGCCGCCTGCCCCGACGGCCCGCGCACCCTGCCCGCGTGCCGCCCCGGGCGAACAAAAGTAACCATCCGTCCGCTTTCGATGACGCTTCGTGAAAATCGTGGCAGCATCGGAGCAGGCGGAAATACTGCATTCCGTCGCGCGGGACGCAGGGGGCTGCACCATGTTCTTCGTCGTGGGCATCCGGACCATTCGATCGGCGATCGGGGACGGCGAGTTCCACTGTCCGGCGTGCGGTGGTGACCGGCGCTTTCGCAAGGGCGGCGGTCGACGCCGGCTCGTGCTGTTGGGCGTCGCGCTGATCCCGCTCGGGCGGGCCGGCTCCGGCATCGAGTGCGCGGTGTGCTGCACGCGGCACGACGTCTCGGTGCTGGAGACGCCGACCGCGCGCGCTCTGACGCTGCTGCTGCGCGAGGCGGTGCGTGCCCTGGTGGTGGCCGTCGTGGCGGCCGTGGACGACGAGCCGCACGCGGCGGAGGCGGTGCGCGCGGCGGCGGTGGAGACGGTCCGGGCCGCGGGCATGCCGAGCTACGACGCGTGCACGCTCGCCGCCGACGTCGGGGCGCACATGGCGCAGGACACCGCGTGGGCGCTCGCCGAGATCGCGCCGCACCTCGCGGTCGCCGGGCGCGAGCACCTGGTCGGCCTCGCGGCCCGGGTCGCGCTGGCCGGCGGGGCGTACGACCCGGCACACCGGGTGATCCTCTACCACGCGGGCGACCGACTCGGCCTCGGCCGGGCCCGCGTCGATCACGTGCTCGCAGGGCCCTGAGCCGCCCGCGGCCGGCCGCGAGCCGTGAGCACGGACCCGGCGCGTCGGCCGAGCGCGGCACAATGGGAGCATGAGCCTCCTCCGTGACGAGGGTGTCGTCCTGCGCGCCCAGAAGTTGGGTGAGGCCGATCGGATCATCACCCTCCTGACCCGCGACCACGGGATCGTGCGCGCCGTCGCACGCGGGGTGCGCAAGACGAAGTCGAAGTTCGGCGCCCGGGTCGAGCCGTTCGCGCACGTCGACATCCAGCTCTTCACCCGGGGCAGCGACTTCCCGGGCCGCGGTCTGCCGATCATCACGCAGGCGGAGACCCTGGGCGCGTACGGCGGTCGGCTCGCGCTGGACTACGCCGCGTACACCTCCGGGACGGCGATCCTGGAGACCGCCGAGCGGCTCACCGACCACGAGCGCGGCCAACCGGCACTCCAGCAGTACCTCCTGCTGATCGGCGCCCTGCGCACCCTCGCGATGGGCACCCACGAGCCCGGCCTGGTACTGGACGCGTTCCTGCTCCGCTCGCTCGCGGTGGCGGGCTACGCGCCCAGTTTCGTCGACTGCGCGCGCTGCGGACTGGACGGACCGAACCGGTTCTTCTCCGTCCAGGGTGGTGGGACGGTGTGCGGCGACTGCCGCCCGGCCGGATCCGTCGTACCCTCACCCGAGACCCTTTCCCTGCTCGGTGCGCTGTTGACCGGCGACTGGGGCCGAGCCGACGCGAGCGAGCCGCGGCACCGGCGCGAGGGCAGCGGCCTGGTGGCCGCGTATCTGCAATGGCACCTGGAGCGGGGTATCCGCTCGTTGAGATTGGTGGAGAGATCGTGAGTCAGTCGCGTGGCCGCTTCGGCCTGTTCCCCCGCCGCCGGCGGGCCGAGTCGGCACCCGCCCGGGCCGCTCGCGAGCAGCGGCAGTACCGCGACCCGAAGCCGCACGCCGAGGGCGCGCTGCCACCTGAGATCCCGGCCGACCTGGTGCCCCGGCACGTGGCACTGGTGATGGACGGCAACGGTCGCTGGGCCAAGGAGCGCGGTCTGGCCCGCACCGACGGACACACGGCGGGCGAGGCGTCGTTGTTCGACGTGGTCGAGGGCGCGGCGCAGATCGGCGTCAAGTACGTCTCCGCGTACGCCTTCTCCACCGAGAACTGGAAGCGTTCGCCCGAGGAGGTGCGCTTCCTGATGGGCTTCAACATCGACACGATCCACCGGCGGATCGACGAGATGGACGAGCTCGGCGTACGGATCCGCTGGTGCGGTCGGCGGCCCCGGTTGTGGGCGAGCGTGATCAGGGAGCTGGAGATCGCCGAGGAGCGGACCAAGAACAACACCAACCTCACCCTGGCGATGTGCATCAACTACGGCGGCCGGGCCGAGATCGCGGACGCCGCGGCGTTGATCGCGGCGGACGTCAAGGCGGGTCGGCTGGACCCGAAGAAGGTCGACGAGAAGTTGTTCGCCAAGTATCTGGACGAGCCGGACATGCCCGATGTGGATCTGTTCATCCGGTCCTCCGGTGAGCAGCGCACGTCCAACTTCCTGCTGTGGCAGTCCGCGTACGCCGAGATGGTCTTCCTCGACGTGTTGTGGCCGGACTTCGACCGGCGGCACATGTGGCAGGCGTGCGAGACGTACGCCTCGCGCGATCGCCGCTACGGCGGCGCGCTGCCGAACGCGGTCGCGGCGCCGGACCCGGAGTCGGAGCCGGTGCCGTCGGGTTCGCCGGCCGCGTCGGGGGCCTGATCGGCCCCGGCGGGGTCGGTCGGCACGGGGAGCCGCTCGCCCGAGTGGGCGACGGTCGACGGGTGAAAGGTTCGTAAAGCGGGGTGTGCGCCCGGCGGGAGCCTCACGATCAATGCGAACATGACCATCATGTTCGAAAAGAGCGCGCCGCCGCGCCCCGCTGCCGCCGCACGGACGGCGCCACCGCCACCGCGCAGCGCCGAGTCGTCCGCGACCGCCGGGCCCGTTTCGCACGGTCGCCCACCCGCCGAGCGATGGCGACCGGGCCAACTCGAATTCTTCGTCCTCGCCCTGGTCGGGCTGCTGTTCGCGCAGCCGTGGATCGTGGATCGGCTCGGCACGCCCGCGGTGCAGACCTGGGCCACCGTGTTCGTCGCGATCTCCGTGCAGGCGCTGCCGTTCCTGGTGCTCGGCACACTGCTGTCCGCGGCGATCACCGCGTTCGTGCCGCCGTCGGTGTTCACCAAGGTGCTGCCCCGGCGGCAGTCCCTGGCGGTGCCGGTCGCGGGCGCTGCCGGGGCGATCCTGCCCGGCTGCGAGTGCGCGTCGGTGCCGGTGGCCAGCGGGTTGATGGCGCGCGGGGTCGCGCCCGCCGCGGCGCTCGCGTTCCTGTTGTCCTCGCCCGCGATCAACCCGATCGTGTTGACCGCGACCGCGGTGGCCTTTCCCAAGCAACCCGAGATGGTGCTCGCCCGCTTCGTCGCCTCGCTCGGCACGGCGGTGCTGATGGGCTGGTTGTGGGCACGCTTCGGCCGGCCCGAGTGGATCAAGGCGATGCGCCGCCCGCACGATCACGGCGGCAGCGGCAAGTGGGAGAACTTCCGGCTCGCGCTCCAGCACGACTTCCTGCACGCGGGCGGCTTCCTGGTGGTCGGCGCGCTCACCGCCGCGACGCTGAACGTCACGGTGCCCAAGCACGTGATCGACGCGGTCTCCGGTTCGCCGTGGTTCGCGGTGCTCGCGCTGGCCTTCCTGGCGGTGGTGCTCGCGGTCTGCTCCGAGGCGGACGCGTTCGTGGCGGCGAGTCTGATCGGGTTCTCGCCGACCGCGAAACTGGCCTTCATGGTGGTCGGCCCGATGGTGGACGTGAAGCTGATCGCGCTCCAGTCGGGCACCTTCGGGCGCGGCTTCGCGGCCCGGTTCTCCTCGGCCACGTTCGTGGTCGCGATCGTGGCAAGTTACGGCGTCGGATGGTGGTTGTTGTGAGGCGGGACGTCCAGGCGGTGCTGTTGATCCTGATCGGCGGCGCGCTGCTGCGGATCTCGCTGACCGACATGTACCTGCGCTATGTCAAGGACGGGCTGCGTCCCGCGCTGCTCGCGGCGGGCGTGATCCTGCTCGTGGTCGGCCTGATCTCCGTGGTGCGGGACGGGATCCAGCGGCAGGCCAAGGAACCCGCCACCGAGCACGCGTCCGCCCATGCGGCCGGGTCGGTCGACGAGCAGCCGGTGGAGCCGGCGGGCGAGGACGGTCACGGGCACGACCACTCGGCCGGCCCGCGTGCGGCCTGGCTGCTGTGCCTGCCGGTGCTCGCGCTGTTCCTGATCGCGCCGCCCGCCCTCGGTTCGTACACCGCCTCGCGCTCGGACAACGTGGTGGCCAAGCCGGCCGCCGCCTCGAACGACGCGGGCTTCCCGGCACTGCCGCCGGGGGATCCGCTGCCGATGACCCTGGCCGACTTCCTGATCCGCTCGGTCTGGGACACCACCGCGCCGCTCAAGGACCGCAACGTCCAGCTCACCGGCTTCGTCACGCCCGGCAAGACGCCCGGCACGTGGTACATCACCCGGATGGTGATCAGCTGCTGTGCCGCCGACGCCTTCGCCCGCAAGATCGAGGTGCACGGCGTCGCGGCGCCCCCGACCGACTCGTGGGTGACGGTCACCGGCCGCTGGCTGCCCAACGGCCAGACCCAGGCGGACGATGCGATGCCGGCCCTGACCGCGACCAGGGTCGACCCCATCCCGACGCCGCGCGAGCCGTACGAATAGGCACGCCGTGACGATGTCACGGTCCCGTCACCGCCGCGTTCGCGTCCTGCGAGCGCGGCGGCGGCGCGACCCCCCTTCTCCTACCGTGAGTTCGCGGACGGATCGCCTGGGGAGGACGATCCGCCGGTCGATCGGGGGGAATCAGCATGGGTTGGGGAATGCGTCGTGCCGTCGTCGCGGCGGTCGTCGTGGGCGTACTCGGGTCGGGCGTGACCGGGTGTCAAAAGCACAAGGGCACGGACACCGACCGGCAGCAGGGCACGAGCACCGAGGTGCCGAAGACCTCGGGCCAGGACGGCAAGGCCGGTGACGGCGACCTGGAGGTCAAGGGCGTGTTCCTGACCGTCACGCCCGGCACGCTGGCCGGCGTCCGGTGCAAGACCGCGTTCATGGAGACCTTCATCGCCACGATCACCTTCGCCGACGGACACAAGGGCGGGCGGATCACGGTCAGCTACGGCGGCTCCTCCGGCAGCATGAAGCAGGAGGACATCGACGTGCCCGCGGGCAAGAAGTCGATCACCAAGACGTTCGCCTACTCGGAGTTCCTCTACGGCGGTTCGATCGCGGCCGGACAGCTCAACGTGCTGAAGCCGAATCGGGTCGGCTCGGCCACGGTGCGGCCCACCGGCACGTGCACCGAGGGCGGGACCTGGGGCGGCAGCACGACCGGTACGACCGGCGGGGGCAGCTGGTAGTCGAGCGAACCCGGCCTAGGCCGGGTTCGCGCACTGCGCGCAGGTGCCGAAGATTTCCAACTCGTGCGAGACGTCGCCGAAACCGTGCTCGGCGGCGATCCGGTTCGCCCACCGCTCGACCGCCGGGCCCTCGACCTCGACGGTGCGACCGCAGGAGCGGCAGACGAGGTGGTGGTGGTGCCCACGGCTGCACCGACGGTAGACCGACTCGCCGTCCTGGGTGCGCAGCACGTCCACCTCGTCGGCGTCCGCCAGGGCCTGGAGCGTGCGGTAGACGGTGGTCAGCCCGACCGCCTCGCCGCGCTGCTTGAGCAGGTCGTGCAGGTCCTGGGCGCTGCGGAAGTCCTCGATCTCGTCGAGGAGCGCCGAAACGGCGGCACGCTGCCGGGTGGACCGACCCCGAACCGGGCTCGCGCCGTGGGCGGTGGTCACCTGGGTGCCTCCTCGATCGCTACGAGCCGGACGGCGCGCTGTCCTCGCGCCGGCGCGGTGTGTCCATGTCTAGGTCGCCATTGTGCCGGCGCCGGGTACCTCCGCGTCCACATGCACGTCGTCGACCCGAGCCGGACCCGCCTCGGCCGCGGCGGCCTCCGCGCGCCGGGCCCGGCGCCGGTTCAGCGGCGTGGCGAGCACGCCCACCAGGACGAACAACGCGATGGCGAGCAGCACGATGGTGGCCCCGGGCGGCGCGTCGACGTAGTACGTCAGGGCCGTGCCGGAGACCGAGACCAGTACGCCGACCACGATCGCGAGCGCGGCGGTCATCGAGAACGTGCGCGAGACCTGCTGGGCGACCGCGACCGGGACCACCATCAGTGCGCTCACCAGGAGCAGCCCCACCACCCGCATGGCCACCGTCACGGTGACCGCGGCGGTGACCGCGAGCAGCAGGTTCAGCGCGCGCACCGGCAGGCCGGTCACCCGGGCGAACTCCTCGTCCTGGCACACCGTGAACAGAGCCCGGCGCAGCCCGAGGGTGACCGCGAGCACCGCGACCGCCAGGATCGTGATGATCCGGATGTCCTCCGGCGAGACCGAGGTCAGCGAACCGAACAGGTACGACTGGAGATTGGCGTTGGAGCCCTCCGGGGCCAGGTTGATCAGCATCACGCCGCCCGCGATGCCGCCGTAGAAGAGCACGGACAGCGCGACGTCGCCGCTGACCTTGTTGCGCTCGCGGATCAGCTCGATCAGCACCGCGCCCACGGACGCGGTGAGCACCGCGGTCCACACGGGGGAGGTGCTGAGCAGGAAGCCCAGGCCCACGCCGGTCAGCGCGACGTGTCCGATGCCGTCGCCCATGAACGCCTGTCGGCGCTGGACCAGGTAGACGCCGACGGCGGGCGCGGCCATGCCCACGAGCAGGGCCGCGAGCAGCGCGCGCTGCATGAAGGGGAAGTCCAGGATCGTCACGAGAGCAGTCCCATCCCGGCGCGGTGCGCGGTGTGATCGTCGTGCGGGTGCACGTGGTCGTGGCCCGGCAGCGCATGTTGGCCGACCGCCCGGGGCGGCGGGCCGTCGTGGCACACGCAGCCCTCGCGCAGGACCACCGCGCGGTCGATCAGCGGCTCCAGCGGGCCGAGTTCGTGCAGTACGAGCAGGACCGCCCGGCCCTGCTCCTGCTGCGTGCGCAAGGTGCCCGCGAGTACCTCCTGACTGCGCAGGTCCACGCCCGCCATCGGCTCGTCCATGATCAGCAGGTCGGGGCGGCGGGCCAGGGCGCGGGCGATCAGCACCCGCTGCTGCTGGCCGCCGGACAGGTGGGCGATGCCGTCGCGGGCCCGGTCGAGCATGCCGACCGCGGCCAGCGCCTCGTCCACGGCGGCCCGGCCGCGCCGACCCGGGCCGAGTACGCGACGGCCGTCGAGCAGGCCCGAGGTGACCACTTCGCGCACACTGGCCGGCACGCCGGCGGCGGCGGTGGTGCGCTGCGGCACGTAGCCGATCCGGGACCAGTCGCGGAATCGGGCGAACGGCGTGTCGAACAGTTCGATCGTGCCGCCGGTCAACGGGACCAGCCCGACCAGGGTGCGCACCAGCGTGGACTTGCCCGAGCCGTTGGCGCCGAGCAGGGCGACCACCTCGCCGGGGTGCACGCTCAGGTCCACTCCGCGCAGTACCGGCCGGCCGCCCAGGGACGCGGTGCCGCCGGTCAGCCGGGCGACCGGCGCCTGAAGTCGTGTCATGAGCAGCCGAGTCCCTTCCGCAGCGCGTCCAGGTTGGCGCGCATCACCGAGAGGTAATCGTTCTCGGCCTCGTTCTTTATGCCCTCCAGCGGATCCAGGACGGCGGTCCGCACGTTCAGGTCCTGGGCGAGCGTCCTGGCGGTCTTGGGTTCGGCCAGCGTCTCGAAGAAGATCGTGGTCACCCCGCGCTCGTTGGCCAGCTTCTGGATGTCGGCCCGGCGGGCGGGGGAGGGCTCGGATTCCGGGTTGACGCCGTTCACCGCGATCTGGTTCAGGTGGTAACGCTCCGCGAGATAGCCGAAGGCCGCGTGCGCGGTCACGAAGTCCCTGCGGGCGCACGTGGTCAGGCCGGCGGTGAACTCGCGGTCGAGCGTGTTCAGGCGCGCGGTCAGGTCGGCGGCGCGGGCGCGGTAGTCCTGCGCGTTGGCCGGGTCCGCGGCGGCGAGCGATTCGCCCACACCGCCGGCGATCGCGGCGAGCCGGGTCGGGTCCAGCCACACGTGCGGGTCGCCGTGCTCGGCGTCCGCGTGGTCGTGGCCCTCGTGCCCGCCTTCGTCGGCGCCGTGCACCTCGGTGCCGTGCTCCTCCAGCGGCGCGAGTGTGCTCGCCTCCACCGTGTGCTTGGGCCTGTTCTGCGAGATCGCCTTGTCCACCGCGGGCTGCAGACCCTTGAGGTAGACGACCAGATCGGCCTGCGAGACCGCGCCGACCTGCCTGGGGGTCAACTCCAGATCGTGCGGCTCGGCGCCGGCCTTGGTCAGGTTCGTCACCTTCACGTGCGGCCCGCCGACCTGCTGGGCAACGAATTTCATCGGATAGAAGGCCGCGATCACCCGCAGCTTCGCGCCCGCCCCGGTATCCGCCTTCGCGTCGTCGGTGCCCGCGCATCCGGAGAGCAGCAGGGCGGATGCGGCGGCGGCAGCGAGCAGGCCGGCCGGAGCGGTGCGGCGTATCTTCATGACAATGATTCTCAACTAGAATGACAATCGTTGTCAATAATAGCGGGTTGGGCCAACCGTGGCACAGTCGAGTGCGGGCATATGGATTTACCGGGGCGACCGGCGCGCCGGTAGCCTGTGCCGACACTGTCACTGCCCGCATCGTCGCACCGAAGAGAGCATTGTGGCCGCCGACAAGATCGACACCATCGTCAGCCTGAGCAAGCGCCGAGGCTTCGTTTACCCCTGTAGTGAGATCTACGGCGGCCAGAAGGCCGCCTGGGACTACGGTCCCCTCGGCGTGGAGCTCAAGGAGAACATCAAGCGCCAGTGGTGGCGCACGATGGTCACCTCGCGTGACGACATCGTCGGTCTGGACTCCTCGGTCATCCTCGCCCGCGAGGTGTGGGAGGCGTCCGGTCACGTCGAGGCGTTCGTCGACCCGCTGACCGAGTGCACCTCGTGCCACAAGCGCTACCGCGCCGACCACCTCGAAGAGGCCTACGAGGCCAAGCGCGGCCGGCTGCCGGAGAACGGCCTCGCCGACATCACGTGTCCCAACTGTGGGAACAAGGGCACCTTCACCGAGCCCAAGATGTTCAACGGGCTGCTCCAGACCTTCCTCGGCCCCACCCAGGACGAGTCCGGCCGCGCGTACCTGCGCCCGGAGACCGCCCAGGGCATCTTCGTCAACTACAAGGCCGTCGAGCAGACCTCGCGCAAGAAGCCGCCGTTCGGCATCGCCCAGACCGGCAAGAGCTTCCGCAACGAGATCACCCCCGGAAACTTCATCTTCCGCACGCGCGAGTTCGAGCAGATGGAGATGGAGTTCTTCGTCAAGCCGGGTGAGGACGAGACCTGGCAGGAATACTGGATGCAGCAGCGTTGGGACTGGTACGTCGGTCTCGGCCTCAGCCCCGACAACATGCGCTTCTTCGAGCACCCGAAGGAGAAGTTGTCGCACTACTCCAAGCGCACGGTCGACATCGAGTACCGCTTCAACTTCGGCGGCACCGAGTTCTCCGAGCTGGAGGGCATCGCCAACCGCACGGACTACGACCTGCGCACCCACTCGGAGAAGTCCGGCACCGACCTGTCGTACTTCGACCAGGACGCCGGCGAGCGCTGGTTCCCCTACGTCATCGAGCCCGCCGCGGGCCTGAACCGGGCGATGCTCGCGTTCCTGCTCGACGCGTACTTCGAGGACGAGGCCCCCAACGCCAAGGGCAAGCTGGAAAAGCGCACCGTGCTGCGCCTGGACCCGCGCCTGGCGCCGGTCAAGGCCGCCATCCTGCCGCTGTCGCGCAACACCGACCTGTCGCCCAAGGCCCGCGGGCTGGCCGCGGACCTGCGGCAGTACTGGAACTGCGACTTCGACGACGCCGGCGCGATCGGTCGCCGCTACCGTCGCCAGGACGAGATCGGCACGCCGTTCTGCATCACCGTCGACTTCGACACGCTGGAGGACGACGCGGTGACCGTGCGCTCGCGCGACACCATGCAGCAGGAGCGGGTCTCGCTCGACCAGGTCGTGGGCTATCTCGCGGCGCGGCTGCCGGGCTGCTGACCCGGGGCCGGCCGTAGGCCGGATACACGCCGTGAGGGGCGCCGTCGTGGACGGCGCCCCTCACGCGTTTCGCGAACCTGCCCACCCCAGCCGGGGACAGCACCTAGCCCGTCTTGAAGATGCCCGCCACGATGCGATCGGTCATCCGGAAGCTCAGGTCGCCGAAGACGGTGCTCGCGGCCTTGGACACCTCCTCGCCCTGGCCCTTGAGCGGTGCGCCGTCGGCCCGGCCGATGTCGATCACCAGCACGTAGTGCCCGGTCGTGGTGGAGACCGCGATGTGCTCGGAGCCGTCCTTGAAGGTGATGCCGCTCGACGCGGGAGGCTTGAGCCACCCGGTCGGCGACGTCGCGAACGGAATCGGAACCAGCGCCTTGCGCAGCGCCTGCGCCTTGGGCTTGTCCGGCACCGAGATCACCGACAGCGTCGCCACGAACTTGCCGGCGGAGTCCTTGTACGAGCCGCGCAGCACGCCCACGCAGCCGTTCTGGGCGAGCGCCGAACCGGTCGCGGTGGCCGCCTTCGAGCAGTCCGAGGCCGCGCTGCCGTCGGCGGCCAACTGCCGGTACTTGGCGCCGCTGCGCCCGTCGAACTCGGCGCTGTCGTTGAAGAAGTAGTCCGTGGTGAAGGCCAGTTTGTCGGTGGAGACCGCGTCGATGTCGCTCGTGTTCGGCGGCGGCGCGGACTGGAACCCCTTGGGCTCGTCGTCGGGTGCCGGGTTCGAGCCCTGCGGTGCGGGCAGCGAGCCGCCGTTGTCGGCCGGCTTCGGCGGGTTCTGCGAGGAGTCGGCGGCCGGCTTCTTGTCGTCGCCGTCGTCGCGCGACACGAAGAGGAACGTCCCGCCGCCGATCACCGCGAGCGCGACCACCGCGGCCGCGGGCACCAGCCACTTCGGCCGTCGCGGCGGCGTGGGCGGCGGCCCGCCGTACCCCTGGCCGTACTGCTGCTGCGGGTACGGCTGACCGTACGGCTGCTGTTGTCCGTAGGCCGGTTGCCCGTAGGGCTGCTGCTGCCCATAGGACTGCGGACCGTTGTTCGGCTGTCCGTACGGCTGTTGCCCGTGGCCGTAGCCGGGCCCGTTCGGGGGCTGCGGGGGCGGGAAGGCACTCATGGTGCGGAGATTAGTTCATCGGGCAGACCCGGCAGGGCCCGAGCGGCCGGCCCCGTCGGTCGAGGCGGCCAACCGCGCGCGGGCCTCCATCAACGCGAAGCCCAACAGATTCGACCCGCGCCAGAGTTCGGGGTTGCCCGCCCGCTCGTCGTCCGCGGCCAGCCCGATGCCCCAGATCCGGTCCAGCGGACTGGCCTCGACCAGCACCCGCTGCCCGGTGCCCAGCAGGAACGCGCCCATCGCCGGGTGTTGCCCGAACTTGGCCACATTGCCGCGCACGATCAGCTCGAACCGCTCGTCCACCCAGCGCCGTTCGTCGAAGCCGCGCACCTGCCGACCGATCGTCTTGGCGGTCTTGGGGTGAGCCGCGGCCACCACCCGCCGCTCCGCGTCCTCGTCGCCGAACATCCGCGCCTTGCCCGCCATCATCCAGTGCTCGGCCGTGCGATACGTCACCGCGTCCACCGTGAACGGCGACGGATACCACTGACTCAGGCAGCTCGAATCGACGCCCTCGCGCGGCTCCCGATGGCCCCAGAAGAAGACGTACTTCACCCGAGGCTCCCGCCGGGCCCGCAGGATGAGCGACGCGACGTCGCGGGGCTCGGCGGCGAACCGGCCACCCGGTCCGTCGATCGCCGACCGGGAATCCGGGGAATCCGAGGTGTCCGGGGTCTCCATGCTCATGCCGGCGATGGTGTCAGGCCCGGCCGACTCCCGGCATCCGCTTATTCCCGGGAGTATTCCCCGAGGGCGCGTTTGCCGGTGGGGGACAATGGATCGGTTCCGTCCCCCGCACCCTCCTGGAGCACCGTCCATGGCACCCGCCGACGCACCCACCCCCGACGCGACCGGCAGCCCGTGGGCACCGCTGCGCCTGGGCGCCGCGGGCGGCGCGCAGATCTGGCCACCGGTGGTGCTGGCCCCGATGGCCGGTATCACCAACGCGCCGTTCCGCACGTTGTGCCAGGAACAGGCCGAGGCGGCCACCACCGTACGACCCGCCGGGCTGTACGTCAGCGAGATGATCACCACCCGCGCCCTGGTGGAGCGGGACGCCAAGACGTTGCGCCTGATCCGCTTCGCCGAGACCGAGCGCCCGCGCAGCATCCAGCTCTACGGCGTGGACCCGGACATCGTCGGCCGCGCCGTGGCGATGATCGTGGACGAGGACCTGGCCGACCACGTCGACCTCAACTTCGGCTGCCCGGTGCCCAAGGTCACCCGCAAGGGCGGCGGCTCGGCACTGCCCTACAAGCGCAACCTGCTGCGCGACATCCTGCGCTCGGCGGTCAAGAACGCGCGCGGCGTGCCGGTCACCATCAAGATGCGCAAGGGCATCGACGACGACCACCTGACCTACCTCGACGCGGGCCGGATCGCCGTGGACGAGGGCATCACGTGGGTCGCCCTGCACGGCCGCACCGCCGAGCAGCACTACGGGGGCACCGCCGACTGGTCGGCGATCGCCCGGCTCAAGGAGGTCGTCACCGACATCCCGGTGCTCGGCAACGGCGACATCTGGGACGCCGAGGACGCGTTGCGGATGATGCGCGAGACCGGTTGCGACGGCGTCGTGGTCGGCCGCGGCTGCCTGGGTCGCCCGTGGTTGTTCCGCGACCTGGTGTCCGCGTTCGAGGGCAGCGCCGACCGGGCCCGCCCGACGCTGGGCGAGGCGACCGCGATCATGCGCCGGCACGCGGTGCTGCTCGCCGAGTGGATCGGCGACGAGGCACACGGCGTGACCGACCTGCGCAAGCACGTGGCGTGGTACATGAAGGGCTTCTCGGTCGGCGGCACCATCCGACGCGGCCTGGCCACCGCGAGCAGCCTGGCCGAACTCGACGACTGGTTCGGGAAACTCGACCTGGACCAGCCCTGGCCGATCGGCGCCGACGGCCCGCGCGGTCGCACCGCGGGCGGCAAGCGGGTCGTCCTGCCCGAGGGCTGGCTCGACGACCCCGAGTGCGCGCTGCCCCCGGTCGACGCGGAACTGGACCACTCGGGCGGCTGATCCCGACCGGGCCGGCGGCCGATCCGGACCGGTCGGCGGCCGGCGGTGCGCGGGCGGCGGCGAATTCCACAAGCTCCCCGATGCCACCCACAGTGACGTCGTACAGTGAGTGGATGCCCAAGATTCGAGCGTCCTCCGTCGCCGAACACCGCGCGATGCAGCACGCCGCGCTGCTCGACGCCGCGCGGAGCCTGCTCGACGAGGGCGGTTTCGCCGCGCTGACCTTCCCCGCGCTCGCCGAACGCACCGGCCTGGCCCGCTCCTCGCTCTACGAGTACTTCGCCTCGCGCGCGGCCGTGGTCGAGGAACTGTGTGCGGTGGACCTGCCCGCGTGGGTGGCCGAGGTCGAGGACGCGATGGGCGCGACCGAGGACCCGGCGCAGAAGATCGCGGCCTACGTGGCTCGCCAGTTGGAACTGGTCGGTGATCGCCGTCATCGTGTGGTGGTCGCGATCTCCACCGGCGAACTGGACGCGAACGCCCGCGAACGCATCCGGGCCGCCCACGGGCGCATCGTCGAACTGGTGGTGGACGCGCTGGCCGCGCTGGGCCACCGGGACCCGATGCTGGTGGCGACCCTGGTCCAGGGCATGGTCGACGCGGCGGTCCGCCGGATCGAGTGCGGCGCCGACCCCGCCGCGGTCGAGGCGGCCACGCTGGCCCTCGTACTCGGTGGCGTGGCCCGGGTCGGATAGCCGGCGTCGTTCGGATACAACCGCACCCGCACGCGTCGCAACAACGTGAGCGGATCCCGATACCCGGGCACCAGCAATCCCCAGTGCAGACACGGCTCGCCCAGATGGAACGGCCCCGGGGCCAGTTCCCCGAGCGGCTCGCCCGCCGCGACCGCCCGCCCGGCCGACACCGACGCGAGCACCGGCTCGTAGGTCGTGCGCACGGCGCCGTGCCGCACGCTCACCACCCCTCGTCCGGCCACCGAACCGGCGAACACCACCACCCCCGCGCCCGCCGCCCGCACCGGTTGTCCCACCCGGGCCGCGAGATCCACCCCGCGATGCCCCGGTGACCACGCCGTCTGTGGTGCCTCGAAGCCGCGCAGCACCACCGGGCGCGGATCCAGCGGCCACACCCACCGCCGCGGCGACGCGGCGGGGCGCACCGCGGCGGGCGCGGCCGGCGGCCCGGTCGTCGACAACACGGCCGTGAGCAACAACAGAACCGGCACGATCGGCCTTCGACCCCGCTTCGATACGTTCATGCACTCAGGTTGACCACCCGCGGGCGCCGGGTGGTCCGGCACGAGCCCGCCTGTGGACACGACCCCCGGTTGTGGATACCGGTTGTGGATAAATGGCCATCTATCGCGTGTGGACGACTTTTTCCATGCCAAGAGCCAAAAAATGCCGGCCGGAAGGCGAGTCGCTCGGCCGCGCGCGGTTCCCGTACACTTCCCGGAGCGGCCCGGCTTTCCGGGTCGACTTCGCGCGCCCACCTTCGAGCCGCCGACGTCCCGCATGGCGAGACGCCAGAGAGCGGGACTCGATGGGGACACCTCTCGGTCCGGGAATCCGCAAGGACCTCGGCGTGGTGTCGCGGGCGTCAGGCGTGGCGGCGACCCGTCGCCACGGCACAACCGAGAGTCCCGGGCACGATCGCCGGGACGAGAGCCCAAGGAGCGTACGGCCATGGCCGTCGTCACGATGCGGGAGCTGCTGGAAAGCGGCGTCCACTTCGGTCACCAGACCCGCCGCTGGAACCCGAAGATGAAGCGCTTCATCTTCACGGAGCGCAACGGCATCTACATCATCGACCTGCTCCAGTCGCTGTCGTACATCGACCGCGCCTACGAGTTCGTCAAGGAGACCGTCGCCCACGGTGGCACGATCCTCTTCGTCGGCACCAAGAAGCAGGCGCAGGAAGCGATCGCCGAGCAGGCGACGCGCGTGGGCATGCCCTACGTCAACCAGCGCTGGCTCGGCGGCATGCTGACCAACTTCTCGACGGTCTACAAGCGCCTCCAGCGCCTGAAGGAGCTCGAGCAGCTCGACTTCGACGACGTGGCCGGCTCGGGCATGACGAAGAAGGAACTGCTCGTCCTCAAGCGCGAGAAGGACAAGCTGGCGAAGACCCTCGGCGGCATCCGCGACATGCAGCGCGTGCCTTCGGCCGTGTGGATCGTGGACACCAAGAAGGAGCACATCGGCGTCGGCGAGGCCCGGAAGCTGCACATCCCGGTCGTCGCGATCCTCGACACCAACTGTGACCCCGACGAGGTCGACTACAAGATCCCGGGCAACGACGACGCGATCCGCTCGGTCACGCTGCTCACCCGCGTGATCGCCGACGCGGTCGCCGACGGTCTCATGTCGCGCGCCGGTGGCGCCGCCGCCGACACCAAGGCCACCGTCGGCGAGCCCCTCGCC
The DNA here is from genome assembly GCF_044458105.1 of Embleya sp. NPDC050493. NCBI lineage: Bacteria > Bacillati > Actinomycetota > Actinomycetes > Kitasatosporales > Streptomycetaceae > Embleya > Embleya sp. NPDC050493. Next base: position 381,143 of record NZ_JBITHP010000002.1, read on the forward strand.
GACTGGGAGCGCGAGCTGCTCGAGGCCGGCAAGAAGGACGAGGCCGCTCCGGCCGAGGCCGCCCCCGCCGCCGAAGAGGTCGTCGAGTCCGGCTCGGTCACCGAGGCCGATGTCGAGGCCGAGGCCACCGAGACCGCTCCGGCGGCCGAGGTCGCCGCCGAGGCGCCGGCCACCGACGCGCCGGCCACCGAGGCCGACCCGCAGGTCTGACCCTGGATCGAGGGGTACGGCGGCCCAGCCGGCGTACCCCTCGCCCTGTGCCGGGACCCGATCACGGTGCGTACGTACTGCGTACGTCCCCGTATGTGTCGGAATACCGCACAGCCCCTTGACCTTCATCGGGTGGGACGACAGCCTCACCCGCAGTCGCTCGGCGCAACCGGGCCGCTGACCCGAGAGACGAGAGAATCAGGACATGGCGAACTTCTCCGCCGCGGACGTGAAGAAGCTCCGTGAGCTCACCGCCGCAGGCATGATGGACTGCAAGAAGGCCCTCGAAGAGGCCGAAGGTGACGTCGACAAGGCTGTCGAGATCCTTCGCGTCAAGGGCCAGAAGGGCGTCACCAAGCGCGAGGGCCGCTCGGCCTCCAACGGTGCGGTCGTCGCGCTGCTCGACGGCAACGCGTCCGGTGTCCTGGTCGAGCTCAAGTGCGAGACCGACTTCGTGGCCAAGAGCCCGAAGTTCATCGAGGCCGCCGAGGCGATCGCCGCCCACGTCGCCAAGACCTCGCCCGCCGACATCGCCGCGCTGCTCGCGAGCGAGATCGAGGCCGGCAAGACCGTCCAGCAGTACGTGGACGACGCCAACGTCACGCTCGGCGAGAAGATCGTGCTGGACCGCTTCGCGCAGTACGCCGACGGCTTCGTCGCCGCGTACCTGCACAAGACCAGCCCCGACCTGCCCGCGCAGATCGGCGTGCTGATCGAGCTGGACGGCGCCAACGCCGAGGTCGCCAAGGACGTCGCGCAGCACATCGCCGCGTTCTCGCCCACCGTGCTCAACCGCGAGGACGTGCCGGCCGAGACGGTCGAGAACGAGCGTCGCGTGGCCGAGGCCACCGCGCGCGAGGAGGGCAAGCCCGAGGCTGCCCTCGGCAAGATCGTCGAGGGCCGGGTGACCGGCTTCTTCAAGGAGAACGTGCTGCTCGACCAGGCGTTCGCCAAGGACAGCAAGAAGTCCGTGGGCAAGGTCCTGGACGAGGCCGGCGTCAAGGTCAAGCGCTTCACCCGCTTCCGCGTCGGCGTCTGATCCGCCCCTCGCACCACCGCCCCGATGTAGACATCAATGCAGTCGGGGCATGCAGTAGGCATGAACGCAGTGAAAAGCAGTATGGCGAGGAGGCCGCAAGGCGTGGAGGGAACCGTGCAGGAAACCGAAACGAAGGCGGCCTCCTCGTCGTCCGCCGAGGGCGACGAGCCGAACCCCTACGCACGTCGGGTGCTGCTCAAGCTCTCCGGCGAGGCGTTCGCGGGCGGCGGTGCCCTGGGCGTCGACCCGGACACCGTGCAGACCATCGCGCTCCAGATCGCCGACGTGGTCCGCCGCGGCACGCAGGTCGCCATCGTCATCGGCGGTGGCAACTTCTTCCGCGGCGCCGAGTTGCAGATCCGCGGCATGGACCGCGCACGTTCGGACTACATGGGCATGCTCGGCACCGTGATGAACTGCCTCGCGCTCCAGGACTTCCTGGAGAAGCAGGGCATCGACACCCGCGTGCAGACCGCCATCACGATGGGCCAGGTCGCCGAGCCGTACATTCCGCGCCGAGCCGTGCGACACCTGGAAAAGGGTCGCGTGGTCATCTTCGGTGCGGGCATGGGCATGCCCTACTTCTCCACCGACACCACGGCCGCGCAGCGTGCCCTCGAGATCGACGCGGTCGCGTTGCTCATGGCCAAGGGTGTCGACGGCGTGTACGACTGCGACCCGAAGTCCAACCCGGACGCGGTCATGTTCGATCGTCTGGATCACGCCGAGGTGCTCGCCCGCGGGCTCAAGGTCGCGGACGCCACCGCGATCAGCCTGTGCATGGACAACGAACTGCCGATCGTCGTCTTCAACCTGCTCGTCGAGGGCAACATTGCCCGCGCCGTGCGGGGTGAGAAGATCGGCACCCTGGTCAGCCGTACCGACGGCTGATCGACGGCGACAGGACCGGGACAGGAGCCGACATGATCGACGAGATTCTCCTCGAGGCCGAGGAAAAGATGGAGAAGGCCGTCGTGGTCGCCAAGGAAGACTTCGCGGCGATCCGCACGGGCCGGGCCACCCCGGCCATGTTCAACAAGATCCTCGTGGACTACTACGGCTCGCCCACTCCGGTGAACCAGCTCGCGTCGTTCACCACCCCCGAGCCGCGCATGGTCATCGTGACCCCGTTCGACCGCGGCTCCACGAACGCGATCGTCAAGGCGATCCGCGACTCGGACCTCGGGGTCAACCCGACCGACGACGGCAAGCTCATCCGCGTGGTCTTCCCGCAGCTGACCGAGGAACGCCGCAAGGAGTTCATCAAGCTGGCGCGGGGCAAGGGCGAGGACGCGAAGATCTCGCTGCGGGCGATCCGCCGCAAGGCCAAGGAAACGCTCGACAAGCTGGTCAAGGACGGCGAGAGCGGCGAGGACGAGGTGCGTCGCGCCGAGAAGGAACTCGACGACACGACCCACAAGTACGTCGCGCAGATCGACGAGTTGCTCAAGCACAAGGAAGCCGAGCTGCTCGAAGTCTGATGAACGACTCGACCTGGGGCGGTACGCCGCCGGCCGATCCGCCCGCGGGAGCGCACCCCGATCTGCCGCCCGGCCACGACCCGTACGGGTCGTACGGCGCGTGGCCGGAGCAGGTCCCGGGCGCACCGACGGGTCAGGATCAGGCCCACTACGACGCGGCCCGGTCCGGCGGCCATGGGGACGGCGCCACTCGTGCGCAGCAGCACTTTCCCGCCGGCGTCGGGGTACGGACACAGGATGACCACACGCAGGTGCTGTCACCGATCGCGGGTCACGACCCGGGCGACGAACCGGAGCTCCGCTCGGGTGCGTCGTTGCCCGAGGAGGCCGCTCGGGTGGACGCGACTCTGCCCGAACCTCGGCGTGAGGGGCTCGTGGTGACCGAGGGGCCGCCTGCCAAACGGGTCGGCAAGGCCGGCCGCAACCTGCCGCAGGCGATCGGCGTCGGGGCCGGGCTGGGCGGGGTCATCATCGCCTCGCTGCTGACCCTGCCGGTGTTGTTCGTCGGCGTCGTGCTGCTCGCGGTCCTGGTCGGACTGTGGGAGCTGGCGGGCGCGTTCGGTCGGGCCGAGGCGGTCACCGACGCGTCCGGTCGGACCGCACAGGGCGCCACCGTCGGGCGCGGCATCCGGATTCCGGTGGTACCGCTCGCCGTCGGCTCGGTGGCGATGCTCGTCGCCGGCTACGCGCGCGGTGCCGAGGGGCTGGCGATCGCCACCGCGCTGACCGCGATCGCGGTGATGATCTGGCGGATGACCGAGGGTCCCGAGGACTTCCTGCGGGACATGACGGCCGGTGTGTTCACCGTCTTCTACCTGCCGTTCCTGGCCGGGTTCGCGGTGCTCATGCTCGCCGACGACGACGGCGCCCGGCGCGTGCTGACCTTCATCATCCTGGTGGTCTGTGCGGACACCGGTGCCTATGCGGCGGGCGTCACCTCCGGTGGTCCGCACAAGATGGCGCCGAAGATCAGTCCCGGCAAGAGCTGGGAGGGCTTCGCCGGCGGAGTGCTCCTGGCCGCCGGCGCGGGTGCGGTCTGCGTGACGACCATGCTCGACGGTGCGTGGTGGCAGGGTGCCGTGGTGGGCGTCGCCGCCGCCGCCGTGTCCGCGCTCGGGGACCTGGCCGAATCGATGATCAAGCGGGACCTCAAGGTCAAGGACATGGGCAGTCTGCTGCCCGGTCACGGCGGCCTGATGGACCGGCTCGACTCGTTGCTGCCCGCCGCTCCCGTGGTGTGGCTGCTGCTCGCCGCATTCGTATGACCCGGACCTGATCCGGCAGAGAAACCGGACAGGCCGCGTGTGCACGAGAGCGGGGCCGATTCGGCCCCGCCCGTACACCTGCGACACTGGACGAGCCATGCCCAAACCAGGAGAACTCACCTTCACCGCGCCGCCGCGTCGTTCGAAGCCGCCGCGCCACCTTGCCGACCTCACCCTCGCCGAGCGCCGCGATGCCGTGGCCGAGCTGGGCGAGAAGCCGTTTCGTGCGGCCCAACTGTCCAAGCACTACTTCGGTCACCTCTCGGACGACCCCGGGCAGTGGACCGACATGCCCGCCGCTTCGCGGGCCAGGCTCGCCGAGGCGCTGCTGCCCACGCTGATGACGTCCGTGCGGGACATCTCGTGCGACGACGGCGCGACCCGCAAGTCGCTGTGGAAGCTCTTCGACGGCACGCTCGTCGAGGCCGTGTTGATGCGCTACCCCGACCGGGTCACCATGTGTGTGTCCTCGCAGGCGGGCTGCGGGATGAACTGCCCGTTCTGCGCCACCGGCCAGGCGGGTCTGACCCGCAACCTGTCCACCGGCGAGATCGTCGAGCAGGTGCTCGCGGGCGCGCGGGCCCTCGCCCGCGGCGAGGTGCCGGGTGGCCCCGGCCGGGTCAGCAACATCGTCTTCATGGGCATGGGCGAGCCGCTCGCCAACTACAAGGCGGTGGTCGGCGCGGTGCGTCGGCTGACCGACCCGGCCCCGGACGGACTGGGCATCTCCGCCCGCTCGGTGACCATGTCGACGGTCGGTCTGGTCCCGGCGATGTACAAGCTCGCCGACGAACGCATCCCGGTCACCCTCGCGCTGTCCCTGCACGCGCCGGACGACGACCTGCGCAACACGCTCGTGCCGGTCAACACGCGCTGGGACGTGCGCGAGGTGCTGGACGCCGCATGGCACTACGAGGGCGTCACCGGCCGACGGGTGTCCATCGAGTACGCGCTGATCAAGGACATCAACGACCACGGCTGGCGGGCCGACCTGCTCGGACGCCGGCTGAAGAACCACAACGCGCACGTCAACCTGATCCCGCTGAACCCCACCCCGGGGTCGAAGTGGACCGCGTCGACGGCCGAACGCCAGGAGGAGTTCGTCCGCCTGCTGACCAAGCACGGCGTGCCGGTCACCGTCCGGGACACCCGGGGCCGGGACATCGACGGGGCGTGCGGTCAGCTCGCCGCCGCAGAGGTCTAGCCGTAGGGCCCGGTCCACCGCAGCGGCCCGGGCCGTAAGTGGGACATCCCGGGCAGGTCACGGGTGCGCGGCGCGGCGATATAGAACGGGTAACGAATCCTTATCGGATCCTTAGGCGCCCCAGGGCAGACTGATCTCAGTGCCAAGCCGTCGGATCCTTTGATCCCCCCGTTCGAATGCTCCGGCGGTGGCACGCCCAAGCCGCCGGTCGAAGGGACACGATCCGGCGCACGGCTCGGGGTCGCGTGGCCCCCGAGACGATAAGCACTTCGGGCCCGTTGCGGAAGGGGACGCCGCGCCGGGCCCGAAGTGTTTTCCCATTTCCGGCGGGCTTCGCTCGCCGGTTTTGCGTTTCGCCCGCAGGCCCGGCCGCGGTTTCAGATCCGGCCCGGCCGGTCGTCCCGCAGGATCACCACCGCCGCCCCGATCAGCGCGAAGGCGAGCAGACCGATCGTCCACAGCGTGCCCAGCAGGGCCGCGTGTGCGGGCATGGTCGGAAACGAGTCCCCTGTGCCGCGCGCCGGCCACGCCTGCAGCGCGCCGATCGCGACCGCGACCGGTACGCACACCAGCAGCGGCACCACCAGAGCGGCCAGCGCCGCGTGCCGATCCATCCGCTCCCCGGCGCCGATCGAATGCAACGTGTGTGAGGTCTCGCGGCGCGCGGAGCCGTACTCCACGACGACCGTGAACAACATCGCCGCCGCACACGAGGACACCGTCGTCATGGTCAGGAAGAGGGGGGCGTCGGCCATCCCGGTCGGCGTGCGGTCGTCGGCGAGGCCGCTGGTGGTGACCACCGCGAGAGCGATCGTGGTCAGGCCCAGCGGCAGTGCCAGACCGCGTGCGCTCGCCTCGATCCGGCGCGCCGCGCACAGTGTCCACACCCGATCCGCTCGGGCGGCCCAGCCGGAACCCAGCCAGGTCAACAGCCATGGCACGGTGAGTGCCGCGCCTGCCGGCACCGCGCCGTAGCAGATCGCCGCCGCCGGCACCGCGCCGTGCGACAACCGGTCCGGGTGGCCCGGGTCGGCGATCAGGTACTGCCCGAGCAGTCCGGCGAGCAGCACCAGCGGTCCGATGTAGCGCGGGACCCGGGGCTTCAGCCGCAACGACGGTCGGGCCGTCGCGTAGCAGGCGGCGAGCACCGCGACGGTGGGCACCGTGGCGAGCACCGCCACCACGGCCGGCCAGGGCGCCGAGGCACCGATCGCCAGCAGATGCCGGACCGCCGGGGGTGGCGAAGCCGGGAGCGAGCGCAGCACCAGGTGCGCCTGAACGCCGGCAAACGTGCCGGCCAGAGCGGTGACGGCGGTCTCGGACACGACCACCTCCCGACTCCGGCGGTTCTTCCCGTGGGCCCGGAACGGGGCACCCGGTCGGTCGATGCGGCCCGGGAACGTCAGGCGGATGCCGACCGTGACCAACACGGCCACGGCGCCCAGCACCGGCAGCATCGCGAGCACCGGTCGGATCAGTGCCGGACCGGGACGTCCGACCGGCAATGCCCAGGCCAGCAGGCACAACAGCACGATCGTGGCCGTACCCGCGACCGCCGCACAGGCCAGCACACGCACGGCGTCGACCCGGGACGCGTTGCGCAACGCGTCGCGCAGCGGGCTCGAGTCGGCCCGGGACACCGCCCTACCACCCGTCCGTATGCGGGTCGGGGCGACCGTCGCGCAGGACCAGACAGTGGTCCGCGTGTGCGGCCACCCGCCGGTCGGCGGTGGCCAGCACCAGGGTCGTCCCGTGCGAGCGCACGGCGGAGACCAGGATCCGCATCAGATGGTCGACCTCGGTGCCGTCCAGATCGTGCGCCGGTTCGTCCGCGAACACCACGGCCGGCCGGGTGACCAGCGCCCGGGCGACCGCCGCCCGCCGCAGCAGGGCCGGACCCAGGCCGGTCGGCCGGGATTCGGCGTGCTCGGTCACGTCCAGCCGTTCCATCCAGTGCCGGGCGATCGCGAATGCCTCGGCCCGGCGCATCCGGTCGAGCAGCAACGGCAGTACGACGTTCTCCGCGACGGTCAGCTCCGGCAGCAGCCGGGTACGGCCGTCGACGAGCCCGAAGTGCCGACGTCGCAGCGCGGTTCGGCCCTTCTCGTCGAGCACGTGCATCGCGCCGCTGTTGAACCACACCTCGCCCGAATCCGGGGCGACCACACCGGACAGGCAGGCGAGCAGCGCCGACTTGCCGGCTCCGGCGGGACCGGTGATCGCGAACGTCTCCTCGGCCCGGACCGCCATCGAGACGTCCCGCAGCAGGGTGACCGGACCCTGGGTCAGGGTCAGCCCGCGAGCGCGCAGGACGTCGTTGTCGGGTGGGGCGGTCGGTACTCCGGCGACGACGGCGCGCCGCTCATGCGGTCTCGCCGCGCGGGACGACAGGGACATGGCACACCTCCCGCAGAGAAACGTTGGTTGCCACCCGTTCTCCTCCAACGAGCATCGCGACGCCTGGTTGCGGCAGGGACGCCAAACCCCTTCACTCGGGGAATCCCTGCCGGCGGCGGGAGTTCGCGCGCACCATGATGAGGCGAACAGGTGTATCGAACGCGTTCCGAACGGGGTGCACATGAACCGCCGACTCGATCTTCCGGATCTCCTCAATGCCCGCGACGTCGGGGACCTACCGCTGATCGACGGGGGAGTCACTCGAACGGGCGTACTCATGCGCTGTGAGACCCCGGACCTGCTGACCCCCGAGGGAATCGACCGGCTGACCCACACCTACCGTGTGCGGCACGTGCTGGACCTGCGGTCGGAGGGTGAGGGGCTGCCGCCGGAGCAGTGGCCGGGTGTGACCCGACACCGGCTGCCGCTGCTGGGCCGACGCTCGGCGCTGGCCGCCGATCGGGCCGCGATCGGCGACGTCTCGGCGGGACAGACCCAGGGTCTGGGGTTGGACGACGACATCGACCTGGGCAGCGTGGACGAGCACGGCGCGGGTCTGTTGTACATGCGGATGGCCGAGCGCGGCGGTGAGTCGTACGTGCGTTCGCTGGAGATTCTGGCCGGTGACGGCGGGGTGCCGGCGCTGGTGCACTGTACGGCGGGCAAGGATCGGACCGGGATCCTGGTCGCGCTGCTGTTGTCGGTCGCGGGGGTGGAGCGGGAGGCGATCATCGCCGACTACACCGAGACCGAGGTGCACCTGGTCGAGATGTTCGAGCGGATCGACCGGTTGCCCAGGCAGCCGCGGATCGATCCGGCCCATCCGGTGGCCCCGGCGATGCGCGGTGCGGCCCGGGCCTCCATCGACACGTTCCTGCGCGTGCTCGCCGAGCGGCACGGCTCGGCGGCGGAGTTCCTGCTCAAGGCGGGTGCGGCGCCGGAGCACCTGGAGACCTGGCGCCGCACCATCCGGGGGCGTTGACCCGGCCGGTCGCCGGGGCACCGGGCGGCTCACCGGCCCGGGCCCGGGCGCGGTGGCCCGGGCTCGGGCGTAGTGGCTCGGCCCGGGCCGCCCGGTCACCCGGGCACGTGGCCCGGGCGTGGTGCGCCCGGCTCAGTGGCCCAGGAATCGGCCGAACGCCTGCGCGAGTCGGGACTCCTTGCCGGTGCGCTGCTCCTCGGCGTCCGCGCCCGCCATCACCCGCAGGCCGACGTTGGTGCCGATCCAGCGGAGCGGCTCCGGCTCCCACTTGGGCGAGCGGTGGCGGACCCAGGGCAGCCGGGTCAGGTCGGTGTACTCGTCGCGGATCAGGTCGGCGAGGGTGCGGCCGGCCAGGTTCGCGGTGCCCACGCCGTCGCCGACGTAGCCGCCCGCCCAGGCGAGTCCGCGGGCGCGGTCCAGGCCGCAGCTCGCGTACCAGTCGCGGGCCACACCCAGCGGTCCGCCCCAGGTGTGGGTGATCGCGGCGTCGGCGACCGCCGGGAACAGCTCGGCGATCACCCGACGCAGCTCGGCGAAGACGTTCTCGTCGCGGTCGAACTCGGGCCGCACCCTGGAGCCGAAGTGGTACGGCGCGCCGCGCCCGCCGAAGGCCAGCCGGTCGTCGGCGGTGCGCTGGCCGTAGATGATCAGGTGGCGCATGTCGCTGAAGCTCTCCCGGCGGGCCAGGCCCGCCTCCGCCCAGAAGGACTGCGGCAGCGGCTCGGTGGCGATCATCAGCGAGTACACCGGGGCCAGTTCGCGATGGAAGCCGGCCAGCTCGGGGGTGTAGCCCTCGGTGGCCCGGACCACCACGTCGGCACGGACGCGGCCGTGCGGGGTGAGCGCGACACCGTTCTCGATCGCGGTGACGGGGGTGCGCTCGTGGATGGTCACCCCCAGGCGGGTCACCGCGTCGGCCAGACCCCGGGCCAGTTTGGCGGGGTGGACGACCGCGCAGTGCGGGGTGTAGGTGCCGCCGAGCACGTCGGTGGCGCCGACCATCGCGCGGGCCTCGGCGGCGTCCAGCAATCTGGCGTCGGACTCGTCGAAGCCCCATGCGTGTTCGTCGGCGACCAGTTGCCGGGCCCGGGCCAGCTGGACCGGGGTGCGGGCCAGGACCACGGTGCCGCCCTTGGCGAAGTCGCAGTCGATGCCCTCCTCGGCGACCACCCGGCCGACCTCGTCCACGGTGGCGTTCATCGCCCGCTGTTGGGCGATCGCCCGCTCGCGGGTGCTGCTTCGGGCCACCTTGGCGATCGAGGCGGGGAACAGCGCCGAGCACCAGCCGCCGTTGCGGCCGGAGGCGCCGAATCCGGCGATCTCCCGCTCCAGGACCACGATGCGCAGGGACGGGTCCGCCTTGGCCAGGTAGTAGGCGGTCCACAGGCCGGTGTAGCCGGCGCCGACGATGGCCACGTCCACGTCCAGGTCGCCCGCGAGCGCCGGTCGTGGCGTGACGTCCGCGCCGAGGGTGTCGAACCACAACGACAGGTCGCGGTAGTCGGCGGTCATCGTTGCCACTTCCTCAGGTAGTCCGGCGCGGGCAGATCGAAGCGCAGGTCGGGGGCGGGCACGGGCTCGCCGAAGTGCTCGGTGATGGGCACCACGCCGGCCCAGATCGGGGTGTCCAGGTCCTCGTCCGCGTCGTCCGGCGGGCCGGAAGAGATCTTCACCGACGCCTCGTCCAGGGACAGCGCGAGCACCAGCGTCGCGGCGAGTTCCCGGGCCCGGTGCGGGCGCAACTCGTCCCGGCGGCCGGGCAGCAGCCGGTCGGTGAGCAGGTCCAGCGCGGCGACCTTCTCGTCCTCGGGCAGCACGACGCACGAGCCGAGCACCATCGCGCTGCGGTAGTGCATGGACGATTCGAACGCCGAGCGGGCCACCACCAGACCGTCGAGCAGGGTCACGGTCAGGCAGGTCGGCGCGCCCGCGGCCAGGCCGCGGAAGAGTCGACTGCCGGTCGAGCCGTGGATCAGCACACGTTCGCCGTCCCGGGCGTAGGCGACCGGGAGGACGAACGGCTGACCCTCCTCGCCGGTGATCGCGAGGTGTCCGACCAGACCGGCGTCGAGCACGGCGTGCAGCGCGGTCCGATCCGGCACGGCGTGGTGGGGCAGGCGGCGTATCCGGGTGCGGGGGGTGGAGCCTGGCGTGGGGTGGCTCATCGGGCCTCTTCGGTGATCCGAGCGCGGCGCCGGTCGGCGCGGGCGGGTCGATGTGACGGTGTATTTCTCGGTTCCTCGGGGCCCTGACGCGCACTTCGTGCCAGGCACCCCGGACATGAGTCTGCCGCCGTCGCGCACTGGCGTGTGCGCGACGGCGGCAGACTCACTGAGGGTTCGTCGAATAGCCGGGGTCCACTGCTCGATCTACAGCTTGGTCCATGCCTCGGTCAGCACTCCGCGCAGGATCTGCTCGATCTCGTCGAACACGCCCTGGTCCGCGACCAGCGGCGGGGAGAGCTGGATGACCGGGTCGCCGCGGTCGTCCGCGCGGCAGTACAGGCCGTTGTCGTACAGCGCGGTGGACAGGAAGCCGCGCAGCAGACGCTCGGCCTCGTCCTCGTTGAACGTCTCCTTGGTGCTCTTGTCCTTGACCATCTCGATGCCGTAGAAGTACCCGTTGCCGCGCACGTCGCCGACGATCGGCAGGTCCTGGAGCTTCTGCAGCGTGGCCAGGAACTTGGACTCGTTGTCCAGCACGTGCTGGTTCAGGCCCTCACGCTCGAAGATGTCCAGGTTGGCCAGCGCCACGGCGGAGGACACCGGGTGCCCGCCGAACGTGTAGCCGTGCATGAAGACGTTGTCGCTGCCGTTGTAGAACGGCTCGGCGATGCGGTCCGAGACGAGCATCGCGCCGATCGGCGAGTAGCCCGAGGTCATGCCCTTGGCGCAGGTGATGATGTCCGGCACGTAGTCGAACTTGTCGCACGCGAACATCGTGCCGAGCCGGCCGAACGCGCAGATGACCTCGTCCGAGACGAGCAGCACGTCGTACTTGTCGCAGATCTCGCGCACGCGCTGGAAGTATCCGGGCGGCGGCGGGAAGCAGCCACCGGCGTTCTGCACCGGCTCCAGGAAGACCGCGGCGACGGTGTCCGCGCCCTCGTTGAGGATCGCCACCTCGATCTGGTCGGCGGCCCAGCGGCCGAAGCCCTCGGGCGAGGAGTCGGCCAGGAACTCCGGCTTGCGGTACTGGTTGGTGTTCGGCACCCGGAAGGTGCTCGGCACCAGCGGCTCGTACGGCGCCTTGTAGTCCGGCAGACCGGTGATCGACAGCGCGCCCTGCGGGGTGCCGTGGTAGGCGATGGCCCGGGAGATGACCTTGTGCTTGGTCGGCTTGCCGGTCAGCTTGAAGTAGTGCTTCGCCAGCTTCCACGCGGACTCGACGGCCTCGCCGCCACCGGTGGTGAAGAAGACCTTGTTCAGGTCGCCCGGGGCGTAGTTCGCCAGCCGCTCGGCCAGCTCGATCGCCTTGGGGTGGGCGTAGCTCCACACCGGGAAGAAGGCGAGCTGCTCGGCCTGCTTGCGGGCCACCTCGGCAAGCTCGGTGCGGCCGTGACCGGCCTGTACGACGAACAGGCCGGCGAGGCCGTCGATGTACTTGCGCCCGTTGGTGTCCCAGATGTAGCTGCCTTCACCGCGCACGATGGTCGGCACGGGAGCGTTCTCGTAGGACGACATGCGGGTGAAGTGCATCCACAGGTGGTCGTAGGCGCTCTTGGAGAGAGCCGCGTTGTCGTACTGCTGTGTCATCGAGTACCCCACTGGTAGGTCTGCTTCCGAAGCTTCAGGTAGACGAAGCTCTCGGTGCTCCGTACGCCCGGAATCGCTCGAATCCTCTTGTTGATGATGTCGAGCAGGTGGTCGTCGTTCTCGCATACGAGTTCCACGATGAGGTCGAAGGAGCCCGCCGTGATGACGACGTAGTCCACTTCCTTCATCGTGGCCAGTATGTCCGCTACGGGGTCGATGTCTCCTTCGATACGGACCCCGACCATGGCCTGGCGATGGAAGCCGACGGTCAGCGGATCGGTCACCGCGACGATCTGCATCACGCCCTGGTCGAGCAGGCGCTGTACGCGTTGACGCACCGCGGCCTCCGAGAGACCGACCGCCTTGCCGATCGCGGCGTACGAGCGGCGTCCGTCCTCCTGGAGCTGCTCGATGATCGCCTTCGACACGGCGTCGGCCGGAGCGTTCGGGTTTCTGTCTCGACCGGCCACGTGGTCACTCTGCCTCATCAGATGGGCCTTTCGCAAGGGAATCCGTTGACTTTGCTCAACGAGACAACTGATTCAGTTGTTGGTGCGTGATGGGGATGCGGATACCGACAGCAATCCGGTTAGGCTGGGAACGCGGCCCAGCCCGGGATCGACCCCTCACCGTCCTGCCGGCGCCGCCCCGTTTTCGAAGGAGACTTGGGACATGAGCGACCTGCGTACTCTGCGCAACTACATCGACGGCACGTTCACCGACGCCGCGGACGGCGGCACGCTCGACATCGTCGACCCCGCCACGGGCGAGGTCTATGCGACGTCCCCGCTCTCCCGCGAGCGGGATGTCGACGCGGCGATGCGCGCGGCGGCCACGGCGTTCGAGACCTGGAGCGAGACGACCCCCGCCGAGCGGCAGCTCGCGCTGCTGCGGATCGCCGACGCGGTGGAGAAGCGTGCCGACGAGTTGATCGACGCCGAGTGTCTCGACACCGGCAAGCCGCGTGCGCTCACCGCGTCCGAGGAAATCCCGCCGATGGTGGACCAGATCCGCTTCTTCGCGGGCGCCGCGCGCATGCTCGAAGGCAAGTCGGCCGGAGAGTACATGGCAGGGCACACCTCCATGGTGCGCCGTGAGCCGGTCGGTGTCTGTGCCCAGGTGGCGCCGTGGAACTACCCGATGATGATGGCCGTGTGGAAGTTCGCGCCGGCCATCGCCGCGGGCAACACCGTGGTGCTCAAGCCGTCGGACACCACCCCCGCGTCCACCGTGCTGCTCGCCGAGATCATCGGCGAGATCCTGCCCGCCGGCGTGTTCAACGTGATCTGCGGCGACCGCGACACCGGCCGGCTGATGGTCGAGCACAAGACCCCGGCGATGGCCTCGATCACCGGTTCGGTACGCGCCGGCATGTCGGTCGCCGAGAGCGCGGCCAAGGACCTCAAGCGGGTGCACCTCGAACTCGGCGGCAAGGCGCCCGTCGTGGTCTTCGAGGACGCGGACATCGCCGCCGCGGCCGAGGGCATCGCCGGTGCCGGCTTCTTCAACGCCGGCCAGGACTGCACCGCGGCCACCCGGGTGCTCGTGCACTCCTCGATCCGCGACGAGTTCGTCGCCGCGCTGGCCGCCGCCGCCGGCGACCTCTCGACCGGCTCGCACGAGGACGCGTACTTCGGCCCGGTCAACAACGTCAACCAGCTCAAGCAGGTCAGCGGCTTCATCGAGCGCCTCCCCGCGCACGCGAAGGTCGAGACCGGCGGGCACCAGGTCGGCGACAAGGGCTTCTTCTACGCCCCGACCGTGGTCTCCGGGCTCAAGCAGGACGACGAGATCATCCAGAACGAGGTGTTCGGCCCGGTCATCACCGTGCAGTCGTTCGAGGACGAGGCGGAGGCACTGGGCAACGCCAACGGCGTGCAGTACGCGCTCGCCTCCTCGGTGTGGACCAAGGACCACGGCCGGGCGATGCGGATGGCCAAGCGCCTCGACTTCGGCTGCGTGTGGATCAACACGCACATCCCGCTGGTCGCCGAGATGCCGCACGGCGGCTTCAAGCACTCCGGCTACGGCAAGGACCTCTCCGGCTACGGCTTCGAGGACTACACCCGGATCAAGCACGTGATGACCAACTACGACGCCTGATCCACCCCGCCGCACCCGCGGCGTCGGCACGACCCGCACGCACCCTGTCAACTCCGCTCCGCGAGGGTTGACAGGGTGCGTGTTGCCGTTCGGGGCGGGTGGGCGCCACGATGCGGTGGGCCATTTTGTACGCCACCGTGCGGTCCCCCGCCCATGGAGCAGGCCCCACCCCCCCCGCATTTCGCCAAGGAGTCGCCGATGACCCGCGCCCGCACTCGCGCCCAGTCCCCGCTGCGGATCGCCGGGCACCGGGTGGATCGGCGGATGTTCCTGCGCGGCACCGGCGCGGCGGCGGCCGTGGGCACCCTGGCCGCGTGCGGCGTGCCCTCCGCGTACGTCCAGGAGAGCAAGCGCGGCGGCCGGGACCGGTCGGAGCAGGAGAAGGTGGTGCGCTTCTCCAACTGGGCGCTCTACATCGACATCGACGAGAACGACGAGCAGCGGCACCCCACGCTCGACGCCTTCACCGAGAAGACCGGCATCAAGGTCCGGTACTCGGAGGAGATCAACGACAACGACGAGTTCTTCGGCAAGATCCACCCGGCCATCCAGGCGGGCAAGGAGCCCGGCCGCGACGTGATCGTCATCTCGGACTGGATGTGCACCCGCTTCGTCCGGTTGGGCTGGGTGCAGAAACTGAACAAGGCCAACCTGCCGCAGGTGGACGCCAACCTGGCCGAATCGCTGCGCAGCCCGGGCTACGACCCCAAGCGCGAGTACACGGTGCCGTGGCAGAGCGGGATGACCGGCATCGCGTACAACAAGAAGCTGGTGGGTCGCGAGATCCGGTCGGTGAACGACCTGTGGCGGCCCGAGCTCAAGGGCCGGGTCACCGTGTTCGCGGGCTTCATGGAGGCCGTCGCGCTGCTGATGCTCGGTGAGGGCACGGACATCAAGACCTTCACGGACGCGGACGTGGACAAGGTGATGGAGCGGATGCAGAAGCTGGTGGACAAGGACCACATCCGCAGTTTCACCGGCAACGACTACACCTCGGGCCTGGCCAGTGGCGACATCCTGGCCTGCCAGGCGTACTCCGGCGACGTCGGCCAGCTCAAGCTGGACAACCCCGACATCGAGTTCGTCGTGCCCGAGGAGGGCGCCGAGCTGTGGTCGGAGAACCTGATGGTGCCGAACAAGGCCGCGCACAAGACCAACGCCGAGAAGCTGATGGACTTCTACTACGACCCGGAGGTCGCCGCCGAGTTGGCGAACTACGTGGCGTACGTGTGTCCGGTCCCGGCCGCGCAGCAGGTGCTGGCCGAGTCCTCGGACCAGGAGATGCGCGACTCGGCGAGCAACCCGCTGATCTTCCCGGACGCCGAGATGACCGCGAAGCTGCACGGGATGCGCGAGACCACCGAGGACGAGGAACGGCGCTGGGAGAAGGCCTGGGGGAACATCATCGGCCTGTGAGCCACGGGCCGCGCGAGCGGCGGTGCGCGCTCGACGGCGGGGTCGAGGCCGGGGTCGAGGCCGGCGGGGTCGGCGGAATCAGCGCTCGGCCAGGGCCGGATCGGCGATGACGGCGCCGCGATAGGCGCGCATGCCGAGCAGCGGGAACACCAGTACGGAGACCATGCCGGCGCCGACCATCGCGGCGGCGGTGCCCGCGCGCAGTTCGCCCTCGTCCACGCCGATGCCGGTGATCACCACGATCAGCGGCAGGCCGGCCGAGGCGAACAGGGCCAGGCCCAGCCGTACCCCCGCCGGCGAACCACGCTCCAGCAGATACGTCGGCACCCCGCGCACCACGAGCAACAGCGCCAGGAACAGTGGCAGCAGGGCGAGCGTGCCGACGTCGGAGAACAGCGCACGGCCGTCGAAGCGCACGCCGCTGATCACGAAGAAGACCGGGACGAACAGCCCGAAGCCGATCCCGTCCAGCTTGCCCGCGACCGTCTCGCGCGACTCGGCGGGCATGTCGGACAGCAGCAGCCGGATGACCAGCCCCGCGGCGAACGCGCCGAGCAGGGCGTCCAGGCCGAGTTCGTCCGCGGCCCAGACCAACAGCGCGAGCACGAGCACCGCCAGCCGGATGGCGAGTTGGCCGCTGGAGTGCAGCGTGGCCCGGACCACCCGGTCCAGCGCCCCGGGCAACGGTCGACGGGCGAATGCGAACACCACCACGGTCACCGCGGCGAAGCAGGCCAGCGCGACCGCCGAGGCACCCGCGTTGCGCCCGCTCAGCAGCAGCGACACGGCCACGATCGGGCCGAACTCGCCGAGCGTGCCGATCGCCATCACCTGCGCGCCGAACCGGGTCGGCAGCGCGCCCGCGTCGCGCAGGATCGGCAGCAGCGTGCCGAGCGCGGTGGTGGTCAGGGCCAGTCCGACCACCAGGCGGGACATCGTCGAGCCGGACCACACCAGCAGCAAGCCGAGCAGCAGGCCGACCACCAGGGACAGCGCCCAACCCAGCGTGGCCCGGCGCAGCGGTCGGCCGCTGAGTCGGCCCGGATCGATCTCGAAGCCGGCCAGGAACATCAGGAACGCGAGCCCGAAGTTGGCCATGTAGGTCAGCACGTCACCCTCGTGCACCCAGTCCAGGACGGACGGACCCACCAGGACGCCGAGCAGGAGTTCGACCACGACCGTGGGCACCGGGACCCGGCGCCCGAGCAGATCGGCCACCAGCGGTGCGGCGAAGGCCACGGCGAGAACGATCAGGAACGGTGCGCTGTCGTCGGACATCGGCGGAGCATATTGCGCATTCGGCGGCCATTCGGGCAGACGCGCAGGTCGGCGGCGGACCTGCCGGGAAGTGCGCCCGGACGGACGCACTAGGGTCGATATCCATGACTAGCAGCTCTCCCGAGGCCGCCGCCGTGCCCGCCGTCGAACTGCCCGCCGACCCCGGTACCGACCCCGGTACCGAGCCTGTGACCTGGGATGTCGTGGTGATCGGAGCGGGCCCCGCCGGGGCGTCCGCGGCCCTGGCCGCGGCGCGCGCGGGACGCCGGGTGCTGGTCGTGGACCGGGCCGAGCTGCCGCGCTACAAGACCTGCGGCGGCGGCATCATCGGCCCCGCCAAGAGCGCCCTTCCGCCCGGGTTCGAGCCGCCGGTCGAAGACCTGGTGCACGAGGTCGAATTCACCCTGCGCGGCCGCCGTCGGCGGGTGCGCTCGGCGCGGACCACGCTGATCGGCCTGGTCGACCGGGCCCGCTTCGACGAGGCGCTGACCCGGGCGGCGGTGGCCGCGGGGGCGGTGCTGCGCGAGGGCGTCGCGGTCTCCCGGATCGCCGAGCGGGACGGCCTGGTGACACTGACCCTGGCCGGCGGCGAACTGCTGCGGGCGCACGCCGTGGTCGGCGCGGACGGCAGCGCGGGACGCAGCTCCGCCTACGTCGGGGTCACCTTCGAACAGGTCGACCTGGGCCTGGAGGCGGAGATCCCGGTGCCGCCGGAGGTCGCCGCGCACTGGCGCGGCCGGATCCTGCTCGACTGGGGGCCGTTGCCCGGCTCGTACGGCTGGGTCTTTCCCAAGGGCGACACATTGACGGTCGGGGTGATCTGCGCCCGGGGCGAGGGCGAGGCCACCCGCGCCTACCTGCGTGACTTCATCGCCCGGCTCGGCCTGGCCGGGTTCCGGCCGTCGGTCGAGTCGGGCCACCTGACCCGATGCCGCAAGGAGAGCGCGCCGCTCTCGCGCGGCCGGGTCCTGGTCGCCGGCGACGCCGCCGGACTGCTGGAGCCGTGGACGCGCGAGGGCATCTCGTACGCGCTGCGCTCGGGCCGGCTGGCGGGGGAGCGGGCCGCGCTGGTGGCCGAGGCGGGTACCGACGCCGAGGTGGACAAGATCGGCGCCGGCTATCACGCGGACATCGATGCGGTGCTGGGTCGTGAGATGCGCGCCGGACGGCTCCTGCTCGGCGTGTTCGAGCGGCATCCCGGGATGTTGCACCATGCGGTGAGCACGCTGCCGCAGGGCTGGCGGGTGTTCCGCAAGGTGGTCCAGGGACGGACCACGTTCGCCGATCTGCTGGAGCGGCCCGCCGCCCGGCGGGTGCTGGCGTTGACCGGCCACTGACGACGTCGGACGGCCCCGGGCCCGTCGTGCACGGGGCCGGGGCCGTCCGCTTCGGTTGTGCTCGTCGACCCATGTGCTTACGGGCCGATGTGTGCACGGCTCGGTGTGCTCGGGCTCGGGGCGCTCGGGCCCGTGTGCTCACGGCTCGCAAGCGGGCCGGCGGCGGTCGTGCGCCGGACTCAGTCCCGGTCCGGCTCGTCGTCGCCCTCGGCCGAGCGGATCCGGCGCAGCCGTGCGCCCTGGAAGAGCGCGTTGCCCAGCAGCATCAGGCCGAGCGCGCCGCCCGCGAGTGGCAGCGTGTCGTCCTCGGGGCCGGTCTTGGGCAGCGAGGTGGGTGGCGTGGTTTGGTCGGTGCCGCCGCCGGTGGTGCCGCCCGTGTCGCTCCCGCCGCTCGTGCCGCCGCCGCCTGTGCTGCCCTCACCCGTCGAGCCGCCACCCGTCGAGCCGCCGCCGGTCGTGGAGCCGCCGTTGCTCCCCCCGCCCGTCGAGCCGCCGCCGTTGGTGCCGCCGGGGACCGGCGTGTCCACGGTGTAGCCGATGAACGACGGGTCGTTGTTGTTGGCCCGGTTGACCAGCGTCAACGGTCCGGCCACACCCAGCACCACGGACGTGTCCGTGGCGCCCGCGGGCACCACGAGCACGCAGAACGTGGAGATGTCCGCCTCCGGCGCGAGCGGGAGCCGCGCCTCGGCCCGAGCCGCGCGCGGCTGCCGCACGGCCGGCGGATATTCCACCGCCGCGGACCAGCGCTTGGTCTCGTGCGGCCCGAGCGGACCCGGCGCGCACTTGAAGGTGGTCGTCCAGGCCGGTCCCGGTGCCTTGAGCGCGGGTGCCGCCGAACAACCGGGCACCGAGAGGATCCGGAGGCTGCCGGTGCTGCGGGCGTACACGTCGCGGGCCGGCTGGGCCCGGTCGGTGTTGTTGGTGACGGTGAACTCGATCGAACCCCGACCCGCGGCGTCGAAGGTGATCTGGGTGGACGTGGTCACCGCGAACGGCCTGGCCGTGGGTGGCACGGTCGGCGACGCGGACGTACTCGGCGGGACCGTGGTGGGCGGCGGGGTGCTCGGCCGCGTCGTGGTCGTTGGCGGCGTCGTCCCCGGCCGGGTCGTCGAGGGCCGGGACGTGGTCGGCGGCGGCGTGCTGCCGGGCCCGTGCGTCGTGGGCCGCGACGTGGTGGCCGGCGGTGTCGTGGTGACCTCACCGGTCGGACCGTGCGTGCCCGTGGGGCCGTGTGTGCGGGTCGGTGCGTGTGTGTAGGTGTGCCCGCCGCCCGATCGATACGCGGGCCCGTTCCCCTCGGTATCCGCGACGGCCAGGCCGGCGTTCAGAATCATTCCTATTCCGACCGGAACAGAAATTATCAAGGCCGCGCGCTTGACGTTTTCTGATCGAAACTTTTTCGGGGTGAACATGCGGTATCCCCCTCCCGCTATGTGTGACGATTCGTTCTACCATGTCCGTCCTAAGCTTTCGCAGGGCCTTTAACAGGTAATCCCACGAAAGTGGCAATAGTCTGATCTTGAAAAGCGGCGGGACCGGGGGGAAAGCCGATGTCGGGCGGGCCGGGAGAGGATTGGGCGGGCTTCGTGGTCGGAGCCCGCTACGAACTGGTGAGCGTGCTCGGCAGCGGTGGCATGGGCACGGTGTGGCGGGCCCGGGATCGCGTGCTGGACCGTCCCGTGGCGGCGAAGGTGATCACCACCGGATGGGGCCGCAACGCGTCCCGGTCCTTCCGCGAACGCAGCCTGCGCGAGGCGCAGGCGACCGCGCGGATCAATCACCCCAACGTCGTCCGCGTCTACGACTACGTCGAGGACGACGACCGGTTGTGGATCGTGATGGAGCTGCTCGACGCCCGCTCGCTGGACGCCATTCTGGACGAGGACGGGCCGCTCACCCCGCATGCCGCGGCGGCGGTGGCCGTGCAGATCGCCCGCGCGCTCGGCGTCGTGCATGCGCACGGCATCATCCATCGCGACGTCAAGCCGGGCAATGTGCTGATCGCCCGGGACGGACACGCCGTGCTGACCGACTTCGGCATCGCCGCGCTGGAGGGCGTGAGCGGGCTGACCGGCACCGGGGCGATCCTGGGCTCGCCCGAGTTCATGGCCCCCGAGCGGATAGAGAGCGAGCACCCCGGGCCGGCGTCCGACCTGTGGTCGCTGGGCGTCACGCTGTGCGCGGCGGTCACCGGCGCGTCGCCGTTCCGTCGCGCGACGCCGGTGGCCACGATGCACGCGATCGTGATCGCCGAGCCCGAGGTGCCCGAGGAGATCGGCCCGCTGGAGCCCCTCGTGCGCGACCTGTTCCGACGCGACCCGGCGCGGCGCCCGGACTCGGCCGAGGTGGAGGCACGCCTGAACGCACTGCTCGCCGCCGAGGGCCGCCGGCATGCGGGCGACGTGACCCGACCGATCCCGCCCACCACGCTCGGCCGGGTGATCGAGCGCGGGCCGGCCGAGTACGGGCGCGAGGAACGTGGGCCGAACGAATTCGGGCCGAACGCATTCGGGCCGGACCAGGCGAACGACGACGTGACGCTGCTGCCGACCGTGCACCCGCAGCCACCGCTGCGCGACCTGCTCCCGCCCGCCCGGATCGCCCCCGACGACGGCACCCCGCTCGACCCGTTCCCGCGGGTGCCCGCCGCACCCTCGCCGGAGCGGCGGCCGAGCACCCCGGCCGGCCCCGCGCACTCGCCGACCTTCCCGATGCCGACCCGCACCCGCCGGCCGCCCCGCTCGCGGCGCCGCCTCCTGGCCGTGCTGATGCCGCTCGTCACGCTCCTGGTGGCCGGTGCCGTCGTGGTGGCGTTGCTGCTCGCGAACGGCGGCGGCAAGTCCGGTGGGGACGAGGGGAAGGGCGACGGCAGGTCGGGCCCGATCCCGCCGACGAGCTCCGGGACGGGCGGCGCGCCCGCGGCGAACCCGGTCGCGGGTCTCGCGCCCTACCCGAGCGCGCCCGTGGCCACCCCGCCGATCCCGGTCCGCACAGCCGACGAGAGCACCTTCACCTGGCAGATCCCGCAGGGGTGGACCCGCAAGGAGCAGGACCAGAGCGTGGTCTACACCGACCCGGCCGGTGCGGGCGTGTTGACCGGGCGTACCGCGTTCCAACAGACCACGGATTTGTTGGAGCAGTGGCGCGACGACGAACAGAACGCCCCGAAGGTTTTCCGCGACTATCGGAAAACGGTCTTCGAGGAACGCGCCATTCAGGGCCGAAAGGGCGTGGTCTGGGAATACACCTGGACCGAGTCCGGAGTGGCCCGGCACGCGATGTTGGCCGCGGTGATCGTGAATGGCGTCTACATCGAGGTCGACGTGTTCGGTACCGAGCGGCAATGGGCGCGCGATGCGGCCCTGCATGCGGTCGCGGTGACCGCCTTCACCCTTGCGGGCGGGCGCCCCGCCGCCTGAGGACCGCGCCCGGAATGGGGCGCCGCGCTCAGCGGCGGAGGGCCTCCAGGCCGAGCAGCGCGACGTGCAGCGACAGACAACTCTCCACCTGGTCCAGGTCGACGCCCAGGATCCGCTCGATCCGGTGCAGCCGCTCGTAGAAGGACGGGCGGGACAGGTGCGCGGCGTCGGCTGCCGCGGACTTGTTCCGCCCGTGGTCCAGATAGACCTGGAGCATCGCGATCAACTGGGTGCCCTGCTGCGCGTCGTAGGCGAGCAGCGGACCGAGTTCGCGCTCGACGTAGGTCTGCAACCGGGCGTCGTCGCGGAGCAGGTGCAGCAGCCCGCGCAGGCGCACGTCGGGCAGCCGGTAGAAGGCGGCCTTGCCGCCCTGGTGCAGGGCGGCGTCCGCGACCTGGGTGGCCTCCAGGAGCGAGCGGCGCGCGTCGCGCACCGCGCCCACCGAGGAGCCGACCGCGACCACGATGTCGTCCGCGAGGTCGGGGGCGAGCCGGCGGATGGCGGCGGAGAAGCCCTCCAGCGCGCCGTCCTCGGTGTCCTGCGAGGCGAGCGCGACGAGCAGCCCGACGTTCTCGTCGTCCAGCCCGCCGACCAGGGCGGCCAGCCGGCGTTCGCGGACCGCCGCAGCGGCGATCTCGGTGAAGTCGCGCAGTCGGGCCTGCGATTCCAGCGCGGCCGGGGTCACGCTGCGGCGCAGCCGCAGTACCACGCCGACCAGGCGCCGGCCCTCCAGCGGGACACCGAGCGCGCGGGCCCGCAGGGTCACCTCGGCCACCGTGTAGGAGTGGGTCAGGATCCCGGACAGCAGGGTGCGGTGGGTCTGCCGCTCCAGGCTCTCCCGGTCGCGCACCACCAGCCGGTTCAGCGCGAGGGTGGACGCGGCCCGCTCCAGGAGCATGGTCTGCTGTGCGGGCGGCGGTGTGCCGTCGCCGACCAGCACCAGCCGGCCCCAGTCGTGGCCGCGCGCGCCGACGGTGGTCACCAGCCACCCGGTGCGCTCGTCGAACGCGGTCCGGGCGGTCAGTCGCAACTGTCGGGAGCGGTCCTCCCAGTTCTCCAGCAGTGTCTCCGCGACTATTCCGGCCGCGTCGTAGGCGAGCACCTGGTGTGCCAGGTTCTCCAGGATCACCGGGCGGCCGGCCATCCGGGACGCCTGCCGGACGATCTCGGCCGGTTCCGCGCCCTCGACCGCGAGCTCGTTGAACGCCTGGTGCACCGCCTCGGAGGCCTGCAACTCGGCCAGCTGGGCGTCGATGATCAGCCCGTGCACGGCCTCGGTGATGCCGATGAAGCGGGTCTCGTTGCGCAGGGTGATCACCGGCAGGCCCACCTGCTCGGCCGCCGCGACCAGCGCCCGCGGCAGCTGCTCGGTGTAGCGCCGGCCCAACTCGACCACGAGTCCGGCCGCGTCCACTTCGGCCAGATCGCGGATGTAGCGTTGCAGGCCCTCGCGCTCCTCGGGGAGCGCGATGCCGGTGGCCATCACCAGTTCGCCACCCTTGAGGAGCCGGGTGACGTCCGGCAGCTCGCTGATGTGCACCCAGCGCACCGGCCGGGCCAGGCCGCGTTCACCCGCGACCACCTGCGGGCGGCCGCGCTGGACGATGTCGAGGGCCAATACGTCGGCGACCGTGGGGAACATTCGAAAACCTCCGCGAGCTGACAACGGCCCGACCGCGACGGCGGTTGGTTCCCGAAGGAAGCGGGAATCCGCGAGCAATCTGTAAACGGCTCGGCGGGCAACGCTTCCATGGTGACAGGTCGGCGCCCGGTTCGACCCCGGACCCCTGGGTTCGAACGGGCGATTGGCGACCTGTAAAGCCCACGCCGCCCTACCTGTCGATGTGCCTGTTGCGGCACCCCGTGTCGAAACGGCATCGTCCTACGCTGACGCGGCTCACGCGCATACCCACCGCACGCAGCGCCCGTCTGCTCATCGAAAACCCCCTTGGAGGGCTCCCATGCCTGTGCAGGACTTCGGCAAAGGTCATCAGTACGTCGGGGGACAACTGCGGCAGGGCTCGTCCGGAGAGACCTTCGACGTCGTCGACCCGGCCACCGGCGAGACGGTCGAGACGGTCACCCTCGCGAACACCTCGGACGTGGACGCGGCGGTAGCCGCCGCCAAGGGCGCCTTCCCGCAGTGGTCACAGGCCACCCCGGGCGAGCGGGCGACCGCGCTGAACCGGCTGTCGGTGCTGCTCGAGGAGCGGGCCGAGGAGTTCGCCCGGGTCGAGACCGCGCAGGCGGGCAAGCCGATCCGGCTCAGCACCGAGTTCGACGTGCCGGGCACGATCGACAACACGGCGTTCTTCGCGGGCGCGGCCCGCAACCTGGAGGGCAAGGCGGCCGGCGAGTACGCGGCCGGCTCCACCTCGATGGTGCGTCGTGAGGCGATCGGCGTGGTCGGCTCGATCGCGCCGTGGAACTATCCGCTCCAGATGGCCGCGTGGAAGATCCTGCCGGCGATCGCCGCGGGCAACACGATCGTGCTCAAGCCGGCCGAGATCACCCCGCTGACCTCGTTGATGTTCGCCCAGGCGTGCGCCGACGCGGGCATCCCGGACGGCGTGGTCAACGTGATCACGGGCAAGGGCCGCACCGTCGGCGAATACCTGATGGGCCACGCCGACGTGTCGATGGTCTCGTTCACCGGCTCCACCGGGGTCGGCAAGCGGGTCGGCGAGGTGGCGCTGCAGACCGTCAAGCGCCTGCACCTCGAACTCGGCGGCAAGGCCCCGTTCGTGGTCTTCGACGACGCCGACCTCGACGCGGCGATCAACGGCGCGGTCGCCGCATCGCTGATCAACTCGGGCCAGGACTGCACCGCCGCGACCCGCGCGTACGTGCAGCGCCCGCTCTACGACGCGTTCGTGGCGGGCGTCGCGGAGCTGTACGACGGCGTGCGCCTGGGCGACACGATGGACCCCGCGACCGACCTCGGCCCGCTCGTCTCGCGGCGCCAGCAGGAGTCGGTGGCCGGCTTCGTCGAGCGCGCCCGCGGCTACGGCGCGACCATCGTGACCGGCGGCGAGATCCCCGGCGGCGAACTGGCCAGGGGCGCGTTCTACCGCCCGACGCTGGTCACGGGTGTGGCCCAGGACAGCGAGATCGTGCAGGACGAGATCTTCGGCCCGGTCCTGGTCGTGCTGCCGTTCGACAGCGACGAGGAGGGCATCCGGCTCGCCAACGACACCCCGTACGGCCTGGCCGCCTCCGCCTGGACGCGCGACATCTTCCGCTCGCTGCGCGCGACCCGGGAGATCCAGGCCGGCTGCGTGTGGGTCAACGACCACATCCCGATCATCAGCGACATGCCGCACGGCGGTTACAAGGCATCCGGCTTCGGCAAGGACATGTCGCAGTACTCCTTCGACGAGTACACCCAGGTCAAGCACGTGATGTACGACGGCACGGGAATCGCCCGCAAGGACTGGCACCGGACGATCTTCGGAGCCCGGTAACCACCCCCATCGAACGGGCGGCCGAGGACGCGAGTCCTCGGCCGCCCTTGCGGCCGGCGAGCGGGTTCGGGGCCCGCGGCGCGGCGAGAGGAATCATGACTGAGCAGCAGCGGGCCGGCGCCTCCGGCGACGTCTCCTTGGCGGGCCTGAGCAAGCACTACGGTGACTTCACGGCCGTCCGACCCATGGACCTGACGATCCCCGCGGGATCGTTCTTCGCCCTCCTCGGTGCCTCGGGCTGCGGCAAGACCACGACGCTGCGGATGATCGCCGGACTGGAGCAGCCCTCGACCGGCAGCGTGAGCATCGGCGACCGCGACGTCACGGCGCTTCCGCCGTACAAGCGCCCGGTGAACACGGTGTTCCAGAACTATGCGCTCTTCCCGCATCTGAGCGTGGCCGACAACGTCGGCTTCGGCCTCAGGCGGCGCGGCATCAAGGACACCCGGAAGCAGGTCGAGGACATGCTCGACCTGGTCGAGCTGGGGCACCTGGCCAAGCGCAAGCCGACCCAACTCTCCGGCGGTCAGCAGCAGCGGGTCGCGGTGGCCCGGGCGCTGATCAACACGCCGCAGGTGCTGCTCCTGGACGAACCGCTGGGCGCGCTCGACCTCAAGCTGCGCCGGCAGATGCAGCTCGAACTCAAGCGCATCCAGACCGACGTGGGCATCACGTTCGTGCACGTGACGCACGACCAGGAAGAGGCCATGACGATGGCCGACACGATCGCCGTGATGAACGGCGGCCGAATAGAGCAACTCGGCTCCCCGGTCGAGCTGTACGAGGCGCCGCGCACCACGTTCGTGGCCAACTTCCTGGGCCAGTCCAACCTGGTCGAGGCCAAGGTGACCGGGCGCGCCGACGGCGATCTGCTGTTGGACGCGCAGGGCAACCGGCTGGCGCTGCCCGCCGCCCGCTCGGCCGCCGACGGCGACCACCTGGTGATGGGCATCCGACCGGAGAAGATCACCATCTCCTACGCGGCGGACGCGAAGGTCGCGGACAACCGCAACCGCCTCGACGGCGGCGTGATCGTGGACGCCGCGTTCATCGGCGTCTCCACGCAGTACGTGGTGCGGATGCCGTGGGGCCAGGAGTTCACCGTGTTCGAACAGAACATGGAGCGCGACCCGCGCGTGGTGCCCGGGGCGACGGTGACCCTGCACTGGAACCCGGAGCACGGCTTCGGCCTGGAGTCGGGCGACCTGACCGCGGGCATCGCCGAGGCGAGCGAGGACGCCGCGTGAGCGCGCTCGGCACCCTCGGCGCGGGCACGACGGGAGGTGCGGACACCAAGACCACGGAGCTCAAGCGGCGCGGCAGGTGGGTACCGTACGCGCTGCTCGCGCCCGGCCTGCTGTGGCTGGTGGTCTTCTTCGCGATCCCGATGGTGGTGCAGGGCTCGACGTCGCTGCAGACCGGCAACCTGACCAAGGGCTACGACCTCACCTGGCACTGGGCCACCTACTCGGACGCGCTCGACCAGTACTACCCGCAGTTCCTGCGCTCGTTCGGGTACGCGGCCGCGGCGACCGTGATGTGCCTGGTGATCGGCTACCCGCTCGCCTACGCGATCGCGTTCAAGGCCGGCCGGTGGCGCGGCATGTGGCTGGTGCTGGTGATCGCACCGTTCTTCACCAGCTTCCTGGTCCGCACGCTGGCCTGGAAGACGATCCTGGCGGACAACGGGATCGTCGTCGACGTGCTCAACAAGCTGCACTTCACCAACGTCACGGCGTTCCTCGGCCTGACCCAGGACGACCGGGTGCTGGCCACGCCGCTCGCGGTGATCTGCGGTCTGACCTACAACTTCCTGCCGTTCATGGTGCTGCCGCTGTACGCGTGTCTGGAGCGGATCGATCCGCGCCTGCACGAGGCCGCGGGCGACCTGTACGCGTCGCCGCGGACCACCTTCGCCAAGGTCACCTTCCCGCTGTCGCTGCCGGGCGTGGTCTCCGGCACGCTGCTCACCTTCATCCCGGCGTCCGGCGACTACGTCAACGCGCAGTGGCTCGGCTCGCCGGACACCGGCATGGCGGGCAACGTGATCCAGACCCAGTTCCTGCGGGTGCTGGACTACCCGACCGCAGCCGCCCTGTCGTTCATCCTGATGTTGCTGATCGTGCTCATGGTGACGGCGTACATCCGCAAGGCGGGGACGGAGGACCTGGTCTGATGGCCGTCGTCAACTGGTTGCGTCGCAACGTCATCGTGCTGTTCGGCCTGCTCGCGCTCGGCTACATGACGCTGCCCAACATCGTCGTGCTGATGTTCTCGTTCAACGACCCGAACGGGCGCTTCAACTACACCTGGAACGGCTTCACGCTCGATGCGTGGAAGGAGCCGTGCGGGGTCGCCGGCATCTGTGACTCGGTCGCGATCAGCATGAAGATCGCGGTCCTGTCCACCCTGATCGCCACGGCGCTCGGTACCGCGATCGCGTTCGCGCTCGGCCGCTACCGGTTCCGGGCCCGCGGCGCGATCAACACGCTGCTGTTCCTGCCGATGTCCATGCCCGAGGTGGTGATGGGCGCCTCGCTCGGCACGCTGTTCCTGAACATGCGGATCAACACCGGCTTCGTGACGATCCTGATCGCGCACATCATGTTCTGCCTGAGCTTCGTCGTGGTCGCGGTCAAGGCCCGTGTCCTGGGCATGGATCCCAAGCTCGAAGAGGCCGCACAGGACCTGTACGCCTCGCCCACCCAGGTGTTCCTGCGGGTGACCCTGCCGCTCGCCGCGCCCGGCATCGGGGCGGGCGCGATGCTCGCCTTCGCGCTGAGCTTCGACGACTTCGTGATCACGAACTTCACCTCGGGCAACACGGTCACCTTCCCGATGTTCGTGTACGGCGCGGCGCAGCGCGGCACGCCGCCGCAGATCAACGTGATCGGCTCGGCGATGTTCGTGATCGCCGTGCTGATCGTGATGATCGGGCAGATCCGTGCCTCGCGGCGAGCCAAACAGCGGGCGTAGTTTCGCCTGTTGGATGATGATCAATCCCAGATCTGTAGCTATGCGGTGAAATCGCCGGGGCCCGACAAGGCGGCCCCGGCGGGCACTGCGAAAGTGGTGAAACCCCATGGGTCCCCGGAACACGTCGGATCCTGCTCCCTCGGTCGAGGCCATCCGCTCGCTCGCGGACGCCGCGCCCACCCCCTTCTGGCTCGACCAGAGCGACCGTCCGGAGCCGTGCGCGGCCCTGGTCGGCGACGACCACTGCGATCTCGCGATCGTCGGCGGCGGCTACTCGGGTCTGTGGACCGCGCTGATCGCCAAGGAACGCAACCCCTCGCGCGATGTGGTGCTGGTCGAGGCGCACGAGATCGGCTGGGCGGCCTCGGGCCGCAACGGCGGATTCTGCGCCGCGAGCCTGACCCACGGCTTCTACAACGGGCTGGATCGCTGGGAGGGCGAACTCGCCCGGCTGGAGCGGCTCGGCGAGCACAACCTCGACGAGATCGAGGCGGCGATCAAGCGCTACGGCATCGACTGCGACTTCCGTCGCACCGGCGAACTCAGCGTCGCGACCCAGCCGCACCAGGTCGAGGAACTGCGCGAGGAGATCGACCTCGCCCGCCGGTACGGCACCGAACTGACCTTCCTGGACCGGGACGAGGTGCGGGCGGAGGTCGACTCGCCCACCTACCTCGCCGGCGTCTGGGACCGGACCGGCTGCGCGATCATCGACCCGGCCCGACTGGCCTGGGGCCTCAAGGCCGCGTGCGAGTCGCTGGGCGTGCGGATCCATGAGCGCACGAAGGTGACCGAACTGGCCGAGCACGGCTCGGGGATGGTGCTCAAGACCGCGTACGGCCGGGTCTTCGCGGGCAATGTGGCGCTGGGCACCAACGTCTTCCCGTCGCTGGTCAAGCGACTGCGGCCGTTCGTGGTGCCGGTCTACGACTACGCGATGATGACCGAGCCGCTGAGCGCCGGGCAACTCGAGGCGATCGGCTGGCACAACCGGCAGGGCATCGGCGACACGAACAACCAGTTCCACTACTACCGGCTCAGCGCGGACAACCGGATCCTGTGGGGCGGTTACGACGCCGTCTACCACTACGGCTCCAAGCTCTCCTCGGACCTGGACCAGCGCCCGGAGACGTTCGCGAAGCTCGCGCAGCACTTCTTCGAGACCTTCCCGCAGTTGGAGGGTCTGCGCTTCAGCCACACGTGGGGCGGCGCGATCGACACGTGCAGCCGCTTCTCGGCGTTCTTCGGGACGGCGTACAAGGGCAAGGTCGCGTACGCGCTGGGCTTCACCGGTCTGGGTGTGGGCGCCACCCGCTTCGGCGCCGAGGTGATGCTGGACAAGCTCGACGGTCGCCCGACCGAGCGCACCGAACTCGAAATGGTCCGCACCAAGCCCCTCCCGTTCCCGCCGGAACCGATCAAGTGGGCGGGCGTGACGATGACCAAGTGGTCGATGGACCGCGCGGACAAGAACGCCGGCAAGCGCAACCTGTGGCTGAAGGCGCTCGACAAGGTCGGCATGGGCTTCGACAGTTAGAAACGCGCTGCGCGCGGAGGTGGCTGCGCCACCGGCGGCCTCAGGCCGCTTTCCTCGCGCGCTCGTCGATCACCGCACGCGATCGAGTCGTGGGCGCCGACGCGCCTTGGGCAGCCGGGTGAGCATGCACCTCACCCGGCTTCCGGCGCGTCATTCGCGAGATCCGGCAAGGCTGCGGCGCCTGATTCGTCCGCCCCTTCGCGGTAAATCCGCAACATTTTCCGAAACGTGACGGGTGGTGCGGGCGGGCATATCCACGCTGCCCGAGACGGTCTGTAAGGCGAACGGCCCAACCGCCGACACCTTGAAGCTTGAGCCCCTCCCACCCGGCCAGCAGACTGGCAAACCGTACGGGGCTTGTGCGGCCCCTCGCCAAACCCGCATCCCCCGGAAGGTCGGACCGTGACGAACCACGTAACCCACTGGATTGCCAACGCGGAGTGGACCGGCGTCTCCGAGCGTCGGGGCGACATCCACAACCCCGCCACCGGCAAGGTCACCGGCACGGTCGACTACGCCTCCGTGGCCGAGGTCGACGAGGCCGTCTCGGTCGCCGTCCGGGCCTTCGCCGGCTGGAAGAACGCCTCGCTCGCGAAGCGCTCGTCGGTGCTCTTCAACTTCCGTGAGCTGCTCAACGCCAAGAAGGACGAGCTCGCCGCGATCATCGTGGCCGAGCACGGCAAGGTGCACTCGGACGCGCTCGGCGAGATCGCCCGCGGCCAGGAGGTCGTGGAACTCGCTTGCGGCATCCCGCACTTGCAGAAGGGTGGGCACTCCGAGCAGGCGTCGACCGGCATCGACGTCTACTCGATCCGCCAGCCGCTGGGTCCGGTCGCGATCATCTCGCCGTTCAACTTCCCGGCGATGGTCCCGATGTGGTTCTTCCCGATCGCGATCGCCACCGGCAACACGGTGATCCTCAAGCCGAGCGAGAAGGACCCGTCCACCGCGAACTTCCTCGCCGACCTGTGGAAGCAGGCCGGTCTGCCCGACGGCGTGTTCAACGTCGTGCACGGCGACAAGGTCGCCGTGGACCGGATCCTGGAGCACCCGGACATCAAGTCCGTCTCGTTCGTCGGCTCGACCCCGATCGCCAAGTACGTGTACGAGAACGGCACCCGCTACGGGAAGCGCGTGCAGGCCCTGGGCGGCGCCAAGAACCACATGCTGGTGCTCCCGGACGCCGACCTGGACCTGGTCGCCGACGCCGCGGTCAACGCCGGTTTCGGTGCGGCCGGCGAGCGCTGCATGGCGATCTCGGCCCTGGTCGCGGTCGAGCCGATCGCCGACGAGCTGATCGCCCGGATCAAGGAGCGGATGACCAAGCTCCGGGTCGGCGCGGGCAACGACGCCGCCTCCGAGATGGGCCCGCTGGTCACCCGCCAGCACGCGGACAAGGTGCTGTCGTACGTGCGGGCCGGCGAGGACCAGGGCGCGACGCTCGTGGTGGACGGCCGCGAGCACCCGATCAACGGCACCGACACCGCCGACGGCTACTGGGTCGGCCCGACCCTGTTCGACAACGTCACCCCCGAGATGTCGATCTACACCGACGAGATCTTCGGCCCGGTGTTGTCGGTCGTGCGGGTCGAGTCCTACGACGAGGGCCTGGCGCTGATCAACGCCAACCCGTACGGCAACGGCACCGCGATCTTCACCAACGACGGCGGCGCCGCCCGCAGGTTCCAGAACGAGGTCGAGGTGGGCATGATCGGCATCAACGTGCCGATCCCGGTCCCGGTCGCCTACTACTCGTTCGGCGGCTGGAAGAACTCGCTGTTCGGCGACCTGCACGCGTACGGCGCCGACGGCGTGCAGTTCTTCACCCGCGGCAAGGTCGTCACCCAGCGCTGGCTCGACCCCAGCCACGGCGGCATCAACCTGGGCTTCCCCACCAACGACTGACGCTCGCCCGCCTCGGCGAGCCCGCGCTCCCAGGCCGTGTCCAGCCCGCCCGACCCCAATGACGTGGTCGGGCGGGCTTCGTCGTCCGCGGTCCGCACCGACCCCGGGCCGCTTCGCCATTTCCTCCGCACGCCTTCCCTGGCAGCATGCGTGACGGGTCGTCAGATGATCAGTCTGCGACCGTTCACGGACGTGACAGGGGAATGGCGCATGCCCATCGAAGACGGTCCGGCCGGCGATACCGCCATCCGTTTGATCCAGATTTCCGACGTGCACTATCGGGACGCTCCGGGCACCCACGGGTTCGTGCAGCACGATCCGGACGCCGGGCTGGCCGCGACCCTCGCGGACGCCGCCGACGCGCTCGCCGCCGCCGATGTGCTGGTGGCCTCCGGCGACCTGGCGGACACCGGCGAGCCCGGGGCCTACCGGCGGCTGGGGGACGTGCTCCAGGAACTCCCGGTGCCCGTGTACTGCCTGCCCGGGAACCACGACAACCACGACGCCTACATCGCGGGCCTGCCGCGCACCGGCGTGCACCTGGAACCCGCGGTGCGGATCGGGTCCTGGCTGTTGCTCATGGTGGACACCAACGCGCTCGGCCGCGAGCACGTGGGCGAGGGCGTGTACCGCGACCTCGACGACCGGATGACCCGGGCCGACGGGCCGGAACTGAGTGCGCCCGAAGCCGCCCGGATCCGGGAGATCCTGGCCGGTTCGGACGCCGAGCACGTGCTGCTGTTCGTGCACCAGCCGCCGCTCGCCGAGATCTGCCCGAACCTGGACCCCTCCGGTCGACTCGGCGCGCTGCTCAGCGACTTCGGGCACATCCGGGCCATCTCCGGCGGCCACCTGCACGGTGCGCTGGAGGGCGAGTTCGCCGGCGTACCGGTGTATGTGGCGCCCTCGACCACGTACAGCATCGACTACGCCGGCAAACACTTCGACGGCCCCGGCTACCGCACCTTCACCTTGCATCCGGACGGCCGGGTCGAATCCGCCGCGCACACCGCGCCCGGTCCGATCACGGACACGATGCGCGCCAAACCCGCACCGCGCTTTCTCACCGATCTCATGCTGGGCGTGGTGACCATCGAGGAGATGCGCGAGATGAGCGACGAGCGGTTCGAGGCCAGGTTCGGCGAGCCCCGTCCGGTCCGCGGCGCCTGAGTCCGATCCCCCGCACGGCCACGACCACAGCCCGACCAGCACGAGGAGACACGTGACACAGCATCAGGCGGACGCCGGACTCGCCCTCGAAGGGGTCCGCAACTTCCGCGACATCGGCGGACTGCCCACCGCCGACGGCCGGCGGGTGCGGGCCGGTCGCTACTTCCGCAGCGGCCACCTGGCCAAGCCCACGGAGGCGGACCGCGCCGTCCTGGCCGACCTGGGCATCCGGCTCGTGGTGGACCTGCGCAGCCCGGCCGACATCGAACTGGACGGCGCCGACGTGCTGCCCGACGGTGCCCGGTGGCTGAACCTGCCGATGTCCGATCCGGCCCGCCACTCGGACTTCTGGAAGGATCTGCGCAGCGCCGACCTGAGCGTGCTGCGCGAGCGGCTGGGCAACGGGCGCGCGGAGAAGTCGATCGCGGCGGACTACCGCGACCAGGTGGTGAGTCGGGTCGACCGGCACGCGCAGATGTTGCGCGCGATGCTCGACGCGGACGGCCTGCCGGTCGTGGTGCACTGTTCGGCCGGCAAGGACCGTGCCGGGATCGCGGCGGCTCTGGTGCAGCGCATCGTCGGGGTCTCCGCCGACGACGCGGTGGCGAACTACCTGATCAGCAACGACCCGGGCAACCGCTACGAGCCGAACAGCGACAAGCTCGCGATGCGGCCGGGCCTGCTGGAACTCTTCCAGCCGTTCCTGGAGGTGCGCGAGGAATACCTGCGCGGCGCGCTGGAGGTGATGGACACCCACTGGGGCGGCTTCGACGCCTACCTGGAGCAGGGTCTGGGCCTGGACGCGGAGCGGCTGGACCGGCTGCGGGCGATGCTGCTGGAGGACTGAGCCGGGTCCGGACGCGCCCGAGGACGGTGCCCACAGGAGGAGGCACCGCCCTCGGGTCGGTACGGCCTACGACGGTTGCCGCGGGCCGCCGAGAATCAGGAGTCGTCGGCCATCAGCTTGATGTTCCAGCGGGTCTCCTGACGCGGACGCAGGTAGACCACCCAGTACAGCGCGGCCAGGACCAGCACCCCGCCGGTGATCAGCAGGGCGCGGGTCGGCTGCTCGGTCAGCACGTAGATCATCGACGCGATCAGGAGCACCGGGATCGCCGGCCACAGCGGCATGCGCCAGGCCTGGGTGCTCTTGTGCGCGCCCTTCCGGGCGACCAGCACGGCGAGCGCCACCACCAGGTAGAGCGCGGCGACCGCGACGCCGGTGACCTCACCGAGGATGTCCAGGTTCACGAAGCACAGGAGCGCGCCGGGCACCCCGACCACCAGCGTGGAGACCCACGGCGAGCCGAAGCGGTTCACCTTGCCGAACGCCCGGTTGATCGGCTCGGGCCAGGCCCGGTCGCGGGCCGAGGCGTAGACCACGCGGGAGTTCTGGATCACCATGACCACGCCCGCGTTGATGATCGCCAGCGCGATGCACAGGCCGATGAAGGTGGCCGTGCCGTGGTTGGACCAACCCTCGACCAGGCCGAGGATGTCGCCGCCCGCCAGCGACGCCTGGTCCGGCGCGCCCAGCGAGATCGCGACGGTGGGCACGATCAGGATCACGCCGCCCAGGCCCAGGGTCCACAACACCGTGCGGGAGACCGTGCGCCGCGGGTTCTCCATCTCCTCGGCCAGATAGACCGCGGTGGAAAAGCCCTGCAGGGCGAACAGGGCGCCCGCCATGCCCGCGATCAGCACACCCATCTTCAGCGGGTCCGTCGTGTTGCTCGCGGCGTCCACGACGACCTCGGGCTTGATCAGCGTCGAGGTCGCCTGGTTCACGTTGGCGAAGCCGAGGAAGGCCACGATCGCGGCGGCGATCACCTCCAGGGCCAGGAAGACGCCGGTCACCCACGCGTTCGCACGCAGGTCGAGCAGCCCCATGACGGTGGCCAGGATCATCACCGCGGCGCCGGCCCACATCGTGTCGAACGTCGCGATCGAGGTCAGATACTCGGCGGTACCCAGGGCGATGATCGGCGGCACGATCATCACCACGATGGTGGCGATGATGAAGACCAGCCAGCCCATGAAGCGGCCCATCAGGGTGCCGACCATGGCGTACTCGCCGCCGGCGCTGGGGATCAGGGTGCCCAGCTCGGAGTAACAGAACGCGACGCCGACACACAGGACGGCGGCCACGACCAGGGCCAACGCGGTTCCGGAGCCGAGCGTTTCGAACATCCCCGGAACGATCACGAACAGCGAGGACGCGGGGGTCAGACAGGAGAGTGTGAGCAGGGTGCCGCCGACGACTCCGATGGAGCGCTTGAGCGGGGCGGGGGTGCCATCGGCGTCGAGGGTGACTGGAGTCAGGGTCCCGGACGGCGGTGGGGTTGTTTCAACAGCCATATGCGCTACCTCTGCGGGACAGCGGGGTGCGGTTATCGCCTCCGGGACGGATATGAGCCGTTCGTGCCTTCCGAACGGTGCGGCGTAATACAAACGCCCGTTTGATCACCCGTCAAGATCCCGTTGGCAACTGATTCCGTAGGGAGTACGCCCAGATTTCATCGAATATCGCTTCAAGCTGGCATCTGATGGTACGTAATCCGCAGATTCGGCTGCGGGAAAAGTTTTCCTACCGTTCACCTGTCGAGATAGCCTCCGGCCATGGTCAACCGCGTACTCGCGCACACCGGCGCCCGGCACCCGGTCATCCAGGCGCCGATGGGCTGGATAGCCCGCTCCCGACTGGCCGCGGCGGTGTCCGCGGCGGGCGGCCTCGGGATGGTGGAGACCTCCTCCGGCGAGGTCGACGCGTGCCGTCGGGAGATCGACACGATGGTCGCCTCGGGGCTGCCGTTCGGGGTCAACCTGCCGCTGATGTTCCTGCGCGACGACCGGCTCGTGCGGCACGTGGCGGACGCGGGGGTGCGGTTCGTGACCACGTCGGCCGGCAATCCGGCGACCCTCGTGGGCCTGCTTCGAGAGCACGGCCTGACCGTCTATCACGTGGTGCCCTCGATCCGGGCCGCCCGCAAGGCGATCGAGGCCGGTGTGGACGGACTGGTGGTGGAGGGCGCCGAGGGCGGCGGCTTCAAGAATCCGGCCGAGGTGTCGCTGCTCGTGCTGCTCCAGGGCATCCGGGAGATCACCGACCTGCCTCTGGTCGCCGCCGGCGGCATCGTGGACGGGCGCGGCATGGCGGCGGCGTTCGCGCTCGGGGCGGAGGCGGTCCAGATGGGCACCCGGTTCCTGGCCTCGGCCGAGAGCCCGGTACACGCCCACTACAAGCAGGCGGTGTTGGCCGCGGACGAGACCGGGACCGTGGTGGTCAACCGCACGGGCAGCCCGACCATGCGGGTCCTGGGTACCGAGTTCTCCCGCGCGCTCGCCGCCTCCGGCGGGCCGGCGCACAGCTCGCTCGACGCGATCAAGCGGTTGTACTTCGACGGCGAGATGGAGGCGTCGCTCGCCTCCGCGGGTCAGTCGGTCGGCTTGGTGCACGACGTGGAGTCGGTGGCCGCGATCATCGAGCGGACGATGGCGGGGTTCCACGCGGCGATGGCGACGGCGGTGCGGCGGGCGGGCGAGCTCTGAGCCCGCCGGCGTCGGCCACCCGCGCCGCCGCCCACAACACGATCCCGCACAGTGCCCACGAGGCCAGCACGTCCGCGAGCCAGTGGTAGTCGCACCACAGCAGCGCGAACCCGATCAGGGCGCACAGCACGACCGCACCCACGGCCCAGCGTCGGCCCGCCCGCGCCGAGCCGACACGCCCGAGCAGCAGTGCGGCGATCCCGTAGCAGACCGTCGAGGTCGCGGTGTGCCCGGACGGGAAGAAGCCCCACCCGTCGGCGGGCACCGGGGCTTCGCTCGGTCCCGGCCGTCCGATCAGATCCTTGCCGGCGATCACCGCGATCGTCACCACGAGCACGCCGCCCGCCGCGATGGCGATCGGGTACGCGCTGCGCCTGCGTACGGTCGCGAACAGCGCCGCGGCGGCGAGGGCGATCCCGGCGGGCAGTGGCCCGCCCAGGTCGGCCAGGACGTGCATCGGTCCGTCGAGCCGGGCCGCTCCGCTCGCGCCCGCGAGATCGCGGATCGCGTTTCGCACGGTGTGATCCAGGTCGAGCGAGGGTCCGCTTTCGGCCACTACCTGGACGGTGAGCGCGACGAGCGCGAGAAGGAGAATCAGCGGCAGTGCGAGGCCGCGCGTGTACTGTGAGTGAACAGACCACCGCCCCGGAACGGGGGGCGTTGTCCCGGGGCGGCCGCCGGCTTGCTCAGGGCCGGCGTCGGTGGAAGGTCTGTGCATCTCACTCGAAGATACGCGGAGAACAGGTCGGCGGGTTCCCGACGCGCGGCCTTCACACAAAGCCTGCACACGTTCTCCACGGTCTGGAAGGCGGGACATACACGCTGTACGTTGGAGCAATGAAGGGTGTGAGCGGCGTCACAGCACGTGTCGCGTGAGTCCGACCACCCGGGAGAGTCCAAGTACGCGGAGAACATCCGTAAGCAGGGCAAATCGACGGTTACTCGAGTGACGTGGCATTGACGCAATGTCGTCGATCGCCCCTCTGCTGTCAGCACGCAAAGGTAGGGTTGGCCAGGTGGTTGAAGAGTCCGATTACTCGACATACCGCGTGCCGTGCATCCCGGCCCCTGCGGGGAGCGGGCGCGTCCGCCGGACCGAGGTTCCGGTGGTGTCCAAGGGCGTCAAGGCGGGCGGTGCCGTGTTCGATTCCTCGGTGGAACCCCGACCGGGTCGGGGCGCGGGTGCGATGGGCGTGGTCCTGACCAGCGACCGCCAGCTGCGCGTCGTGCGCACGACCCGGCCGCGCGGCCTGCGACTCGAAGGCGAGATCGACCTCGCGAACGTGGACGTGGTGCGCCGCGTCCTGGCCGCCGCGTCCCGCGACGGCGGCGACGTCCGGGTGGACGTCGGCAAGCTCGCCTTCATCGACGTCGCCGGCCTGAGGGTGTTCGTCGACCAGGCCGGCGCGCTGTCCCGGCGCGGCGGACACATGATCCTGATCGGCGCGAGCCGGCAGATGTCGCGAGTGCTCGCACTGTGCGGCTGGGACGCGGTCCCGGGCCTGAGCATGGTCGAGCGGATCGCCCCGGCGCCGCGCCGACCGCGGCTCTGAGCGCTCCCCGATCACGGCACCGCGGCACCGCGGTCGGCCGGTCCGCGGCGGACGCCGCGACTCCCATCCGAGACACCGAACCCCCGCCCACCGGAGCATTCCGGCGGACGGGGGTTCGTGCTGTCGCGGCCGGCTCAGACCGAGGCGGCGAACGCCTCCTCGAGCACGTCCAAGCCCTCGACGAGCAGGTGCTCGGGGATCACCAGCGGCGGCAGGAAGCGCAGCACGTTGCCGTAGGTGCCGGCGGTCAGCACCAGCAGACCCCGCGCGTGGCACGCCTTGGCGACCGCGCCGGCCAGCTCCGCGTTCGGCTTCTTGGAGCCGGGCTCGACCAGTTCGATCGCGATCATCGCGCCGCGACCGCGAACCTCGCCGATCTCGGCGAACTTCTCGCTCATCGTGCCCAGTCGGCCGAGCATGATCTCGCCGATCCGGCGGGCCGCGCCGTTGAGGTCGAGGCCGCGCATCGTCTCGATCGCGCCGAGCGCCGCGGCGCACGCGACCGGGTTGCCGCCGTACGTGCCACCGAGGCCACCCGCATGGGCGGAATCCATGATCTCGGCGCGCCCGGTTACGGCGGCCAACGGCAGGCCGCCCGCGATGCCCTTGGCGGTGGTGATCAGGTCCGGCACGATGCCCTCGTCGTCGCACGCGAACCACTGGCCGGTGCGGCAGAAGCCGGTCTGGATCTCGTCCGCCACGAACACGATGCCGTTCGCCTTGCAGAACTCGACGATCCTGGGCAGGAAGCCCTTGGCCGGCTCGATGAAGCCGCCCTCGCCCAGCACGGGTTCGATCACCACGGCGGCCACGTTGTGCGCGCCGATCTGCTTGGTGATCATGTCGATCGCCTGCGCGGCGGCCTCCTCGGCGCAGTTCTCCGCGCCGGTCAACCAGCGGTAGGGGTAGGCGACCGGGACCCGGTAGACCTCGGGGGCGAACGGGCCGAACGACTCCTTGTACGGCATGTTCTTCGCCGTCAGCGCCA
Source organism: Embleya sp. NPDC050493 (assembly GCF_044458105.1). Taxonomy (NCBI): domain Bacteria; kingdom Bacillati; phylum Actinomycetota; class Actinomycetes; order Kitasatosporales; family Streptomycetaceae; genus Embleya; species Embleya sp. NPDC050493. The sequence goes on from NZ_JBITHP010000002.1 coordinate 420,174, forward strand.
TGGTCAGGTTGGTGCGACCGTGATAGCCGTGGTCGAACACGACCACCGCGGGGCGCTTGGTGTGGGCACGCGCGATCTTGACCGCGTTCTCCACCGCCTCGGCGCCCGAGTTGAACAGCGCGGTGCGCTTGTCGTGATCACCCGGGGTCAGCTCGTTGAGCTGCTCGGCGACCGCCACGTACGACTCGTACGGGGTCACCATGAAGCACGTGTGGGTGAACCGCTGAAGCTGCTCGGACGCGCGGCGCACGACACCCTCGGCGGAGTTGCCGACGCTGGTCACCGCGATGCCGGAGCCGAAGTCGATCAGCGAGTTGCCGTCCACGTCGACGACCACGCCGCCACCCGCCTGGGTCACGAAGACCGGCAGGGTGGTGCTGACGCCGCGCGCGACCGCCGCGTTGCGACGCGTCATCAGCTCGGTCGACTTCGGGCCGGGGATGGCGGTGACGAGCCGGCGCTCCTGCGGGAGCGAGGGCCCGCCGGGCTGCGAAGCGCCCATGCTGGTCTCCTGTGGGTCGAGGCGGGGGGTTCGCGGTGGCACCGCGGTCCTATCGGCAGGCTAGGCGCCGGGCCGCGTTCGCCGCATGCGCCGCATCGGTTAATCACCCGGTTGCTTGTGTCCGGGATGGACAAATGCCGATCGGGCAGAACAACTCGTGAACTCGTCGCGGACTCGCGCCGGAATGATCATCACGACGGTGGGCGCGGCGCCTGGTGTCCCGCCCGGCGACGTTTGCCCCGTCGTGGTGTTCGGTGCGGTGCATCGGCGTGCTGCCGGAACGTTCTCGTACCGGAAGTACTCGGACGTTTCGGCGCGGCGGCGAGGTGCCGTGCCGGGCGCCGCGACGGGGTGAACGTCGCCGGGTGCGGCACTAGATTGAGTTCCGGTCAGGGTGTGGTTCCGGGAGGGCGAGACGTGGACGTGGAACGGCCGGATTCCCCGGCGTCGCCGGCTGTCGAGGCCGAGGTCTTCGGGGCCGACCCGACGGGCTCTGGTGCCCCCGCGATCCGCCGCGCGCGGGCCGCCCGAGCACGGGTGCCGGCCCCGACCGCGGCCGAGCGCGACGTCGATCCCGACGGCTTCGACCTGCGCGGCTGGCTGCGCGGCCCGCGACACCGGGAGGCCCCCGGCGTGTACGGCTACGGCCGGGACGAGCGGGAGATCAGGTTGCGGGCGGCCGAGCGCGACGCACGCACCCGGCCGGAGGCGGCGTTGGTCCGGCGTGCGGTGTTGTGGCTGGTGATCGCGGTGCTCAGCCTGAACTGGGTGATCGTCGCCTACGTCTGGCTGGTCCGGAAGATCATCCCGACCTTCATGTGGCCGCTGCTGTTCAACAACCTGCTCTACGTGGTGTTGTTCGTGCTGTTCGGCTACCTCGGCCGATGGCACGAGATCGCCTGGCCGTTCCTGCGCCCGTGGTGGCAACGGCTGGACCGCCGAGCCGAGCTGAACGGACGCCCGCGCCCCGAACAGTGGCGCCGCGCCGCGCTGTTCCTGGTCCTGGGCTTCGTCGCCTGGATCGCGCTGATGCGCCCGTTCGTCGCGCTGTTGCTGCTGATCTTCCCGCGCGGGCTGCTGCACGACGGGCAGTGGCTGGTCCGGCTCCTCTACAACGGCGGTTTCCTGTACGCGGCCGCGACGCTGGGCCGCTGGGAGGTGGTGCTCGGGCCGTACCTGCGCACTCCCGGCGAGCAGGCCGCGCCCGAAACCGAGGAGGCGCAGGTCGCCGACGCGGAGTTGTGGCCGGAGTTGCGCGACGCGGGACAACACGAGGCCGCCGACGTGCTCGACCACGAGGTGTCCGCGGGCCGGGTGCGGGACGTGGACTACCTGCGGCTGCGCCGGGTGATCGAGGCCGGCGCGACGGACTCCGAATACCTCGCGGACGTGGCCGAGGAGGTCGTCGACCACGGCGCCGCCGCCTGTCGGCACGGCTCCGGGCAGCGCGACCTGCGGCCCCGACGGGCCGAACACGACCTGTTCGCCGGCCAGGTGCGGGTCGGCGTGGGCACCGACCACCCGAAGAACCCGCCGCTGTACCGGGACACCCCCTTCGCCCTCGATCCGGACGTGCTCGGCGCCTCGATGCTCGTGGTCGGTGCGGCCCGGGCCGGCGAGCCGGCCCGGCTGCTGGAGCCGGTGGTCGAGACGATGAGCCTGCGCGCGCTGACCGGCTCCGCGTCGTTGGTGGTGATCGACGCCAAGGGCGACGAATTCGACCGCCCGGGCGGCTACGACCTCGAAGTCATCGTCGGCGACCCGGACTCGCCCTCGGGCCTGGACCTGTACGGCGGCGCGGCCTCGCCCGAGGACGCCGCCGACCGGCTCGCCGCCGCCGCGCTGCCGCCGAACATGATCGGGCTCGGCGACGCCGCGGGCAACGCGCTGCGCCAGGTGCTCGGCGCGTACGTGGCCGGGCACGGCCGCTATCCCGAGGTGGGCACGCTGCTCGACCTGTTGGACGGCACCGAGGCCGCGCTCGCCGCACTGGAGCGCGCGCTGCGGGCCGCCGGCCGGTACGCCGAGCACGAGCGGGCGCTGCGCGCGATGGCGCGCGGCGACGACGACGCGCGGATGCTGGTGCAGCGCCTGGCGGTGCTGGAGCGACCCGGCGTCGCGGAGTTGTTCCACCCCGATCGGCAGCGCTTCGCGGCGGGCGACATCGACCGGCCGCTGCGGGTGCGGATCGCGCTGAACGAGGCCGCGCACCCCGAGGCGGCCCGGCTGATCGGCCGGCTCGTGTTGTCCCAGTTCGTCCAGGCGATGGCCACGCCCCGGCGCGAGCGCGGGCCGCGCAAGGTGTTCGCGTGCCTGGTCGCCGACGACGCGGGGCGGCTGGTGGACGAGTACGCGGCCAAGGGCCTGCAATGGGCCCGCAACCGCCGGGCCGGCCTGGTCCTGTCGGTGCGCTCGCTCGACGACCTCGCCCCCGCGTTGCGGCACACCGTGTTCGCCGCGGCCGGCTGCAAGGCGGTGGTACCGGGCGCGTCGCGCACCGATGCCGAGTTGTTCGCCGAGTACTGGGGGATGACCAAGGAGCAGGAAAAGTCGATCACCATGGGCACGCCCGAGGGCGGGCTGGTCAAGCGGATCCGCTACTCGGTGCTGGGCGCGCTGTTCGGCGAGAAGGCGAGTGGGCGGTCCGAGCGGGTGACCACCCGCACCGTCGAGCGCTATCGCTGGTCCCCGAACGAGATCACCGGCGACCTGCCGACCCGGCACGCCGTCGTCAGCCTGACCACCCGAAAGGGCGAGCGAACCCCTCCCGTGCTGATCGATCTCGGCCGCTGAGTCAGACTGGAAGCCTCTCCCACTCCGGTTTGGACAAAACGACATGCCGCCCACCCTCGCCTCCCTGGTCCGTGCCCCCGCCCTCGACCTGCGGGTGCTCGCGGGCAAGGGCGGGCTGGAGCGCGAGGTGCGGTGGGTGCACACCAGCGAACTCGCCGATCCCACGCCCTATCTGGAGGGTGGCGAACTGCTGCTCACCACCGGGATGAAGCTCGGCCGCACCAACGCCGAGCGGCGTGCCTACGTCGAGCGGCTCGCGGCGGCCGAGGTGGCCGGGCTCGGGATCGGGGTGGGCCTGACCCTGGACCGGGTGCCCGCGGTGATCGTCGAGGTCGCCGAGGCGTACGGCTTCCCGGTGTTCGAGGTGCCGCGTCCGACGCCGTTCATCGCGATCAGCAAGGTGGTCTCGTCGGCGCTGGCGGCCGAGCAGTACGAGACCGTCACCACCGGCTTCGCGGTCCAGCAGGAGCTGACCCGGGCCGCCGCCGGGCGCGAGGGTCCCGCGACGCTGATCCGCCGGCTCGCGGCCCGGTTGGACGGCTGGGCCGCGCTGTACGACGCGGACGGCACACTGCGCCAGGTCGCGCCCGCCGCGGCCCGGGCCCGTACCGACGGCCTGCGCGCCGACATCGAGAAGTTGCGTGGGATGCCCGCGCCGTCCTCCGCGTCGTTGCCGGGGATCGGGGGCGACGGGCGCGTGGTGGTGCAGTCGCTGGGTGCGGAGCGGCGGATCAGCGGCTTCCTGGCGGTGGGCACCGACCGGCCGCCGCGCACCGCCGACCGGCAGACCCTGGGCACCGCGGCCTCGCTGCTGACGCTGGCCCTGGAACAGTCCCGGGCCAGTGCCGACGCGGGCGCCCGGATGCGCACCGCGCTGCTGCGGCTGCTGCTCACCGGCGAGCGGGCGACGCCGACCGACCTGGCCCGCGACATCGCGGCCGACCTGCCGCCGGGACCGTGGCGGGTGCTGGTGGCCACCGGGCCCGAGCAGGTCGTGGCGGCGTTCGCGGAACGGCTGTGCACGCGGGCGGTCCGGGCCGGCACACCCGCGCTCACCGGCGAGTTGGGCGGGGCGACGGTGCTGGTGCTGCCGGAGTCGGTCGAGCCGGTGGAGCCGACGGACCTGCCCGGGCTGATCGCGGGCGTGTCCGGTCCGGTGGAGCCGGACGCCGCCGCGGACGGCTATCGGCAGGCCCTGGGCGCGCACGCGGTGGGACTGCGCTCGGAGAAGGCGCTGACCGTGCACGGCCGCGATGCCGGCGGGTTGTTGCCACTGCTGGACGGGGACGCCGTGCATGCGTGGGCCGAGCAACTGCTCGCCCCGTTGCGTGCGCACGACGCGGGCGGCCGGGGCGATCTGATCGGCTCGCTGCGCGCGTGGCTGGCCCGGCACGGGCAGTGGGACGCGGCGGCCGGCGACCTGGGCGTGCACCGGCACACACTGCGGTATCGCATCCGCCGGGCCGAGGAGATCCTCGGCCGTACTCTGGACGATCCGGACACCCGCGCCGAACTGTGGTTCGCGCTGCGCGACCCGAGCCGGGACCGTGAGGACAAGTCGTAGTACCGGCGAAATGCGATTCGCCGAGATGGACAAAACCGCGTGCGCCCGATCGGCCTACCGTTGGGTCACCGGGATCATCGGCGCCCGTTGACGGAGAAGGAGCAGCAGTGACCACCACCCACGCGTTCTGGTCGGCGGGCCGACAGGCCGTCGGCGAGACGACCTTCGACGTCACGAACTCGTACGACGGCCGGCTCGTCGGCCGGGTCTCCGAGCCCACCGACGCGCAGATCGAGGAGGCCGTCGCCGCGGCGCACGCCGTCGCGCACGAGTTCGCCGCGCTGCCCGCCTTCCGGCGCGCCGCGGCCCTGGACCACGTGGCCAAGCGGCTCGGCGAGCGCACCGAGGAGATCGCTCGACTGATCACCGCCGAGAACGGCAAGCCGATCAAGTGGGCGCGCGGCGAGGTCGGCCGCGCGGTGTCGGTGTTCCGCTGGGCGGCCGAGGAGGCCCGCCGGTTCAACGGCGAGGGCATGCGCCTGGACACCGATGCGGGTGGCACCGGTCGTTACGCGCTGGTCCGCCGGATCCCCAAGGGCGTGGTGCTGGGCATCGCGCCGTTCAACTTCCCGCTCAACCTGGTCGCGCACAAGGTCGCCCCGGCGATCGCGGTCGGCGCACCGATCATCCTCAAGCCCGCGCCGGCCACCCCGCTGTCCGCGCTCGTGCTCGGCGAGATCCTGGCCGAGACCGACCTGCCCGCCGGTTCGTGGAGCGTGCTGCCGGTGCCCAACGACCGGATGCCGGCGCTGGTGAAGGACGAGCGGTTGCCGGTCATCTCGTTCACCGGCTCGGGCCCGGTGGGCTGGAGCATCATGGACTCGGTGCCGCGCAAGCACGTCACGCTGGAGCTGGGCGGCAACGCCGCCGCCGTCGTGCTCGCCGACTGGTCCTCCGAGGCCGACCTGGAGTGGGCCGCGCAGCGGATCGCGACCTTCTCCAACTACCAGGGCGGCCAGTCCTGCATCTCGGTGCAGCGGGTGATCGCCGACGCGAGCGTCTACGACCGCCTCGTGGAGAAGATCGTGGCGAAGGTGGCCGCCCAGGTCACCGGCGACCCCGAGGACGACACGGTCGACGTCGGCCCGCTGGTCAGCGTCGCCGCCGCCGAGCGGGTCCAGGCATGGGTGGACGAGGCCGTGCAGGCCGGCGCCAAGGTGCTCACCGGCGGTACCCGCGACGGCGCCTCCTACGCGCCGACGGTGCTCAGCGAGGTCCCGGCCGGCGTCACCATCGCCTGCGAGGAGGTCTTCGGCCCGGTGCTCACGCTGACCCGGGTGGACGGCACGGACGCCGCGTTCGCCGCGGTCAACGACTCCGAATTCGGCCTCCAGGCCGGAGTGTTCACCCACGACATCCAGACCGCCTTCCGGGCCCAGCGCGAACTGGAGGTGGGCGGCGTGATCATCGGTGACGCCCCCTCCTACCGCGCCGACCAGATGCCCTACGGCGGCGCGAAGAACTCCGGCGTCGGCCGCGAGGGCGTCACGTACGCGATGACCGACTTCACGTACGAGCGCGTCATGGTGCTCACGGGCCTGGCCCTGTAGGCACCCCTTCGACGAAGGGCCCGGCCACCTGGGGTGGTGCCGCCGGGCCCTTTCGCACGTTCCGGGGCCGATGCCGGGTTCGGCCACGAGGGGCTCCCCGCAGATCTGTGAACTCGCACGTCGGAGGGCGGGCGGGCCCGACATGGTGGTGGGATGAGCACCCTGGAACCGGGCACGAGTACGTCGCTGCCGGACGCGATCACCGACCTCATGTTGTCCTGGCCGGCCGCGGAGGCGATGCCGCGCGTGGATCTGTACGCGTTATTGCTCGGCGCGGACGGACGGGTCTGCGCACCGCGGGACGCGGTCGTCAGCCGCGCAGAGCCGACCGCCGCGTCGGGCGCGGTGTGGTTCCTGGGCGCCGACGCGAGCACCGCGACCATCCGGATCACCCCGTCCGCACTGCCCGCGCGGGTGGCCCGGATCGTCGTGGTGGCCTCGATCGGCGACCTGCCGCTCGCGAGGTTCCCGGGGCTCACGGTGTACGCGTACAGCGCGAGCAAGCCGTTCGCGACCTGGCCCGTCTCGGGCCACACCGAGACCGCACTCGTACTGGCGGAGGTGGGTCGGGGCCCGGACGGATGGCGGCTGACGGCCGTGGGGCAAGGGCTTGCGGGCGGCCTGCCGGATGTGCCGATCCGACACGAGGTGATCCACGCCTTCGCTCCCGTCGCGATCGCCGGGCCGGTGCCCGGGTCGCTCTCGCGACCCACGGATCGCGCCTTGGACGCGCGAATCGCGCTGCGCAAGCAGCAGGTCGCCGACTACCTGCGGGCACGCGGACTCGCCGGTATTCGTGGTCGGGTGGTCATGGTGTTGGATGTGTCCGGCTCGATGACATCCCTGTACGGCAGCGGCGTGGTCGCCCGGATGGTGGAACGGCTGGCGTCGGTGGCGGCGATACTGGACCCCGGTGAGGTCATGGAGGTCTGGGCCTTCGCGGAGCGAAGGTTGCTTCTCCCGCCGTTGTACGTCCCGCGTATTGCCGAGTGGTTGCCCCACGTCGACACGAGTGCCGTGACCGCGCGGTTGAACCTGGGCACGGCTACCGACGCGGTCGCCGCCGTCCGCACGATTCTCGATCGGCACGTGCCCCCACCGGGAGGCGGACCGACGCTGGTGGTGTTCCTGTCGGACGGAGCCATCGACGTCCAGGGGGTCAAGGCGCTGGTCAAGGACGCGGAGAGCCGCCCCGCGTTCTGGCAGTTCGTGGAGGTGGGTCCACACCTGTGTTGGGGCGAGCCCGATCCCGAGCACCAGGAGCGAGTGATCGCCGAATCCAACTTCCTGATTCGGCCCATTCTGCGACGCGAACTCAGGCGCTCACGGCAGGGCGTGCCCAACGTCGGACACTTCGGCGAGGAGGACATCGACGCGCTGACCGACGAGCAACTCCACGACCGCCTGCTCGGCGAATTCTCCACCTGGCTGACCGCGGCCCGCGCGCGAGGCATCGCGGGTCGCTGATCCGCCAAGTGGCCGCAGCTCTGGACAAATGGATGTCACTCGGCATTCAGTGGACGTGCACGGGCAGGTAACACCGGTCGGTAACAACGTCGGTTCCGCTGCGAGTCCGCGAGGAGTCCGCCATGCCCCCTGTCAGCGAACGCGAAGCCCGCAAGGTTGCCGAGGAAGCCCGGCAACAGGACTGGGACAAGCCCAGTTTCGCCAAGGAGCTCTTCCTCGGGCGTTTTCGACTCGACCTCGTCCACCCGCATCCCGAGGCCGATCCGGAGGAGATCCGTCGGGGGGAGGAATTCCTCGCGGTGCTGCGCGAGTTCCTCTCCACCCGGGTGGACCCCACGGTGATCGAGCGCGACGCGCGGATCCCGGACGAGGTGATCAAGGGCCTGGCCGAGATCGGCGCGCTGGGCATGAAGATCGACCCGGAGTACGGCGGCCTGGGCCTGAGCCAGCTCTACTACAACAAGGCGCTGGTCCTGGTCGGCTCGGTCAACGCCGCGCTCGGCGCGCTGTTGTCCGCGCACCAGTCGATCGGGGTGCCGCAGCCGGTCAAGATGTTCGGCACCGACGCGCAGAAGCGCGAGTTCCTGCCGCGCTGCGTGCGTGAGGTCAGCGCGTTCCTGCTCACCGAACCCGACGTCGGCTCGGACCCGGCCCGACTGGCCACCTCCGCGGTGCCCACCGAGGACGGCGAGGCGTACGTCCTGGACGGCGTGAAGTTGTGGACCACCAACGGTGTGGTCGCCGGACTGCTCGTGGTGATGGCCCGGGTGCCCAAGGCGGAGGGCCGGCGCGGCGGCATCACCGCGTTCGTGGTGGACGCGGACAGCCCCGGCATCACCGTGGAGAACCGCAACTCCTTCATGGGCCTGCGCGGTATCGAGAACGGGGTGACCCGCTTCCACAACGTCCGGGTGCCCGCCGCGAACCGGATCGGCGCCGAGGGCGCGGGCCTGAAGATCGCGCTGACCACCCTCAACACCGGCCGACTCTCGCTGCCCGCGATGTGCGCCGGTGCCGCCAAGTGGTCGCTCAAGGTGGCCCGCGAGTGGGCGGGCGAGCGCGAGCAGTGGGGCCGGCCGATCGCCGGCCACGAGGCGGTCGCGGGCAAGATCGCCTACATCGCGGCGAGTGCCTTCGCGCTGGAGGCGGTGCTGGAGCTGACCGCCCGGATGGCCGACGAGGGCCGCCGCGACATCCGGATCGAGGCGGCACTGGCGAAGCTGTACGCGTCCGAGGTGGGCTGGACGGTCAGCGACGAACTCGTGCAGATCCGAGGTGGTCGCGGCTACGAGACGGCCGCCTCGTTGCGCGCCCGCGGCGAACGCGGCGTCCCCGCCGAGCAGATGTTGCGGGACATGCGGATCAACCGGATCTTCGAGGGCTCGACCGAGATCATGCACCTGCTGATCGCGCGCGAGGCGGTGGATGCGCACCTGGCCGTGGCCGGCGACATCATCGACCCCGAGGCGGACCTGAAGGCCAAGGGCAAGGCCGCCGCCGACGCGGGCGTCTTCTACGCCAAGTGGCTGCCCAAGCTGGTCACCGGCAAGGGCCAGGTGCCCACCTCCTACCGCGAGTTCGCCCCGGTCGGCGCGCCGAGCCTGGCCGCGCACCTGCGCTTCGTCGAGCGTTCCTCGCGTCGGCTGGCCCGTTCCACCTTCTATGGCATGGCCCGCTGGCAGGGCGCGATGGAGCGCAAGCAGGGCTTCCTCGGCCGGATCGTGGACATCGGCGCCGAACTGTTCGCGATGAGCGCGGTGTGCGTGCGGGCCGACATGTTGCGCCGGCGCGACCTCGAACAGGGCCGGGCGGCATACGAACTCGCCGACCTGTTCTGCCGGCAGGCGCAGATCCGGGTGGACGAGTTGTTCGGCCGGTTGTGGACCAACACCGACGCGTTGGACGTCAAGGCGGTCGAGGGCGTGCTCGCGGGCCGGCATCTGTGGCTGGAGGAGGGTGTGCTCGACCCGTCCACCGAGGGCCCCTGGATCGCCGACGCGACGCCCGGCCCCACCAGGGTCGACAACGTGCACCGACCCGTCGGCTGATCCGCATGCGGCCGGCGGGAGCCTCCCACCGGCCGCATGCGCCGACCCGCACCGTTCGCGGCCGGCTCGCGTGGGCAATCGGCCGACCTGCGCTCGGCGCCGGGCCGGCGCGGGCCACAATGGTCGGATGGACTCCCTGGCCGATCCGTACGCGCCCTTCGCCGCCCCCGACCAGTCGACCACCCGGCGGGACATCGTCCTGCTCGGCTCCACCGGGTCGATCGGGACCCAGACCGTCGACGTGGTTCGCGCCCACCCCGAGCTGTTCCGGATCGTCGGCCTGTCCGCCGGCGGCGGCCGGGTGGACGAGCTGGCCCGACAGGCGCTCGAACTGGAGGTCGAGGTGGTCGCGGTGGCCAAGGCGTCCGCCGCCCAGGACCTGCAGCTGGCCTTCTACGCCGAGGCGCAGCGCCGCGGCTACGCCAAGGGGCAGTACAAGCTGCCGCGCATCCTGGCCGGCCCCACCGCCGCCACCGAGCTCGCCGCGCACCCGTGCGACGTGGTCCTGAACGGGATCACCGGTTCGATCGGCCTGGCCCCCACCCTCGCCGCGCTGACCGCGGGCCGCACTCTCGCGCTGGCCAACAAGGAGTCGCTGATCGTCGGCGGCCCGCTGGTCAAGGCGATCGCCAAGCCCGGCCAGATCGTCCCGGTCGACTCGGAGCACTCGGCGCTGATCCAGGCCCTGCGCGGTGGCCGTGCCGACCAGGTCAAGCGGCTCGTGGTGACCGCCAGCGGCGGTCCGTTCCGCGGTCGCAGCCGCGCCGACCTGGTCGACGTCACGCCCGAGCAGGCCGCGGCCCACCCCACCTGGGACATGGGCCCGGTGATCACGATCAACTCGGCGACCCTGGTCAACAAGGGGCTCGAAGTGATCGAGGCGCACCTGCTCTACGACATCCCGTTCGACCGGATCGACGTCGTCGTGCACCCGCAGTCGATCGTGCACTCGATGGTCGAGTTCGTGGACGGCTCGACCCTGGCGCAGGCGTCGCCGCCGGACATGCGGCTGCCGATCGCGCTCGGCCTGTCCTGGCCGGACCGGGTGCCGGACGTCGCGGCGGGCTGCGACTGGACCAAGGCGGCCACGTGGGAGTTCTTCCCGCTCGACCACGAGGCGTTCCCGGCGGTCGAGCTGGCGTGCGCCGCGGGGCGCGCCGGTGGCACCGCGCCGGCCGTGTTCAACGCGGCCAACGAGGAGTGCGTGGACGCGTTCATCGCGGGACACCTGAAGTTCAACGGCATCACCGACACGGTCGCCGCCGTCGTGAGCGAGCATGATGTACGTGGGGACGGCAACCGGCTGACGCTGGAGGACGTCCTCGACGCGGAGGACTGGGCGCGCCGACGGGCACGCGAGATCATCGCCCACGGAGGAGAACCCCGTTGACCCTGTTCATGACGATCCTCGGCATCGTCGTCTTTGTCGTGGGCCTGCTGTTCTCCATCGCCTGGCACGAGGCGGGCCACCTGATCACCGGCAAGATGTTCGGTGTGCGGGTGCCGCAGTACATGGTCGGCTTCGGCAGGACGTTGTGGTCGAAGAAGATCGGTGAGACCGAGTACGGGCTCAAGGCGATCCCGGCGGGCGGCTACTGCCGGCTGATCGGCATGTTCCCGCCCGACGCGTCGGGCAAGGTGCAGGCCCGCAGCACCTCACCGTGGCGCAGCATGATCGAGGAGGCCCGTGAGGCGTCCTACGAGGAGGTCGGTCCCGGCGACGAGGACCGGATGTTCTATCAGCGCAAGCCGTGGCAGCGCACGATCATCATGCTGGCCGGGCCGTTCATGAACCTGATCCTGGCCATCGGGCTGCTCGCGGTGTACCTGATGGGCTTCGGGATCCTCGAGACCACCTCGACGGTGAGCACCGTCTCGGAGTGCGTGGTCAGCGCCGACGCGAAGACCGACAAGTGCCCCGAGGGCGCCAAGGCGGCTCCCGGCAAGGCGGCCGGTCTGCTGCCGGGCGACCGCATCGTGTCGTTCAACGGTCAAAAGATTGGCGACTACGACAAGCTCCAGGGCCTGATCCGCAAGTCGTCCGGCGAGGTCACCCTCGTGGTCGACCGCAAGGGCGAACTCATCACCCTCAAGCCCGTGCTCGAACAGAACAAGATGATCAAGCTCGACGGTGACGGACGCCCGGTGGCCGACCAGTACGTCACCACCGGCTTCCTGGGCATCAGTCCGGCGCGAGGGATCCAGCGCCAGAGCGCCGCCGAGTCCGTCGAGTACACGGGCGATCTGGTCAAGAGCGCGTTCCACAGCCTGCTGCGCATCCCGCAGAAGGTGCCCGCGTTGTGGGGCGCGGCCTTCCAGGGCGACGAACGCGACCAGGACTCCCCGGTCGGCGTGGTCGGCGCGGCCCGGGTCGGCGGCGAGGTGGCCGCGTTGGACGTGCCCGCGTCCCAGCGCGTCGGCCTGATGATCTTCATCATCGCGGGCTTCAACGTGTCGCTGTTCCTGTTCAACATGCTGCCGCTGCTCCCGCTCGACGGCGGTCATGTGGTCGGCGCGTGGTGGGAGTCGATCCGTCGCAGGATCGCGAGCCTGCGCAAGCGGCCGGACCCGGGCCCGTTCGACGTGGCCAGGCTGATGCCGGTCGCCTACGTCGTGGCCTCGATCTTCATCGCCTTCACCGTGCTGGTGTTGATCGCCGACCTGATCAACCCGGTGAAGGTGACGTAGCGCTCGGGAGAGCACCCGACAGGACGCCCCGCCGGCCCGCTTGTGTCGATCAGGCAACAGCTGGGTCGGCACGGGGGTACGGGCGCGTCCGCACCGGTGTGCGGTGGCGTAGCGTTGAGTCGACCCACCCCGCCGAACCCACGGGACTAAAGCGAAGATGACCGCGATCCAGCTCGGAATGCCGTCCGTACCTGCCCGGCCCCTCACGCCGCGCCGCAAGTCACGGCAGATCATGGTCGGCAACGTGGCCGTCGGCGGAGACGCCCCGGTGTCGGTGCAGTCCATGACGACCACCCTGACCTCCGACGTCAATGCCACGCTTCAGCAGATCGCCGAGCTGACCGCCTCCGGCTGCCAGATCGTCCGGGTCGCGGTGCCCTCGCAGGACGACGCCGACGCGCTGCCCGCGATCGCCCGCAAGTCGCAGATCCCGGTGATCGCGGACATCCACTTCCAGCCGAAGTACGTGTTCGCCGCGATCGACGCCGGCTGCGCCGCGGTGCGGGTGAACCCGGGCAACATCAAGCAGTTCGACGACAAGATCGCCGAGATCGCCAAGGCCGCGTCCGCCGCCGGCACCCCGATCCGGATCGGCGTCAACGCCGGGTCGCTGGACAAGCGGCTGCTGGCCAAGCACGGCAAGGCCACCCCGGAGGCGCTGGTCGAATCCGCGCTGTGGGAGTGCTCGCTGTTCGAGGAGCACGACTTCCGGGACATCAAGATCTCGGTCAAGCACAACGACCCGGTCGTGATGATCGAGGCCTACCGGCTGCTCGCCGAGCGCTGCGACTACCCGCTGCACCTGGGCGTCACCGAGGCCGGCCCCGCGTTCCAGGGCACGATCAAGTCCTCGGTCGCGTTCGGCGCGCTGCTCGCGCAGGGCATCGGCGACACCATCCGGGTCTCCCTCTCCGCTCCGCCGGTCGAGGAGATCAAGGTCGGCAACCAGATCCTGGAGTCCCTGGGGCTGCGGCAGCGCGGCCTGGAGATCGTCTCCTGCCCGTCCTGTGGCCGCGCCCAGGTCGACGTGTACAAGCTCGCCGAGGAGGTCACCGCGGGCCTGGACGGGCTCAAGGTGCCGCTGCGGGTGGCCGTGATGGGCTGCGTCGTCAACGGCCCCGGCGAGGCCCGCGAGGCGGACCTGGGCGTGGCGTCCGGTAACGGCAAGGGCCAGATCTTCGTCAAGGGCGAGGTGATCAAGACCGTGCCCGAGTCGAAGATCGTGGAGACCCTGATCGACGAAGCGCTCAAGCTCGCCGAGCAGATGCAGGCGGACGGCGTGATCAGCGGCGAACCGATCGTCGACATCGCCTGAGTCGAGCCCCCGACCGACCTGCTCTCCGGCCCACTCGGTCCGGGCACGCAAACTCGGCCGATCCACCCCGCGTGGTCCCCGCCGACGCGCCCGGCCCGCCGCCCGACCGGATCAATCCACTCGCCCACCCGGGTGACATATCGTTGATGCGCCCCTACCTTCGGTAATCGCCCCCGATCATCGAGACACATGATCGGGGCGCCGCCCCCGGGGGAGGGGCGTCGTGCGTGGGACGCATCATCGCGACCGGACTGGCCGTCGCCGGCATGATCATGGGCACCGCGGCGGTGCCCGCAAGCGGGCCCGCCCCCGGCGATCGGCCGGCCGCCCGGTCGGCGCCCGGCATCGCCTGGGGCGGCTGCCCGGCCGACGTCGCCGCACCCGGACTGCGCTGCGGAACGCTGGCCGTGCCGGTCGACCACGCGCGCGCCGACGGGCCCACCACCACGCTGGGCGTCTCGCTCGCACGGGCCACGGGCGGCCGGCCCCGGCGCGGCACGATCGTGGTCAACCCCGGCGGCCCGGGCGGCGGCGGCATGTGGCTGGCCGACCTGGTGCGGCACGCGCTGCCGGAACGGGTGCGACAGAGCTACGACATCGTCGGCGTCGACCCGCGCGGCAACCACCACAGCGACCCGATCTCCTGCGTCGACCCGAGCTTCGACCGGGCCCCGAAGCCGGACCCGGTGCCCGCCACACCGCAGGACGAGCAGCGGCTGATCGAGCGCGCCCGCAGCTACGCCCGTGGCTGCGCCGAGCGGGCCGGCGACCTGCTGCCGCACCTGGGCACCCTGGAGAACGCGCGCGACCTCGACCTGCTCCGCGCCGCGCTCGGCGAACCCCGGATCTCCTTCATCGGCTGGTCCTACGGCACCTACCTCGGCGCGGTCTACGGACACCTGTTCCCCGAGCGGGTCGACCGGATGATCCTGGACAGCGTCGTCGACCCCCGCCCGGACCAGGTCTGGTACGGATCCAACCTGCGTCAGGACGTCGCCTTCCAGGACCGCTGGCGCGACCTCGTCGCGGCCGAGGGCGCCGACCTGGACGACGTGCTCGCCCGCACCCTCGCCGTCGTCCGGGCCGAGCCCGCGGGCGGCACCGTGGGCCCCGCCGAATTGCGCGACATCGCCACTCGGGTCCTGTACAACTCACAGGCCTGGCCGGAGTTCGCCAAGGCGCTGCGCGCCCACGACCGGGGCGACCCGGCGCCGCTGGCCGCGCTGTACGCCCCGCCCACCGCGCAGGACGCCAACGGCACCGCGATCTACACCGCGGTCGAGTGCCACGACGGCCCGTGGCCGCGCGACTGGTCGGTGTGGGACCGCGACGCCCGCGCCGTGGACCTGACCGCGCCCCTGGTGACCTGGTCCAACACGTGGCTGAACGCACCCTGCGCGTTCTGGCCGGTGCCCGCCCGCACGCCGCCGAGGATCGACGGGCACGACCTGCCGCCGGTGCTGCTCGTCCAGGGCACCCGCGATCCGGCCACCCCACTCGCCGGGGCGAGCGCGCTGCACCGGGCGCTGCCCTCCTCGCACCTGATCACCGTGCTCGACGAGGGCGACCACGGGATCCTCGCGTTCCAGCCCGATCCGTGCGTCCTGCGGGCCGCCTCGGCCTATCTGACCGACGGCACGCTCCCGCCGGGCCGCGACACCACCTGTGAGGCATCGTGACCCGCCCCGTCCGCGTCCTGCTGGCGGGCGCGTTGACCGCCGCCGTGCTCACCGCCGCCGGTCCGGCCCGGGCGGACACCGAGCCGATCGTGTGGGGCGACTGCCCGCCGGGCACCGCGACGGGGGAGCGCTGCGGCACCATCGGCGCGCCGCTGGACCACGCACGCCCGGCCGGCCCGCGGATCCGGGTCGGCGTCTCGAAGGTCGCGGCCACCGGGACGAAGGCGGAGTACCGAGGCATCCTGGCGGTCAACTTCGGCGGTCCGGGCGCCGCCGCCGTCGGCTCGATGGCGGCGCTCGCCGGCGGCCTGCCCGAGCGGCTGCGCCGGGCCTACGACCTGATCGGCTTCGACCTGCGCGGGCGCGGCACCAGCACGCGCGTGGAGTGCACCGACCCGGAGACCTTCGGACGCGCGCCCAGGCCAGACCCGGCGATGCCCGGCAGCCGGGCGGCGCACCTGGCCGCCACCCGCGCGTTCGCCGACGGTTGCCGCAGGTCCGCCGGCGAGCTGCTGCCGCACCTGACCACCCGGGACATCGCCCGCGACCTCGACCTGGTCCGGGCCGCGTTCGGCGCCGAACGGCTCTCGATCCTGGGCTACTCCTACGGCAGCTACCTGGGCGCGGTCTACGGGCAGCTCTTCCCGAACCGGGTGTACCGGATGCTGCTCGACAGCCTGGTCGACCCCACCGAGGTCTGGTACGGAACCGGTTTCCTGCAGGCCCGAGGGTTCGACGCGCGCCGGCACGACTGGGCCGAGTGGACCGCCACCCGAGCGGACCGCTTCCACCTGGGCGACACCGGCACGACCGTGCTGGCGACCTGGGACCGGCTGCGCGGCGAACTCGCCGCACACCCGGCGGGCGGCGTGTTCGGCGGCGTCGAACTCGACCAGTACACGCTCGGCAAGCTGTACACCGACCGGGATTGGGCGAGCATGTCCGGTGCGCTCGCGGACTACGCGTCGGGCGATCCGGCCGCGCTGATCGCCGGGCGCAAACCGGCGACCCCGGACGAGGTCAACTTCGAGTCGGTCATGCAGACGGTCACCTGCGCGGACGCGCCCGCGCCGGCCGACGAGTCGGTGTTCGAACGCGACATGGCCGTGCTCCGGGCCCGGCACGGCGCGCTGGGCGCCGCCATCGCCTCCCCCGGCGCGTGCCTGTACCTCCAGAGCAACACCGCGCCGCCGACCCGGATCGACGGCGCCGGCCTGCCCGGTGTGCTGCTCGTGCAATCCGTCGGCGACCCGGCGACGCCCTACGACGGGGCCCTGCGCATGCACGCGGCGCTGCCCTCGTCGCGGCTGCTCACCGTGCGCGGCAACGGCAACCACGGGCACTACCTCGTCGACGGTCCGTGCGTCGACGACCGAGGCACCGCCTACCTGGTCGACGGCACCCTGCCCGCGACCGACGTCGAGTGCACCGAACCGGCTCCGACCGACCCCGACCCGCGCCGATCGGCGGTCGTGCACCCGCACCGCTGACCCGCCCGCCGGGGGCCCGCCGGCCCCGGCCGCCGATCCCGCCGCCTCCCGGGCGGCACAGGCGGCCCGGACCTGCATAGGGTGGTGCCGCAAGACTGGCATTTCCCCAAGGTCCGCCCGATGGCATGGTGAGGCACGTGCTGAGCTCGGTTTCCACCAAGGTCCTGGACGGGACCGACCTGTCCGCCGTCCAGGCGCTGCTCGACCGTGACCCCGTCACGAACGTCTTCGTCGCGTCCCGGGTCCGACTCGCCGGCGTCGACCCGTGGCGGCTCGGCGGCGAACTGTGGGGCTACTACGAGGGCGGGCGGCTGACGTCGCTGTGTTACGCGGGCGCGAACCTGGTCCCGGTCGAGGCCGGACCGGACGCCATACGCTCGTTCGCCGAGCGGGCCCGCCGGCAGGGCCGGCGCTGCTCGTCGATCGTCGGCCCGGCCGAGGCGGCCGCCGGCCTGTGGCGCCTGCTCGAACCCGTGTGGGGGCCGGCCCGCGAGGTCCGGCCGGTGCAGCCGCTCATGGTCGCCGAGGAACCGTCCCGCGAGGTGGCCCCGGATCCGCTGGTGCGCCGGGTGCGTCCGGACGAGCTGGATCTGGTGATGCCCGCGTGCGTGGCGATGTTCACCGAGGAGGTCGGCGTCTCGCCGCTGATCGGCGACGGCGGTACCCTCTACCGCGCCCGGGTGGCCGAACTCATCGCGGGCGGGCGGGCGTTCGCCCGGATCGAGGACGGCAAGGTGGTGTTCAAGGCGGAGATCGGCGCGGTCACCCGGCACGCGTGCCAGATCCAGGGCGTGTGGGTGGCCCCCGAGCGGCGCGGCGAGGGCCTGTCCGAGATCGGCATGGCGGCCGTACTGCGCCACGCGCTCGGCGAGGTGGCCCCGATCGCCAGCCTGTACGTGAACAGCTACAACGGCCCCGCGCGCGCGGCCTACCGGCGGGTCGGCTTCGCCGAGACCGGGGCCTTCATGAGCGTGCTGTTCTGATCCGGTCCGTGGTGTCCGGACAGCGGCGACGATCCGACCCCAGGGAGTGCGTGTGCTGATGGAGTGGACGTGCCGGGTCGTCGATCTCGCCGAGTACGCGGACGAGGCGGTCGACGTCCAGGCCGGCGCGTTCGGTCTGGCCGACGACGAGATCGCGGTGCGGCAGCGGATAATGCGACGGCATGCGACCTTCGCCGGAGTGCGCTCCCTGGGCGCGTTCGACGCCGCCGGTCGGCTGGTGGGATTCGGGTACGGCTATCCCAACCTCACCGATCAGTGGTGGAGCCTGGTGATCGAACCGCACCTGGCCCGGGCCGGACACCGGGCCTGGCTGGACGAGTCGTTCGTGGTCGGCGAACTGCACGTGTTGCCGCGCTGGCAGGGGCACGGCATCGGACGCACCCTGATCACGCTGCTGTGCCGGGGCCAGGACCGCTCGCACATCCTGCTGTCCGCGATCGACGAACCGACGCCGGCCCGCCGGCTGTACCACGGCCTGGGCTTCGTGGACCTGGCCCGCCCGGTGCTGTTCCCGGGCAATGCCCGCCCCTACGCGGTGATGGGCGCGGTCCTGCCGTTCACGTGACCCGCCGACCCGGCCGGGGATCGCGGATCAGGACAGCCACTCCGCGACGGACAGCAGGTCCTCGCCCACCGGATCCTCGACCGACATGCACCACAGGCCCAGCGCCAGCGCCTGCACCAGCGCCCAACCGCGCACCCGCTCGGCGTCCAGGTCCAAGGCGTTCGCCAGCCAGGTCACCCGCCGCCGGACCAGCGCCTGCGGGCGCGGCTCGGCGACCACCGTGGCCATCCGGTCCCGCACCAGCGCACCCAGATCGAAAGCCCGTTCGCCGAGCATCGGCCGCGGGTCGATGGCCAGCCACTTCGCCCGCTCGGCGGCCAGCACGTTGCCGTGGTGGAGGTCCGTGTGCAGGACCACCACCTCGGGCTGCGACGCGGCCAGCTCGCGGCACAGCGTCACCGCCTCCTCGACCAGCGCCGCGGGACACGGGCCGGCCAGGTCCGCGTACCGGCGCGGGATCGATTCGCCCCAGTGTTCGGCCCGATCGGCGACCGGCTCGATCGCGCAGTCCGCGGGCGGGCCCACCCACAATTTGCGGACCACCTCGGCGGCCTCCAGCATCGCCCGGTCCTCGGCCAGCGAACGCAGCGACACGTCCGGCTGGAGGCGCTCCAGCAACAGCGCGCCGTGCTCGGGATCCGCGTCGAGCAGGCGAACCGCCCCGACGCCGTTCCACAGCGCGAGCGCGCTCGCCTCGTGCGCGGTGTAGCGGTCGATCAGGCCGAGCTTGAGGGTGGCCGGCGTGCCGTCCGGGCGCCGGACCAGGAGGGTCAGGCTGAGTGCGCCGCCGGGAATGACGGCCCGTTCCACGGTCAGCTCCCAGCGCCGCGCGTACTCGGCGACCGCGTCCGGCAGCCCCGCCAGCCACGGGCGGGCCACCTCCTCGCCGCACCACCGCAGAGCGGTTCGGGTCAAGCGCTCCGGGACCTCGACCCGATCGCTCACGTGCGGCTCCCGGTCGTCGGCGCCGCCGGGTCGGCGGGCGCGGGCAGCCCCGGGAACGCGGTGCTCGCGCCCCGCCAGCGCACCGCCCACACCGCGCTCTCGCGCAACCAGCCCGCCGCCTCGGCGCGCAACGGCGCCCCGGCCGCGGCCACCAACTCGCCCAGATGCAGCGCGACTCCGTCCTCCAGGTAGACCGCCAGCCGGGTCGCGTCGGCGGGCGTGGCCACCGCGAACGGGATCGTGTACGCGGGCGCCGCCGGCTGCGCCGCCGCGCCCCGGTCGGCGATCAGCCGCGCGATCGTGTCCCGGCGGGCCCGGTGCGCATCCAGCGCGGTGCGGGCCTGGGTGCGCGCGGCACCGGTCAATCGGCCGCCGGCCACGCCGTAGCCGTAGACGGCCGCGTGCTCCGCGTCCAGCGCGTCGCGCAGTGCCTTGACCTCGGGGGTGGCGGACCCGGACGGGGTCGGCCGCGGCGTGCTCACGATGCGCTCCGAAGCAGTTGGGCGTGACCCGCCAGGCACGCGGCGGTGGCGGCCAGCGTGCGGGCGAGTTCGGGGGAGACCGCGTCCAGTCCGGTCAGCCGCTCGTCGGAGGCCTGCTGCGCCCCGTCGGCGAGCCCGGCGCTCGCGGCGGCGAGGTCGTCCGGCGCGCTGCCGGTGGGCGGCGCGGAGTGCGACGCGCCCCCGGCGAAGGCGGTCAGGTGTTGGCGCAGCTCCACCGACAGCGGCCGGATGCGTTCGGCCAGCGGGGCGTGTCGGGCGGCGACCGCGTCGTAGCGCGCGAGCAGCGCCCCGGTCGCCGCGTGGGCCCGCTGCCGCGCCGCGTCGTCCGCTTTGCGCCGCCCCTGGCCCGAGCCCCCGCCGCCGTCGTCGCAACCGGCGATCGTGGCGGCGATCGTCGCCGCGGCCACGGTGCCGAGGACGGCCCGTCGCGTCGGCCCCGCGTCGCGCATGCGTCCCGCTCCTGACCCTCGTCCGTGATGTCCGTTGCCGGCCCCTGGCCGTGTCGGACGCTACCGCATGTGCGGGCGTGCGAACCTCCGCGGACATCGGGCGTACGCCGGGCGGACGTGCGCGAGATGGGCTCCGGACCGGATACTGTTGTCCTTCCACGACCCGCCCCGGCGGTCGACGCACCTGAGACAACAGCACACGCAGCCGAGGAGTCACCCGGATGAGCACCACCACGTTGGACCGGCTGCGGGAGTTGCTGGAGCCAGTGGTATCGACGGTGGGCGTGGATCTGGAGGATCTCTCCCTCACCCCCGCCGGCAAGCGCCGCGTGTTGCGCGTGATGGTGGCCGCCGACGACGGCGTCGACCTGGACAAGGTGGCCGAGGTCAGTCGGGCCGTCTCGGACGTGCTGGACCCGAGCGACGTCCTGGGCAGCCTGCCCTATCAGTTGGAAGTCACCACCCCGGGCGTGGACCGCCCGCTGACGCTGGAGCGCCACTGGCGCCGCGCGGCGGATCGGCTGGTCCAGGTCCAGCTGCACGACGGCGGCACCGTGACCGGCCGGATCGGCGCGAGCGACGCCGAGGGCGTGGAGCTGGACGTCGAGGGCAAGCCGCGCCGGCTGGCGTACGACGAGGTGGCCAAGGCGGTCGTGCAGGTCGAGTTCAACCGCAGGAGCGCGGACCCGGCGGCCACCGCCGAGGACGACGAGGACACCGAGGTCGAGGACATCGACCCCGACAACGACGACACCATGGACGAGGAGGCGTAGGACGTGGACATCGACATGAGCGCCCTGCGCGGGCTTGAGCGCGAAAGAGAGATCAAGTTCGACCTCCTGGTCGAGGCCATCGAATCGGCCCTGTTGATCGCATACCACCGCACCGAGGGCAGCCTGCCCAAGGCGCGGGTGGAGCTGGACCGCTCCACCGGTCACGTCACCGTGTGGGCGACCGAGACCGACGAGGCCGGGCAGCGCGTTCGCGAGTTCGACGACACCCCGGACGACTTCGGCCGGATCGCGGCGACCACCGCCAAGCAGGTGATCCTGCAGCGGCTGCGCGACGCCGAGGAGGAGATCACGTTCGGCGAGTTCGCCGGCCGTGAGGGCGAGATCGTCGCGGGCGTGGTCCAGCAGGGCAAGGACAACCGCAACGTCCTGGTGGACCTGGGTCGCATCGAGGCGATCCTGCCGCCCCAGGAGCAGGTACCGGGCGAGCGGTACGCGCACGGCATGCGCCTGCGTTGCTATGTCGTACAGGTGCGGCGTGGGCCCAAGGGGCCGTCCATCACGCTCTCGCGCACCCACCCCAACCTGGTGCGGAAGCTGTTCGCGCTGGAGGTCCCGGAGATCGCCGACGGCAGCGTCGAGATCGCCGCGATCGCCCGCGAGGCCGGCCACCGCTCCAAGATCGCCGTCTACTCCACGCGGGCCGGGCTCAACCCCAAGGGCGCGTGCATCGGGCCGATGGGGGCGCGCGTGCGTGCCGTCATGGCCGAGTTGAACGGCGAGAAGATCGACATCGTCGACTGGTCGGACGACCCCGCCCGGATGGTGGCCAACGCGCTGTCCCCGGCGCGGGTGAGCAAGGTCGAGGTCGTTGACCTCGCCGCGCGTTCCGCCCGGGTGACCGTGCCCGACTACCAGCTCTCGCTGGCGATCGGCAAGGAGGGACAGAATGCCCGACTTGCCGCGCGATTGACCGGATGGCGCATCGACATCCGGCCGGACACCGAGACCGGTGAATCGGACGACCGGGGACGGTCGGCCGAACCAGGTCGCGGTGAGGAGCGGTAGACTTGAACATGTCTGGTCGCAGGCGTGCCCGAGCATGCCCTCGTACGAGGTCGGAGAAGCAGGAAATCACTGCCTCTCCGTGCCGAACGTGCGTAGGTTGTCGGCAGCGTGCGGCCAAGGCCGACCTATTGCGGGTCGTGGCGGTGGAGGGCAGTTGTGTCCCCGACCCCCGCGGCCGAATGCTCGGACGGGGCGCGCATCTGCACCCCGATCCGGAGTGCCTGGCCCAGGCGGAGCGTCGCAAGGCGTTCGTTCGGGCTTTGCGCGTGCCGGGGCCGCTGGACTCGGCACCACTGCGTGCTTATTTGAGCGGTGATGGGTTGTCAGAGGTCGGTCGGACAGGTCCAGCGAAGCAGTACCTCGCGAGTCGGAAGTAGGTCGAGATTGCGATGAGCACTCGATGAGTACGCGATGAGTACAGACATGCGGTAGTGACGGTCCGGCGGACGACCAACCCCGGACCAGAAGGAGCGACGTGGCAAAGGTCCGGGTATACGAACTCGCCAAGGAGTTCGGAGTCGAGAGCAAGGTCGTCATGGCCAAGCTCCAAGAACTCGGTGAGTTCGTTCGTTCGGCGTCCTCGACGATCGAGGCGCCGGTTGTTCGCAAACTGACGGAAGCACTCAAGACGGAAGGCGGGCCCTCCCGCCGGCCCCAGCGTCCCGCCCCCTCGGGCGCGCCGCAGGGCGCCACCCCCAGTTCCCCGCAGGGCGCCGCGGCGCGTCCTGCCCCCGCTCCGGGCCCGCGCCCGGCGGGTGCGCCGACTCCGGGCCCGCGCCCGGCGCCGCGCCCGGCCCCCCAGGGCAGCACCGCTCCGCCCGTGGTGCCGGCCGTACCGGCCGCCGAGGCGGCTCCGGCCGCCCCGCGTCAGGCGGAGCGTCCCGCGGCCCAGTCGGGTTCGCGTCCGGCCGGCGCGCCGGCTCCGGGCCCGCGCCCGGCAGCGCGTCCCGCCGATCGTGGTCCGGCCGAGCGTGGCCAGGGCGACCGCGGTCCGGCCGAGCGCGGTCCGCGTTCGGACCGTCCGGCGGCGGCCTCCTCGGGTCCCGGTGCGGGCAACCGTCCGGGCCCGCGTCCGGCCGGTGCCGGTCAGGGCGGCCCCGGTGGCCGTCCCGAGCGCGGCGATCGTCCCGAGCGTGGCGAGCGTCCCTCCGGTCCGCGTACCGGTGGCGCTCCGTCCGCCGGTGGCGCGCGTCCGTCGGGTCCCGGTCAGGGTGGTGCACCCCGTCCGGGTGGCACCCGCCCCGCCGGCCCGCGTCCGGGCAACAACCCGTTCACCTCGGGCAGCACCGGCATGCCGCGGCCGCAGGCCGCGGGCGGCGCCGGTCGGCCCACTCCCGGTGGCATGCCGCCGCGTCCGCAGGGTCCTGCGGCCGGTGGCCCGCGTCCGGGTGGCTCGGGTGGCCCCGCGGGTCCGCGTCCCGGTGGTAGCGCAGGCCCCGGTGGCCCGCGTCCCAACCCGGGCATGATGCCCAACCGTCCGGCGCCCGCTCGTGGCCCGGGTGGTCCCGGTCGTCCCGGCGGTGCGCCCGGTCGTCCCGGCGGTCCCGGTGGCGGCGGCGGTCGTCCCGGCGGTCCCGGTGCCGGTGGCGGTGGCGGTCGTCCCGGCGGCGGCGGTGGCGGCTTCGGCGGTCCCCGTCCCGGTGGTGGCGGCGGCGCTCCGGGTCGTCCCGGTGGCGGCGGCGGCTTCGCCGGTCGTCCCGGCGGCGGCGGTCGTGGCGGCCCCGGTGGTCGCGGCGGCACGCAGGGTGCGTTCGGTCGTCCCGGTGGGCGTCCGGGCCGCGCGCGCAAGTCGAAGCGTCAGCGTCGTCAAGAGTTCGACAACATGCAGGCTCCGTCCGCCGGTGGCGTGATGGCTCCTCGCGGCAACGGGCGAGTCGTCCGGATGTCGCGCGGTGCCTCGCTCACCGACTTCGCGGAGAAGATCAACGCGAACCCGGCAGCACTCGTCCAGATCATGTTCAACCTGGGCTCGATGCTGACCGCGACGCAGTCGGTGAGCGACGACGAGCTGCAGACCCTCGGGGCCGAGCTCGACTTCGTGATCCAGATCGTCTCCCCGGAGGAGGAGGACCGCGAGCTGCTCGAGTCCTTCGACCTCGAATGGGGCGAGGACGAGGGCGACGAGGAAGACCTGGAGGCGCGTCCGCCGGTCGTCACCGTCATGGGCCACGTCGACCACGGCAAGACCCGCCTGCTCGACGCGATCCGCAAGACGAACGTGATCGCGGGCGAGGCCGGTGGCATCACCCAGCACATCGGTGCCTACCAGGTCGCGACCACGGTCAACGAGGTCGACCGGAAGATCACCCTGATCGACACCCCCGGTCACGAGGCGTTCACCGCCATGCGTGCCCGCGGTGCCAAGTCGACGGACATCGCGATTCTCGTGGTCGCGGCGGACGACGGCGTGAAGCCGCAGACGATCGAGGCGCTCAACCACGCGCAGGCGGCCGGCGTGCCGATCGTCGTCGCGGTCAACAAGATCGACAAGGAAGGCGCGGACCCGACCAAGGTTCGTGGCCAGCTCACCGAATACGGGCTCGTGGCCGAGGAGTACGGCGGCGACACGATGTTCGTCGACATCTCGGCGAAGCAGGGCCTGGGCATCGACGAGCTGCTGGAAGCGGTCGTGCTGACCGCGGACGCGGCTCTGGAGCTCACCGCCAACCCGCACCAGGAAGCCCAGGGCATCGCGATCGAGGGTCACCTCGACAAGGGCCGCGGCCCCGTCGCGACCGTCCTGGTCCAGCGCGGCACGCTGCGCATCGGCGACGCGATCGTGGTCGGCGAGGCGTACGGCCGGGTCCGCGCGATGATCGACGAGAACGGCAACAACCTCACCGAGGCCGCGCCGTCCCGTCCGGTCATGGTGCTGGGTCTGACCTCGGTGCCGGGTGCCGGTGACAACTTCCTCGTGGTCGAGGAAGAGCGCACCGCGCGTCAGATCGCCGAGAAGCGGGCGGCCCGGGAGCGCAACGCGACCCTGGCCCGTCGCTCCAAGCGCGTCTCGCTCGAGGACCTGGACAAGGCCCTCAAGGCCGGCGAGATGCAGCAGCTCAACCTCATCCTCAAGGGTGACGGCTCCGGTTCGGTGGAGGCGTTGGAAGACGCGCTGCTCAACCTGGATGTCGGCGACGAGGTCGAGCTGCGGATCATCGACCGGGGTGTCGGTGCGATCACCGAGTCCAACGTCAACCTGGCGATGGCCTCGGACGCGATCATCATCGGCTTCAACGTCCGGCCGGAGGGCCGGGCGCGGACGATGGCGGACCGCGAGGGCGTCGACATTCGCTTCTACTCGGTGATCTACCAGGCCATCGAGGAGATCGAAGCAGCGCTCAAGGGCATGCTCAAGCCCGAGTACGAAGAGGTCCAGCTGGGCACGGCGCAGATCCGCGCGGTGTTCCGCTCCTCCAAGCTCGGCAACATCGCGGGCTGCATGGTCACCGGCGGGACGATCAAGCGCAACACCAAGGCGCGGATCATCCGGCAGGGGGCGGTCGTCGCCGACAACCTCAACGTCGAGGGCCTGCGCCGCGAGAAGGACGATGTCACCGAGGTCCGCGAGGGCTTCGAGTGCGGTATCAACCTCGGTTCGTTCAACGACATCAAGGTCGAGGACATCATCGAGACGTTCGAGATGCGGGAGAAGCCGCGAGGCTGACCCGGTAGGTCGAACCGATCGAACCGCTGATCGACACGACGGATCCGCCCGGTACGCACCGGGCGGATCCGGCGTGTCGCAGTACGAGCAGACCAGCGTGACCAGTGACACCCCGGGCCGCGACGTGTGAGCCCGGTTCTTTCGTCGGTGGCCCCAGTGGCCCCGACCCGAGGCCTCCCGGGCCGGCCAGGCCCGTCGCCTATGTTTGTGGGAACCATCAGCCTCGATCTGCTGTTCGGCGATGTGCACTCGTTGAAGGAAAAACGATCTTTGATCCGCCCCATACTGGCGGACCTTCAGCGCAAGAATGCCGTTGCCGCCGCCGAGGTGGAGCATCAGGATTTGCATCGGCGCAGCGTGATCGGCATCGCGGTGGTCTCCGCGAGCGTCGAACGATGTGCCGAGGTGTTGGACAGCTGTGAGCGGCTGGTCGCCGGCCGGCCCGAGTTGGAACTGCTCTCCGCACGCCGCAGGGTGTACGGAGAGGACGACTGACCATCGTCCGACCGCCGTCGAACGCGCGGTCGGACGAGCAGCCGAAGAGAACAAGCAACGAGAGCGGCCCCCGCGTCCGGTGATCCCGGGCGCGGGGGATCCCGCCGAAATGCCGAGCAATCGCAGGAGGATCAGTGGCCGACACCGCGCGGGCGCGCAAACTCGCGGACCGTATCCAGGTTGTGGTCGCGGAGACCTTGGAGCGCCGGATCAAGGACCCGCGTCTGGGGTTCGTGACGATCACCGCCGCACGAGTGACCGGTGACCTCCGTGAGGCGACCGTGTTCTACACGGTCTACGGCGACGAGACCGAGCGTGCGGCGACCGCCGCCGCACTGGAGAGCGCCAAGGGCGTGCTCCGCAGTGAGGTGGGCCGCCAGACCGGCGTACGACACACGCCGTCGCTGACGTTCATCGCCGACGCCCTTCCGGACAACGCCAAACTCATCGACGATCTCCTCGCCCGGGCACAGCAGGCCGATGCGGCGGTACGCTCAACCGCCGCGGGCGCCGGCTATGCCGGTGACGCGGATCCCTATCGGACCCCGGCCGTGGGCGACTCCGAGGACTCCGACGACGAGTCGGAGGCGGAGACCAAGGCGGATACACAGGAGGGCGACCGACCTTGACACCAGGCGTGGCGGCGGACCGGGAGCCCGGCCCGACCGCGGGAGCGAGGCCGCGGACCGACGACTTCGGCGCGAGGACGGCGCCGCCGACCGCGCCGGGTGCGGCCGAATGGGACGAGGCGGTACGCCTGCTCCTGGCGGCTCGCGACATCACCCTGCTGGCGCACGTCAGCCCCGACGGCGACGCGCTCGGTTCGGCGCTCGCCGTCGGGCTGGCGCTGCGCGAGCTGGGCCGCACCGTCCGGGTCTCCTACGGTGACGACCCCCTCGTGGTGCCGTCCTCGCTGGAGTTCCTGCCCGGCCAGGACCTGCTCGTGCCGCACACCGAGGTGCCCGACGAACCGGAGCTGGTCGCCGTCTTCGACGCGGCGGGCTCGGCCCGGCTGGGCCTGCTGGAGGCCAAGGCCAAGGCGGCGGGCACCCTGCTGGTGGTCGACCACCACGCCTCCAACACACGCTTCGGCACGCATCACCTGATCGACATCCAGGCACCCGCGACCGCGGTGCTCGCCGACGAGTTGATCACTCGGCTCGGCGCGACGCTGACCGCCGACATCGCCACCGCGCTGTACACCGGCCTGGTCACCGACACCGGCTCGTTCAAGTACGTGGGGACCACCCCCGACACGCACACCTTCGCGGCCCGGCTGATGGCCACCGGGATACGGCACGACCTGATCCAGCGGGCGATCTGGGACACCTGCCGGTTCGGCTACCTCAAGGTGCTCGCCGGCGCCCTCGCGGGGGCCGAGTTGGACGCGGGCGCGGCAGGCGGTCTGGGCCTGGTGTCCACCGTGATCACCCGCGCCGAACGGGCCGCGCACGGGGTCCGCCTGGACGAGATCGAAGGCGTGATCGACGTGGTCCGCAAGAGCGGCGAGGCCGAGGTCGCGCTGGTGCTCAAGGAGGACGACGACGGTGCGCTGCGCGCGTCCGCGCGCTCCAAGGGCGCGGTGGACCTCGGACGCGTCTGCGGAGCCTTCGGCGGCGGCGGGCACGCGTTCGCCGCCGGATTCACCGCATACGACCCACCGGCCGAGGTGGTGGCCCGATTCCGGGACCTCCTGGCCGACGCACTACTGCCGGTCGCTCCGGCGCACGCAACCCCGGGAGACGACGCGTGAAGCGCCGCAACGCAGGACCCCCGCCGCCCGACGGTCTGGTGATCGTGGACAAGCCGGCCGGGCTCACCTCGCACGACGTGGTGGGCCGGCTGCGCCGCATCGCCGGCACCCGTCGGGTGGGGCACGCGGGCACGCTGGACCCGATGGCCACCGGTGTCCTGGTGATCGGCATCGAGAAGGCCACCCGCCTGCTCGGCCACCTCGCGCTCACCGAGAAGGAGTACGTCGGGACCATCCGGCTCGGCCAGAGCACGCTCACCGACGACGCCGAGGGCGAGGTCACCGCGACCACCCCGGCCGCGCACGTGGACGACGCCTCGATCGCGGCGGGCATAGCCGAGCTGACCGGCCCGATCCTGCAGGTGCCCTCCAAGGTGTCGGCGATCAAGATCGACGGCAAGCGCTCGTACTCGCGGGTGCGCGACGGCGAGGAGTTCGAACTCGCCGCCCGCCCGATCACCGTGTCCGCGTTCGAGGTGCTCGCCACCCGGCGCGAGGGCGTCACGATCGACCTGGACGTGCGGGTGACCTGCTCGTCCGGCACCTACATCCGGGCGCTGGCCCGCGACCTGGGCGCCGGGCTCGGGGTCGGCGGTCACCTGACCGCACTGCGCCGCACCCGGGTGGGGCCGTACGCGCTGGACCGGGCGCACACGCTGGAGGAGCTGGAGGAGTCGTTCGGCGTGCTGCCGATCGCCGACGCGGCCACGGCGGCCTTTCCGCGCCGGGAGGTCACCGAGGACCAGGCGCGCGCCGTCTCGCACGGCGGCCGGCTGCCGGCCGACGAGAGCGAGGGGCCGGTGGGTGTGTTCGGCCCCGACGGCACCTTCCTCGCGCTGGTGGAGAACCGGGAGGGCGTGGCCCGACCGCTCGCGGTGTTCGTGGGCTGAGGCCAGGGCCGGGGTGATGGTCGCCACGGCGGGGGCGGGACCGAGGGACGGCGCCTGCATGGGAAGCTGGACCCGCGACACGTCACGAAGAACGAGGAGCGGTTACGGTGCAGCGTTGGCGGGGCTTGGAGGACGTCCCCAGCGATTGGGGACGCTCCGTCGTCACGATCGGGTCCTATGACGGTGTGCATCGCGGGCACCAGCGGACGATCGGCCGGGCGGTCGAGATCGGTCGCGAGCGCGGACTGCCGGTGGTCGTGGTCACGTTCGACCCGCACCCCAGCGAAGTGGTCCGCCCGGGAAGCCACCCGCCGCTGCTCACGCCGCACCACCGGCGCGCGCAGCTGATGGCGGACCTGGGAGTGGACGCGGTGCTGGTGCTCCCGTTCACGCTCGAATTCTCTCGGCAGAGCGCGGCCGACTTCGTGCGGCAGGTCCTGGTGGACACGCTGCACGCGGCCGTGGTGGTCGAGGGGCGCAATTTCCGATTCGGCCACAAGGCGACGGGCAACGTCGCGCTCTTGGAGGAGTTGGGCGTGGCGAACGACTTCACCGTCGTCGAGCCGGAGCTGTTCGTCTCGGGCGAGGTGACCTTCTCCTCCACCGTGGTGCGGGCCCGGGTCGCCGAGGGCGACGTCGCGGGTGCGGCCGAGCTGCTCGGTCGGCCGCATCGGGTCGAGGGCGTGGTGGTGCGCGGCGACCAGCGCGGGCGCGAGCTCGGCTACCCGACGGCCAACCTGGAGGTGCTCCCGTACACGGCGATCCCGGCCGACGGGGTGTACGCGGGCTGGCTGGTGATCGAGGGCGAGCGGCTGCCCGCGGCGATCTCGATCGGCACCAACCCGACCTTCGACGGCACCGAGCGGCGGGTCGAGGCGTACGCGCTGGACCGGACCGACCTCGACCTGTACGGGATGCACGTCGCGGTGGACTTCCTGGAGTACCTGCGCGGGACCGAGCGCTTCGACTCGATCGACGACCTGCTGGAACACATGGCGCGCGACGTCAAGCGCGCGCGTGAGCTGATCGACGCGGCGGACCTGCGCCCGACGGGCTGAACCGGCGCCGCCGCCGCACCGCTTCGCGGCGTCGCCTCGCTGTCGCCCGGCCCATCGCGTCGCGTCGCGTCGCGACTGATGTGCCGAGGGCCGCCCCGGAAACCTTTCCGGGGCGGCCCTTCGTCATGTCAGCCCTGACGCGGTGGTTGCCAGTCGCCGGGCGGGGGTTGCTGGTAGTACGGCGGCTGCGGCTGGTGCGGGTGCTGCGGTTGCTGGGGGTGCGGCTGTTGGTGGGGGTGCTGCTGGGGTTGCGGTTGCTGTTGTTGCTGGGGATACGGCTGCTGTTGCGGGTACGGCTGTTGCGGCGCGCCGTAGTAGGGCTGTTGCTGCTGTGGTTGCCGGTATTGCGGCTGCCACTGCTGCTGATCGGCCGGCGGCTGGGTGCGGTGGAAGTCCTCGGCGACCAGCGCGGCCAGCTCGAAGTACGCCTCGCGGGTCTTGGGTCGCATCATCTCCAGGTCCAACTCCGCGCCCGCCGACAGGTGTTCGTCGAACGGAACGACCACGACCGCGCGGCAGCGGGTCTCGAAGTGGGCCACGATGTCCTCGGTCTTGACCATCTTGCCGGTCTCCCGGACGCCCGAGATCACCGTGATGCTGTTCGCGACCAGATCGGCGTAGCCGTGCGCGACCAGCCAGTCGAGCGTGGTGCTCGCGCTGGTCGCGCCGTCCACGCTGGGCGTGCTGATCACGATCAACTGGTGGGCCAGGTCGAGCACACCGCGCATCGCGCTGTAGAGCAGGCCGGTGCCCGAGTCGGTCAGGATGATCGGATACTGCTTGCCCAGCAGGTCGATCACCGAGCGGTAGTCCTCGTCGTTGAACGTCGTCGACACCGCCGGGTCCACGTCGTTGGCCAGGATCTCCAGGCCGCTGGAGGACTGCGACGTGAACCGCCGGATGTCCATGTAACTGTGCACGTGGGCCATCGAGTTGACCAGGTCGCGGATGGTCGCGCCGGTCTCCCGGCGGACCCGGCGGCCGAGCGTGCCGGCGTCCGGGTTGGCGTCGATCGCGATCACCCGGTCCTGCCGCTCGGTGGCCAGCGTCGAGCCGAGCGCGGTGGTGGTCGTGGTCTTGCCGACGCCGCCCTTGAGGCTGATCACCGCGATCCGGTAGCAGCCCAGGACGGGCGTGCGGATCCGCTCCAGGCGTTCGGCCCGGCGGGCGTCGGCGGACTTGCCGCCGAGCCGGAAGCGCGGGGTCTGCCGGCGCGGTTGCGGTTGCTTGCGCAGCAGTCGGTCGCTGGTCAGTTCGACGGCCGCGGTGTAGCCGAGCGGCGCGCCGCCGACGGTCCGGGCGGGGGTGCCGCCGCCGTCGGGGGACCAGGACTGCGGGGGTGGGCCGCCCTGCGCCGGGGCGCCCGGCGGGTAGGGCTGTGCGGCGTCGGGCGCGCGGTCGTACGGGTTGGGCGGCTCGGGTCCGCGGTCCGCCGGTGCGGGCTGCCCGGGCTGGTGCTGCGCGGCCTGGTGTGGCGGGGTCTGCTGGTGCGGGGCCGGCTGCGCGTGCGGGCCGGGGGCGCCGTGCGGGGGCGTGCCCGGGTGGTACGGCGACTGCGGCTCGGGGCCGGCGGGCGGTTGCACGTACGGGTTGTGCTGCGGAGCCGGTGCGCCCTGCGGCGGGGTGCCCTGGGCGTACGGCGGACGGCCGGCGTCGGGCTGTCCGTAGGGGGCACCCTGGCCGTACGGCGGCTCCTGGCCCTGCGGGCCGCGTTGGCCGTACGGCGCCTGACCCGGGTGGCCGTCGGCGGGCGCGGCCTGGGCGTAGGGATGCTGCGCCTGGTTGGGGTCGGGCTGCGGGTAGGGCGCGGGGGCCTGCGGGCCGGGGGCGCCGTGCGGCGGGGTGCCCTGCCGGTACGGGTCCGGGGCCTGCTGGTACGGGCCGGGGGCCTGGGCGTACGGCGGCTGCCCGCCGTGCTGCTCCGGCGGGCCGGCCGGTTCGTTGTTGCCGCCGAAGGCGCGCCGCATCCAGGAGCGTTCGTCGCGCCGCTGCTGCTGCGGCTGCTGCTGGTGCGGGGGCGCGACCGGCTCGCCGGCGGGCGGTGGCAGCGGTTGTCCGGTCGGCGGCGGAGCGCCGGTGCCCCACGCCTCGCCGTGACCGGGGGCCGTGCCGGACCAGCCCGGAGGCGGCATGGGCGAGCCCTGCGGCGGGGTCGTCGGACGCGGCGGGGCACCGGTCGGCGCCGAGGGGTGCCCGGCGCCGGGCGGTGGAGCCTGCTGCGGGATGCCCGGCGGCGGGGCCGTGTCGTCGGTGATCGGCGCCATCAGCCGGGTCGCCGGGTCGGGCAGCGGAGCGCCCTGGGCCGGGCCCGGGTACTGCTGTTGCTGCTGCCCCGAGCCGGGGGGCGTGCCGCCCTGCTGCTGCGGCGGGTACGGCGCCGGGCCGCCCTGCGGTGGGGCGGGCTGCTGCCCGTAGGGCGGATAGCCGCCGGCGGGCGGGCCCTGCGGCGGCTGCGGGCCGTCGGTGGGCGGTTGCGGGGCACCGGCCGACGCGGCCTGGGCGGCCGGCTGCGGCTCGGCGGTGTGGCTCTCGGGCTGCGGGGCGGACGGGCCGGCCGGGTCGCCGGTCGGGCGCTGGGCCGGGTCGTACGGCTCGGGCGTCGGCCGCGCGTCGGCGGCCGGCGGGTACGGCGGGTGGTTGTCGTACCGCGGCGGCTCGGGAGCGTGCTGCGGCGCGGGGCCGGCGGACGCTTCGGCGGGCTCCGTACGCGGCGGCTCGGCGGCCGGTCCGGCGGGGGACAGGCCGGGGATCGGGGTGCCGCCGGCGGGTGTGGTGGGCACGTCGCTCGGCTCGAACGGCGCGTCCGTGTGTGCGCGGTCCACCCGGTCGGGCGTGGGCACCGGGTCGGCCGGCCGGTCGGCCGGATCGGGCTCGGTGGAATCGGGCTCGGTGGAATCCACGGGGTCGCCGGGATCGGTGGGACCGGCAGGATCGGTGGGCTCGGCCGGCTCGGGGTCGAGCGTCGGGCCGGCGTCGCTCGGCGGTACGGGAGCGGCCGGCGGCTGCTCGGCGGGCGCGGCGTCGTCCGGCCGGGAGGCGGGCGGAGCCTGCTCGGCCTGCTCGGCCCGGTCCGGGCCCCGGTGGTCCGACTCGGCGGTCGGCGCGGTGGGTGCGTCGGCGGCACCGACCTCGCGCGGATCGGCGGCGGATCGGCCCTGGTCGACGGACGGCGGCACGACCACGGTCGGCTCGCCGGGGGCGAAGGGCGGTGAGGGGGTGTCGGATCGGTCCCGGTCGGCCGCAGGCGGCACGACCACGGTCGGCTCGCCGGGGGTGAAGGGCGGCGGACCGGTCGGGTCGTCGGTGGGCCGGCCCGGGTCGACGGACAGCGGCATGACCATGGTCGGGTCGCCGGGGGTGTACGTCGGGCCCGGCGTGGTCGGCGGCCCGGTGGGGGGTTGCTCGGCCGAGGGCGTGCCGTAGGGGAGCGGGGCCGGGGGCTCGGGCGCGGGGTACCGCGGCGGCACGACGGTGGTCGCGTCGCCCGCGGGCGCGCCGAATCCGCGCGGTTCGTCGGCGGGCGGGGTGCTCGGTTGCCCGGGGGCGCCGGCGCCGTACGGAGGCTGCGGGTCGGCCCGGTGCGACGCGGCGTGATCGACGCCATGGGGCGCGCCCGGACCGGCGGGCGGCTCGGTCGCCGGGGCGCCGCCGTAGCCGGGCGCATCCACCGGGCGCGCCGGCGGCGGGGACGCCGGTGCGGGCGTGCCCGCGCCGGATCCGTACCCACCCGGGGCGGCGCCGGTCGGCGCGTCCGGGCCGGGGCCGGTCCCGTACGGCAGCGGTGCGTGCGGGTCGGGCGTTCGCGCGGGCGGCACCAGCGTCGCGTCGTCGCTGCCGTACCGGGGCGCCTCCGGCACCTGCCGAGGGGGCGCGGGCGCACCGACTCCGGACGGTGGTGGCGCAGGTGCGCCGCCGTCCTGGTGTGTGTACCACGAGGGCATGGTGAAGTCGGGTCCCGACCACTCCTCTTCCTCGTCGACCCCCGGCTCGATGTGTGCGCCGTCCTGCTCGCTGCTCACGGTGTGGTCCTTCCGATCGTCCGGAGGCGGCTCGGCTCGGATCACACGGCGCCGCGCCGTCCGCCGTACCCCGACCCCAGGGTCGAGGCTGCCCCCTACACGAGCCTCACAGCGTAGTCAGCGGTGTCGGCACCCGTCGCCGGTCCGTCCACCTGTTCGCGCAGAGCCGCTGTCGCGACCGCGCTCGGTCAGTCCATCCGGCGCGGCGGCCCGAGCAGGCCGACCTCGGCCCGAGTGGGCGTCAGCAGCACGTACTTGCGCGACTTCCGGGTGCTCCACAGGGTCAGTTCGTCGGCGAGCGTGGGCAGCGCGGCCTCGTCCTCGCCGGGCAGGGACAGTACCGACGAGGCGGCCTGCGCCTCGATCGGGGAGACCCGCTGGATGCCGACCAGTCCCGCACCCACCCCGATCCGCTGCCGGGCCTGCGCCGGGTCCAGGAACGGCAGCAGGGTCAGGGTGGTCTGCCACGCGGCCGGCGCGAGCCGATTGCGCGGCGGTCGGGCGCCGCAGTCGCGAACGACCAGGACCGGGCTGCCGGCGGTGGGACCCTGCGGACCGAGCCGACCCACCTGATGCACCGTCACGCACGGCTGGGCGCCACCCGCGGCCTGGGCCATCGCGGACCACAACTGCGGACGACCGGACTCGATCGCGACCCGCGCGCCGATCGCCGCGGCCCGCAGCGCGATGATCTGCACCACATAGGCACCGCCGACGAACGCCACGTCCAACGGCTCGGGCCGGAACAGGCCGAGCACCGCCGGGTTGCGCTCGGCGTCGACCCCGATCACCACGCCGTCGTCGCCCACCGGCAGACCGAGGGCGGGCAGCTGGGCGGTGGTCAGTACGTGCCGTTCGTGCCTGGGGCCGACCAGACGGGCCAGGCCCCTGCGCCGCGAGGGTCGCGGCACGGGAGTCCCCGAGCCGGGCGTGGGGTTCGGCGTGGGAGCCGGCGGCGGGCTCGGATTGCGGTTGTTGCCATGTCCGTTCGAGGCCCGGCGTCGGCCCCGGCCGGCGTTGGTCGTGCTCACTGGTCGATCCTCCCCGTACGCGTGCACCTGTGACGGTTCGTCACGACAGGCCGCCGAGTGGCAGTGTGGCCAGCAGAGCCGGCTGCTGCTCCCAGTCGAGCCGGGTCAGACCGACCTTCTCGGCGCGGGCCCGGCGCTCCAATTGTCGTGTCACGTCCGCGAGTTCACTACCGGAACGGGCGGCGATCCGGACGTGCGTGGTGAGCGCGGTGGTGCCACCCACGCCGTGCGTCGCGGTCAGGGCGAACGTGGTGGCGATGGCCGGCGTCGCGGTCAGCGCGCCCACCAGGTCGGAGGTGCGGCCCTGGGTCAGCTGCGGCCAGCGGTTGGCCCAGTACGTGGTGTGCCACCGGTCGTCGCAGCGCCAGGCGCGCTTGGACTCGGTGGTCCGCCGGCCGCCGCGCCCGTACTGGCGGGTGGTGCGGTTCACACTGCACGAGGTGGCGAGCGCCTGGATCAGCTCGGCCTCCTCGAGCGCACGGGCCTCGAAGCCGGCGCCGGTCAGGTTGCCGGCCAGCTGATTGACCGCGCGCAGCAGTGCCCGCTGGGCGCCCTCCTCGCCGCCGCCGCGGGCGGCGACCGCGCCCGCGCACAGTTCCGGCTCGAAGCGCAGCGCGATCCAGGTCAGCCGCAGCGCCGGTACGTCGTGCAGCCCCTGCTCGACGAGTTCGCGGTAGGACCGGGTGGCCAGCGCCTCCTCGGGCAGGTGGGTGGCCGGCGCGGGCTGGGTGTGCTGGACCACCTGGACCGAGGCCAGCGTGACGTCGTCGACCTCCAGCGTGCTCACGATCGTGGGC
The DNA here is from genome assembly GCF_044458105.1 of Embleya sp. NPDC050493. Lineage (NCBI taxonomy): Bacteria > Bacillati > Actinomycetota > Actinomycetes > Kitasatosporales > Streptomycetaceae > Embleya > Embleya sp. NPDC050493. The sequence continues at coordinate 456,242 of NZ_JBITHP010000002.1, forward strand.
AGCGGCAACGGTCGTTGCGCCCGCGAGGGGCGCAGCGGCTCGTCGCGCGAGGTGACCAACAGCACGGCGGTGAGGAAGGTGCCGTCGCCGATCAGCCCGATGGAGCGGCGATCGCGGTCGGTGACCGAACTCGTCGCCAGATGCGGCGCACACTCCAGGACCGGCACCAGGACCGGGTCCGCGTCGTCCGGGACGGCCGGCATCCGGTGCCGGCGACGGAAGTCGAACAGGATCGGCAACCACTGCACCAGCCAGCGGCCGCGCAGCCGCACCAGGGCGGGCACCACGAGGAGCAGCGCGAGCACGCCGAGGCCGATCAACACCGCCGGATTCGTGGCCAGTCCGATCGCGACCAGCAGCACCCCGAGCTGGATGAGCACGATCTGCTGCACCAGGACGCCGCCGATCCGGCCCGCGCGCGGGTGTACGCGCAGAACGGCGCGCTGCGCTACCGGTGGTGACGTCCCGTCGGGTGTGGGCGGGCGGGTCTGCCGATGCGTGCCTACCGGCGCGGGTGCGGCCACGTGTGTAGATCCCCCATGCTCACGACTTGTCCCCGTTTGCCGTCGCCCGACTGTCACGGCGGGTGCGGCACACCGTACGGTACGGGGCCGGGGGTTTGCCCGCGACCCTGTGGCCGCGTCGGTGATAGAACCTTCAGCCGGAGCGCATGGTCGATCACGGGGAGAACGATGGCATCGCGCCGCGAGCAACTTGAGGCGTACATCTTCGCGCGCCGCCGCATGGTGGCGGCGTTCCTGCAACCGGCTCCCGGCGGTGGCACCGAGGAGAACGCGCCCAAGCCGATGCGCATGGTCACGCCGAGCATCGTGGTCGCGATGCTCGTGCTGGTCGGCTTCGGGGTCGTCGGCCTGATCAAGCCGGGAACGCCGCCGGGATGGAAGAACAAGAGCAGCCTGATCGTGGGCCGCGACTCGGCGAGCCGATACGTCTATCTCGACGGCAAGTTGCATCCGGTGCTCAACATCGCCTCCGGCCGACTGCTGCTCGACCCGGGCAACTTCAAGGTCAACATGGTCCCGGAGAGGCAGCTCAACAGCGTGAGCCACGGGGCGCCGCTGGGCATCCCGAACGCACCGGACCGGCTGCCGACGGCCAAGGAGGTCAGGGAGCGCAAGTCCTGGACCGTGTGCGAGCGGCCGGCCGTGGGCAAGGACGGCAAGCCCGACCCGGCCGGCGAGCCGCAGCGCAGCGTGTTCATCGGCGCGGCTCCGGCGGACGGTGCGCTTCGACCGGGCGAGGCGCTGTTCGTGCAGGACCGCAGCCAGCACAAGTACCTCGTCTACCAGGGCAAGCGCTTCGTGGTGGAGGCGCCCACCGTGATCGGCGCGCTGAACCTGGTCGGCATACCCGCGCAACCGGTCAGCGACGCGTGGCTGGCCACGCTGGTCGACGGGGGCACCATCGACCACCCGATGCCGGCCGACTACGGCAAGCCGACCCAGCTGCCCCTGGACAGGGAGTACAACAGGGTCGGCATCGTGCTGCGCGCGGAGGGCAGTGCCCAGCGGCAGAACTATGTGGTCACCAAGGAGGGCGTGGTGCCGGTCAGCGAGCTGACCGCCGTGCTGCTGACCACGAACCCCCGGGCCAGGGAGGCGTACGGGAACACCACGCCCACCGCGTTCCCGGTCAACATCGGCACGCTCGGCGGCGCCGTGGTGCAGGACCGCACGTTCGCCGCGGACAAGGGCTGGCCGGAGATCCCGCCGACGCCGATGAACCGGATGACGCGCAACGACCTGGAACTGCCGCGCAACGTGGTGTGCAACACGTTCTCCGGCGAGTGGCGCGGCATCCAGCCGGTGACCACGCAGTCCGCCGGGATCCGGCCGCCGGAGCAACTCGTCGACGGCATGGGCGGCGTGTGGGTCAAGCCCGGCGCGGGGGCGCTGTACCGCGAGGTGACCGGCACACCCGACGAGGGTGGCCCGACGTACCTGGTGGCCGACTCGGGACTGCGCTACAGCGTGCCGGAGGACGCTCAGGCCGGCGGCGCGCCGGCCGGCCCGAACCGGGACAGCGAGGCGAAGCAGCGCCTGGGCTACAAGGGCGTGGACGTGCGGCCGTTGCCGCGGGCGTGGTCCGAACTGGTCTCGCGGGGACCGCAGTTGAGTACGGTCGATGCGAAGAAGCCGCAGGGTTCCTGAGTTGAGTACGGTCGATGCGAAGAAGCCGCAGGGTTCCTGAGCCTGGGGGCGGGAGTTGAGGTAGCGTCGGACGGGTCGTGAGTGGTAGGGACTCCCGACGCCGAGACAACCGGAAAGCACCACCGAAGACCGGCACATTGCACAGAGCCGCGGGGGTATCCACCGAGTCAAGGTTCCGTAACCATGCGTAGGGCGTCGCTTGGGCGGCGTCCCGGATTGCGGTTAGAGTTCCCACGACGTCGCAACGGTGACGTTGGTGCGGGGGCACCCGACACGGGTGACACGAGCCTTCCCTCGCGCATGTCTGTCTCATGGGGGATGGTGAAACATGGCAGGTGAAGCGTTCAAGATCACTCCGCAGATGTTGGCGGAGTTGTCGAAGAAGGTGCAGGGCGTGGCGACCGACCTCGAAGCGGCCATCCAGGAGATGAACCGCAAGGTCGATGCGATCGAGGGCCAGTGGCAGGGCGCTGCCAGGAACCAGTTCGACCCGTTGCAGGAGCAGGCCGTGCAGAAGGCGCTCGGGGTCAAGCGCGCGCTCGACGCGATTTCCGGGGCCATGGGCCACAACGCCAACTCGTACGACCAGACCGAGACGACCGTGTCCGGCAACATCTCGAAGTTGATGTTCTGACCGAGGTTCGCCACTCGGTCGCACACGGTCGCACCGGCTCTCGTACTGCTCGGGGCGATGCCCCGGTCGCAAGCCGGTCATCCGACACTGGGGAGAAAGCATGTCGCAGGTAGTTGTCACTTTCGCTGCGCTCGAACAGGCCGCAGCCGATATTCGCGCCCTCAACGCCCGTCTCGCCGACATGCAGTCGGGTCTCAAGCGGGACATCGCGCCGGTCACCGAGTCGTGGTCCGGTGACGCCCGCGAGGGTTACCTCGTCCAGCAGGCGAGCTGGGACCAGAACGCGCAGGGTCTGCAGGACGCGCTCAACGGCATCGCCGACGGCCTGATGCGGGCGGCCGACGCGTACCGCCAGACCGAGGCGTCCAACGCCAAGATGTGGCACTGACACCGGGAATTCCGGGGGCACCGGCGGTCCGTACCGGCGTGGTGGCGCTCGCAGTTGCTGCGCCGCCGACGTGGTACCGGTACCGACGCGGTAGCGGTATCGGTCCGGGGGCAGCCGCCGGGTCGATGGTCGGTGCCATCGTTGTGACGCGGTGAGAGGAGGCGGGCTCGTGCCCGCCTCCTCCCGCGTCCGTCATCGGTCTCACGGGGGCCGGGGACACCTACACGACAGGTCTGGCCGGCCCGGGACTCCGGGGCCGGTCCGGTGGTGATCCGGAAGGCGAACGAACCGATGCGACCCGTGCGGCGACGGTGGGCGGCACCTCTTCTCGCGCTCGGCCTGCTGCTGCCGCCGGGGTCGGCGGCGATCGACCAGGGGCCCGTGGACACCGAGCTGCTCGCGGGCGAGTGCGTGTACCCCTCCAAGCCGATGCCCGGCAAACCCTGGTCGCTGCAGCGCGTACTGCTCGACGAGCTCTGGCAGAAGTCCACCGGCAAGGGCGTCACGGTCGCGGTGATCGACACCGGGATCGACGACGACAACCCGCAGTTGGGTCCGGCGATCGTGCCCGGCAAGGACTTCTTCAACGACAAGGCCAACGGCACCGACGACACCCACGGCCACGGCACGATGGCCGCGGGCATCATCGCGGCCCGGCCCGGCAGCGGGCTGACCCCCCGGCTCGACACCGGCTTCGTGGGTCTGGCGCCCGAGGCGATGTTGTTGCCGATCCGGCAGAACGGCGGCGACGACGCGACGAAGGGCAACGAGGACAGCCTGGCCGCGGCGATCGACTTCGCGGTCGCGGGCGGCGCGACGGTCATCAACATCTCGCAGGACACCGTGGGCGGCCAGGAACCGGGCACCAAACTGCGCGAGGCGGTGCAGCGCGCGATCGCCAAGCAGGTGGTCGTGGTCGCCGCCGCGGGCAACTCCGGCGACAAGGACAACCTCGACTCGTGGCCGGCGAAGTATCCCGGCGTCCTGGGCGTCGGCGCCTCCGACCGCAACAACGAGCGGGCGCCGTTCTCGCAGAACAAGCCGTACGTGGGCGTGTTGGCCCCGGGCGTGGACATGTGGTCGACGGTGCCCAAGGGCGGTCATTGCAGTGGCGCCGGCACCTCCTTCGCGACCCCCTACGTGGCCGCCGTCGCGGCGCTGATCCGCTCGGCGCACCCCACCTACACCGCGGCCCAGGTGATCACGCTGATCGAACAGACCGCGCAGCGCGCCGCCCCGGGCCACATGGACGGCGTCGGCTGGGGCGTGGTCGACCCGCTGCGCGCCCTCAGCTCCACGACGGTCCCCGCATCCGCCCCGATCCCGGACCCCAAGGTCGACCGCAGCACCGAACTGGTCAACGTCGCCCCCCTGGCCCACGGCCCCACCCGCGCCGACCGCGACCGCCGCCAGGCCTCGGTGGTCCTGTTCATGGCCATCGGCCTGACCATCATCGTCATCTGCACCGCCATCGTCATCCGCGACGCCCGCCGGCGCGGGAAGGGAATCCCCGATACCGGTTGATCCAAGGTGCCACCCGCGCACCGGAATCCCGACGGACGCGGGGCAGGGGCCTCGCCCTCGGTCACCGGTGTGCGACTTCGGGTCGTGTTCCTTGACAGAAACGAAACCTCCATCCGATTCGGGGACGGATTCCCGCCGAACAAGAAGGGGAAACATGGGAAGCCAGGAGTTACCGGACACGCCGATAAATCGCGCCATGACGCCCGAGTATTTCAGAGTGGATCCGAATAGTAGATCGGAACCGAGCCCACTTCTCGCGGCTCCCCCGAAGCAACCGCCGCCGATTGTTTCGGGCGATGGCGGATCGTCTCCGCAGGTGACGGGCCCCAGATTTGCCGACGAGCCGGACAATGACTGGTCCGGGCCCGGCATGGATCGGATTCTGAGCGACCCCGCGCACCGGCCGGTATTGCCAAGCAAGGCGGACCCGGTGCTCGCCCAACCGGCGAATAGTTTCGCGGTGGACGTCGATAAACTGGTTCCCGCAGCATCGAAGGCGGCCTCGATAGGCCTGGATCTGAAGGTGCTCAGCGGCGAGGTGGGTCAGCCGCCGCCGCCAGGCACGCCGGGTTTCAAAATCGGCTTCCAGATGGGCGAACTGGGCCGGGAATGGTCGACCGCGATCATGCGGCTGGCCAATGGATCGCAGGCTGCCGCAGACAAGATATACCGGACTCGTACGCAGTACCGTGACAACGAAACCGAACTGCAATCGATGTTCGGCGCGGGGGCTTAACGTGGTCAACTTCGTTGAGTTGAGAGACGCCAGATTCGATGGATGGCGTGAGTTCGCGACCGCGTGGACCAAGGGCGCAAGCCGCCTGCACGACCTGGAGAAGTCCTTCCGGACCGGCGTGAACGACATCGTCGAGGAAGCCGGCTGGAAGGGCGTTTCGGCGCAGACCGCGGACAAGGATCTGGAACGGCTCGTCCGACAGATCTCCCTATCTGCGATGCAGGCTCGGTCGATCGGGTCGGCGGCGGACAAGGCGATCGCGGAAATTCTTGGGATCCAAGCCTCTCTGCTGTCCGCCATACGTGACGCGGAAGCATCCGGAATCAGGGTTACGGATGCTTCCGGAGGATATGTACTCAAGGCTGAGGTTCCTCCGGGGCAGGAGGGTGCCACCGCTCCGGATCCGGCGAGGGTTCAGGGCCTGTTGGACGAATACAAGGCACGTTTCGACGGAATACTCCGGCAGGCTTCCGAGGCAGACGACAAAATCGCCGGGATACTTGCGACGCTCAATCCGTCGGATGTCTCACCAACCGCGCCGAATTCGTGGGAGAACGCTACGGAGGATGCCCGGAGGGTTGCCGGCCTGTATGGGCTGAGCGCACTTCCGGAAAAGATGGACCCGGCTCGGAGTGCGGCGTGGTGGCGAGATCTCAGCGAGGACCAACGGAAGCTGTATCTGGCCAACTATCCGCATGAGATCGGAAGTATGGACGGTCTTCCGGCGGCTGATCGTGACAGGGCCAACCGTATCGCCCTCGATGCGCGGCTGGCCGATCTTTCCGGGCGCCCGCTGACTGACAAGGAATATCGAGAAATTAAGAATCTCGAAGCCATAAATCTGGCGTTGACCAAGAATGGGACCTGCGCCGCGGACGACTCGGGAATAATGCTGCTGAAGTTCGGCGACAAGTTTCTCGACGGCCAGGTCGTCATGTCGATCGGAAATCCGGACCTGGCGAAAAATACCGCAATCCTGGTGCCGGGAACCAACACGGATGTGGCCGGCGGGCTCGAGGGACAGATGAAGCGTCTCGACAAGATTCAGGAGGCATCCGATCGACTCACGCTGGAAAGGGGCGATGTCGCCTCGGTATTCTGGCTGGACTACGACGCTCCCGAAGCGTCATTCGGAGGTCTTACCACTCCCTGGGAATCAAAAGTTTCCAGCGTGGTCGGATGGGGGCGATCGGAAGAGGGGGCTCCGAGGCTCGATTCGTTCGTGGGCGGTCTTCGCGCCCAGTCCACGGACCATCACATCAGTGTGGTGGCGCACAGCTACGGTTCGGCTCTCCTGGGCGATGCCGGCCGGAGCGGTGATGGTATAGCGGTCGACGACATGATCGTCGTCGGTAGTCCTGGTATGCATGCCGACAGCGCAGACGATTTGCACATCGATCCGCGACACGTGTGGGCGGAAGTAGCCGGGGACGACCCCATTCCCGGACTCGGCGAAGCCAGTCATGCCGGCTGGCAGGCTGGCCATGGGAAGACGCTGCCGCACGAGACGGATTTCGGCGGTAATCGCCTGGCTGCATCGCAGGGTGATCACAGCAGTTACTGGAATGTGAAAGGCGACGAGCCGGACGAGAGTCTCAAGAATCAAGCAAAGGTGATCATGGGGACCTATGACGATCCGAACCCCGCTCGTCGCCCCGAGCTCGTGCACGGCCAGTATCCGACCGCGCCGAAGCGATGAGGACGGGTCGCGCTCTTGCGTTGGCAATGAGTTTTCTGGCCTTTGGTTCGGCCTGTGGAGGAGATATGTCGCAGAGTAGCAAGACGCACAAGGTCATGCCGATGGAGGGCGCCCGGGCAATCGCGGAGCGGCATGCTCGATTGGTACTGGATACCATCGGTGCCCCGGTCACTCCGCAGGGACTCTCGTCGAAGGACGGTCCGTGTGAGGATGCGGGCGGCAATCTCTCCGACGGGAACTCGTATTCTCTTTTGCACATGTACAACGTGGTCGTTGCGCCCGAACATCAGGTCGAGGCGTTGCATCGAACCCGAGACGCGCTGATTTCCCACGGTATAAGGGTTGTCGAGGACAAAGTCTACGATATTCCCGAGAGCCCGGGTGGCGAAGTTTCCGCGGTAAGCAGTGCCGATGGTTTCAAAATCCTGGTGAGCAGCACGAGCCCACCCGAGCAGATCACGATTTGGGTCACCTCGCCGTGTTTCACGAAACCGGCGGCCGATCGGAAATAGTCCGATGGCGACCGGGTCGGGCGGTGCGGACCATGGGTAGGGCGCAAGAACCGACCCGACTTACCCGGGGGCCAATCGAGTCGAGATCGGGCTTCCGCTCGTCAGCGCCGGTCGTAGGGGCCGGCGCCGGGGTGGTAGGTCGGCGGTGCGGGGGGCGCGGTGGGCCACGGAGGCACGGCGGCGGCTTGGCGGTGGGCGAGTTCGCGGGCTCGGCGGCGGCGCACGGCGATGACGGTGGCGCCTGCGACGAGGGCGGCTGCGGCGATGGTGCCGACCAGGATCGGGACGAGGAGGCTGTCGCCGTCGTCTGACTTGGCGGCGGTGGCCGCTGGGGGAGTGGTGCCGCCCGGTGCGACCGGCGCCGACGCGGCGGCCGAGGGCGACGTACTCGGCACGGGGGCCGGCTTGTCCCCGCGCACGCCGATCAACGGGTTGACGTCGGCGGGACCTGGCGTGTCGGTGGCGGCGAGGGCCTTGCGGGGGCTGACGGCGCCGTACCCGAAGGTGTCCGAAGGCACGGGCTCATTGGGCCGATTGGCGGTATCGAGCAGCCGCCGAATGACCTGATTGGCGGTCCAGTCGGGATGCACGGACCAGACGAGCGCGGCGACGCCGGAGGTGAGGGCGGTGGCATCGCTGGAGCCGGTGCCGAGACAATAGTGGGTCTGCGTGACACAGGCACTTGGGATGTCTTGTCCGGGAGCTGCCAACGAAATCCACGACCCCTGCACGCTGTTCTTGGCCGGTGCTCCGTTGCGATCGACTGCGCTCACGGACAGAACGCCAGGATAGGCGGCGGGATACACCGGTGCACCGTTTCGATCCAACGGCGTGTTTCCGCCGGCTGCAATCAGCAGTTTGCCTTTACTCAGCGCGTATGTGACAGCTTCGCCCAACGCTGGGGTATTTATTTTCGAGCCGACGGAAAGATTGATGATCCGGGCCTGCGAATCGGCAGCGAGACGGACACCCTCGGCCAAAGATGTTTGATCGACCCCTCCGACCGGAGCGGGGTTGGTGCGGAAGGGCAGGACTTTGGCACTCGGGGCAATGCCAAAGACGCCTTGGCCGCCGCCTGCTTGGCCCTGCCCCACGATGAGGCTGGCCATGGAAGTCCCGTGCCCGTCTTGATCCCCGGTGGTGTTTAGGCTCGGCAGAATCTGTCCGACGAGGTCCACATGAGTGGTGTCTACGCCCGAGTCGACCACGGCAACTGTGACTCCTGCACCGCGCGTGGTTTTCCAGACGTCATCGATCTTCCAAGTGTCCAAGTACCACTGTTGTGCCCGGATGGAATCGGCATGAGCACGTGGAGCAAAGTGGCCCGCGCCGACCATGATGATCAGGAGCACGCCGAGTGTGACGGACATCCGGAAAGTTCGGGTGAGGCGTCCGCTCATGCGGCGAAGGTGTCCTTCCTGAGATGGCGGCGCGGGCGTTTGTCAGTCGATGACTGGCGGGACGACACCTGGCCGGCGTGGGCCGTCCCAGACGTTGTCGTCATCTTCCTCGGGGCGTGGGGTGCGACGTCGGACCTGCTCAGAGCGCGCACCGCCGGTGAAAGGCGTTCGCTGCCCGGGCGATCGTCTCGGGGGCTGGCTGCCGGTACCCTCCGAAGCCGGATTGCTGCCGTCTACTGGCAGTGCCCGCAGTCTGGGCGAATTTCGGTTGGACGCGGCTCCCGAGGCGTTTCCGACAGAGCCACCTCGGGAGGCGGCAAGCCTGCGGCCCGAACCACCAGTCGAGGACGGGCCTCCGGCGACTCCGGCAGCACCCGGTGATCCCGGTATCCCGCCGGGGCGTCCGGAGGCGTTGGTGCCGGACGGACCAGTGGCCCCGACTGAGTTCGGGTTGCGTGCTTCCGGATGGGTCGTGAACGATCCCCGTCCACCACCAGCTCCCGGAGGGCCGCCGGTACGTGGCGAGGAGCCGGGCGGGACCCCGCCGCCACCTGGCACGAATCCGGGCACGCCGCCGCGGGGAGGCGTGCCGCTGGTACTCCCGCTTCCACCTCGCGGACCGGAACTGCCACCGGTAGATGCGGCAGGGTAGGTCCCCGAAAACGGGTGTAGGCCACCCGGAGGCACTCCTCCCGGGCCACTGGCGTTGGGTACGGTCACTGATCCTGGGCCGCCGCCGGAGACTTGCGGAATCCAGGGAGTATTTGCTGTGGGATCGGGGGCCGTGAGTGAACCGCTGCCTTGCAGGTTGGTCGACTGCGGCACGTAGTTCGATTGCGGTACGTGGGCGGTGTTGACCTTCGTCGTGTTTCCGCCGCCAAGCCCTCCGCCGTTAGGCGCGGAGCCTTGTGGGGCAGAGTAGACCCCCGAACTTGGATGGCCTGCTCCTGAACGTGACTGTGATGTGCCTCGTCCACCTCCACCCTGGCCATCGGAGCTGTTGGTTGGACCGCCAAGGGACCTGACGGCATGTTGGAAGTCACCCGGCGGATCCGGAAACGCCGGCGCCGGCAACGCCTTCAAGTCCTGCGCCGTCACCCGATACGTCGAAGCAAGCATCCGCATCTGCGCCACCGCCTCGCGGTGGGCGGCGTCGACCTGGGCCTTGGCTTCCTGTTGGGCCTTGATCGGGTCCACGCCGCCTGGAGGTGTGCCGCCGGTGGCCTGGGTCGTTACGGCTTGGGACACCACGGAGACCGGGCCCTGGTTTGCCTTGGCCAGGATTATCGGGTCCATGCGAGGGGGCATCCGGGCCTTGGCCACGAAGATCTGTTGGCCCACGTGATTGACGTGGGTGCCGGCCGCCGCGACGTAGTCACCGAGCCCAGTTGCGGCAGCGGTGAGGCCGCCGGCCCAGGTGCGGAAGCTGTCCGCGCTGGGGCCTTCCCAGACGCCGTCCAGGGCCTGGATGCACTTGGTGAGGCCCTCCGTTGCGGACTGGATTCGCCGCGCCGTGCCGTGCAGCTTCTCCGCGTATCCGGCCAGCGCCGAAGGGTTCGCCTGCGCGATCATCGCCTGCAACTGCTCCAAGGAAAAGCCGTCGAAGTCGGTTTCCCCGCCGCCCGGCCCGTCGGTCGGCGCGCCTTCGGAATGCACCATCAGATTCCCCCCACGGCCCCGAGTACGCATGGTCGCGTCATTCCAAGCCCACCTTGTGGTTCCCCGGCGTCGACCCCGTCACCACGGGCGCCTGTCCGCCGGTGGTGATCCGCTGCATTACCTGATTCAGCGACTGTCGCGTGTCGTCGTCCACGTCGGCCGTGTTCACGCCCGTGACCTTGATCGCCAACTTCATCGCCGTGATCTGGTCCTGCAACTTGTCGATCAACGACCGCAGTTGCGAGGCCGTCTCCGTGATGACCCCACCCATCATCGGCGCCTCGGCGAACGACACCCCGAAGTCGGTTGCGCCGATCCCGTGCTCCCCCGGATTGGCCCCCGCGTCCGGGCCGACCAGATCGGTCAGGACGCCCTCCAGCGCGCTTTGAAACTTTTCGAGCATCTCCAGGCTGATCTGGAAACCGGATCCCGCCATAGCCAACGCTTCCCCCGCGCTTGATGACCTTCGGCCGCGACCCTCCCCGGCGGACCTCGGACACGCCTACGTGTCGCAGCGTTGACCATTGATCCATGAATCATCAGCGGATCGCAAGAGGAGGCTGACGTTCCGTTATAACTATTCGGATGGTCGGGTCGGCGGAATCGACGCAAAGCGGGGCTCGACCGGAGTCGGTCGAGCCCCGCTTCGGCTGTGGGCGGCCTCAATTTTCGGCGAGCCAGGCCGTCTGGATCAGTTCGACGCCGCGTCGGCGGGTGATGAACTGGCCTCGGCCCGGGGGGAGTTGGGCCGGTTTGACGTTGGCCATCAGGGCGCCCTCGTCGCGGTTGCCGGACAGGATCAGGCCGGACGTGCCCAGGTCGAGGAGCTTTTGCAGGACCGGCTCGTACAGTGCGCGGCCCGCGCCGCCGCTGCTGCGGGCGAGGATCAGGTGCAGGCCGACGTCGCGGGCCAGCGGCAGGAACTCGGCGATGGTGCCGACCGGGTTGCCGCTCGACGATGCCACCAGGTCGTAGTCGTCGATCAGCAGGAACAGCTCGGGGCCGCTCCACCAGCTCCGGTTGCGCAGCTGATCCTGGGTCACCTCCGGCCCGGGCAGGCGGCGTTCGATGCCGCCTCGGATCTCGTTCATGAACGAGGTCAGGGCCGGCGCCGCCGCCGCGTACTCCAGCAGGTGCGACTCCGGGACCACGTCCAGGAGCGTGCGCCGGTAGTCGGACACGATGATCCGGGCCTCGGCCGGCGTGTACCGCTCGGAGATGCCGCGCGCCAGCATGCGCAGGAAGTTGGTCTTGCCGGACTCGCTCTCGCCGAACAGCACGAAGTTCGTGTCGACGTTGAAGTCCAGGTACACCGGACTGAGCGTCGCCTCGTCCACGCCGATCGGGATCGCCCGACCGGGCACCTGTTCGGGCGTCGGCAACTGCTCGTAGGGCAGCAGCATCGGCAGCACCCGCACCGGCGGAGCGGGCGGCCCCGCCCACGCGGCCTTGATCGCGCCGACCATGGCCGCCATGCCCTCGCCCAGGTCCTCCGCCGCGGACGACCCGTCGATCCGCGGCAGCGCGGCCAGGAAGTGCAGCTTGTCCGGGGACAGTCCGCGACCCGGCGCACCCGTGGGCACGTTCGCCGCGAGCCGCCGGTCCACCTCGGACTCCATCGTCTCGCCGAGCCGCAGCTCCAGCCGGGTCTGGATCTGGTCCTTGAGCGCGGGCCGGATCTCCGGGTGTCGGGACGCGGTGAGCACCACGTGCACGCCGAAGCCCAGGCCGCGCGTGGCGATGTCGGTGACCTCGGCCTCCAGCGCGTCGAAGTCGTTCTTGAGGGTCAACCACCCGTCGACGAACAGGAAGACGTCGCCCCACGCCTCGTCCGGCAACGTCCCGGCGGCGCGGCGCCGGCGGAACGTGTCGATCGAGTCGATGTTGTTGACCCGGAACATCTCCTCGCGTCGGTCCAGGATGCCCTTGACCTCGCTGACGATCCGGCGCACCCGCTCGGCGTCGAGCCGGCCCGCCACCCCGCCCACGTGCGGCAGATCGCTCAGCGCGACCATGCCACCGCCGCCGAAGTCCAGGACGTAGAAATGGACTTCGGCCGGAGTGTGGGTCAGCGCGAAGGATGTGATCATGGTGCGCAGCAGCGTGCTCTTGCCACTGCGCGGGCCACCCACGACGAGCGCGTGGCCGGCCGCGCCGGACAGGTCCGCGTACATCACGTCGCGGCGCTGCTCGAACGGCTTGTCCACCAGGCCCAGCGGCACCACCAGTCGGCCGTTCGCGCCCCACTCGGGCGAGCACAACCCGCGATCCGTGGTGACCCGAAGCGGTGGCAACATCTGGTCGACCGAGTTCGACTCGGCCAGCGGCGGCAGCCACACCTGGTGCGCCGGCGGACCCTGGTTGACCATCCGGCGCACGATCACATCCAGCACGGTGTCCGCGAGCGCGCTGTCGATGTCCGGTTCCGGCTCGGGCTCCGGCGGCAGGTCCGGCTGCCGGTTCCACATGTTCGCGGCCGTCCACCGGCTGTCGAACAGCACCGGCATGGGCGCGCCCGACCGGTTGCGGCGAACCCGGTCGGAGGCCCGGTAGGTGCCGGACACGTATGCGGCCTTGAACTGCACCATCGACTCGGTGTCGAACTTGAGGTAACCCGCGCCGGGGACCGATGGCAGGTGGTACGCGTCCGGCACGCCGATCGCCGCGCGCGACTCGGCGGCGGAGAACGTACGCAGGCCGATCCGGTAGGACAAGTACGTGTCCAGACCGCGCAGTCGGCCCTCCTCCAGGCGCTGCGAAGCGAGCAGCAGGTGCACGCCCAACGATCGGCCGATGCGGCCGATCTGGATGAACATGTCGATGAAGTCCGGCTTGGCGGTGAGCAGTTCGCTGAACTCGTCGATGATGATGACCAGCGAGGGCAGCGGTTCGAGCGCGGCGCCCGCGACCCGGGCCCGCTCGTAGTCGTGCATGTTGGCGTAGTTGCCCGCCGAACGCAGCAGCTCCTGCCGCCGGTTCAGCTCGCCGGTGATCGAGTCGCGCATGCGGTCGACCAGGGTCAGGTCGTCGGACAGGTTGGTGATCACCGCCGCGACGTGCGGCATGTCCGACATCCCGGAGAAGGTCGCGCCGCCCTTGAAGTCGGCGAGCACGAAGTTGAGGATCTCCGAACTGTGCGTGGTGGCCAGGCCCAGCACCAGCGTGCGCAGCAGCTCGGACTTGCCGGAACCGGTGGCGCCGACACACAGGCCGTGCGGGCCCATGCCCTCCATCGCCGCTTCCTTGATGTCCAGCATGATCGGCTCGCCGTTCTGGCCGATCCCGATCGGCACCCGCAGCCGGTCGTTCGGCGGCCGGGGCCGCCAGGTCTGCGACACGTCCACCTGCGCGGCGTCACCGATACCCATCAGGTCGGTGAAGTCCAGGTTGGCCAGCAGCGGCTCGTCGTCGTCGTTCGCCGACAACCGCAGCGGGGCCAACTTCCGGGCGAGCGCCTCCGCGTCGCCCGCCGACAGGAAGTCGGGCAGGCCCTCGTACGCGCCCGCCGTCGACTCCAGCGTCAGCCGGTCCTCCTCGGCGATGATCGCCAGGCCGCCGCGCAGTTCGTCCAGCGGACCGGGCACCACCTCGACGATGGTCACCCCCTGCAGGCCGTCCGCCCCCGCGAGCAGCGAGTTGGCCGGCACCCCGCCGCCGTCCAGGACCACCACCAGGTGCGGCTGGTCCAGCACGGGCTGCGCACCGGCCGCGAAGCGCGAGCGCCCGGCCAGGTCCTCGGCCAGCCACTCCTCGATCTCGCCGAGGTCGCCCGCGATCATCCGGACCGAACCCGCGCCGTCCGACTGGGACGGGTGCTGCACGTGCGGCAGCCACTTCAGCCAGTCCCAACGCGGCAGCAAGTTCGCGTCCGTGGCCACCACGATGCGCACGTCGTCCGGCGAGTGCAGCACCGCGAGTTGGCCCAGCATCGCCCGGGTCAGCCCGTACACCCGCTCCGGCTCGCCGGAGACGGTCAGGTGATAGAAGGAGCGCAGCGACACCGCCATCGGCAGGTCGTCCAGCGTCGCCTGGGTGCGCAGGAAGCGCCGCATCGCGTCCGCACACAGCGGCTCCAACTCGTCCAGCGGCGCGGTGCTGGGCGCCACCAGCGGGGTGGACAACTGCTGCTGGCCCACGCCGACCCGGACCTGTCCGAAGTCGGCGTCACCGGCCCGGCGTTCCCAGATCCGTCGTTCGCCCGCCGCCACCGACCACAGCTGCGCGGGGTCCGGGTGCGTCCACAACTGCGCGTCGCGCTGCCTGCGGGCGGTCCGGCGGACCTCCTTGCGCTGCTGGGCGAGGTACTTGAGGTAGTCGCGTCGGGCGTCGAGCATCTGGACCCGGTTGCCACCGCGCGACTTGATGATGTTCGCGACCACCATGACCAGCGACGAGATCATCATCATGCCGCCCATGACCATCATCATCTTCGGCGCACCGGGCATGAAGAAGAAGCCGGCCGAGCCGAGCATGCCCATCATCGGGAGCACGCTCATGATCCAGTTCTGGTCTGTGGGGCGCTCCAGTTCGGGCGGTGCCTGGAGCTGGATCTCCTCCGCCGGCACAGGAGAGGGCAACACCCTGGGCGGGCGCTTGACGATGACCACGGTCAAGGTGAATCAGCCTCATCCGTCGCGAGGATCCTTGGACACGGATCGAGCCCGCCGCAGAGCACGGAAAAGGAGCAGGTGATGTGAGTCAACCCACCCCGTCAGGGTCGTCTCCATGCACACGTGAGCCGGTTGAGCCGTTCGTGTGTGCGCCGCATACTACTGGCCGACCCCCTCGGCGCCAGTGGCGAGTCGTGACGCGGCGTATAGAGTGCGTCGTCATCCCGGCCCCTCGGGGCCGCGGGACACGGGGCAGCGACAAGCAGGGGGATCTGCACAGGTGAACTCCACGACCACGACGGTCACCACCGGGTTCGCCCGGATCACCGTCATCGCGCCGGATTGCCGCGTCGATCTCGCGCTGCCGGAAGAGGTCCCGCTCGCGGAGCTGTACCCGGAGATACTCCGGCTGTCCGGGCAGACCCAGCGCAACGGCTCGGTGACCGGCTTCCAGCTCACCCGCCTCGACGGCGAGCCCCTGGACAGCGCGCTCACCCTGGCCGGGCAGAACGTGCGCGACGGCGAACTGCTGCGCTTCACCGCACTCGCGGACGCGCCGCCGCCGCCGGTCTACGACGACGTGGCCGACTCGGTGGCCACCTCGGTCGCCGGCGACAACCGGCTGTGGACGCCGGAGATGTTGCGGGTCGCCGGCCTGTCCGGTGCGGCCGCCTTCTTCACCCTCGGCGCCATCGTGCTCTGGCGGATGACCCCCCTGCCGCACGGCCTGCCCGCCATCGTCGGCGGCTCGCTGGCCCTGGTGCTCACCGTGGTCGCCGGCGTGCGCTCGCGGGTGTACGGGGACCACGTCGGCGGCGCCGTGCTCGGCCTCGGCGCACTGCCGAACGCGTTCCTGGCCGGCCTGGGCGCGATCGAGCCGCCGGCGCGCGAGGGCCCCGGCCGGGTCCAGTTCCTGTCCGCCTGCGTCGCGGTCCTGGTGGTCTCCACGCTGATCGCCGCGCTGCTGCCGGAACGCGGCGCCGTCTATATCGCGGGCGCGGGCGCCGGCGCGCTGGGCACGCTGGCCACCTTCGGCATGATCACCTTCGAGAGCGCCCCGCGCGAGGCGGCGGCCGTCGCCGGCACCGTCGCGCTCGCGATGATCGCCTTCCTGCCCTCCTGGGCGGCCCGCCTCGCCCGCCTGCCGATCGGCTTCCTGCCCTCGGACGCACCCACCGCCCGGCAGAGCGACACCCTCGACCACGCCGACGTCGCCGCGCGCGCCCGCAACGGGCACGAGCTGCTCAGCGGCCTCACCGGCGCATGTGCCGCGGTGATCGTCGCCTCGTGCGTCGTGCTGGGCAACGTCGACACCATGTGGACCCGGGTCCTGACCGCCGTACTGGCGCTGGTCACCCTCGGTCGCGCCCGCCTGTTCCGGCACACCACGCAGGTCACCGTGCTGTACACGGCCGGCCTGCTCGGCCTCGCGATGCTCTTCGTCGGCCTGACCCTGGACACCGGATTCCCGGACAAGGAGCGCCAGGGCTGGATCTTCGCCCTGATCTGCGCGGTCGGCGCGCTGCTCGCGATCGTCGCGACCACCGTGCCCACGCGCGGACTGTCCCCGTTCTGGGGGCGGGCGATGGACGTGCTCGAAGGCATGCTGATGGTGTCCGTCGTTCCGCTGTGCGTGGCGGTGCTGGATCTGTACGACAAGCTGCGGAACATCACAGCCTGATGCGCTCCTGCTAGGGTTGTCCGTATCCCGGAGCCGCGTGCCCGGGATGCGCGCTGCCCACGGGCCGCGCGCCCGCACCATGTGAGCCCAGTCGCCTCCGTGAGTCAGACCGGGGGCGCTCACCACCTTGCAGAGGGAGAACACGTGTCGCTCGACACCGCAACGAAGAAGCAGATCATGGCCGACTACGCCACCAAGGAAGGCGACACCGGCTCCCCCGAGGTGCAGGTCGCGATCCTGAGCTACCGCATCAACGAGCTCACCGCCCACCTCAAGGAGCACAAGCACGACCACCACAGCCGCCGGGGCCTGCTGCTCCTGGTCGGCCAGCGTCGTCGCCTGCTCGGCTACCTGGCCAAGAAGGACATCGAGCGCTACCGCACGCTGACGGACCGCCTGAGCATCCGCCGCAGCGGCGTCGGCATCCGCTAGTAGCGCACGACGGGGGAGCGGCTTTCGCGAGCCGCTCCTTCGCCGTATCCGGACGCGGTCTTTGTAGGCTGTGTTCCGCGCGCGGGTATGCCGCGCTGAGATAGAACAAGACAAATACGAAATCGTCCGTGCGTATTCGGCCCGGGCGAGACGAACAAAGACTGGGAGCGCCGCGTCGCGACCAAGGCGCCGACCTACAGCGCCGGTCCTCGGTAGTGGCCCCCGGGTAACGCACCCGGGTGCTTCGATCGAAGACCGGCTCGGTCGGCCCTCAGGCGTCATGCGCCGCGGACCTCCCTCGAAACGAACGAGGAGGGCACCCGTGGAGGGTCCCGACATCAGCTTCGCCGAAGCAGTCATCGAGAACGGCACGTTCGGCAACCGCACCATCCGCTTCGAGACCGGCCGGCTGGCCCGGCAGGCCGCCGGCTCCGCCGTGGTCTACCTGGACGACGACACCATGGTGCTCTCGGCCACGACCGCCTCGAAGCGCCCGAAGGACCAGCTCGACTTCTTCCCCCTGACGGTGGACGTCGAGGAGCGCATGTACGCCGCGGGCAAGATCCCCGGCTCGTTCTTCCGTCGTGAGGGCCGCCCGTCCGAGGACGCCGTCCTCACCTGCCGGCTGATCGACCGTCCGCTGCGCCCGTCCTTCAAGAAGGGCCTGCGCAACGAGATCCAGATCGTCGAGACGATCATGGCGCTCAACCCGGACCACCTGTACGACGTCGTCGCGATCAACGCGGCCTCGATGTCCACCCAGCTCGCGGGTCTGCCGTTCTCCGGCCCGATCGGTGGCGTCCGGGTGGCGCTCATCGACGGCACCTGGGTCGGCTTCCCCACGCACACCGAGCTCGAGCGCGCCGTGTTCGACATGGTCGTCGCGGGCCGCGTGCTCGAGGACGGCGACGTGGCGATCATGATGGTCGAGGCCGAGGCCACGACCGGCACGATCGAGCTGGTCAAGGGCGGCGCGGACGCGCCGACCGAGGAGGTCGTCGCGGACGGCCTCGAGGCGTCCAAGAAGTTCATCAAGGCGCTGTGCGCCGCGCAGGTCCAGGTCGCCGAGAAGGCCGCCAAGGAGACCGGCGAGTTCCCGGTCTACCTGGACTACCAGGACGATGTCTTCGAGGCGCTGGCCGCCGCGGTGACCGACGAGCTGTCGGCCGCGCTGACCATCGCCGGCAAGCAGGCCCGCGAGAGCGAGCTCGACCGGGTCAAGGACCTCGCCGCGGAGAAGCTGCTCCCGGCGTTCGAGGGTCGCGAGAAGGAGATCGGCGGCGCGTTCCGCGCGCTCACCAAGAAGCTCGTGCGTCAGCGCGTGCTGCGCGACAAGGTGCGCATCGACGGTCGCGGCCTGACCGACATCCGCACCCTGTCGGCCGAGGTCGAGGTCATCCCGCGCGTGCACGGCTCGGCCCTGTTCGAGCGCGGCGAGACCCAGATCCTGGGCGTCACCACGCTGAACATGCTGCGCATGGAGCAGATGCTCGACACGCTCTCGCCCGAGACGCGCAAGCGCTACATGCACAACTACAACTTCCCGCCGTACTCGGTCGGCGAGACCGGCCGGGTGGGCTCGCCCAAGCGCCGCGAGATCGGCCACGGCGCGCTCGCCGAGCGCGCCATCCTCCCGGTCCTGCCGGCCCGCGAGGACTTCCCGTACGCGATCCGTCAGGTGTCCGAGGCGCTCGGCTCCAACGGCTCGACCTCGATGGGCTCGGTCTGCGCGTCCACGATGTCGCTGCTCAACGCCGGTGTGCCGCTCCGGGCGCCGGTCGCGGGCATCGCGATGGGCCTGATCTCGGACGAGGTCGACGGCAAGACCGAGTACGTGTGCCTGACCGACATCCTCGGAGCCGAGGACGCGTACGGCGACATGGACTTCAAGGTCGCCGGCACCAAGGAGTTCGTCACCGCGCTCCAGCTCGACACCAAGCTCGACGGCATCCCGGCGTCGGTGCTCGCCGGGGCGCTCAAGCAGGCCAAGGACGCCCGCCTGCACATCCTCGACGTGATGATGGAAGCCATCGACACGCCGGACGAGATGTCGCAGTTCGCGCCGCGCATCATCACCGTCAAGATCCCGGTGGACAAGATCGGCGAGGTCATCGGCCCGAAGGGCAAGATGATCAACCAGATCCAGGACGACACCGGTGCCGAGATCACCATCGAGGACGATGGCACGATCTACATCGGTGCCTCGGACGGCACCTCGGCCGAGGCCGCGCGGGCGACGATCAACGCGATCGCCAACCCGACGATGCCCGAGGTCGGCGAGCGGTACCTGGGTACGGTTGTCAAGACCACCACGTTCGGCGCGTTCGTGTCGCTGATGCCCGGCAAGGACGGCCTGCTGCACATCTCGCAGCTGCGCAAGATCGCCGGCGGCAAGCGGGTCGAGAACGTCGACGACGTGATCAAGGTCGGCGACAAGGTGCAGGTCGAGATCGCCGAGATCGACCAGCGCGGCAAGCTGTCGCTCGTCCCGGTCATCGAGGGCGAAGACAATGCCGAGGCCTCCGAGGATGCTGCCGCCAAGTGACGTCCTCCTCGTCGAAGAACCAGGTCGCTGCGTCCGCGCAGCGGCCTGGTTCCACGAAGACCCTGCTGCGTGACGCGGACGGCATCGGTGCCGTCCGCCGCACCGTCCTGCCCGGCGGCCTCCGGGTGATCACCGAGAACATGCCGTCCGTGCGCTCCGCCACGTTCGGCATCTGGGTCGGGGTCGGCTCGCGGGACGAGACCCCCGCCCTGGCCGGCACCTCGCACTACCTCGAACACCTGCTGTTCAAGGGCACCGAGAAGCGCGATGCGCTGGAGATCTCGGCCGAGCTGGACGCGGTCGGCGGTGAGATGAACGCGTTCACCACCAAGGAGTACACGTGCTACTACGCACGCGTGCTCGACACCGATCTCCCGCTCGCGATCGACGTGATCTGCGACATGGTCACCGGCTCGCTGATCGACGCCGAGGACGTGGACGCCGAACGCGGCGTGATCCTCGAGGAGATCGCGATGAACGAGGACGAGCCCGGCGACCTCGTGCACGAGCTCTTCTACGACGCGATGCTCGGCGACGCGCCGCTGGGTCGCCCGGTGCTGGGCACGGTCGAGTCGATCAACGCGCTCACCCGGACCCAGATCAGCGGCTACTACAAGCGTCGCTACAAGGCACCGAACATGGTGGTGACCGCGGCGGGCAACATCGACCACGCCAAGGTGGTCCGCCTGGTCAAGAAGGCGTTCGCGCACGTGCGCGTCGACGAGGCGGCGGTGCCCGCCGCGCCGCGTGCCGGCGGCCGCGGGGTGCGTGCGGCCGGCAGCGTACAGCTGTTGAACCGACCGACCGAGCAGGCCCATCTGGTGCTGGGCATGCCGGGGTTGGCCCGGGACGACGACCGGCGATTCGCGCTCAGCGTGCTCAACACCGCGCTCGGTGGCGGGATGAGTTCGCGGCTGTTCCAGGAGATCCGGGAGAAGCGCGGCCTGGCCTACTCGGTCTACTCCTTCCACTCCGGCTACGCCGACCTGGGCGTGTTCGGCATCTATGCCGGCTGCCAGCCCAAGAAGGCCCGCCAGGTGATCGAGATCTGCCGGACCGAGCTGGACCGGGTGGTCCGCGAGGGCCTGCCGCAGGACGAGATCGATCGGGCCATCGGCCAACTGCGCGGCTCGACCGTGCTGGGGCTGGAGGACACCGGGTCCCGGATGAGCCGGATCGGCAAGAGCGAACTCGTCTACGGCGAACACCTGTCCGTCGACGAGGTACTCGCCCGGATCGCCGCGGTCACCGCCGCGGAGATCCACGACGTGGCGAAGCACCTGTTCGCCGCGCGGCCCACCCTGGCCGTGGTCGGACCGTTCGCCGACGACGCGGACTTCGTCGCCGCGTCGGCCTGATCGCGGTGCGATCGAAGTCGAAACCGTTCTGACTGGAGAGTGCACGACATCATGACTGCAATCCGGGTGGGTGTGATCGGTGCGGCCGGCCGCATGGGTTCCGAGGCGTGCCGGGCGGTCGAGGGCGCTGCCGACCTCGAACTGGTGGCGCGAGTCGACGAAGGCGACGACCTCGCGGAGCTCGCGAAGGCGGGCGCGCAGGTCGCCGTCGACTTCACCCACCCGGGTGTGGTCATGGGCAACCTCGAATATTGCGTCGGCGCCGGCATCCACGCGGTCGTGGGCACCAGCGGGTTCACTCCCGAGCGCCTGGCCCGGCTGCGCGAGTGGCTGGCGAAGAGCCCGGAAACCGGCATCCTGATCGCGCCCAACTTCGGCATCGGCGCGGTGCTGATGATGCAGTTCGCGGCCAAGGCGGCCCGGTTCTACGAGTCGGTCGAGATCGTCGAACTGCACCACCCGAACAAGCTGGACGCGCCCAGCGGCACCGCCCGCCGGACCGCCGAGCTGGTCGCCGAGGCACGCGAGCGGGCAGGCCTGGCGGACATGCCGGACGCGACGGTGGACGACCCGGACGGCGCCCGCGGCGGCAGGGTCGACGGCGTCCCGGTGCACGCGGTGCGGCTGCGCGGTCTGGTCGCCCACCAGGAGGTCCTGCTCGGCGACGAGGGCGAGATGTTGACCATCCGGCACGACTCCTTCCAGCGCACGTCGTTCATGCCGGGCGTGCTGCTCGGGGTGCGTCGTGTGGGCTCCGCGCCCGGCCTGACCGTGGGCCTGGAACACTTCCTCGATCTGGACTGAGCATCGTGAGACAACGTGTCACCGCGCTCGTGCTGATCGCGGTTCTCGTGTTCTACGTGTTCCTCGTCGGGAGTCGCGGCCTGATCGCGATTCGCGACGGGGAGCCGGTCACCATCGTGCTGGGTCTGGGGATCCTGCTCGTGCCGGTCGTCGGCGCCTGGTACATCTGGCGCGAGGTGCGCTTCGGCTTCGCGATGCAGCGTCTGGCCCGCGAACTGGAGGCCGAGGGCGGCCTGCCGGCGGACGAGTTGGACCGCACGCCGGGCGGCCGGGTCGACCGGGACAGCGCGGACGCCGTGTTCGAACGCCGCAAGGCGGAGGTCGAGGCGGACCCCGACGACTGGCGGGCCTGGTACCGGCTGGCCGTCGCGTACGGCGACGCGCGGGACAACGCGCGCGGGCGCCGGGCCATGCTCACCGCGATCCGCCTGCACGCGCGCAGGGCGTCCGCGACCCCGGCCGGGACCTGACCTAACCGGCCCGGGCCGGCGTGCCCGTCGGCGGCTCCAACGCGGCCAGCACCTGGGCCGACACCGGCGCGGCCAGGATGCCGACGACGGCGTCCACGAGGTCCGCCACGAAGGCCGCCGGTGGCAGTACGTCGTGCGCCTGTCCCTCGTACACCCGCTGTTCGCGGTCGGCCGTGGCGTGCACCGCCAGGCTCCCGCCCAGCCGCAGCCGGTTGCGCCGTACGGGGGTCGGCAGATGGCCCAGCGCGCGGTCGATCAACCGGCCGAACTCCGGCGAGCTGCCCTCCAGGCCCATGGCCGGCAGCGCGTACGTGCTCGCGCCCATGTGCTGGTGCACTCGGGCCAGAAAGCGCAGATAGAAACTGCCGCCGACGTCGATCTGTTCGGCCAGCGGTCGCACCATGGCCTCGGCCAGTGCCCGGGGCTCCCGGTCCGCTCCGGTGCTCACCGACTCGCGGACCAGGATCTCGCGGCGCGAGTTGATCGTCACGAGTCGGAATCCGAAGATCGCCCGGATCAACTCCTCTTTGTTGCCGAAATGGTATTGCGCGGCCGAATTGTTGCGCTGACTCGCCGCGACACTGATCTGTCGCAGCGAGACCGCGTCGATTCCGTGCACGGCGAAGAGCCGCTCGGCGGTGAGCAGAAGGCGCTCGCGGGTCGGAGTTCGGCTCACGGCGCTTACGTTAAGACGGCTGACTTACCTTGTTCAATGGCACATCGGTGTGGTGTTCACCGTGTTCGTCCGCCGGCTCACGACACACCGGGAGTCGGCCCGCCGACCCGGCTCACTCCTCGGCGGCCACCGACGTGTGCAATCGCACCTGTCGGATCACCGACCTGCCCGCCTCGTCCACCCACAGTTCGCGCGTCGCGCCGTCGGGCGCCCACCCGGTGCCGACCAGGAAGTCGTACAACGGCTTGTCGCTCTCCAGAACCCAGGTCACCAACATTTGTACGCCGTCCGTCGCGGCGTCCGCGACAACCGCCGTCAACAGCCGGGACGCGTGACCCTCGCGCTGATGTGGCGGGTCGACCACCAGGATCGCCAACTCGCCGGTGACGGCCGGGTCGAGATCCTCGTCCGCGCCGGGCACCAGGGCCGCGAAGCCGGCCACGGTCGGGCCCGCGCAGGCCACCAGCAGGCGGTGGCGCGGCGACGGTGGCGAGATCGCCGCGTCCTCCCACTCCGCGGCCAGCGCCTGCGGCGTCGCCGCCTCCAGCGCGGTGGCCGGCAACACCCCGGTGTAGGCGTCGTGCCAGGCCCGGGCATGTGCGGCGCCCAACGCGGCACCGTCGCCGGCGTGGGCCGGGCGTACGTACGGATCGGTCATGTGGCGCCCCCATCGTCGAGTTCGGCCGATTCTCGCGTGCCCCGGCCTTCCGTGTCCGCCGCTCGCCGAACGCGCACACGCGTGGGCGACACGCGGGACAGGCGCTGCCGACCTCCCGCGCGGCGTGCGACGCTGTCCGCCAAGGGTTGGTGGGCGCGGCAGCGGAGGATGGTCATGGGGGTCCGGATCCGACGAATCGCCCCGGTGTGTGCGGTGGTTGTGCTGTTCGCGAGCGGCTGCATGGTCGGTCCCACGATCGAGGACGAGAAGCCGAAGGCGGCTCCCGCGGGCGCCACCGGCAATCCGCCGGATCTGCCGGACAAGAACCCGACGGGCGGTACGGCGCCGGGCGCGCCGCCCTCCGGCGCGGCGGTCCCACCCGGCCAGGTCCCGGCGAAACAGGGCTCGCACACGTACTCCAACGGGCTGACGGTGTCCACGCTCCCGCTCGCGGTGACCCGCACGGCGAGCGTGCCGAACGAGAAGCGCGAGACGGTCGACGTCGCGGTCCCGATCCGGTACACCAACCGCACCGGCTCCAATCTGGCGGCCGAACTGTTCGGCGTGACGCTGTACGCCGGGCCCGACAGTCTGCCGTGCGGGCCCGCGCGGAACGGACAGGCGCGCAGCGGCCCGGCCGAGGCGGTCCGCAACGCCGACACGGTGTTCACCTACAACTTCGCGGTGCCCCGCGAGTTGATCGGCAAGCTGGTGATCCAGGTGCACCCGTACTTTTCCCGTCTGGACAAGACCTCCTTCGAGACGTCCGTGGCGCTGCCCGCGGGCACTGTCACGCGGCCTGCCGAGGGTCCGGCGACCCAGCCCGGCACGGTGGTGGTGCCGCGCTCCACGCCGACGGCGAGCGGTTCGGCCACGGCGTCCGGCGACGTCGGCGGGCGTGGTTAGGCTTGAGCGCCCGTCTCACCCCGACCTCATCGACGAGGAGCAACTCCGCGTGACCGAAACACCCCAGGAGAATCCGTCCGCCATCCGCTTCCGCAGCGACGTCACGGTCGAGCTGATCAAGCACAGCGCCGCCGACCAGGACGTGTTGTGGGCGGCTCGGGTCTCCACGGCGGGGGAGAAGTCCCTCGACGAGCTCGAAAAGGACGCCTCGCGGTCCAAGGGTCTGATCAACTTCCTGATGCGGGACAAGCACGGCAGCCCCTTCGAGCACAACTCGATGACGTTCTTCGTGAGCGCGCCGATCTTCGTCTTCCGCGAGTTCCACCGGCACCGCGTCGGCTGGTCGTACAACGAGGAAAGCGGCCGCTACCGCGAGCTGCAGCCGGTGTTCTACGTGCCCGCCGAGGACCGCAAGCTGGTCCAGCAGGGCAAGCCCGGCGCGTACGTCTTCGTCGACGGCACCCCCGAGCAGTACAAGACGGTGGACAGCGCGACGCGCGAGTCGTACGAGGCGGCGTACGCGGGCTACCGGCGCATGCTGGAGGCGGGCGTCGCGCGCGAGGTGGCCCGCACCACGTTGCCGGTGGGCCTCTACTCGTCGATGTACGCGACCTGCAACGCGCGTTCGCTGATGCACTTCCTCGGTCTGCGCACCAAGCGCGAGGACGCCACCTTCCCGTCCTTCCCGCAGCGCGAGATCGAGATGGTCGCGGAGCGGATGGAGGCCGCGTGGGCCGAGCTGATGCCGCTCACGTACGCGGCGTTCAACACCAACGGGCGAGTCGCGCCTTAGATGTTGAGCCGTCCGAGTGGTCAAATCGGCACATAGGGTGACATTGGAAGTTTTTCGTCCGAATCCCTAAGGTTTCGCCCTCGATGGTCGATACTGAAAGAGATCAGACGCTGCTCGAACCCCCGAGCGGGCAGCGTCTGGTCCTTTCTTTTGTGGGCGGCGTGCCGACGCGCGGCGGATGGCCGCGGCCGGTGTCCGGGCCGCCGGGTCCGGGCCGTCGAAGGCCCGGAGGAATTCCCGCGAAGTCGCGGCCGCATGCGCGGTCGAAGTCTCATAGGGCGGGTGCTACCCGCAGGTCAGGTGTGCGCCCGGTACGGTTTGGGCCATGGCTCCGACGTCTACCCCCCAGACCCCCTTCGGCCGGGTCCTCACCGCGATGGTGACCCCCTTCACGGCCGACGGTGCGCTCGACCTTCCCGGCGCCCAGCGCCTGGCCTCCCATCTTGTCGACGCCGGCAACGACGGACTCGTCGTCAACGGCACCACCGGCGAGTCGCCCACCACGAGCGACGCGGAGAAAGAGCAACTGGTCCGGGCGGTGCTGGAGGCCGTGGGCGATCGCGCGTTCGTGGTCGCCGGAGTCGGCACCAACGACACCCGACACTCGGTCGAGTTGGCCCGGCAGGCACAGGCCGCCGGCGCCCACGGCCTGCTGGTGGTCACCCCGTACTACAGCAAGCCCCCGCAGGAGGGCCTGTACCGACACTTCACCACCGTCGCCGACGCCACCGAGCTGCCGGTGATGCTGTACGACATCCCCGGTCGCAGCGCCGTGCCGGTCGAGACCGAGACCCTGGTCCGGCTCGCCGAGCACCCCAGGATCGTCGCGAACAAGGACGCCAAGGGCGACCTCGCGTCCGCGAGCTGGGTCATGGCGCGCACCGACATGGTGTACTACAGCGGTGAGGACATGCTGAACCTTCCGCTCCTGTCCATCGGCGCGGTCGGTGTGGTGAGCGTGGTCGGGCACCTCGTGTCGGCGGAGCTCCGCGCGATGATCGACGCCTACGTGGGCGGCGACGTTGCCAAGGCACGCGAGATCCACCAGCGTCTTCTTCCGGTGTACACCGGCATTTTTCGTACCCAGGGCGTGATCCTCACCAAGGCCGCTCTGGGATTGCAGGGCCTGCCCGCCGGGCCGCTGCGGCTGCCGCTGATCGAGGCCACGAAGGCCCAGATCGCGCAGCTGAGGCAGGATCTGTCGGCGGGTGGGGTAGAGCTGTAAACAGGAATATCTGTAAGTAGTGCCCCGGGCGGGTACCGCATCCGCCCGGGCCGAACACGAGCTTTTGCGCGTCCCCGTGCGACCGTCCAGGACGGCCGAGCGGCGGCACGTGGCGAGGAGAGAACTTGAGCCATCCCCATCCCGAATTCGGCCCGCCGCCGGTGCTGCCCAAGGGCGGCCTTCGGATCACCCCGCTCGGTGGTCTCGGCGAGATCGGCCGAAACATGACCGTCTTCGAGTTCGACGGCCGGCTGCTGATCGTCGACTGCGGGGTGCTGTTCCCCGAGGAGGAGCAGCCCGGAGTCGACCTCATCCTGCCGGACTTCAGCTCGATTCGGGATCGCCTCGACGACATCGAGGCGATCATCCTGACGCACGGGCACGAGGACCACATCGGTGCGGTTCCGTATCTGCTCCGCGAGAAGGCCGACATTCCGCTGATCGGGTCGAAGCTGACCCTCGCGTTCATCGAGGCCAAGCTCACCGAGCACCGCATCCGGCCGTACACGCTGGAGGTCAAGGAAGGCGACATCGAGCGGCTCGGTCCGTTCGAGTGCGAGTTCATCTCGGTGAACCACTCGATCCCGGACGCGCTCGCGCTGGCCATCCGCACCGAGGCCGGCACCGTCGTGCACACCGGCGACTTCAAGATGGACCAGTTGCCGCTGGACAACCGGCTGACCGACCTGCCGGCGTTCGCGCGGCTGGGCACCGAGGGCATCGACCTGCTGCTCGTGGACTCCACGAACGCGGAGGTGCCCGGCTTCATCCCGGCCGAGCGGGACATCGCGGGGGTACTGGACCGGGTCTTCGCGGACGCCGACCAGCGGATCATCGTGGCCAGCTTCGCCAGCCACGTGCACCGCATCCAGCAGGTGCTGGACACCGCGTACGCCTACGAGCGCAAGGTCGCCTTCGTCGGCCGCTCGATGGTGCGCAACATGAAGATCGCCGGGGACCTGGGCTATCTGAAGATTCCGGCCGGGCTGGTCGTGGACGTCAAGACGCTCGACGACCTGCCCCCGGACGAGGTCGTGCTCGTGTGCACCGGCTCGCAGGGCGAGCCGATGGCGGCGCTGTCGCGGATGGCCAACCGCTCGCACCAGCAGATCCGGATCGTCGAGGGCGACACCGTGGTGCTCGCGTCCTCGCTGATCCCGGGCAACGAGACCTCGGTCTACCGGGTGATCAACGGGCTGACCCGCTGGGGCGCCAAGGTCGTGCACAAGGGCAACGCCAAGGTGCACGTCTCCGGCCACGCCTCGGCCGGTGAGCTGTTGTACTTCTTCAACCTCACCCGGCCGCGCAACCTGATGCCGGTGCACGGCGAATGGCGCCATCTGCGCGCCGCCGCCGACCTGGGTATCAAGACCGGGGTGCGCAAGGACCGGGTGGTGCTCGCGGAGGACGGCCTCACCGTGGACCTGGTCAACGGGGTGGCCAAGATCACCGGAAAGG
This sequence comes from Embleya sp. NPDC050493, assembly GCF_044458105.1. Lineage (NCBI taxonomy): Bacteria > Bacillati > Actinomycetota > Actinomycetes > Kitasatosporales > Streptomycetaceae > Embleya > Embleya sp. NPDC050493. The sequence goes on from NZ_JBITHP010000002.1 coordinate 484,581, forward strand.
TGCAGGCCGGATACGTCTACGTGGACGGCTTGTCCGTGGGCGACGTGACCGAGTCCTCGCTCAAGGACCGCCGGATCCTGGGCGAGGAGGGCTTCGTGTCCGTGTTCCTCGCCGTGGACTCGTCCTCCGGCAAGGTGGTCGGCGGGCCGACCATCACGGCCCGTGGATCGGGCATCGACGACGCCCGGTTCGACGCGGTGGTCCCCAAGATCGAGGAGATGCTGCAGAAGGCGGCGGCCGACGGTGTGGCGGAGCCGTATCAGTTGCAGCAGCAGGTGCGCCGGATCGTGGGCAAGTGGGTGTCCGACACCTATCGACGCCGGCCGATGATTCTGCCGGTGGTCGTGGAGGTCTGACACCTCGTCGACGACTCGCACCGGGCCCGCTACGAATTCTTCGTAGCGGGCCCGGTGTTTTTGTTCCGGTGCGGGTGCGTCTCGGCGTGGTTTTCCTTCGGCGTGGTTTTGCTTCGATGGCGGGTCGTGTCGGAGCCGGGTTGCCCGGGCGTCGGGTTGCCTCGGTGTGGTTTGTGGTCGGGATCGGCGGTGTGTTCTCGACCGATTGTGCGCGGTGGATTGGGCTCGGGGTGGGGGTCGGGCGCGCGCATTTCGGTGGGGAATGCCGGGGTCGGCCCGCGGTGGGCGGCGGGTGCGGTCCGGGGGGTGCGGTCCGGGTGGAGCGGAGGGCAGCGGACGGGAATCCGGGCTGTTTCGGGCGATTCCGCAGTGTGGAAATCGGGTTTTCGTACCTCTCGGTGGCAGGGTCGCCGGCTCCTAACGTCGGTCGTGTTCGGAGGGCACTCGGTCCTTCGGGCGCTGGACAGGTCGACACGGTCGACAGGATCGGCAGTGGGGAGCAGAGATGGATGCGGCACTGAACGCGGGACCGGACGGGGTACGGCGGGATCGGAGCTGCGGGGGGCCGCGACGGGGTGCGCCGCCGCCGACCCCGCCGATTCCGACGCCTCGGCCGCCCGCGGCCCGGCCCGGGCAGCGGCAGCGGCGTCGGGGGCGGGTTGCGGCGATCGCGCTGACCTCGTGCGCGGCGCTGGGGCTGGGCACGGGGATGACGGCCCCCGGGTCGCCGGCGGCGGCCGCCTCGCGCTGCGATCACGTGGCCAAGGACAACCGGCCGGAGCTGCGTGAGGGGGATCGGGACGACGCGGTCGCCCAGGTGCAGTGCCTGGTCGAGACGAGGTCCGGTGCCCCCGGGGAGCTGCCGGAGAACGGCGTGTTCGACGCGGCCACCGCGGACGGGGTCCGGTGGGTGCAGAAGTGCAACGGCCTCGAACCGTCGGGGGTCACGGACGCGGCCACCTGGAAGGTGCTCTATCGCGCGAAGAAGGGATGTGGGAAGAAGGCGGAGCAGGCGGTCGACCCCGGCTGAGCACAGCGGGTGGGGCCGGGCGGTGGGACGAAGGGCGTCGGCGGGTCGGCCGGGGACCGGATCGTGGGGGCGGTTCGGGCCACGCGGTGTACACAGGCCGGGTGTGATGGTCACACCCATCCCGGGGGCTGTGGACGACGGGCGGCACGCGCGGAGGGGACGCGCGCACACTGACCCGCATGACGCCGACCGACCTTTCCGCCCTGCTGTCCCGGCCCTTCACCCTCGCCGTCGCCGCCCGTCACGGGGTCGGCCGGTCGGTCGTCCGACGCCTGGTGCGGGACGGCGACGTGCGTCGGGTCATACACGGGGTCTACGTCGGTGCGCACGTCGTGGACACGCCGGCGGTGCGGGCCCGGGCCGCGGTCATGGTGCTGCCCCGCGGGGCCGTGGTCTGTGGGCGCACCGCGGCGCGGTTGCACGGCGTGCGCGTGCCGGCGGATCCCCGGGACGGGGCTCGGCGCACGGCACCGGTCGAGGTGGCCGTGCCGGTGGGGGCGGTCTTGCCCCGCCGGCACGGCTGCCGGGCCCGGGTCATGGCGCTGGCGCCCGGGGAGGTGGTGTGGCCGGGTGGGATCCCGGTCACCTCGCCGATCCGGACGGCGGCCGATCTGGTTCGGACCTCGGATTTGGACACCGGCGTGGTGGTGCTGGACGGCTTCCTGCGGGCCGGCCTGGTGCCGGCCGGCGAGTGGGCCGGACTGGTGGAGCGTTATGCCCGGCATCCGGGGCGGCACCGGCTCGCCGAGGCGGTGCGGCTCGCCGACGGGCGCAGCGCGAGCGAGGACGAGACCCGACTGCGGCTGGCGCTGCTCGGCGCCGGGCTGCCGCCGGCCGAGGTCGGGTGGGAGATCCGCTCGGCGTTCGGCCGGATCCTGCACCGTTTCGCGTTGGCCTGGCCGCGGTCGCGGGTCGGGGTGGAGCTGACGGCGGATCGGCAGTGGGTTCGGGCGCGGTCGCGGAGCATCGGCGGGCAGAGCTGGTGGGTGCTGGACTGCCCTACGGTCCAGGCGCGCGAGGACGCACCGGCCACGGTCGCCCGGATCGGCTCCGAGCTGCGGCTGCGCGAGCGTCGATACGTCGGCGACATCGCCGCGTGAGGGCCGGCATGCTGCCGCGATGGACGTGAACGAGAAGGCGTGGGTGCGCAGCGAGCGCCTCGACCTGATCCCGGTCGAGGTCGGGCACGCCGAGGAGATGGTCGAGGTGCTGGGTGATCCGGCGTTGTACACCTTCATCGGTGGCGAACCGGAGGACTTGGCGGCGCTGCGGGCTCGCTACACGCGCTGGGCGAAGGGGTCACCGGATCCGGAGGTGACCTGGTTGAACCGGGTGATCCGACTGCGCGCGCAGGAGCGGTTGGTGGGCACGGTGCAGGCCACGGTCGGACCCGGCCCGGTCGCCGAGGTGGCGTGGGTCGTGGGCGGCGCGTGGCAGCGCCGGGGCATCGCCAAGGAGGCGGCGATCGTGTGGGTGGCGTGGTTGCGCGCACACGGCGTCGAGGAGATCCGCGCGAACATCCACCCGGACAACCTCGCCTCCGCAGCCGTTGCGAAGGCCGCGGGCCTGCACCCGACGGCGATCCGGCAGGACGACGAACAGCGCTGGTCGACAACGGTGCCCGAGAGACCGGCCACCTGAGCCCGAACAACGACGACGCGCCACCGATCCGGGCGAACTCCGGGGCGCCGGGGTCGGGATGAAGCGTGCTGCCGGCCGTTCGAGGACCCGGCCGGCGGGGTGGCGGGTCCGGCGCTGCTCGGGCGCGGGTGGTCCCGGGTCGGAAGGCCGCGGGGCGGGCGGCCCGGGACGGGGGCGGGCGAACTCCGGGCGCCCGATCCCCGGTCGCCCGGTCGGCGGATCGTCCTCGGTCAGTCCTCGCCGGAGACGCGCATGACCAGGATGGCCATGTCGTCGCGGGCCTGCTCCTCGGCGAACTGTTCGACCGCGCGGTGGATTCGGGTCGCGACCGCGCCCGCGGTCAGGCCCGTGCAGCCGGAGAGCACGTCGGCCAGTCCGTCGTCGCCGAGCATGCGGGTGCCCTCGCGGCGTTCGGTGACCCCGTCGGTGACACAGACCAGGACGTCGCCCGGGTCCAGGTCCACCGTCTCCAGGACCAGGTCGACCTCGTCCAGCACGCCCAGCAGCGGCTGCGGCGTGGCCACCGAGGTGACCGTGCCGTCCGGGCGCAACCGCAGCGGGAGCGGGTGTCCGGCGGAGACCAGGCTGAGCCGTATCCCGCCGCCCTCGCGATGGGTGATGTGGCCGTGCAGCAGGGTGAGGAACCGGCTGCGTGGCCCCTCCTCCAGGATCGCGGTGTTCAGCCGTTGCAGGACGGCCGGTACCGACAACCCCTCGCGGGTCAGCAGCCGCAGGGCCTGCCGGGCCAGTCCGGTGACCGCGGCGGCCTCGGGACCGGTGCCGCACACGTCACCGATCGCGAAGCCCCACTTGTCGTCGCCGATGGTGAACAGGTCGTAGAAGTCGCCGCCGACCTCGTTGCCCTCGCCGGAGGCCTGGTAGACCACCTCGACGTCGACGCCCGGGACCTTGGGCAGCTCGGGCGGCAGCAGGCTGCGCTGGAGCGCCTGGCTGGTCGAGTTGCGCTCGGAGTACAGCCGGGCGTTGTCCATCGCCAGCGCGGCGCGGCGGGACAGGTCCTCGGCCAGTTCCAGGGTGTCCCGGCGGAAGCGGTCGCCGGCCAGGATGCCGAAGGTCAGCATGCCGATACCCCGGCCCCGGGCGACCAGCGGCAGGGTGACCGCCTCGCCGGTGACCAGGTCGGCGTGCCCGCGGACGACCTCCGGGTCCAGATGCCGCAGGCCCAGCCACCGACGCGCGCCGGGGGTGGGCTGGGCACGCGGCGGCTCGGCCCGGTCCAGCAGCGCGCGCAGGTCGTCGATCCGCATCTCGTCGGCGTGCCACACCACGCTCAGCACCGGCGCGTGCGACTCGCCGGTGTGCACCGCGCACCAGGTGCCGAGCCGGGGCACCACGATCTGGGCGATCATCGCCAGCGTCATTTCCGGGTCGAGGGTGCCCGCGAGCAGGTCGGACGCCTCGGCGAGGAAGGACAGCGAGCCCCGGCGGACCCGTTCCAGCTCGGACAGGCGTGCGCTCTCCACGGTCAACGAGACCCGGTCGGCGGCGCGCTGGAGTCGGGCCGCGTCGTCGTTGTCGAAGCGCGCGGCGGACTCGGAGGCGACGCCGAGCGTGCCGGTCAGCCGCCCCTCGACCTTGAGCGGGACGGTCACCGCCGAGCGCATCCGGGTGTCCTGGAGGATCGGCACCGCGTCGGGACCGGCCTCCAAGTCCTCGTGCACGGCCGGCATCCGAGCCGAGCCGTAGCGACCCACCGAGGTTTCCACCGGCACCCGGGACAACCGGTGCGCGGCGCCGGCCAGGCCGGTGGTGGCGCGCACCTCCATCTCGCTCTCGTCGTCGGTGGCCAGCAGGACGAACGCGGCGTCCGCGTCGAGCAGGTCGCGGGCACGCTCGACCGCGCGCTGCAACAGGTCCTCCAGACCCAGCCGGCTCAGCCCGTCGATGCCGTCCCACTCGCTGTCCACGGGCACCGCCGCGCCGGTCCTGGCGCGGGCCGCGTCCCGGTTCTCCAGCACGGCGCGGGCCTGTGCGGGCACCAGCAGCGCGACCAGGGCCGGATCGCCGCCCGCGTCGCGCAGCCGTACGTGCGAGGCGAAGACCCGGGAGGCGATGCCGTCGGCGGCGCGGATGTCGTAGCCGCCCTGCCAGCGGGACAACTCCAGCATCTCGTCCAGGGTCAGCTCGGTGCCGGGCGTCTGCGGCCACGCGACCAGGTCGTTCAGCGACATGCCGACCGCCTCGTGATCGCTCAGGCCGAACAGCCGGGCCGCCTCGGGGCTCCAGTGCGTCACCTTGCGCGAGGCGTCCGCATGCAGCACGGCGACGCTGATCGGCACCGAGGCGTCGGGCAGCGCGTTGGCCGGCAGCAGCGGTCCCGCCGAGAAGGTCGCCGAGACCGGGTCGGGCAGTTCCAGCCGGAACCACACCCGCTTGACGTTCTTGGCGTACTCCACGCCCCACGCGGAGGCCAGGGACGCGGACAGGAACAGGCCGCGCCCGCTCTCGTCGCCGTCGTCGAACCCGGTCACCGGCTCGGGCAGCTCGCGGCTGGGGTAGTGGTCGGTGACCTCGATCTGCACGCCGCCGTCGTAGCGCACACAGGAGACCTCGGCCGAGGTGCCGGCGTGCACGATCGCATTGGTGACCAGCTCGCTGGTCAGCAACACGGCGTCGTCCACGACGTCCCCGGCGTCCCAGTCGCCGAGCGTCTTGCGGACGAACGAGCGCGCGGCCGCCACGGACCTGCCCTCGGGTGCGAAGGCAGCGCTCATCCGGGCAGTGATGAGCATGCTCGTTCCCTGATCCATACACTCCCGCATCTGCGACGAACGGCGGCTGCGGTGACGAATCCGGCTCCACAGTCCGGCAGATTCGCACCCTATCGGTTTCGGACGATCGGGCGGACCCCTTCCAAACAGTGACGGATCCGTCACGATTCCGACAGAAGTTCCGGCCGAGCGGGCCTTTCGAGCCCACACTTTCCGGATGACAAGCACCATCCTCCCGGACCGCCTCTGCTCTCAACCCTGTGAGTGAAAGACTGTCGATGGCAAGCGACCGGGCGCACGAGCGGTCGCGGCGAATCGGTCCGGCGGAGGAAATGCGAGATGGCGAAGGCTTCCCCAGGGCAGGCACGGACGACGGCCGCCCGGAGCCGGCACGACGAGCAGGATCTGCGTCGGCTGCTGGCCGCGCTGACCGGTGTGCGTGACGGCAACTTCCGCAAGCGCCTGACGGTCTCCGGCGACGGGATCATGTCCGAGATCGCCGTCGCGTTCAACGACATGGTCGAGCGCAACCAGCACCTCGCCGGCGAGTTGGCCCGGGTCCGCCGGGTGGTCGGTCGGGAGGGCAAGCTCACCGAGCGGCTCGATCCGGGACCGGGCGAGGGCGCCTGGGCGACCAGTATCGACGCGGCCAACGCGCTCGTGGAGGACCTGGTCCGGCCGACCGTCGAGGTCGGCCGGGTGCTGGCCGCGGTCGCCGAGGGTGATCTGTCCCAGCGGATGGACCTGCGGATCGCCGAGCAGCCGCTGCGCGGCGAGTTCCTGCGGATGGGCCGCACCGCCAACGGCCTGGTGGATCAGCTCAGCGCGTTCGCCGACGAGGTCACCCGGGTGGCCCGCGAGGTGGGCACCGAGGGCAAGCTGGGCGGCCAGGCCCGGGTGCGCGGGGTGTCCGGCAGTTGGAAGGACCTCACCGACTCGGTCAACACGATGGCCAGTCGGTTGACCCTCCAGGTGCGCGACATCGCGCTGGTGACCACCGCGGTGGCCAAGGGCGACCTGTCCCGCACGGTCACCGTCGAGGTGGCCGGCGAGATGCTGGAGCTGAAGGAGACCGTCAACACGATGGTCGACCAGCTCTCCGGCTTCGCCCAGGAGGTCACCCGGGTGGCCCGGGAGGTGGGCACCGAGGGCCGCCTCGGCGGGCAGGCCCGGGTCGAGGGCGTCTCGGGCACCTGGAAGGACCTCACCGACTCGGTCAACATCATGGCGGGCAACCTGACCGCCCAGGTGCGCGACATCGCGCAGGTGACCAAGGCGGTCGCCTACGGCGACCTGTCGCAGACCATCACCGTGTCCGCCCGCGGCGAGATGGCCCAGCTCGCCGAGACGATCAACGCGATGACCGGCACGCTGCGCACGTTCGCCTCCGAGGTGACCCGGGTCGCCCGCGAGGTCGGCTTCGAGGGCCGGCTCGGCGGCCAGGCCCAGGTACCCGGCGGCGCGGGCATCTGGAAGGACCTGACCGACTCGGTCAACACCGCCTTCTTCAACCTCACCGCGCAGGTCCGCGACATCGCCGGGGTGACCACCGCGGTGGCCCAGGGCGACCTGTCGCAGAAGATCACCGTGGACGTCTCCGGCGAGATGCTGGAGCTCAAGAACACCGTCAACACCATGGTCGGCCAGCTGAGCGCGTTCGCCTCGGAGGTGACCCGGGTGGCCCGCGAGGTGGGCAGCGAGGGCATCCTCGGCGGTCAGGCGCAGGTGTCCGGGGTGGCCGGCACCTGGAAGGACCTGACCGACTCGGTCAACGTGATGGCCGGCAACCTGACCGGCCAGGTGCGCAACATCGCCCAGGTCTCCACCGCGGTCGCGCGGGGCGACCTGTCGCAGAAGATCACGGTCGACGTCTCCGGCGAGATGCTGGAGCTCAAGAACACCGTCAACACGATGGTGGACCAGCTGTCCGCGTTCGCCTCGGAGGTCACCCGGGTCGCCCGCGAGGTCGGCGGTGAGGGGCGCCTGGGCGGTCAGGCCCGGGTCGTCCCGGGCGTCGCCGGCGTCTGGCTCGACCTGACCGACTCGGTGAACTTCATGGCGGGCAACCTGACCGCCCAGGTCCGCAACATCGCCGAGGTGACCACGGCGGTCGCGCGCGGCGACCTGTCCAAGAAGATCGACGTCGACGCGCGAGGCGAGATCCTCGAGGTCAAGAACACCGTCAACACGATGGTCGACCAGCTCTCCGCGTTCGCCGACGAGGTGACCCGGGTGGCCCGCGAGGTGGGCACCGAGGGCCGACTCGGCGGCCAGGCGCAGGTGTTGGGCGTCGCCGGCGTCTGGCGCGACCTCACCTACTCGGTGAACTCGATGGCCGGAAACCTCACCGAACAGGTGCGCAGTCTGGGTCAGGTCACCACGGCGGTGGCCCGCGGCGACCTGTCGCAGAAGATCACCGTCGACGCGCGCGGCGAGATCCTCGAGCTCAAGAACACCGTGAACACGATGGTCGACCAGCTCTCCGGCTTCGCCGACGAGGTGACCCGGGTGGCCCGCGAGGTGGGCACCGAGGGCCGACTCGGCGGCCAGGCCGACGTCAAGGGCGTCTCGGGCACCTGGAAGGACCTGACCGAGTCGGTCAACGTGATGGCCGGCAACCTGACCGGCCAGGTGCGCAGCATCGCCGACGTGACCACGGCGGTGGCCACCGGCGACCTGTCCAAGAAAATCACCGTGGACGCGCGCGGCGAGATCCTGGAGCTGAAGGAGACCGTCAACACGATGGTCGACCAGCTCTCCGCGTTCGCCGACGAGGTGACCCGGGTGGCCCGCGAGGTGGGTACCGAGGGTCGACTCGGCGGCCAGGCGCGGGTGCGCGGGGTGTCCGGCATCTGGAAGGACCTGACCGACAACGTCAACGTCATGGCCAACAACCTGACGTCCCAGGTCCGCAACATCGCCCAGGTGGCCACGGCGGTGGCCGACGGCGACCTGTCGCAGAAGAGCACGGTCGAGGCCAAGGGCGAGATGGCCGGTCTCGCGGGCACGATCAACACGATGGTGGACACGCTCCGGGCGTTCGCCGACGAGGTCACCCGCGTCGCGCGCGAGGTGGGCACCGAGGGCATCCTGGGCGGCCAGGCACACGTTCCCGGGGTCTCGGGCACCTGGAAGGACCTGACCGACAACGTCAACTCGATGGCGGACAACCTCACCGGCCAGGTCCGCAACATCGCCAAGGTGACCACCGCGATCGCGGGCGGCGACCTGTCGCAGAAGATCGACGTGGACGCGCGCGGCGAGATGCTCGAACTCAAGACCACGATCAACACGATGGTCGACCAGTTGTCCGCGTTCGCCGGCGAGGTCACCCGGGTCGCCCGCGAGGTGGGCACCGAGGGCATGCTCGGCGGCCAGGCCGAGGTCGAGGGCGTCTCCGGTACCTGGAAGCAACTCACCGAGAACGTCAACGAGTTGGCCGGCAACCTGACCCGCCAGGTGCGGGCCATCGCCGAGGTGGCAACCGCGGTGACCCGCGGCGACCTGTCCCTGCAGATCGCGGTCGACGCGTCCGGAGAGCTCGACGAGCTCAAGGACAACATCAACCAGATGATCTACAACCTGCGCGAGACCACCCGGGCCAACCGCGAACAGGACTGGCTCAAGACCAACCTGGCCCGGATCTCCGGTCTCATGCAGGGCCGCCGCGACCTGATGGCGGTCGCCGCACTGATCATGAGCGAGCTCACCCCGGTCGTGGACGCCCAGCACGGCGCGTTCTTCCTGGCCGAGCTGACCCAGGAGGACGTGGTCGAGCTGCGGCTGATCGCCTCCTACGGCTACCAGGACGGCGGCGGCGTACCCACCCGCTTCCGGCTCGGCCAGTCGCTGGTCGGCCAGGCCGCGCTGGAGAAGCGCTCGATCCTGATCCTGGACGCGCCGCCCGGCTACATCAAGATCGCCTCCGGCCTGGGCGAGGCGGCCCCGGCGAATGTGATCGTGCTGCCCGTGCTGTTCGAGGACCAGTTGCTCGGCGTGCTCGAACTCGCCTCGTTCCGCCCGTTCACCAAGGTGCACCGCAACTTCCTGGAGCAGCTCAACGAGCAGATCGGCGTCACGGTCAACACGATCATGGCGAACTCGCGCACCGAGATGTTGCTGGCCGAATCGCAGCGGCTGACCGAGGAACTCCAGGAACGCTCCGAGGAGCTGCAGCGCCAGCAGGGCGAACTGCGGCACTCCAACGCCGAGTTGGAGGACAAGGCGGCGCTGCTGGCCCGGCAGAACCGGGACATCGAGATCAAGAACCGGGAGATCGAACAGGCCCGCCAGGCGCTCGAGGAACGCGCCGAGCAGCTTGCGCTGTCCTCCAAGTACAAGTCCGAGTTCCTCGCCAACATGTCGCACGAGTTGCGCACGCCGCTGAACAGCCTGCTGATCCTGGCCAAGCTGCTCGCGGACAACGTCGAGGGCAACCTGACCCGCAAGCAGGTCGAGTTCGCCGAGACCATCCACGGCGCCGGATCCGATCTGCTGCAACTGATCAACGACATCCTGGACCTGTCCAAGGTGCAGGCCGGAAAGATGGACGTGCGGCCCGCGCGGATCGCGCTGGCCCAGCTGATGGACTACGTCGAGGCGACCATCCGGCCGCTGACCTCGGAGAAGAACCTCGACTTCACGGTGCACGTCTCGCCCGCGGTGCCCGGCATCCTGTTCACCGACGAGCAGCGCCTGCAGCAGGTGTTGCGCAACCTGCTCTCGAACGCGGTCAAGTTCACCGACTCCGGCTCGGTCGAGGTGTTGATCACACTCACCGACGACATCCCGCTGACCAACACCGAGTTGGACAACGCCGAGCACGCCGTGGCGTTCTCGGTGATCGACACCGGCATCGGGATCGCGGTGGACAAGCTCAAGGTGATCTTCGAGGCCTTCCAGCAGGCCGACGGCACCACCAGCCGCCGCTACGGCGGAACCGGGCTGGGGTTGTCGATCAGCCGGGAGATCGCCTGGCTGCTCGGTGGCGAGATCCACGCCGAGAGCATGCCGGGCCGGGGCAGCACGTTCACCCTCTACCTCCCGCTGGACAGCGTCCTGGTCCCCGGCGACGAGGTCGGCCCGGACCGGCAGAACGAACTGGCGCCGACGCCGTACCGGACCGCACTGCCCCCCGCGGCGCCGTCCACCCCGCTGCTCAGCGACGCCCCGGACCTCCTCACGGACGGCGAACCGGCGGCCGACGACACGGGCGAGCGGGTGCCGCGCCGGGTGCTGGTGGTGGAGACGCCGCAATCCGACGGCGCCCCGCTGGCCACGGCGCTGGCCGCGATGGACGGGGCGATCGAGTTGAGCACCGCCACGGACGAGGGCGAGGCGGTCCGGCTGCTCGTCGAGGCGCCGCCCGCGTGCCTGGTGGTGGACCTGCGGCTGGCCGACGAGGGCGCCTGGCAGGTGCTGGACGCGGTCGCCTCCCGGACGGAGTTGCAGAACCTGCCGGTCGTGGTGCACGTCCCGCACCGGCCGACCCGCTCCGAGTCGGGCCGACTGCGCGGCTACCGGCGCCGGATCGTGCTGCTCCAGCGGGTCTCCACCCCGGACGCGTTGACTCGCGCGGTCGTGGCCGCCACCGGCCCGGGCCGCGCCGAGCACGCGACCCCGGCCAAGCCGGTGGTCGAGCCGTTCGAGGGCACGTTCGAGGGCGAGCGGGTGCTGATCGTCGACGACGACGTGCGCAACGTGTTCGCCCTGACCAGCGTGCTGGAGCAGTACGGGCTGAGCGTGCTGTACGCGGAGAACGGTCGCGAGGGCATCGAGGTGCTCCAGGCGCACGACGACATCGCGATCGTGCTGATGGACGTGATGATGCCCGAGATGGACGGTTATGCCACGACCTCGGCGATTCGCCGGATGCCGCAGTACGCGGGTCTGCCGATCATCGCGCTGACCGCGAAGGCGATGAAGGGGGATCAGGAGAAGAGCATCGACTCCGGGGCCTCCGACTACGTCGCCAAGCCGGTCGATACGCGGCACTTGTTGGGACTCATCCGGACCTGGCTCGACCACTAGTTCGCTTCCGGGGCTGCGGGCAGCCCATGATGGAACCCGAACGGACCGAGCGACGTTGAAGGGGCGGAGGGGTCGATGCGGTGTTGTCGCCACCGTGGGTCGAGGCGTGGTGACACCATGCGGTCGTCTGTTTCGGAATACCTGTCGAGCCGATCGCCTGGCCACTACCATGACCGGGACGAGCACCACCCGGAACGTGTGCTCGACCGGCGTGGCGTGCGCCGGGGCGATCTCGGCCGAGGCTGTGTCGAGCGAAACCGTGTCGATCGAGGCTGTGTCATTCAGGGCCGCGTAAACCGAAATCATGCACAAGGACGAGTGGAGCCGACCGATACGCGGGGTCACCCACCGTGTCGGATCGAAGAGGGTGGGCCATGACGGAGAAGGCCAAGATCCTCCTGGTCGATGACCGTCAGGAGAATCTGCTCGCCCTGGAGGCGATCCTGTCCGCGCTGGACCAGACCCTGGTTCGGGCGCACTCGGGCGAGGAAGCCCTCAAGGCGCTGCTCACGGACGAGTTCGCGGTGATTCTGCTCGACGTCCAGATGCCCGGCATGGACGGTTTCGAGACAGCCGCGCACATCAAGCGCCGGGAGAAGACCCGGGACATCCCGATCATCTTTCTGACCGCGATCAACCACGGTCCGCACCACACCTTCCGCGGCTACGCGGCGGGTGCCGTCGACTACATCTCCAAGCCGTTCGACCCGTGGGTGCTGCGAGCCAAGGTCTCCGTGTTCGTGGACCTGTACAAGAAGAACTGCCAACTGCGCGAACAGGCCACGCTGCTGCGCGGGCGACTCGAAGGGGTCGCCGGCGGGGATCGGGCCGGGACGGACGTGATCGCGGAGCTGTCCTCGCGGCTGGCCTCGGTCGAGGAGCAGGCCGACGGCATGGCCAAACAGGTCGAGTCGACCGACGATCCGATCCTGGCCGCCTCGGCGGGCCAACTGCGCCGCCGATTGGCCCGGATGCGCGCCGCGCTCGACGCCCTCGCCCCCGCCGCGGCCGGCCACGGCGGACCGCCGCTGGTGCCCGCGCCGGACACCGGCGAGGCCGACGACTAGACCCTTCGGCTTCGCACGTCGGCCGGGCCGCACGAGGACCCGGCCGACGTGCGCCGAGCAGCGTCCGGAGCCGCCGCGATCACCCCGACGGACCACCGCGGGTCCGACACGCGCGCCCCCGGGCCCGGGACACACGAGGTGGGAAGGGTGCACCGGTAACCTCGGAACATGGCCACACGTGCGTCCGGCGGCGGAGCGCAACCGCGCACGGCCGCAAAGAAGAAGGCTGCCGCCAAGAAGCCCGCTCCGCCTCCGCCGCCCCCGCCGAAACTGCTCGGCGGACTGCCCGCGCTGCTCGGGAGGGGGCTCAAGCGGTTGTGGCTGGGGCTCGCCCACGCGTTCGGCTCGGCCGCACGCGGCATCGGTTCCGGTGCGCGCGGCCTCGACCCCGCACACCGCCGGGACGGCCTGGGCCTGGCCCTGCTCGGCCTGGCCATAGTGATCGCCGCAGGCGCCTGGGGCACCATCGACGGCGCGGTCGGCGAAGCGGTCAACGCGGTGGTGGCGGGCCTGGTCGGCCGGCTCGACCTGCTGGTGCCGTTCCTGGTCGGCGCGCTGGGCGTGCGGGTGATGCGCCATCCCGACCAGAAGGACGCCACCGGGCGGATCATGATCGGCTGCACGGCGCTGGTGTGCGGCGTGCTCGGCCTGATCCACGTCGGCTGCGGGACCCCGCAACCGGGCGACGGCGCGGGCGCGATGCGCGACGCCGGCGGTCTGGTCGGCTGGGCCTTCGCGACGCCGCCCGTGCACCTGGTCACCCGATGGGTCGCGGTGCCGCTGCTGGTGCTGGTGCTCGTGTTCGGTCTGCTCGTGGTGACCGCGACACCGATCAACGCGGCGCCCGAGCGGCTCGCGGTCTTCCTCGGCTTCGTCGAGGGCCCGGAGCCCGAGTTCGTCGACGAGGACGACCACCCGAGCGGCTTCGCCGGTTTCGACGAGGACGAGGAGCCGCCCGCGCCGGTCCGCAAGGCTCGGCCGCGCCGCCGGCCGAGCCCCGCCGCGAGCGGCCATCCGGACGCCGTCGACGTGGCCGCGGCCGCCGCCGCGGCGTTGGACGCGAACGACGCGGGCCTGGTCGTACCGCCGGCGCGCTCGCGCAAGGCGGCCGCCGCCCGGGTGGTGACCGACCTGCGGGCCCGCGCCGCCGATGCGCCCGCGCACACCCCCGCGCCGCCGCGCAGCGAGCAGTTGAAGCTGTCCGGCGACATCACCTACCACCTGCCCGGCCCCTCGCTGCTCAAGAAGGGTCCGCCGGCCAAGGCCCGCAGCAAGGCCAACGACGACGTGGTCGCCGCGCTGTCCAAGGTGTTCGAACAGTTCAACGTGGACGCGCAGGTCACCGGTTTCTCCCGGGGCCCGACGGTGACCCGCTACGTGATCGAGTTGGGTCCGGCGGTCAAGGTCGAGCGGATCACCGCCCTGGCCAAGAACATCGCGTACGCGGTGGCCAGCGCGGACGTGCGGATCATCAGCCCGATCCCGGGCAAGTCCGCGGTCGGCATCGAGATCCCCAACACCGACCGCGAGATGGTCAGCCTCGGCGACATCCTGGCGTCGGAGACCGCGGCCGGCGACGCGCACCCGATGATCGCCGCGCTCGGCAAGGACGTCGAGGGCAACGACGTGGTGGCCAACCTGGCGAAGATGCCGCACCTGCTGGTCGCGGGCGCCACCGGCGCGGGCAAGTCGAGCTGCATCAACGGGCTGATCACCTCGATCATGATGCGGGCCACGCCCGAGGAGGTGCGGATGGTGCTGGTCGACCCCAAGCGGGTCGAACTGACCACCTACGAGGGCATCCCGCACCTGATCACGCCGATCATCACCAACCCGAAGAAGGCGGCCGAGGCGCTCCAGTGGGTCGTGCGCGAGATGGACATGCGCTACGACGACCTGGCCAACTTCGGCTTCCGGCACGTGGACGACTTCAACGTCGCGGTGCGTGCGGGCAAGCTCAAGATGCCGCCGGGCAGCGAGCGCGAGGCGCAGCCGTACCCGTATCTGCTGGTGATCGTGGACGAGTTGGCCGACCTGATGATGGTCGCCCCGCGCGACGTCGAGGACTCCATCGTGCGGATCACCCAACTCGCCCGCGCGGCGGGCATCCACCTGGTGCTGGCCACCCAGCGGCCCAGCGTCGACGTGGTGACCGGGCTGATCAAGGCCAACGTGCCCTCCCGGCTCGCCTTCGCCACCTCCTCGCTCGCGGACAGCCGGGTCATCCTGGACCAGCCCGGCGCGGAGAAGCTGATCGGCAAGGGTGACGCGCTGTTCCTGCCGATGGGTGCGAGCAAGCCGATCCGGATGCAGGGCGCCTACGTCACCGAGGACGAGATCGAGGCGGTCGCCCGGCACTGCAAGGAGCAACTCCGGCCGGAGTACCGCGAGGAGGTCACCGCCGCGCCGGATCGCAAGAAGCAGGTGGACGAGGACGTCGGCGACGACCTCGACCTGCTCTGCCAGGCGGTCGAACTGGTGGTGTCCACCCAGTTCGGCTCGACCTCGATGCTCCAGCGCAAGCTGCGGGTCGGCTTCGCCAAGGCGGGCCGCCTGATGGACCTGATGGAGAGCCGGAACATCGTGGGACCGAGCGAGGGCTCGAAGGCGCGCGAAGTTTTGATCAAACCGGATGAAATCGAGCAGATTATGGCCACGCTGCGCGGTGAATGATCTGACTTAAGTGATGATTGGTGTCAGTCGTGATGAATGACTCATAAGGGGCGAATCGTGTCGATCGGTCAGAGCCTCGCCGAGGCGCGAGTGCGGTCCGGTCTCACTGTGGAACGGCTCAGTGAGGTCACCCGCATCCGACAGGTCATCATCGAGGGGGTCGAACACGACGACTTCGAACCCTGCGGCGGCGACTTCTACGCCCGCGGTCACATCCGCACCCTGGCCCGCGCGACGGGCCTGGACCCGGAGCCTCTGGTCGCCGAGTACGACCACACGGTCGGCGGGACCAGCACCCCCCGCCCGACCGAGATCTTCGACTCCCCGCGCAAGTCGATCGAGTACCGCAGGCCGAACTGGACCCTGGCCATGGGCATCGCCGTGGTCATCGTGTTGATCTTCGCCTTCATCCAACTCGCCGGCGGGCGCGCCGAAGACGACGAGAAGGAGACCGCGTCGCGGGTCACCCCGACCTCGGCCGCCCCCGCGGCACCCGCGCCGCCGCCACCACCACCGCCGCCCACGGTCGCGCCGGTGGCCAAGCCGCCCGAGTTCCCGGCCGAGGTGGTGGTCACGATCACCGCGGTGGACGGTCGCAGCTGGGTCCGCGCGTTCGACGCCAAGAACAAGCAGATCTTCGAGACGATCCTGGACAAGGGCGAGGCCAAGACGCTCACCGACCCCGAGCAGCTCATGGTCCAGGTCGGCAACTCCGGCGCCACCCGGATGACCGTCAACGGCAAGGACATGGGCCCGGCGGGCGAGGAGGGCGCCGTCGTCAAGCACACTTTCGTGCCCGGCGACCCCGTCCCGCAGATGCGGGCGACCGCCTCGGCCACGCCGTCCACCCGCTGACCGACCATCGTGACCTCCCCGGAACCATCGGACGCTTCCCTGCGTCCGGCCCACGCCCGTGTCTGACGTAGGCTTTCCGGCATGTCCGCCCGCGATACCACCAGCCCCGCCGCCCCGGCCGAGAGCCCCTCCGCCCTGCGCACCGTCGCCCTGGTCACCCTCGGCTGCGCCCGCAACGAGGTGGACTCCGAGGAACTCGCCGGCCGGCTGGAGGCCGACGGCTGGTCCCTCGTCGAGGACGCCTCGGACGCCTCCGTCGTCATGGTCAACACCTGCGGTTTCGTCGAGTCGGCCAAGAAGGACTCGATCGACACCGTCCTGGAGGCCGCCGACCTCAAGGGCGACGGCCGCACCCGGGCGGTCGTGGCGGTCGGCTGCCTGGCCGAGCGCTACGGCGACCAGCTCGCGGGCGCGCTGCCCGAGGCGGACGCCGTGCTCGGCTTCGACGACTACGGCGACATCTCCGCCCGCCTGCGCTCGATCCTGGCGGGCGACGCACACACCCCGCACGTCCCGCGCGACCGCCGTGCGCTGTTGCCGATCACCCCGGTCGAGCGCCAGGCCGCCGACGTCGCGGTGCCCGGCCACGGCGCCCCCGAGGACCTCCCGGAGGGCGTCGCCCCCGCCTCCGGGCCGCGTGCGCTGCGCCGCCGGCTCGGTTCGGGCCCGGTCGCCTCGCTCAAGCTCGCCTCCGGCTGCGACCGCCGCTGCTCGTTCTGCGCGATCCCCTCCTTCCGCGGCTCCTTCCTCTCCCGCCGCCCCTCGGACGTGATCGCCGAGGCCCGCTGGCTCGCCGAGCAGGGCGTCCGCGAGATCGTCCTGGTCAGCGAGAACTCCACCTCGTACGGCAAGGACCTGGGCGACCTGCGCCTGCTGGAGACGCTGCTGCCGGAACTGGCCGCCGTCGAGGGCATCGAGCGGGTCCGGGTCAACTACCTCCAGCCCGCCGAGATGCGGCCGACCCTGGTCGACGTGCTCACCGGCACGCCCGGCGTCGCGCCCTACTTCGACCTGTCCTTCCAGCACGCCTCCGAGCCGGTGCTGCGCCGGATGCGCCGGTTCGGCTCGCGCGAGGCGTTCACCGCGCTCCTGGACCAGGCCCGGGCCAAGGCCCCCGAGGCCGGCGCCCGCTCGAACTTCATCGTCGGCTTCCCCGGCGAGACCGAGGAGGACGTCGACGAGCTGGAGCGCTTCCTGATCGCCGCCCGACTGGACGCCATCGGCGTGTTCGGCTACTCGGACGAGGACGGCACCGAGGCGGCGGGCTACGCCGACAAGCTGGACCCGGACGTGGTGGCCGCGCGCGTGGAGCGGATCTCCCGGCTGGCCGAGGAACTGGTCGCGCAGCGCGCCGAGGACCGGATCGGCACCGAGGTGGTCGTGCTGATCGAGGAAGTGGCCGAGGACGGCACCGCCGAGGGCCACGCACACCACCAGGCCCCCGAGACCGACGGCTCGACCACGGTGCTCGGCGAGGGCCTGCGGGTCGGCGATCTGGTCCGGGTCCGGGTCACCGACAGCGAGGGCGCGGACCTGCACGGAGAGGCGATCGACGTGATCGTGCCCGGGGGCGATCGGTGACGGCCGAACCGGCACCGCAGCGCCGGCGTCCGGCCGAGGCCGTTCGCGCCGCCGCCGCCAACCACCCGCCGAAGCCGGACCGCCTCGGCGACCCCACCGACTCGGTGAGCGCCTGGAACGCGGCCAACGCGCTGACCATGATGCGGGTGGCCCTGGTGCCGGTCTTCGTCGTCCTGCTGCTCCAGGACGGCGGCCACGACCCCGCCTGGCGGGCCTGGGCGTGGGCCGCGTTCACCGTCGCCAGCATCAGCGACCTCTTCGACGGCAAGCTGGCCCGGATGCACAACCTGGTCACCGACTTCGGCAAGCTCGTCGATCCGATCGCGGACAAGGCGCTGATGGGCGCCGCGTTGATCAGCCTGTCCGCGCTCGGCGACCTGCCGTGGTGGGTCACCCTCGTGGTGCTCGCCCGCGAGATCGGCATCACCCTGCTGCGCTTCTGGGTGATCCGCCACGGCGTGATCCCGGCCAGCCGGGGCGGCAAGGCGAAGACCATGCTCCAGGGCGTCGCGATCGGCATGTACACACTGGTCATGACCGGCCCGCTGGCCAGCACGCGGGCCTGGGTCATGGCGGCCGCGGTGATCATCACCGTGGTGACCGGCCTGGACTACATCGTCAAGGCCGTACGACTGCGACGCGGCACGCCGGTGCCCGCCGGACAGGTCTGACGTCGGGACGGATCCCGACCACGGGGGGGAGAAGGGCCATGCGCGAATTGAAGGTCGAACTGGTCGCGGTGGGGGACGAGTTGCTCGTCGGCGACGTGGTGAACACCAATGCGGTCACCCTCGGCCGCCGGCTCACCGCGGCCGGACTGCGGGTCACCGGCGTCTCCACCGTGGGCGACGGCCTCGGCGAGATGATCGACGTGCTCGGCCAGGCCGTGCGGCGCGCCGACGCGGTGATCGTCTCCGGCGGCCTCGGCCCCACCTCCGACGACCGCACCCGTGAGGCGATAGCGGCCGTGGCCGACGTGGAGCTGCGCCGGGATCCGGCGATCGAGGCCTGGCTGCGGCAGCGCTATCAGGGCATGAACCGCACGCTGACCGCGCTCGGCCTCCAGCAGGCGGACGTGCCCGAGGGCGGCCGCTCGTTGCCCAACCCGAACGGCAGCGCCCCGGGCGTGGCGATGCCGATCGGCGACGTGCAGGTCTACGCGGTGCCCGGCCCGCCGCACGAGATGATCGCGATGACCGAGGAGCAGGTGCTGCCCGACCTGCTGCGCCGCGCGGGCGATCCGCCGATCCGGGCCCAGCGCCAACTGCTCACCGCGTCGATCGGCGAGGGCGTGATCGCCGGGATGCTGGAACCGCTGGAGAAGGAACTCGCGGTCGCGGGCGCGGTCGAGGTGGCCTACCTCGCGACCGCCGGCCGAACCCGGGTCAAGCTCACCGCGACCGCCCCCGGCGGCGCCGAGGCGGTCGACGCCGCCGCGCTGCGGGCCCGGGAACTGCTCGGCGGCTGCGTCTACGGCGAGGCGGGCGACACGCTGGCCGGCGTCGTCCTGGCCCTGCTGCGCGAGCGCGACGCCACCGTCGCGGTCGCCGAATCGCTCACCGGCGGCCTGGTCGCCGCCGAACTGACCGCGGTGCCCGGCGCGTCCGCGAGCGTGCGCGGCTCGATCACCGCGTACGCCACCGATCTCAAGAACTCGGTGCTCGGCGTGGACGCCGACCTGCTCGCCGCGGAGGGCGCGGTTCATCCGGATGTGGCGGCCCGGATGGCCGAGGGTGTGCGGCGCGTCATGTCGGGTACGTACGGGGTGGCCACGACGGGGGTTGCCGGTCCGGACCCCCAGGACGGCAAGCCCGTCGGCACCGTACACATCGCGGTGGCCGGCCCCGAGGGAACAACCGTGCTGTCGTTGCTGTTCTCGGGCAGTCGGAGCAGGATTCGGGAGATGACCACGGTCCGCGTACTGGACCTGCTCCGGTGCGTCGTGGCGGGGCTGCCGACCGAACAGGACCCGGCGTGTACGGGGTGACCGGGAGCGCCCGCCGGCCGGGGAGACCACTGCGGTCGGGAATGCGCGGGACACGCGGAAGGCTGGGCAACGAGGTGCTGCGAATCGAGGCGGGAGCGTCCCGCGAACCCCATGGACCCTGGACACCCCCGCCGTCAAGGTTCCACGCCCTGAGTGAACAGGACCGCAAGGCGGGCACACCCGCGCGGTCGGGCAGGTACGGTGGGGCTGTGGTGACCCCCCGAGCCGCCCTAGGAGGGAGCGACCGATGATCCTGCTCCGTCGCCTGCTGGGTGACGTGCTGCGGCGCCAGCGCCAGCGTCAGGGTCGCACCCTGCGCGAGGTTTCGTCCTCAGCCCGGGTATCCCTTGGCTACCTGTCCGAGGTCGAGCGCGGCCAGAAGGAAGCCTCGTCCGAACTGCTCGCCGCGATCTGCGACGCGCTGGACGTGCGCATGTCCGTGCTCATGCGGGAGGTCAGCGACGAGCTGGCTCTCGCCGAGCTGGCCTCGGCCGAGGCGATGCGACCGGTGCTGGAGCCGGTCGGCGCGGGCTTCACGCCGAACGAGCGCGCCGCCGCGGAACGTCAGAACAACGACCGGTCGTCGGGCCCGGCCCCGATCTCCGCCGACAACGCGGTGAGCGTGGTGGTGGCGGCCTGAGGACGACGACCGAGGGTGTGGTTTTTCCCACTCGGGAGTATCGATCGACGGAATCGGGGCATCCGGTGTCGTGTACACCGGGTTCCCCGACCCGGTGGCCGAATCGACACCAACCCCGAGGAGTCGTAGCACCATGGTCGTCGTCAAGAGCCCCCTGTCCGACGAGGCACGCAAGATCACCGGCGAGGCGCTCCAGGGTGCCCTCGTCGACCTGATAGACCTCTCGCTGGTCGCCAAGCAGACGCACTGGAATGTGGTCGGCCCGCGCTTCCGCTCGATCCACCTCCAGTTGGACGAGGTGGTCGCCTCGGCACGCACCTTCGCGGACACCGTCGCCGAGCGCGCCTCGGCGATCGGGTACAACCCCGACGGCCGGGCCGCGAGCATCACCGCGGGCAGCGGCGTACCCCAGCCGGATTCCGGCTGGATCAAGGACGCCGATGTGGTCGGCTACTTCGTCGGCGTCTACGGCGCGGTGATCGAGCGCATGCGCGAGCGGATCGCGGCCACCGAGGAGCCGGACCCGGTCAGCCAGGACCTGTTCATCACGATTGCCGCGGATCTCGAGAAGATGTCGTGGATGTTCCAGGCCGAGAACCAGGCCTGAGCGGCTCGCATCAGCTGTCGCAGCCCCGTCTCCCCTCGCGGGAGGCGGGGCTGCGGCGTGGGTGGGCTACCAGGGCATCGCGATGCCGCCGTTGGGGCGCAGGATCTGGCCGGTGACGAACCTGGCGGCGTCCGAGGCGAGGTAGGCGACCGCGTAGGAGATGTCGGTGGGCTCGCCGACGGTGCGCAGCGGGGCCATTTTGGCCATCGGCGCGGCCACGGCGGCCTTGCGCTCCAGGTCCTCGTTGCCGTCCGCGTCGGTCCAGTGCCGGCCGGTCATCCCGGTGACGATCCAGCCCGGCGCGATCGCGTTGACCCGCACGCCGCTGGGGCCGACCTCGGTGGCCAGGGTCTTGGTCAGCTGGACGACGGCGGCCTTGGCCGCGCCGTAGCACAGCAGGCCCGAGGTGGCGGTGTCCACGGCGCCGGAGGCCATGTTGACGATGCTGCCGAAGCCCTGCGCGGACATCACGCGCGCGGCGGCCCGGCAGCCGAAGAAGACGCCCTTGAAGTTGATCGCGAGGACCCGGTCGAGGTCGGCCTCCTCGGTTTCGATCACCGTGCTCGAATGCATCACCCCGGCGATGTTGGCGAGTACGTCCAGCCGACCGTGCGCGGCGACCGCGTCGTTGATCAGGGCGTCCACCTGGGCCGCCTCGGAGGTGTCCACGGCGGCGGCGGTCGCGGCGCCGCCGGCGGCCACGATCGCCTTCGCGGTCTCCTGGGCTCCCGCTTCATGGATGTCCGCGCAGACCACGGTCGCACCCAGGTCGGCCAGCACCTCGGCGCTGGAGCGGCCGATGCCCGAGGCCGCGCCGGTGACGACGGCGACCCGGCCGGTCAGATCGAGGGCTTCACGAAACACGGTTGGCCTCCCGGCGCTAGGCGTGCACAGCGGGCCGACCGTACGAGCCATCTGACGAACAGTCAATAAAGGTGCCGGGCAAGGAGATCGGTGTCACCGCAGGCCCTCCTGGCGGTGGCACCAGCGGTGCGCGGCGCCGCCGATGGGGAAGATCCCGCCCGCGGCGAGTGCGTCGCACGGGTCGATCTCGACCTGCCTCGGCCGCCGGGCCGACCCGGTGGCGCGGGCGGGTCGGGGCGGGCGGGCCGGGCCGGCGTCGGCGCGCGGGCGCGGGCGGGTGGTCCGCGGCGGATCCGGGTCCGCGGCCGGGTCGGGCGTGGGCGCCTCGGCCTCGTCCGCGGTCCCGGCCCCGGTTTCGGACTCCGTTTCGGAGTCGGCCGAGCCGCCCGCCATCGCGGTGATCGCCGGTGCGGGCTCCGCCGCGAACGTGGCGGCGGGAGCGGGTGCGGGAGCGGGTACGGCCGGTGTGGCGGGAGCCGCCGCCGCGGCGGGCGGCGGCGCGGGTCGCGGCGTCGGATCCGGCGCCGCCACCCTGGTACAGCCGGCCGCGGCCGACAGCAGGACGGGCAACACCAGGGCGGGCACGATCCGGGACCAGGTCATGCCCTGTACGACGAACCGCCCGGGCGTCGGTCACCCGGTGTACTCCCATCGGGTGACGGCTGGCAGCGCGGGCACCAGAACGTCACCCGCGGTGGGTCGCCCAGATCGGCCCGCCGGATCCGGCTGCCGCAGCGCGCGCACGGGCGACCGGCGCGACCGTAGACCCAGTGCCGCCGACCCGGCCGGGTGTCGCCCGTGGTGACGTGCCCGACCCGGTCGCGGTTGGCGTACAGCAGGCGGTGCGCCAGGGTCGCCCACGCATGCGGATCGCCGGCCGCGGCCACCGGGGTCCAGGGGGCGACCCCGCGCAGGAAGCACAACTCCGCCCGGTACACGTTGCCGATCCCGGCCAGGTTGCGCTGGTCCAGGAGCGCGTCGCCGATCGGCCGGTCCGGGCGGCGGGCCAGACGGCGGGCGGCCTCGGCCGGATCCCAGTCCGGGCCCAGCAGATCCGGCCCCAGGTGCCCGACCACGGTCGACTCGTCGGCGGTGCGCAGCAGTTCGACCACCGGCATCCGCATCCCGACGGCGGTCTGCGCCGCGTTCGCCAGCACCAGCCGGATCGCGTGCCAGGGGCGGGGGAGCGGGCGGGTGCCGGTGGGGTGGATCTCCCACGTGCCGTCCATCCGCAGATGGGTGTGCAGGGTGAGGTCGCCCTCGATCCGGGTCAACAGGTGCTTGCCGCGCGGGACCACCGCCAGGACCGGGCGCCCGGTCAGATCCACGGTCGCCAGCCTGGGCACGCGGAAGTCGGTCACGGTCAGCGCACGGTCCACCAGGGCGGCACGCAGCCGCCGCGCCGCCTGATACACGCTGTCGCCTTCGGGCATCCCACCATTGTCCCGGGTGCCCGGCCGTTCCGGGGGCGGGGGACCGAGCCCGGGGCCGGCCCTCCGAGTCCCCCCGGACCCGTCGGTGCGGCCGAACCCCGGGGGTCACGGTGCCCGGGTACAGCGGTACAGGGACCGACGTCGCGAGCGCGCGGCCAGGAACACGTTCGCGACGCCGGATCCGTGTACGTCCGACCGTGACGCGTGCAGGGTCGCCACGGGCGGATGGTGCCGGTCGACTCCGCCGGGATCACTCCCGGCGTCGCCTTCCGTGACCACGATCCTGCGCGACGTACATGACCGGGGTGTTTCGCGGACCGGGCGCTCGTGTAACGAAACGGTGTCACCCTCGTAGGCGCAGCCCCCGGGGGGTGGCGTGGAATCCGGCGGCCTCCAGGGCCTTGCCCAGCGAAGAGGTCAACACCTCGGCGCCGTCGGCCTTCTCCACCGTCAACTTGCCCAGCGCGCCCGCGCGCACCGCGGCGGCCAGCGCCTCGGCCGCCGGGCCGACCCGGTCCGGGTCGTCGGTCCAGGACAACAGCGTGCGGCCGCCGCGCTCGATGTACAGGATCGGCTCGCCGTCGAGCAGGATCACCAGCGCACCGGCCTTGCGGCCCGGCCGGTGCCCGCCCGCGGCCTCCCCGGGCCGGTCCGGCCAGGCCAGCGCGGCGCCGTACGGGTTGGCCGGGTCGGCGGCGGCCAGCACCACCGCGCCGGGCAACTCGTGCGGCTCACGGCGCTCGCTCGCACCCTGCAACGCACGCAGCCGATCCACCGCGCCGTCGGCGGCGAACTGGGCGGCGCCCAGCCCCTCGACGAAGTAGCCCCGGCGGACCCGGCCGCCGTCCTCGAACACGCTCAGCACCTTGTAGGCGGCGGCGAAGCCGCCGGGGCTGCCCTCGGCGACCACCGCGCCGCGGGTGACCACGCCGTGCCGGTCCAGGAGCGTCTCGGCCAACGCGTGCGCCCGCCGGGTCGGATCGGGCTCGGGCGCGGGCGCCAGCGACCAGCGGCCGGCCACGGTCGGCGGCCCGCCGCGAACGGGCGCCACCGGCCGTCCCCGGCTCAGCCCCGCGTACCGCCCGCGCGGGGTCGCCCGCCGGGCCCGGTGCGCGGTCGAGCCGGACGTGCGTCCCGAGCCGAGCAGCGCGCGCAGCGGGGTCAGCGTGTCGCCGGTGACCCGCCCGGACCACACCAGGTCCCACAGCGCCTCGGCGATCGCCGCCTCGGACGCCGGCGTCGGCAGGTCCAGCCGCTCGGTCAGCTGCCGGAAGAACAGCGCGTAGCCGCCCGTCAGCGCGGCCAGGATCGCGCTGTGCAGCGACGTGGTCTCCAGCGGAACCGGCGGCGGGAGCAGATAGGGCGCGGCGTCCGCGAGGTAGAGCGAGAGCCAACCGTCCTTGCCCGGCAGCGCGCCGTGCCCGGCCCACACCACCTCGCCGGCCGCACACAGCTCGTCCAGCATCGCGGGGTGGTAGTCGATCACCCGCGAGGGCAGCACCAGCTTCTCCAGTGCGGAGGCCGGCACGCTCGCGCCCTGGAGCTGCTCGATCACCCGGATCAGACCGTCCGGGCCGCGCACTCCGCTCGCACCCACGCCCTGCCATACGGTCAGGAACCGGGCCAGCGCGACCGGCGGCACCGGCTCCACCTCGTGCCGCAGCGCCGCCAGCGAGCGCCGGCGCAACATCCGCAGCACCTCCGCGCCGCACCACTCCAGGCCGGAGCCGCCCGGACGGAACTCGCCGGAGACCACCTGCCCGCCCGCGGCCAGCCGCTCCAGCGTGCCCGTGGTCACCGCGACCCCCAGGCCGAAGCGGGCGGCGGCCTCGCCCGCCCGGAACGGCCCGTGCGTGCGCGCGTGCCGGGCCAGCAGGTCGCCCAGCGGATCCTTGACCGGCTCGGTGAACGCCTCGGGCACCCCGACCGGCAGGGGAGTGCCCAGCGCGTCGCGCAGCCGGCCGGCGTCCTCGATGCCCGCCCAGCGCTCCTCGCCCGCGATCCGCACCCGGATCACCCGGCGGGAGTCCTCCAGGCCGGTCAGCCACCCGGCCTCGAACGCCTCCGTGGCGCGCGCCGCGACCTCGGCCGTGGTCAGCGGCCCGAGCAGGCGCAGCAGGTCGGCGACCCCCTCCGCGTCGCGCACCCGGCGGTCCTCGGCGAGCCGCTGCAACTCGGCCTCGGTGCGCGCCAGCACCTCCGGGTCGAGCAGTTCGCGCAGCTCGGCCTGGCCGAGCAGCTCGGCCAACAGCCGCGAGTCCAGCGCCAGCGCCGCCGCACGCCGTTCGGCGAGCGGCGAGTCGCCCTCGTACATGAACTGCGCGACGTAGCCGAACAGCAGCGAGCGGGCGAACGGCGACGGCTCGGTCGTGGTGACCTCGACGATGCGCACCGCGCGGGTGGCGATGTCGCGCATCAGGCCGGTCAGCCCGGGCACGTCGAACACGTCCTGGAGGCACTCGCGCATCGTCTCCAGGACGATCGGGAACGAGCCGTACTCACTGGCCACCGCGAGCAGCTGGGCCGAACGCTGACGCTGCTGCCACAGCGGCGTGCGGCGGCCCGGCATCCGGCGCGGCAGCAGCAGCGCCCGGGCCGCACACTCGCGGAAGCGGGACGCGAACAGCGCCGAGCCGCCCACCTCGGCGGTCACCAGCGGCTCCACCTCGGCCTCCTCGAACACCGCGAAGTCCGACGGCAGCGCGCCGGCCGCGAGGTCGTCGGGCACTTCGCCGAACGGGTCGCCCGAATCCGGCAGCCGCAGCACGATGCCGTCGTCGCCGTGCATGGTCTGCACGTCCAGACCGGTGCGCTCGCGCAGCCGGGCCGAGATGGCCAGCGCCCACGGTGCGTGCACCTGGGCGCCGAACGGCGAGTGCACCACGACCCGCCAGTCGCCCAGCTCGTCGCGGAAGCGCTCGACCACGATCGTGCGGTCGTCCGGGATGTGGCCGCAGGCCTCGCGCTGCTCGCCCAGGTAGCCGAGCAGGTTGTCCACCGCCCACGGATCCAGGCCCGCGGCGGCCACCCGCTCGCGCGCCCGCTCCGCCGGCAGCGCGCCCACCTCGCGCACGAAGGCGCCGAGCGCGCGGCCCAGTTCCACCGGCCGCCCCAACGCGTCGCCGTGCCAGAACGGCAGCTTGCCCGGCACCCCGGGGGCGGGCGAGACCAGCACCTTGTCGTGGGTGATGTCCTCGATCCGCCACGACGAGGTGCCCAGCGTGAACACGTCGCCCACACGGGACTCGTAGACCATCTCCTCGTCCAACTCGCCGACCCGCGACTTCGCGTCCCCGGCGACCAGGAACACGCCGAACAGGCCGCGGTCGGGAATGGTGCCGCCGGAGGTGACCGCGAGCCGCTGGGCGCCCGGGCGGGCGGAGAGCACGCCGCCGACCCGGTCCCACACGATCCGCGGGCGCAGCTCGGCGAACGCGTCCGAGGGGTAGCGGCCGGCGAGCATGTCCAGGGTCGCCTCGTAGGCCGACGCGGGCAGCGCGCTGAACGGCGCGGCCCGGCGGATCAGCGCGAGCAGCGCGTCCACGTCGCGGTCCTCGACCGACACCATCGAGACGATCTGCTGGGCGAGCACGTCCAGCGGGTTGCGCGGCCCGCGCACCGACTCGATCGCGCCTTCGCGCATGCGCTCGGTGACCACCGCGGTCTGCACCAGGTCGCCGCGGAACTTGGGGAAGATCACGCCCCGCGAGATCGCGCCGACCTGGTGCCCGGCCCGGCCCACCCGTTGCAGGCCGGAAGCCACCGAGGGCGGCGACTCGACCTGGACGACCAGGTCCACCGCGCCCATGTCGATGCCCAGCTCCAGGCTGGAGGTGGCCACCACGGCGGGCAGCCGACCCGCCTTGAGGTCCTCCTCCACCTGGGACCGCTGCTCCTTGGACACCGAGCCGTGGTGGGCGCGCGCGAGCAGCGCGGGCGCGCCCCGATCGCTGCCCGCCTGCGCCATCAGCTCGGCCGGCGAGGAGTCCTTGGGCAGCTCCTCGCCGGTGGCCCGCTCGTAGGCGATCTCGTTCAGCCGGCCGCACAGTCGCTCGGCCAGGCGGCGCGAGTTGGCGAACACGATGGTCGAGCGGTGCGCCTGGATCAGGTCGACGATGCGTTCCTCGACGTGCGGCCACACCGACGTCTTGCGCTCGTTGCCGGCCTCGTCGAAGTCGCCGCTGCCGGAGCCGAGTTCGCCCATGTCCTCGACCGGGACCACGACCGAGAGCTCGAAGGTCTTGGCGGCCGGCGGCTGGACCACGTGCACGTCGCCGGTCGAGCGCATCCAGCGGGCCACCTCCTCGACCGGGCGCACCGTCGCGGACAGGCCGATCCGGCGCGCGGGGTGCTCCAGGAGTTCGTCCAGTCGCTCCAGGCTCAGCGCCAGGTGTGCGCCGCGCTTGGTGCCGGCGACCGCGTGCACCTCGTCCACGATCACCGTGTCCACCCCGCGCAGCGCCTCGCGGGCCTGCGAGGTGAGGATCAGGAACAGCGACTCGGGCGTGGTGATCAGGATGTCCGGCGGCTTCGTGGCGAAGCGGCGTCGGTCGGCGGCCGGGGTGTCGCCGGAGCGTACGCCCACGGTGACCTCGGGCTCGGGCAGGCCCAGGCGCACGGACGCCTGCCGGATGCCGGTGAGCGGGCTGCGCAGGTTGCGCTCGACGTCGACCGCGAGTGCCTTGAGCGGCGAGATGTACAACACCCGACAACGCCGGCGCGGGTCGGCCGGCACCGGTTCGGCGGCGAGCCGGTCCAGCGCGGACAGGAACGCCGCGAGCGTCTTGCCGGACCCCGTCGGCGCGACCACCAGCGCGTCCTTGCCCTCGGCGATGGCGCGCCAAGCGCCCTCCTGGGCCCGGGTCGGCGCGTGGAAGGCGCCGGTGAACCACTCCCGGGTGGCGGGAGAGAAACCGGCCAGGACCGAAGCGGGGTCGTCGTGTGGCATAACTCCCCATGGTGCCGCGTGGCTCCGACATCCGCGTCGCGCGACGAGCGGGCGACCTCGGGAGTCGGCGCTACTGGGATACTGGTCGCATGGGACTCACCGACTTCTGGCGACGCATGCGCGCCCACTTCGGCGACTCGTACGCCGAGTCCTTCGCCCGTGACCACGTGATGTCCGAGCTGGGCGGGCGGACCGTGCACGAGGCGTTGGCCGCGGGCATCGAGGCCAAGGACGTCTGGCGCGGGGTGTGCGTCTCGATGGACCTGCCGACGACCAAACGGGCCTGATCCCGGACCCGTCCCAGGCGACACCGGGCAATACCCGGGCATGCTCGGCGGCATACCGGGCGGACACAGCGTGACGCTCTAGTCTCTTTCTGTCATCCACATGCATCGCGACACGTGGTGCGGGAGAGCACAGGGAGCCCATGTGACCACACCCGACACGCCCGCCGCGCAGGACGCCTCGCGCGAACGGATGCCGTCGTGGTTGCCACGGGCCGTGTTCGTGATCCTGGCGATGATCGCGGGCTTCCGGCTGCTCGGCTGGACGCTGGCGCACCTTCGCTCGCTGCTGATCGACCTGCTGCTCGCGTTCTTCCTCGCCCTGGCCTTCGAGCCGGCCGTGGACCGGTTGGCCCGGCGCGGCATGCGGCGCGGGGTGGCCACCGGCCTCGCGTTCGTGGTGGTCTTCCTGGCCTGCGCCGGTTTCCTGGCGGTGGTGGGCTCGCTGCTGGTGGACCAGGTGGTCGCGTTCGCGCACCACCTGCCCGACTACCTGGACGACCTGGTCGGGTGGGTGAACCGCACCTTCGGCACCGACCTGACGGTGGAGAAGATCCAGGGCGACATCTTCAAGGACTCGGGCACCGTCCAGAACTACGCCGAGCGGGTGGCGAACAACGCGCTCGGCCTGTCCGCCAAGATCGTGGCCGGCCTGTTCGAGTTGTTCACCATCGCGCTGTTCACCTTCTACTTCACCGCCGAGGGCCCGCGGATGCGCCGCGCGGTGTGCTCGCTGCTGCCGCCCGAGCGGCAGGCCGAGGTACTGCGCGGGTGGGAGATCGCGATCGACAAGACCGGCGGGTACCTGTACTCGCGCGCCGCGCTCGCGCTGATCTCGGCGCTCGCGCACTATGTCGCGTTCCTGGTGCTCGACCTGCCGTACGCGGTCCCGCTCGCGCTGTGGGTCGGGCTGATCTCGCAGTTCGTGCCGACCGTGGGCACCTACATCGCGATCGTGCTGCCCGCGCTGATCGCGATGACGGTGAGCCCGTTGACCGCGGTGTGGGTGGTGCTGTTCGCCACCGCCTACCAGCAGTTCGAGAACTACCTGCTGCTTCCGCGGGTCACCGCGCGCACGGTGGAGATCCACCCGGCGCTCGCGTTCGGCGCGGTGATCGCCGGCGCCGCGCTGCTCGGCGCGGTGGGCGCGCTGATCGCGATCCCGATCGCGGCCACCGGCCAGGCCTTCGTGGGCAGCTATCTGCAGCGCTACGAGATCCCCGAGCACCGCCTGACGCCGGACGAGACCCGACCCCGGCGCCGCCCGGGCCCGCTCACCAGGATGTGGCGGCGCGCCCGGGGCGGGCGGCGCCGCGCCGACCCTCAGGACCAGAAGCGGAACAACCGGTAGCCGTCGCTCGCCAGGAACGGCGACACGTCCAGCGCGTCGGTGATGTGGTCGATCACGTCGTAGAACCAGCCGTTGACCGACGGCGACCACAGCAGCGCGAACAGGAACAGGATCGCGTAGGGCGCGTACGGCGCGATCGCCCGGCGGAAGTCGTACGGCAGCCAGGGCTCGATCACCCCGTAGCCGTCCAGGCCGGGCACCGGCAGCAGGTTGAGCACCGCGGCGATCACCTGGAGCTGGATCAGGAACGAGAACGCGGCGGTGAAGGTGGGGCTCGCGCCGTCCACCGCGCCGGAGGACAGCAGCAGGGCGAGGGCGATCGCCAGCACCGCGTTGGTCAGCGGTCCCACCGCCGACACCAGGCTGTTGCGGACCCGGCCGCGGATCGCGGAGCGGTCCAGGTAGACCGCGCCGCCGCTGAGCGGGATGCCGCCGAGCAGCACGAAGATCGTGGGCAGGATGAAGGACAGCAGCGGGTCGCTGTACTTGAGCGGATCCAGGGTCAGGTAACCCTTGCCCACCACGCTGTCGTCGCCCGAGCGCAGCGCGGCGAACGCGTGCGCGAACTCGTGCAGGCACAACGACACCAGCCAGCCCGACATCACCAGCAGGAAGACCCCGGTCCGGGTGGCCGCCTCCGAGCTGCCGTCGTCGTGCCACGTGTACCAGGTCGACGCGGCGCAGACCGCGACGATCGCGAGGAAGATCGGGCTCGGCCGCACGTGGCGCAGCGAGCCGGCCGCGGGGCCGCGGCCGTAATCTCCGTAGGGGTGCGTCACGAACTGCTCCAGGTGCGGGATGGGGCCGTACGGCCGTTCGATCGTACGGCCCCGTCCGGGCACGCGGTCCGGGCACTCAGTGGAACGTGTGCTCCGGGCCCGGGTAGACGCCGCCGACCACTTCGCCCGCGAACGCCTTGGCCGCATCGCCGAGAGCGCCGCGCAGGTCGACGTACTGCTTGACGAACTTGGCCGTGTGACCGGTGGTCATGCCGGCCATGTCGGTCCACACCAGCACCTGGGCGTCGCACCGCACGCCCGCGCCGATGCCGACGGTGGGTATCTCCAGCAGGTCGGTCACGCGCGCGGCCAGTTCCTCCGGCACACACTCCAGGACCACCGCGAACGCGCCCGCGGCCTGCATCGTCTTGGCGTCCGCGATCAACTGCTCGGCGCTCTCCGCGTCCCGACCCTGCACCCGGTAGCCACCGAAGGCGTGCACCGACTGCGGGGTGAGCCCGAGGTGGGCCATCACCGGTACGCCCGCGGCGACCAGCGCCTCGACCTGACGCGCCGAGCGTTGTCCGCCTTCGAGCTTGACCGCGCCCGCGCCGGCCTCCTTGAGCAGCCGCACGCCGTTGCGCAGGGCCTGCTCGGGTGATTCCTGATACGAACCGAACGGCAGGTCGGCCACGATCAGCGCACGCTTGGTGCCGCGCACGACCGCGCCGGTGAGCATCACCAACTGGTCCAGGGTGACCGGCACGGTGTTCTCGTAGCCGAGATGGTTGTTGCCCGCGGAGTCGCCGACCAGGAGCACCGGGATGCCCGCGTCGTCGAAGACCGAGGCGATCGTCGCGTCGTACGCGGTGAGCATCGGCCAGCGCTCGCCGGCCCGCTTCGCGCGGGCGAGGTCGCGCACGGTGACCCGGCGCCCGGTGCCCTCGCCGCCGTACAGGGTCAGTCCCGGACCGTCGGTCGAAGTGGCTGCCGACTGCGGGGAATTGTTGCTGGACATGGTGTTCTCCCGACTCGAGGCGCTCGGACGGCGTCCCCGGACAACGCCATGGTGACACGCGCCGTTACAGGACAACAGGGGAGTCGGACGCCGGATTCCGAGTGATCGCCCGGGCCGGCATTTGCCGAGGCTTTGCAATACGAGACGGTCTCGTTTCGTAAATTGCCCCTAGCCTGTGAGGCAACCAGAACAAGTCTCACGTGTCCGATGAATCGAGCTTCACCCGTGACTTCAGCGAACGTTCCCACCGCGCGCACGGTCGACGAGCACATACATCGCCGCCGCTGGGCCATCCTCGGCGTGCTGGTGATCAGCCTGCTGGTCGTCGTCCTCGACAACTCGATCCTCAACGTCGCCATCAAGACGATCGCCGATCCGGAGAAGGGCCTGGGTGCCACCCAGAGCGAACTCCAGTGGGCGATCAACTCCTACACCCTCGTGTTCGCCGGCCTGCTGTTCACCGCCGGTATCCTGGGCGACCGCTTCGGTCGCAAGCGCACCCTGCTGTTCGGCATGGTGATCTTCGGCCTCGCGTCGCTGCTCTCCGCCTACTCGCGAAGCCCCGAGCAACTGATCGCCGCCCGCGCGGTGATGGGCTTCGGTGGCGCCTTCGTGATGCCGGCCACCCTGTCCATCATCAGCAACGTGTTCGAGCCGCACGAGCGGCCCAAGGCGATCGGCATCTGGTCCGGCGCGGTGGGCCTGGCGATCGCGATCGGCCCGATCACCGGCGGCGCGCTGCTCGACCACTTCTGGTGGGGCTCGGTCTTCCTGATCAACGTCCCGATCGTGCTGGTCGGCATCGTGGCGATGCTGCTCCTGGTGCCGGACTCGCGCGATCCCAAGCCCGGCCGACTCGACCCGATCGGGGTCGCGCTGTCCATCGCGGGTCTGGTCTCGCTGGTCTACGGCATCATCCGCGGCGGCGACGCGGGCTGGGGCAGCGCGGAGGTGATCGGCACCATCGTGCTCGGCCTGCTGATCCTCGGCTTCTTCGTGTGGTTCGAAAAGCGCAGCGACCATCCCGCCCTGGACGTCAAGTTCTTCCGCGACCCGGCCTTCTCCGCCGCGGCCGGCGCGATCGGCCTGGTGTTCTTCGCGCTCATGGGCGTGACCTTCTTCATGGCCTTCTACCTGCAGAGCGTGCGCGGCTACACCCCGCTGCAGACCGGTCTGCTGCTGCTCCCGCTGGCGGTCGCGCAGCTGATGTTCTCGGCGCGCAGCTCGGGGATGGTCAAGCGGTTCGGCGTGCGTGCGGTCACCACCGGCGGCATGCTCGTGGTCGGCCTGAGCTTCCTGGCCTTCCTGGGGATGGACCGCACCTCGCCGATCTGGATCCTGTGCGTGGTGTTCTTCTTCCAGGGCGCCGGCATGGCGCACGTGATGCCGCCGGCCACCAACTCGATCATGTCCTCGCTGCCGCGCGAGAAGGCCGGCGCCGGCTCCGCGGTCAGCAACACCGTGCGCCAGGTCGGCGGCGCGCTCGGCGTGGCGATCCTGGGCTCGGTGTTGTCCTCGGTCTACCGGGACCGGATCTCCGGCGACCTGGACAAGCTCCCGCCGAACGTGCCCAAGGGCCCGGCCGGCGACTCGGTCGAGGCGACGCTCGCGGTGGCCGGCCGACTCGGCGACAAGGGCGCGGCGCTCGTGGACCCGGCCAAGGACGGTTTCATCGACGCCATGCACGCGGCCTCGATCGGATCCGCCGTGGTGGGGCTGATCGGTGCGGTCGTGGTGTTCCTGTGGATGCCGCGCCCCGAGGCCGGGCAGACTGCCCCCCAGGCGGGCGCAGTCGAGCCGTCCGCCGAGGAACAGCGCTCCGCGAAGGTCTGACATGCAGCCTGCGACATCCGCATCAGCGGCCGTACCCCCGGTCGACCCCACGGCCGAACCCCCGGTCGACCCGGTGGCCGACCCCGGCGCGGTGGACAAGCCGCGCCGGGGCCGGCCGCGCAGCGAGGAGGCCGAACGGGCAATCCTGGACGCGACGCTGCGCCTGCTCGACGAACACCGCAGCATCGCCGCCATCTCCGTCGAGGCGGTGGCCCAGGAGGCGGGGGTGGGCAAGGCCACCATCTACCGCCGCTGGCCCGGCAAGGAGGCGCTGATCGTCGCGGCCGTGGAGGCGGCCGAGGCGATGCCGGCGGTGCTCAAGGGCCGATCGCTGCGCGAGGATCTGGTCCTGGTCCTGGAGCACATGCGTCTCCAGGCCGTCGACAAGCGCGGCGACGGGCTGATGGGGATGCTCACGGGCGAGATGCGCAGCCATCCCGAACTGCACCGGCGCTATCACGAGGTGGTCGTGGAGAAGCGCCGGGCGATTCTGCGCGGCCTGCTGCAACGCGGGGTGGATTCCGGCGAACTGCGTGCCGACCTGCCGATGGAGGTCCTGATGGACCTGGTCACCGGCCCCATACTGGTACGCAAGCTCGTACGGGAGAACGCAAGTCTGGAGCCGGAGCTGCCGGGGCAGATCGCGGATGCGCTGCTCGGCGGGATTCGCGCTCGCTCCTGAGCCATAGGGAACCTATCGGCCGCTTTCCGGCGTCCGTTTCGACGTAGGCGACGTTTTGTTCGTACGTTGACGCGGACACATCCGGGACGCGAACCCGGGACTTCAGGAGGCAGCATGACGTGGCCCACCACGACGGACACCGGAGCCGAGCCGCAACCGGCCGGCGACGGGAGTCCGCGGCGCGGGTCACGATGGTCGTGGCAGCGAATCCGCGAGGATGCGGTCCGTATCTGGCGCACCCCGCCGTGGCGTCGCGGCCGGGTGATCGCGGTGTTCGCGGTGCTGGCCACCCTCCCGCTCGCGTTCCACCGGCTGGTGCCCAACACGCCGGGCAACTGGGGCAGCTTCGTGGAGACCTTCCTGCCCTGGGCCGGTCTGGTCGTCCCGGTGCTGCTGGTCTGCGCGGCGATCCGTCGCTCGTGGACCGCGGTCGCCGCGACCATGTTGCCGATCCTGGTCTGGGTGACCATGTTCGGCGGATTCTTCCTGCCCGGCCGCGGCGGCGGCCCGCACGACCTGCGGGTGGTCAGCCTCAACGTGAACGCGGACAACCCGGACCCGGCCGGCACCGCCCGCTCGCTGCTGGGCGCGAACGCGGATGTGATCGCGCTGGAGGAACTGCCCGAGGGCGCCTGGAAGCTGTACAACGCGGTGCTCAAGGACCGGTACCCGAACGTGCAGCACGAGGGCACGGTCGCGGTGTGGACCACGGCCGGCTTCCCGATGGACAAGGCCGAGGCGGTCGACGTCGGGATGGGCTTCACCCGCGCGCTGCGCACGACGATCAAGACGCCCAAGGGCGACGTCGCGTTCTACGCCGTGCACCTGGCGTCGGTGCGCTTCGGCCCGAGCGGCTTCACGGTCGGCGACCGCAACCGCACGATCGGCGCACTGGCCCGGTCGCTCGCGGTCGAGACGGCGCCGCACGTGGTGCTGGCCGGCGACCTGAACGGGACCACCGACGATCGCGCGCTGCAGCCGATCACCGGATACCTGCGGGACGCGCAGGACGCGGCGGGCACCGGGATGGGCTTCACGTGGCCCGAGTCGTTCCCGATGGCCGCGATCGACCACATCATGTACCGCGGGATGGCCGCCGCCGATGCCCGGGTGCTGGGCAGCACGCCGAGCGACCACATGCCCGTCCTGGCGGACCTGCGACTGCGCTGAGCCGAAACGCGAAGGGGCCCGACCGCATCGGTCGGGCCCCTTCGCGTGCCCTTGTCGCCTCGTGCCGCGTGTTCGTGCGCCCTCGGGTGGCTGTGCGGGCGCGTTCAGCCGCTCTCGCGCCACCGGTTGGTGATCGGCAGCCGCCGGTCCCGGCCGAATGCCTTGAGCGAGATCTTGGTACCCGGCGGGTACTGCCGACGCTTGTACTCGGCGGTGTCCACCAGGTGGAGGATGCGGTCCACCATCGCCGGCTCGAAGCCCGCGGCCACGATCGCGTCGCGACCGATGTCGCGCTCGACGTAGTCGTCCAGGATGTCGTCGAGCAGTTCGTACGGCGGCAGCGAGTCGGCGTCGACCTGGCCCGGGCGCAGCTCGGCGCTCGGCGGCTTGGTGATCGAGTTGACCGGGATCGGTGCCACCTCGCCGCGCCGCTCGGCCTCCGCGTTGCGCCAGCGCGAGAGCCGCCACACCACGGTCTTGGGTACGTCCTTGATCGGCGCGAAACCACCCACCGCGTCGCCGTAGAGCGTGGAGTAGCCGCAGGCCAGCTCGCTCTTGTTGCCGGTGGCCAGGACCAGATGGCCCTCCTGGTTGGACAGGCCCATCAAGGTGGTGCCGCGCACTCGGGCCTGGAGGTTCTCCTCGGCCAGGCCGGTCAGTCCGAGCGCGCCCAGGTAGGCGTCCACCATCGGCGCGATCGGCACCTGGCGGTAATTCAGCCCGATCCGCTCGGCGGTGTCGGCCGCGTCGTCCTTGGAGTGTTCGGAGGAGTAACTGCTCGGCATCGAGATGCCGTACACGTTCGCGCCACCCACCGCGTCCGCCGCGATCGCCGCGACCAGGGCCGAGTCGATCCCGCCGGACAGGCCCAGCAGCACCGAACCGAAGCCGTTCTTGACCACGTAGTCGCGCAGCCCCAGGACCAGCGCGCCGTAGATCTCCGCGTCGTCCGACAGGGCGGGTGCGATCGAGGGCTCGGCCGCGGGCGCGGGCACCGGCGCGGCGTGCTCGGTGACGATCACCTGCCGGATGGTCAGGCCGTCGGCCACCACGTCGCCGCCGCTGTACACGCTGTCGTCGACGGTGCGCTCGGGCAGGTCCAGGTCGGCGATCAGCAGCTCCTCGCGGAACTGCGCGGCGCGTGAGAGCACCCGTCCCTCGGCGTCCACGATCAGCGAGTCGCCGTCGAAGACGAGTTCGTCCTGACCGCCGAAGGCATTGACGTAGGCGAGGATGCAATCGGCCTCGCGGGCGCGGCGGCGGACCAGTTCCAGGCGCGAGTCGTCCTTGCTGGCCTCGTACGGCGACGCGTTGATCGACAACAACAGGCCGACCCGCGCGGCGCGTGCGGCGGCCACCGGGCCGCCCTCCTGCCACAGGTCCTCGCAGACCGCGATCGCGATGTCGATCCCGCCGATCCGGGTGACCAGGAGTCCATCGCCCGGGACGAAGTAGCGGTACTCGTCGAAGACGCCGTAGTTGGGCAGGTGGTGCTTGGCCGAGCGGGCCACGATCCGGCCGCCGTGCAGCACCGCGACCGCGTTCTGCGGGGCCCCGGCCGGGCGGCCCAGCCGGGGCGTGGACACCGCGCACCGGTCCAGGTGGCCCACCACGACCGCGATCTCGCCCAGCCCCTCGGCGGCCAGCCGGGCCGCGAGCGCCTCCAGCGCGAGGCGGGAGGCCTCGACGAAGGACGAGCGCAGGGCCAGATCCTCGACGGGGTAACCGGTGAGCGCCATCTCCGGGAACGCCACGAGCGACGCGCCGCGGTCGGCGGCCTGCCGGGTGCGGCCGAGGATCAGTTCTGCGTTGCCGTGGAGATCGCCGACCGTGGGGTCGATCTGGCTGAGGGCGATGCGAATCCGGGTCACCCGACTCAATGTACCCGACCCTTGGCGTCAAAGTGACGAATAGTGGGGCAGGTGTCGACGGCGCGCCGTGCGGACCCCGTCCCGGACGCGATGGCGGCTGCTCGGCCGGCCGGAAAACCGCAGGCGAACGGCGGGCGAAAGCCGTTTGTTCGAGCAGGCCCGGGGCTCGGCGGCAAAGCACTCGGGCGATACCCTGGGCACAGTTCACCACCGGGCCCCGACGGCTCGCCCGACGGGATCCCCGGAGGGTGCGACGCCGCGCGAAAAGGTATCCCGCAGGTCG
The DNA here is from genome assembly GCF_044458105.1 of Embleya sp. NPDC050493. NCBI lineage: Bacteria > Bacillati > Actinomycetota > Actinomycetes > Kitasatosporales > Streptomycetaceae > Embleya > Embleya sp. NPDC050493. The sequence continues at coordinate 522,236 of NZ_JBITHP010000002.1, forward strand.
CCCATGGAGCGGTTCTCGGGGTACAGGACCACGGGAGTCACGCGAGCACGGCGGTACCCGTGTGCGAGCAGGAGTGCAACGCAAAGGGTACGTAATGTGCCCGAAACCCTGAAGCGGGATACTCGTGTGCCCCGCAGTGCCCCTGCCGATCGCTCACAGGCCGTCCGACCTGCAAGGATAGGGAATTATGGATAAGCAGCAGGAGTTCGTGCTCCGCACCCTGGAGGAGCGCGACATCCGGTTCGTGCGGCTGTGGTTCACCGATGTGCTCGGCTTCCTGAAGTCGGTCGCGGTGGCTCCGGCCGAACTGGAACAGGCCTTCGCGGAAGGCATCGGGTTCGACGGCTCGGCGATCGAGGGATTCGCGCGCGTGCACGAATCCGACATGTTGGCGAAGCCGGATCCGGCCACGTTCCAGATTCTGCCGTGGCGGGCCGAGGCGCCCGGTACCGCGCGGATGTTCTGCGACATCCTGATGCCCGACGGCTCGCCGTCCTTCGCGGACCCGCGCTACGTGCTCAAGCGCACCCTGGAGCGGGCGTCGGAGAAGGGCTTCACCTTCTACACGCACCCCGAGATCGAGTTCTTCCTGTTCAAGGAGAAGCCGGTCGACGGGCGCCCGCCGACTCCGGTGGACCACAGCGGCTACTTCGACCACACCCCGCAGCCGGTCGGCCAGGACTTCCGCCGACAGGCGATCACGATGCTCGAGAACATGGGCATCTCGGTCGAGTTCAGCCATCACGAGGGTGCGCCGGGCCAGCAGGAGATCGACCTGCGCTACGCGGACGCGCTGAGCACGGCGGACAACATCATGACCTTCCGCCTGGTGGTCAAGGAGGTCGCGCTGGAGCAGGGCGTGCACGCGTCCTTCATGCCCAAGCCGTTCTCCGAGCACCCGGGCTCGGGCATGCACACGCACCTGTCCCTGTTCGAGGGCGATCGCAACGCCTTCTACGAGGCCGGCGCCGAGTACCAGCTCTCCAAGGTCGGCCGCTCGTTCATCGCGGGCCTGCTCATGCACGCGGGCGAGATGGCCGCGATCACGAACCAGTGGGTCAACTCGTACAAGCGGCTGTGGGGCGCGTCCGCGCGCACCGCGGGCATGGGCGGCGAGGCCCCCTCGTACATCTGCTGGGGGCACAACAACCGCTCCGCGCTGGTGCGGGTGCCGATGTACAAGCCCACCAAGGGGCAGTCCACCCGGATCGAGGTGCGCCAGATCGACTCGGCGTGCAACCCCTACCTGGCCTACGCCGTGCTGCTCGGCGCCGGGCTCAAGGGCGTCGAGGAGGGCTACGAACTGCCCGCCGGCGCCGAGGACGACGTGTGGGCGCTGACCGACGCCGAGCGCCGCGCACTGGGCATCGCACCGCTGCCGCAGAACCTCGCCGAGGCGATCGCGCTGATGGAGCGCAGCGAACTGCTGCCGGAGATCCTCGGCGAGCACGTCTTCGAGTTCTTCCTGCGCAACAAGCGGCACGAGTGGGAGGAGTACCGCCAGCAGGTGACCCCCTTCGAGCTGAAGCGGTACCTGCCGGTGCTCTGAGCGCACCCGTCGCCCGAGGGCGAGCGCGACGCGAACGGCCCGACCCCGGCGTGGGGTCGGGCCGTTCGTCGTCGGGCAGCGCGCGGGTGCTCACGTCATCGGCGGGCCGAGCAGTTCCAGGATGTAGCGGACGTAGGCGTCCTTGTCCTCGCCCTGGGGCAGCAGTTGCGGCGCACCCCGGCGGATCAACGCGATGCCGACGGTCATCGTCAGCGCGGTCAGCGCGTGCCGGTAGGCGGCGTCGGCGGGCAGACCGAGTTCCTCGGTGAGGCGGGCGCCGAACTCCAGGCGACGGCGGGTGACCTGCTCCAGGATCGGGCCCACCACCGGGTGTTGGGCGTGGATCAGCAGCGTGGTGGTGATGTCCGCACCGCTGGGTGCGGTGAAGGCGTACTCGGTGAGCCGACGGCCGCGCTCCGCCGGATCCTCGATGCGTTCGGCCGCGGCCATCAGTTCCTCGGACTCGGCCATCCAGCGCTCCAGGGCGGCCTGGATGAGCGAGTCGCGATCCTTGAAGTGCCAGTAGAAGCTGCCCTTGGTGGTGCCGAGGCTCTCCGCGAGGGGTTCCACCGCGACCGCACCCAGGCCGCCCTCTCGCATCGCCTCCAGGGCGGCCCGAGCCCAGTCCTCTCGGCTGAGGGTGCGGCGGCCGGGGCGAGCGGGCCGTTCCGGTTCGTCGTCTGATTGAACCCTCTCCGAGGGAACACCGTTGCGCATGGCACCTACGCTAACGTAGGGTGACGTTCCGTACGGTGGCGTATGGCGGCTCGTTGCTACGGAGGCCTCTTCGGGCCGTGGGACGGACGGCTCGCAGAGTGGAATCGTCGTCCGCCACCGGGCAAGGGCGCGCCGCATTCGAGTTCGCCGCGGTCGGGGGGCTCGGCGAGCCCCGTGCGGCGCGTCCACATTCCCAGTTCCGTTCTTGATCGATCAGCCGTTTGACCGGATACGCTCGGCCGGTGACCTCTGTGGATCAGCCTCGCGAACCGGCGGCCACCGACGGGCGCCTGGTCCGGCTCGGCTTCACCGACATCGCGGCCGCCGCGCGCCACCTGCGCGACCCGGCACTGCTCGGCGCCGGGGACGACTCGCTCTTCCTGGACGCGCTCGCCGCCACCGCCGACCCCGACCTCGCGCTGCTCGGCCTGGTCCGGCTCGCCGAGGCCGCCGCCGACCGCTCCGTCCTGCTGTCCACACTCGCCTCGGCGAAGCCCTTCCGGGACCGGATACTGGGCGTCCTGGGCGTGAGCGCGGCCCTGGGCGACCACCTCGCGCGCCACCCCGACGACTGGCGCACCCTGGTCACCTACGACGTGCAGGACGCCCGGCCCACACCGGCCTACTTCCACGCCGTACTCACCACCGCCACCGCCGGCCTGCGCGGCGACCCGGCCCTGGACGCGCTGCGGATCGGCTACCGGCGCTGCCTGCTCTCGATCGCCGCCCGCGACGTGTGCGGCAGCGCCGACGAGCCGACCGTGGCCACCGAACTCGCCGACCTGGCCGGCGCCACCCTGGACGCCGCGCTCGACCTGGTCCGGCGCGAACACCCGGTCGAGGCCGAGCAGTGCCGGCTCGCGGTGATCGGCATGGGCAAGTGCGGCGGACGCGAACTCAACTACATCAGCGACGTCGACGTGGTCTTCGTCGCCGAGGCGCCCCCCGGCGTGCCCGAGGGCGTCGCGGTCGCCGCCGCCAACCGGCTGGCCGGCGCGCTGATGCGGGCCTGCTCGGCGACCACGATCGAGGGCTCGATCTGGGAGGTGGACGCCAACCTGCGCCCGGAAGGCCGCAACGGCCCGCTCACCCGCACCCTGGCCAGCCACCTCGCCTACTACGAACGCTGGGCCAAGACCTGGGAGTTCCAGGCCCTGCTCAAGGCCCGCCCGGTGGCCGGCGACGCGGCGCTGGGCCGCAAGTACCTGGACAGCGTGTCCCCGCTGGTGTGGACCGCCGCCCGCCGGGAGAACTTCGTCGCCGACGTGCAGGCGATGCGCCGCCGCGTCGTGGACAGCATCCCCGCACGCGAGGTGGAGCGCGAGGTCAAGCTCGGACCCGGCGGCCTGCGCGACATCGAATTCGCGGTCCAACTCCTCCAACTGGTGCACGGCAAGTCCGATCCGGCACTGCGCTGCGGCGCCACCCTGGACGCGCTCGCCGCGCTGTCCGCGGCCGGCTACGTGGGCCGCGACGACGGTGCCGCGCTGGACGCCGCGTACCGCTTCCTGCGCACGCTGGAGCACCGGATCCAGCTCTTCCGGCTGCGCCGCACCCACCTGATGCCGACCGACCCGGGCGAACTGCGCCGGATCGGCCGCTCGATGGGCATGCGCGCCAACCCGGTGGGCGAGTTGGAGAAGGCCTGGAAGCAGCAGACGGTGGAGGTTCGCCGACTGCACGAGAAGTTGTTCTACCGGCCGCTCCTGGACGCGGTCGCCCGGCTCAAGGCGGGCGAGCAGCGGCTGACCCCGGAGGCCGCACGGGCCCGCTTCGAGGCCCTGGGGTACGCCGACCCGGCCGCCGCGCTGCGCCACCTGGAGGCGCTCGCGTCCGGGGTCAGCCGGCGCGCCTCGATCCAGCGCACGCTGCTGCCGGTGATGCTGAGCTGGTTCGCCGACTCGGCGGATCCCGACGCCGGGCTGCTCGCCTTCCGACAGGTCTCCGACGCGCTCGGCAACACGCACTGGTACCTGCGCCTGCTCCGCGACTCCGGGGCGGGTTCGTCGGGCGCGGCGGCCGAGTACATGGCCCGGGTGCTCGCGTCCGGGCGGTTGGCGCCGGATCTGCTGCTGCGGGCACCCGAGGCGGTGGCGATACTCGGCGACGTGGACGGGCTGCGGCCGCGCTCGCGGGCGGCGCTGGAGACCGAGATCCTGGCCGCGGTGGGACGTGCGCCGGGGCCGGAGAGCGCGGTGCAGGCGGCGCGCAGCGTGCGTCGCCGCGAGTTGTTCCGGATCGTCGCGGCCGACGTGTTGGGCCGGCTGGACGTGGATGCCATCGGCAAGGCGCTCACCGATGTCAACGCGGCGACGCTGACCGGCGCGCTCCAGGCCGCGATAGACGCGTGCGAGCGCACGATGGGGCCGATCCCGACCCGGATCGCGATCATCGCGATGGGCCGGTTCGGCGGCTACGAGCAGGGCTACGGCAGCGACGCGGACGTGATGTTCGTCCACGAACCGATCGAGGGCGCGCAGGAGGAGGCCGCGACCAGGGCCGCACACAGCGTGTGCCACGAGGTGAGCCGACTGTTGCAGATCCCGTCCACGGACCCGCCGCTGTTGATCGACGCCGACCTGCGGCCCGAGGGGCGACAGGGCCCGCTGGTACGCACGTTGGCGTCCTACCGGGCGTACTACGAGCGCTGGTCCAAGCTGTGGGAGAGCCAGGCGCTGCTGCGCGCCGACTTCACCTCCGGGGACGCCGACCTGGGTCGGCGGTTCCTGACCATGGTCGATCCGCTGCGGCACCCGTGGGGCGGGATCGACGACGCCCAGGTGCGCGAGATCCGCCGGATGAAGGCCCGGATCGAGTCCGAGCGGCTGCCCCGCGGCGCCGACCCGACCACGCACACCAAGCTCGGGCGCGGCGGGTTGGCCGACGTGGAATGGGTGGTCCAGCTGTTGCAACTGCGGCACGCGCACGCCGTGCCCGCGTTGCGGGTGACCGGCACCCGGCAGGGCCTCGCGGCGGCCCGGGACGCGGGACTGCTCGACGGACACGACGCACAAATCCTGGACGACGCGTGGGTCGGGGCCACCCGGGTGCGCAACGCGGTGATGATCGTGCGCGGCCGGTCCTCGGACAGCTTCCCGACCGATGTGCGCGAGCTGGGCGGGGTGGCCCGGCTGCTCGGCCACCCGTCGGACGAGACCGGCAGCCTGATCGAGGAGTACCGCCGGGTGACCCGGCTCGCCCGGGTCGTGGTGGAGCGGGTGTTCTACGGCGAGGACGAGACTTCGACGGGCTCGCGCTGAGGCTGCTCGCGCCGTGCGTCGTCGGGCGGCCCGCCCGGGCCGCCCACACTCGCGGGCGCGCGCTCGGGCTCGGGCTCGGCGGGTCGACCACCGGGCTCGGTCGCCGCGCGCGGATCGTCCGGCGGGTACTGCGGGAAGCGGTACGCGGAGCGCCCGTTCAGCAGGCACTGCAGACCGAAGGCCGCGGCGAGGGTGATCCAGCCGCCGACCGCGTCGAGCACGAAGTGGTTGCCGGTCGCCACGATCACGAACAGGGTCGCGATCGGGTACATCACCCCGAGCACCTTGACCCACATCGGCCGGGCGAACATCACGATCGCCATCGCGCACCACGTCGACCAGCCGATGTGCATCGACGGCATCGCGGCGTACTGGTTGGAGACGTTCTTCATGTCCCCGGATGCCATCGAGCCCCACGTGTGGTGGACCAGGACGGTGTCGATGTAGCCCGCGCCCGGCAGCAGCCGCGGTGGGGCCAGGGCGAAGAAGAAGTATCCGAACAGCGCCACGCCGGTGGTCAGGAACAGCACCGTGCGCACGGCCCGGTAGCGGCCCGGATGCCGGTGGAAGAGCCACACCAGGACGCCGATGGTCACCACGAAGTGCAGCGTCGCGTAGTAGTAGTTCATCGACACGATCAACCATGTGACGCCGTTGACGGCGTGGTTGACGCTGTGTTCGATGTCGATGTGCAGCGCATGTTCGAGATCGAGCAGTTGCCTGGCGCGGTCCACGGCGAGATGCTCCCGCTCGGGCACCGCGTTGCGGATGAGTGAGTAGACCCAGTAACTCAACGCGATCAACGCGAGTTCGACCACGAATCGCGGCCGACGCGGCGTGCTCAGATATGCACGCAATCGAGACCGCGGATGGGCCTTCGTGGGGATTGACTGCATGGTTGTCCGTCCGGCTTCGTCGGTCACCCGTCGCCCCGACGGCGGCATGGTCTCTCGGCTCGGAATGCCCCCCATGGGTCAAGTCTGCCAGAGCCCGTGCTTTCGCCGATCACCCTGTAGGGCCATCCAAGGGTGATCTTCTCCTTCTCCGGAGGGAGGAATCGGACTTCTCGTCGGATGGTGCACGGGGTGCCGGGGTGGGGTCTCGTGCCCTGTGGGGCACCCGGGGATGGCGGCGGGGTCTCGCGATCGCGGGGCGGGGCGGATGTGCGAGCGCCGCCCTCCGGGGGTGTGGAGGGCGGCGCTCGGCGTGTTGTCGTCGGTTCGGGTGTGGTTGGCGATCCTGGTGGTGTCGTCGGTTCGGGTGTCGATCTCGGTTCGGTGCCGGCCTCGGTTCGGGTGTGGATCTCGGTTCGGTGTCGTTTTCGGTTCCGGTGGGGTCGGTGGCCTCGGCCGGGGTCATCGGGCCGGGGCGTGGTCAGTGGGTCGAGAGGGGCTCGGGGGAGTCGTCGGCGGAGGCGGCCGGTGCGGCTGCGGTGGGCGCCGGCTTGCGCAGGGTGGCGGCGGCGATCAGGGCGCCGGCGGCGGCGATGGCGGCGGCGCCGAGGAAGGCCGCCGAGAAGCCGTCGGTGAGGGCGGCGGGGTTGCCGACCTCCCGGGCGCCGTGTGCGGCGGCGACGGCGGTCATGGCGGCCAGGCCGAGCGCGGAGCCGATCTGGTAGCTGGTGTTGACGATGCCGGAGGCGAGGCCGCCCTCCTCGGGACGGGCGCTGGAGATGGCCGTGCCGAGGGAGGGGATGAAGGCGAGGGCCATGCCGGCGGCGGCGAGCAGGGACGCGGGCAGGACGTCGACCCAGTAGTTGCCGTCGGCGCGGACGAAGGACAGCCACAACATGCCACCCGCGAGCGCGGCGAGACCGGCGACCACGAGCGGGGCCGGGCCGAAGCGGGCGATCAGCCGCGGAGCGAGCACGATCATCATCACCATGATGGCGACGGTCATCGGCAGCAGCGCGGAGCCGGAGGCGAAGGCGCCCAGGCCGAGGACCTGCTGAAGGTAGAGGTTGAGGAAGAACCACATCGGGATCCAGGCGCCCGCCATCAGCAACTGGGCGAGGTTGGCGCCGGCGAGGCCCGGCGTACGCAGGATGCGCAGCGGCATCAGCGGCTCGGCCCGCTTGCCCTGGAGCAGCAGGAACAGGGCGGTGAGCGCGATGCCGGCGGCGAGCACGAGGAGCGTCTCGGCCGAGGTCCAGCCGGTCTCCGGGGCCCGGACGACGGCGTACACGACGGTACCGAGGCCGGCGGTGACGGTGATCGCGCCGAGGATGTCGATGCCGCCGCGGCGGGCGGGGGCGTCGGGCATCAGCGCCGGGGTGGCGACGAGGGCCAGGATCGCGACCGGGATGTTGATGTAGAAGACCCACGGCCAGCTGGCGTACTCGGTGATCAGGCCGCCGAGGAAGACGCCGGCCGTACCGCCGGCAGGAGCCGCGGCGCCGTACAGCGCGAAGGCCTTGGTGAGCTCCTTGGGGTTGCCGCCGAAGAGCATCATCAACAGGGTCAGGGCCGAGGGCGCGATGAGCGCGGCGCCGACACCCTGCACGGCGCGGCCGGCGAGTTCGACCCAGACCTCGTCGGCGAGGCCGGCGGCGAGTGAACCGGCGCCCAGGACGGCCCAGCCGGCGCTGAACATGCGCTTGGCGCCGAACAGGTCGGACAGCCGCCCGCCGAGCAGGAGCAGGCCGCCGAAGGCGACCACGTAGGCGTTGAAGACCCAGGACAGGTTCTCCTGCGAGAAGCCGAGATCGGTACGCATCTCGGGCAGCGCCACACCGATGATCGACGTGTCCATGATGACCATGAACTGGGCAAGCGCGATCAGCGCGAGCGCCGACCAGCGCCGTGGGTTGGGTGCCGCCTGCGGTTGGGACATGGTGATCACTCCGTAGATACGCGTAGGGGGTATCGAGCGATCAGGAACATACCCTAGGGGGGTATCGACACGCCAGAGGTCGAGAGCAAAAATACCTCACGGGGGTATGTGCCGGCCGGGGTTGTCGCAACGAAATCGGCCCTGCCCCCGCCGCATGCGGGGGGCAGGGCCGTTCCGGACCAGGCAACCGCAGCTCCGATCACGCCGGCGCCCGATGTACGACCTCGTCCGGAAGCAAGCACGGGCGAGGAGCGCACGAAGAAGGCCGTCGACCGCGCTCTGGAAGCAGCGGTCGACGGCCTTGTTCTTCGGGGGAGTGCCCTCGTTGTGCCCTGTCGGGCCGCCTAAGGGGTGAACCCGCAGGTCAGCAGGACTTCGGCTTAGATGTCGAAGTAGAGCTCGAACTCGTGCGGGTGGGGGCGCAGGCGGACCGGGTCGATTTCCTTGGTGCGCTTGTATTCGATCCAGGTGTCGATCAGGTCCTGGGTGAACACGCCGCCTTCGAGGAGGTACTCGTGGTCGGCCTCCAGGGCGTCCAGGACCTCGGCGAGGGTGCCGGGGACCTGGGGGACGGCCTGGTGCTCGTCGGGGGCCAGCTCGTACAGGTCCTTGTCGACCGGCTCGAGCGGCTCGATCTTGTTCTTGATGCCGTCGAGGCCGGCCATCAGCTGGGCGGCGAAGGCCAGGTACGGGTTGGCCGACGGGTCCGGGACGCGGAACTCGACGCGCTTGGCCTTCGGGTTGCTGCCCGTGATCGGGATGCGGATGCAGGCCGAGCGGTTGCGCTGCGAGTAGACCAGGTTGACCGGCGCCTCGAAGCCCGGGACCAGACGGTGGTACGAGTTGACCGTCGGGTTGGTGAAGGCGAGCAGCGACGGGGCGTGCTTGAGCAGGCCGCCGATGAAGTAGCGGGCGGTGTCGGACAGACCCGCGTAACCCTGCTCGTCGTAGAACAGCGGCGAGCCGTCGGTCCACAGCGACATGTGGCAGTGCATGCCCGAGCCGTTGTCACCGAAGATCGGCTTCGGCATGAAGGTCGCGGTCTTGCCGTTGCGCCACGCGACGTTCTTGACGATGTACTTGAACAGCATCAGGTCGTCGGCCGCCGCGAGCAGCGTGTTGAACTTGTAGTTGATCTCGGCCTGGCCGGCGGTGCCCACCTCGTGGTGCTGGCGCTCGATCTCCAGACCGGCCGCCTCCAGCTCCAGGGAGATCTCCGCGCGCAGGTCGGCGAAGTGGTCGACCGGCGGGGTCGGGAAGTAGCCGCCCTTGTAGCGGACCTTGTAGCCGCGGTTGTTCTCCTCCGCACCGGTGTTCCAGGCGCCCGCCTCGGAGTCGATGTGGTAGAAGGACTCGTTCGCGCCAGTCGCGAAGCGCACGCTGTCGAACACGTAGAACTCGGCCTCGGGGCCGAAGTACGCCGTGTCGGCGATGCCGGTGCCGGCGAGGTAGCGCTCGGCCTTCTTCGCGACGTTGCGCGGGTCGCGGCTGTACTCCTCATCCGTCAGCGGGTCGTGGATGAAGAAGTTGATGTTGAGCGTCTTGTCCTTGCGGAACGGGTCGAGCCGCGCCGTGGACAGGTCGGGGCGAAGCGCCATGTCCGACTCGTGGATCGCCTGGAAGCCGCGGATCGAGGATCCGTCGAATGCCAGCGTCTCGGTCGGGTCGAACGTCTTCGCCGGGACCGTGAAGTGCTGCATCACGCCAGGCAGGTCGCAAAAACGAACGTCGACGAACTTGACGTCGTTGTCGGCGATGTATCGCGACACCTCTTCGGCGTTGTTGAACATCAATCCTCCTCGACCCGGCGCCAGGCGCGGGTAGTTGCGTTCGCGGGGAGCGGCCTCCTCCCCGGTGGCCACTAGGCCTCGAAGGTAGGCGGGAGCGGTTTCCCGTCGGTGTCCCTCGTGTTTCCGGGATGTTACGCACACACCCGTACGGTCTAGCCCGTCTTGCCTGGATGCATGCCCATGATCAACCCGACCACGCGCACCCCGGGGCGGGCGAATCGGCCCGGCTCGTCTACTTTGGAGTGGTGGACGAGAACACGACCGCATCGCGGAACCAGGCCCCCGGGACGGCGGGCGAAGACTTCGGCTACCGCGGCAAGCGTCTCGGGCTGCCCGAGGACGGGCCCAATTCATTGGCACCGACCGGGCGCAGGCTGATCGCCCTGCTCATCGACTGGGGCATCTGCTACGTCATCGCGCTGTCCTTCCTGGGCGGCGGCGACCTCAACGACCCCGGGACGAGCTGGGGCACCCTCGCCCTGTTCGCCGCCGAGAACCTGCTGCTGGTGAGCACGATCGGCTGGACCTTCGGCAAGCGCATCATGGGCATTCGGGTGGTCTCGGTCACTCGCGACACGCTGTTGCCGCTCGCGGTCGTGGTGCGCACGTTCCTGCTGTGCCTGGTGATCCCGCCGGCGATCTACGACCGGGACGGGCGCGGGTTCCACGACAAGGCGGTCGGCACCGCGGTGGTGCGTGCGTAGTTCGTAACACGGCGGGAGCGGGCGCGACGACCCGTGACACCGCGCGACACGTCCGCGGCGAGCACCTGGCCAACGAGTACCCCTCCGCAACGAGGACCTTGCGCAACAAGCACCTCCGCGGCAGGGCACGCCGGCGGAAACGGCAGGACAGCGGAAAGAGCGGCGGGGGGGGGGGGGGGGGGGGGGCCCGCCCGCGGGGGGGGGGGGGGGGGGGGGGGGGGGGGTGGGGGGGGGGGGGGGGGGGGGGGGGGGGGGGGGGGGGGGGGGCCGGGGCGGCGAACAGCATCCGCTCGACACAGCGGTTGAGGTTCTCGATGGCCGCCCTT